>CANJWZ010000029.1 GCA_947478725.1 Comamonadaceae bacterium
CGTGACCGGTGCGATCGAGTTGCCAGAAGGCAAAGAGATGGTGATGCCAGGCGACAACGTGTCGATCACAGTCAAGCTGATCAACCCGATCGCGATGGAAGAAGGCCTGCGCTTTGCTATCCGCGAGGGTGGCAAGACCGTTGGTGCTGGTGTTGTGGCCAAGATTCTGGCTTGATCTGGAATTAAGCGACAAAGGATTTCCGGAGGGGTATAGCTCAATTGGCAGAGCGTCGGTCTCCAAAACCGAAGGTTGTAGGTTCGATTCCTACTGCCCCTGCCACCGATGCCTTTGTTGTCACGGCAACAGGTGGTTTGAAAAGGTTAAAAAAGCCCGGTGAGGGTTATAACTCTCACCGGGCTTAGGTGTCTAAAGCTCAGATGTTTGAGTGGGCAATCGGCGATTAACAGGATATTCGGTAAACATGGCTTCTACTCAAGTTGAAACGGTCAGTACCACCGCAGACAAAGCCAAGCTCGGCTTGGCGATCGTGTTGCTGTTGGCCTCACTGGTCAGCTTCTACCTGTTGGCCAAACAGGGTCAAATCGCGCAATGGGGTGCATTGCTGGCTTGCTTGGTTGCGGCCGTGGCTGTTTTCATGTCGTCTGAGACTGGCAAGCAGTTCTTGGCGTTTGGCCGTGACTCTGTGCGTGAGGTCAAGAAGGTTGTCTGGCCTGCACGCAAGGAGGCCATGCAGATGACGGCCTATGTGTTTGCTTTCGTGATGGTGATGGCGCTGTTTTTGTGGCTCACGGACGTGACACTCGAATGGGTGTTTTATGACCTGTTGTTGGGATGGAAAAAGTAATGAGCGATCTCAATACCATTGTGGTGAATGAATTCGTCCCGGGCACATCGCTGAGCCCGGCTGACGGTATGAACTGGTATGTTGTACATGCCTATTCAGGCATGGAAAAAGCCGTCGAGCGAAACATCACCGAGCGCATCAATCGTGCCGGCATGCAGTCCAAATTTGGTCGTTTTCTGGTGCCCACTGAAGAAGTGGTTGAAGTCAAAAACGGCCAGAAGAAAACAACGGAACGCCGGTTCTTTCCGGGCTATGTCCTGGTCGAAATGGCCATGGACGATGAAAGCTGGCATCTGGTCAAACATACCAACAAGGTGACCGGTTTTGTGGGTGGTGCAAAAAATCGCCCGTCACCCATTTCGGAAAGTGACGTTCAGAAAATCGTCAGTCAGATGCAAGTGGGAACAGACAAGCCGCGCCACAAGGTCGAGTTCGAAGTGGGTGAATATGTGCGCGTCAAGGACGGCCCGTTCACCGATTTCAATGGCACGGTCGAAGAAGTCAACTACGACAAAAACAAGGTTCGCGTATCTGTCACTATTTTCGGTCGCGCAACACCGGTTGAGCTGGAATTCAGTCAGATTGAAAAAACATAAGCTTGACCAAAGCCTGACGCATCAGTTTATTTATTCAGCGCTTTGCAACTCGGCGCTGTGGCTTGAAAAAGTCATTTTTGAGTTGTGTAACCCCCGGGGAGCCTGGAGCTGTTTGACAGTCTTCAGGCGTTATCACCCGCAAGGAGAAAAGTATGGCGAAAAAAATCGTCGGCTTCATCAAGCTGCAAGTTCCAGCTGGTAAGGCCAACCCGTCCCCCCCGATCGGCCCGGCTTTGGGTCAGCGCGGCTTGAACATCATGGAGTTCTGCAAGGCATTCAATGCCCAGACTCAGGGTATTGAGCCAGGTCTGCCTCTGCCAGTGGTGATCACTGCGTTTGCAGACAAAAGCTTTACCTTCATCATCAAAACAGCGCCTGCTGTGACGCTGATCAAGAAAGCGATCAAGCTTGAAAAAGGCTCGTCTACGCCGCATACCGTCAAGGTTGGCAAGATCACCCGTGCCCAGCTCGAGGAAATCGCCAAGCACAAGATGAAAGACATGACGGCTGCTGACCTCGATGCGGCAGTCCGCACGATTGCCGGTTCAGCTCGCTCCATGGGCGTTACTGTAGAAGGTGTTGTATGAGCAAGTTAACCAAACGCCAAAAAACTGTCGGCGACAAAATCGATAGCAACAAGTTGTACCCGTTGGGTGATGCCCTGGGTCTGGTCAAAGAGTTTGCGGTTGCCAAGTTCGATGAGTCCATCGACGTGGCAGTGCAACTGGGCATTGACGCTAAAAAATCTGACCAGGTCGTGCGCGGCGCGGTTGTTCTGCCTAACGGTACGGGTAAAACCAAGCGCGTTGCAGTGTTTGCACAAGGTGCCAAGGCCGAAGAGGCCAAAGCCGCTGGCGCTGACATTGTGGGCATGGACGATCTGGCTGCCGATATCAAGGCTGGCAAGATGGACTTTGATGTTGTGATTGCCTCGCCAGACGCGATGCGTATCGTCGGTATGCTTGGTCAAATTCTCGGACCACGCGGCATGATGCCCAACCCCAAGGTGGGTACCGTGACGCCTGACGTCGCCACTGCCGTGAAAAACGCAAAAGCCGGCCAGGTGCAGTTCCGCGTTGACAAGGCCGGTATCGTGCACGGCACGATTGGCCGCCGCTCGTTTGATACCGACAAGTTGCAGGGCAACCTGGCCGCGCTGATTGATGCGCTGGTCAAGGCCAAGCCGGCATCCAGCAAAGGCGTCTACCTGCGCAAAGTGGCAGTCTCGTCAACGATGGGTGTGGGCGTTCGCGTCGACACACAAACCATCACGGCATAACGTAAAAAATTTGAATGGCTTGAGAGAGTCGTTCAGAGTGGTGGGCCGCAAGAGGTTTCCAACCTTTTGCGGGCCATCCAAGACCGTTGGTGCGACAGGCTTCAAAACCCGGTTGCTTAATGGACGTCGAAAGATGTCGACCAACGCAGATGGCGGTCCCGCTGCTTGATGGTTCAAAACCTGAAAACAGTTGATCGCTGAATGTGGCAGTTGCCAGCAAGCGTGAACATGCATGCCGGCAACATTTTTAAGGAGTAGACCTTGAGTCTCAATCGCAGTGAGAAACAAGCCGTCATTGATGAAGTGACCGGCCTCGCAGCTAAAGCTCAAACGCTCGTGATGGCGGAATACCGTGGCATCACGGTCGCTGACATGACCAAACTGCGCAGCCAGGCCCGTGGCCACGGCGTGACCCTGAGTGTTCTGAAAAACACTTTGGCTCGCCGTGCACTGGCAGGCAGCCCGTTTGAAGTTGTGGCCGACCAGATGACCGGACCGCTGATCTATGGCTTTTCTGTTGATGCAGTAGCCGCCGCGAAAGTGGTGTCTGAATTTGCGAAAACCAACGACAAGTTGGTCATTCGCGGTGGTGCATTTGCAGGCAAAACCCTGGACGTTAACGGCGTGAAGCAATTGGCAAGTATTCCTTCGAAAGAAGTGTTGCTCGCCCAGATCTGTGGCCTCTTGATGTCGCCTATTTCGCGTACAGCCGTTGTGCTGGGTGCGTTGGCGGCGAAAAAGGGCGGCGGCTCAGCCGATGCCCCAAGCGAAGTCCCAGCTGAAGCCGTTGCGGCTTAATCCAGCAGCGTAAATTAAACCAATTGATATTTAGGAAATTTTAAAATGGCATTCGATAAAGACGCATTTTTGACCTCGCTTGACAGCATGACGGTCATGGAACTCAACGAACTGGTGAAAGCCATTGAAGAGAAATTTGGCGTGAGCGCTGCTGCTATGGCGGCTCCTGCTGCTGGCGGCGGTGGCGGTGCAGCTGCTGTTGCTGAAGAGAAGACCGACTTCAACGTCGTGCTGCTCGAGGCTGGCGCGCAGAAGGTACAAGTCATTAAAGCCGTTCGCGAACTGACTGGCCTGGGCCTGAAAGAAGCCAAGGATCTGGTTGATGGCGCTCCGAAGAACGTTAAAGAAGGCATCCCAAAGGCTGATGCTGAAGCAGCCAAGAAGAAGCTCGAAGAGGCAGGCGCGAAGGTCGAACTCAAGTAATTGCTTGTGTTTGCAAAGGCTGGAAGTTCTTCAAAAGGGCTTCCAGCCTTTTGTGCTTATCCCCTGGAATACCTTGTGGACACAGAGCGCACTGAAAAGCTGATCAAACAGTCTGCTTTTCAGTACTTTCTGAATTTCGACGACAGAAAGCGCCTTGGTTCGGGTGACGTGCAATACGTTACCGTCCGCCATGGTTGGTAGCGGCCAACCCACCAAGCCCGCTCGAACATGTTGTGTTCGGGCAAAGAGTCAACAGAGCAGTTTGCTTTAGTCCATCACGCGGAGAACTCATGGCATATTCTTTCACTGAACGTAAACGCATTCGTAAGAGCTTCGGCAATCGCGAAAGCGTCTTGGCTGTTCCCTACTTGCTGCAAATGCAAAAAGACGCGTACACCGCGTTTTTGCAAGCCGACAAATCACCCAAAGCACGCGCCCTCGAGGGTCTACAGGCCGCGTTCGACAATGCGTTCCCGATCGTTTCGCACAATGGTTTTGTCGAGATGAAGTTTCTCGAATACAACCTGGCCAAACCCGCCTTTGACGTGCGCGAATGCCAGACCCGCGGTTTGACATTCGCATCGGCAGTACGCGCCAAAGTCCAGCTGATCATTTATGACCGCGAGTCCTCGACATCGCAGTCCAAGGTGGTCAAGGAAGTCAAGGAGCAGGAAGTCTACATGGGCGAAGTGCCCCTGATGACCGACAAAGGCTCGTTTGTGATCAATGGCACCGAGCGTGTCATCGTGTCCCAGCTGCACCGCTCGCCAGGCGTGTTTTTTGAGCACGACAAGGGTAAAACCCACAGCTCGGGCAAATTGCTGTTTTCGGCTCGCATCATCCCCTACCGTGGCTCATGGCTTGACTTTGAGTTCGACCCCAAGGACATTTTGTACTTTCGCGTCGACCGCCGCCGCAAGATGCCAGTCACGATTTTGCTCAAGGCCATCGGCCTGAACCATGAATCCATTTTGGCGAACTTCTTCGTGTTCGACAACTTCCGACTGATGGACAGCGGTGCGCAGATGGAATTTGTCGCCGAGCGCATGCGCGGTGAAGTCGCCCGCTTTGACATCACCGACAAGTCGGGCAAAGTGGTGGTGGCCAAAGACAAGCGCATCACTGTGCGTCACACCCGTGAGCTGGAAACCAGCGGTACCAACAGCATCAGCGTGCCAGAAGATTTCTTGCTGGGCCGTGTGGTTGCCAAAAATATCGTCGATGCTGAAACAGGTGAAATCATTGCCAAGGCCAATGACGAGCTGACCGATGTTCTGCTGAAAAAGTTGCGCGCTGCTGGCGTGCAGGACTTGCAGGTGCTGTACACCAACGAACTGGATCAAGGTTCGTACATTTCACAAACCCTCAGGTCTGACGAGACGGCTGATGAATTCGCAGCACGCGTGGCCATCTACCGCATGATGCGACCCGGCGAGCCGCCGACCGAAGATGCTGTTCAGGCTCTGTTCCAGCGCCTGTTCTACAACCCGGACACGTATGACCTGTCACGCGTTGGTCGAATGAAGTTCAATGCCAGAGTCGGCCGTGATTCTTCAACGGGCCCGATGGTCATGACCAACGAGGACATCCTCGCCGTGGTCAAAATCCTGGTGGACCTGCGCAACGGCAATGGTGAAGTCGATGACATTGATCACCTCGGCAACCGCCGGGTGCGTTGCGTTGGCGAACTCGCTGAAAACCAGTACCGCACCGGCTTGGCAAGAATCGAGAAAGCCGTCAAGGAGCGCTTGGGTCAGGCTGAGCAAGAACCTTTGATGCCGCATGACCTGATCAACAGCAAGCCGATTTCCGCTGCGTTGAAAGAGTTCTTCGGCGCATCACAGCTGTCGCAGTTCATGGATCAGACCAACCCACTGGCTGAAATCACCCACAAGCGGCGTGTATCGGCCCTTGGCCCTGGCGGTTTGACCCGCGAGCGTGCCGGCTTTGAGGTGCGTGACGTGCACGTGACCCATTACGGTCGTGTGTGCCCGATTGAAACGCCTGAAGGTCCGAACATCGGTTTGATCAATTCATTGGCTTTGTACGCACGCTTGAACGAGTACGGTTTCATTGAAACGCCGTATCGCCAAGTGGTCGACAGCAAAGTCACGATGCAAATTGATTATTTGTCTGCGATTGAAGAAGGCAAGTACGTGATTGCCCAGGCCAATGCGGCACTCGACAAAGAAGGCAAACTGAGCGGAGACCTGGTGTCGGCGCGCGAAAATGGCGAGTCGATTCTGGTCGGCGCCGAACGCGTTCAGTACATGGACGTGTCACCAGCTCAGATCGTGTCGGTCGCCGCGTCGCTTGTTCCGTTTCTGGAGCATGACGATGCCAACCGCGCGCTGATGGGTGCCAACATGTCGCGCCAGGCCGTGCCTGTGCTGCGCCCTGAAAAACCATTGGTCGGCACCGGTATCGAGCGCGTGGCTGCTGTCGACTCTGGCACGGTGGTGACCGCCACTCGCGGCGGCATTGTGGATTATGTTGACGCCACCCGCATTGTGGTGCGCGTGAACGATGCAGAAGCACTGGCCGGTGAAGTGGGCGTAGACATCTACAACCTCATCAAATACCAGCGTTCCAACCAGAACACCAACATCCACCAGCGTCCTATCGTCAAGATGGGCGACAAGCTGGAAAAGGGCGACGTGATTGCCGACGGCGCATCGACTGATCTGGGTGAAATCGCCATTGGCCAAAACATGCTGATCGCCTTTATGCCATGGAACGGCTACAACTTTGAAGATTCGATCCTGATCAGTGAGCGTGTGGTGGCAGAAGACCGCTACACCTCGATCCACATCGAAGAACTCGTGGTGATGGCGCGTGACACCAAGCTAGGTAGCGAAGAGATCACCCGTGACATTCCGAATCTGTCAGAGCACCAGCTCAACCGTCTGGACGAATCCGGCATCATCTATGTGGGCGCCGAAGTGCAGCCTGGCGACACGCTGGTCGGCAAGGTCACACCAAAAGGTGAAACCACGCTGACGCCGGAAGAAAAACTGCTGCGCGCCATCTTCGGTGAAAAAGCCAGCGACGTGAAAGACACCTCCTTGCGTGTGAGCCAGGGCTCGCGTGGTACGGTGATTGACGTGCAGGTCTTCACCCGTGAAGGCATTGTGCGCGACAAGCGTGCCCAGCAAATCATTGACGACGAGCTCAAGCGTTATCGCCTCGATCTGAACGACCAGTTGCGCATTGTTGAAGCCGATGCGTTTGACCGGATCGAAAAGCTGCTCAACGGCAAGATTGCCAATGGTGGCCCGCAAAAACTGGCCAAAGGTACCAAGATCGACAAGGCCTATCTGGCTGGCGTTGAGAAGTACCACTGGTTTGACGTTCGTCCGGCCGACGACGAAGTTGCTGCGCAGCTCGAGAGCATTAAAAACTCGATGGAGCAAACCCGTCACAGCTTTGACTTGTCGTTTGAGGAAAAGCGCAAAAAGCTGACGCAAGGTGACGAGTTGCCGGCCGGTGTGCTCAAGATGGTCAAGGTGTATCTGGCCGTCAAGCGTCATTTGCAGCCCGGCGACAAAATGGCCGGCCGTCACGGTAACAAGGGTGTGGTGTCCAAGATCGTTCCGGTCGAAGATATGCCGCACATGGCCGACGGCACACCGTGCGACATCGTGCTGAACCCGCTGGGCGTGCCATCGCGCATGAACGTGGGACAGGTGCTTGAAGTTCACTTGGGCTGGGCCGCAAAAGGCTTGGGCCAGCGCATCGGCGACATGCTGCAAGCCGAAGCCAAAGTGGCTGAAGTGCGCGCGCTGCTTGACACCGTGTACAACAAGTCAGGCCGTTCTGAAGACCTGTCCAAGCTGTCGGATGTGCAGGTTCTCGAGATGGCCAGCAACCTGTCTGGCGGCGTGCCTTTTGCGACCCCAGTGTTTGACGGTGCATCTGAAGCCGAAATCATGGAAATGCTGCAGCTGGCCTACCCCGAAGACCTGGCCAAGGCCAAGGGTCTGACGGCCACGCGCACCCAAGCTCAGCTGTATGACGGTCGTACGGGCGATGCATTCGAGCGCACCACCACGGTGGGCTACATGCACTTTTTGAAGTTGCACCACCTGGTCGACGACAAGATGCATGCACGTTCAACCGGTCCTTACTCACTGGTCACGCAGCAACCGCTGGGCGGCAAGGCGCAGTTCGGTGGTCAGCGCTTCGGCGAGATGGAGGTCTGGGCACTGGAAGCCTACGGTGCCTCGTATGTGCTGCAGGAAATGCTCACCGTCAAGTCAGACGACGTGGTGGGCCGCACCAAGGTGTACGAGAGCATTGTCAAAGGTGAGCACGCCATCACGGCCGGTATGCCCGAGTCGTTCAACGTGCTGGTCAAAGAGATCCGTTCGCTCGGTATCGACATGGAACTTGACCGTTCTTAAATCAGGATAAAGAAGGATTACTCATGAAATCATTACTCGACCTGTTCAAACAGTTTGCGCCTGAAGAGCACTTTGATGCCATCAAAATTGGTATGGCCTCGCCAGAAAAGATCCGCTCGTGGTCTTTTGGAGAAGTCAAAAAACCGGAAACCATCAACTACCGTACCTTCAAGCCAGAGCGCGACGGTCTTTTTTGCGCCAAAATTTTTGGTCCCATCAAGGACTACGAGTGCCTGTGCGGCAAGTACAAGCGACTCAAGCATCGCGGCGTGATCTGCGAGAAGTGCGGCGTTGAAGTCACACAAACCAAAGTTCGCCGCGAGCGCATGGGTCACATTGACCTGGCCGCACCGTGCGCGCACATCTGGTTCCTGAAGTCTTTGCCATCGCGTCTGGGCCTGGTGCTCGACATGACACTGCGTGACATCGAGCGTGTGTTGTACTTTGAAGCCTATGTGGTGACTGACCCGGGCATGACGCCGCTGAAGAAATTCAGCATCATGTCTGAGGATGACTACGATGCCAAAGTCAAAGAATACGGCGACGAGTTCACCGCCAAGATGGGAGCTGAAGGTGTCAAAGACCTGCTCGAAGGCTTGGACCTCGACGACGAAATCAGCAAGTTGCGCAATGACCTGACCGGCTCCGAGATCAAGATCAAGAAAAACGCCAAGCGTTTGAAATTGATGGAAGCCTTCAAGAAGTCAGGTATCAAACCCATGTGGATGGTGCTTGATGTGCTGCCGGTGCTGCCGCCAGATCTTCGTCCGCTGGTACCGCTCGATGGCGGCCGTTTTGCAACGTCTGACCTGAACGATCTGTACCGCCGGGTGATCAACCGCAACAGCCGCCTGCGCCGTTTGCTGGAACTCAAAGCGCCTGAAATCATTGCCCGCAATGAAAAGCGCATGCTGCAAGAAGCGGTTGACTCGCTGCTGGACAACGGTCGCCGTGGCAAAGCCATGACCGGTGCCAACAAGCGCGCACTGAAGTCCTTGGCCGACATGATCAAAGGCAAGTCAGGCCGTTTCCGCCAGAACTTGTTGGGCAAGCGCGTCGACTACTCAGGCCGCTCTGTGATTACCGTGGGCCCAACGCTCAAACTGCACCAGTGCGGTTTGCCAAAGTTGATGGCGCTCGAGTTGTTCAAGCCCTTCATTTTTGCGCAGCTCGAGTCACGCGGCATTGCCACGACGATCAAGGCGGCCAAGAAAGAAGTTGAATCAGGCACACCAGTTGTCTGGGACATTCTGGAAGAGGTCATCAAAGAGCACCCTGTGATGCTCAACCGTGCGCCTACGCTGCACCGTTTGGGCATTCAGGCCTTTGAGCCGATTTTGATTGAAGGCAAGGCCATTCAGTTGCACCCACTCGTCTGTTCGGCCTTCAACGCCGACTTTGACGGTGACCAGATGGCGGTCCACGTACCCCTTTCGGTCGAGGCGCAAATGGAGGCCCGTACCCTGATGTTGGCCTCGAACAACATTTTGTTCCCTGCCAGCGGCGAGCCGTCGATCGTGCCGTCGCAAGACGTGGTGCTGGGGCTGTACTACACCACCCGTGACCGTACAAATGGCAAGGGCGAAGGTCTGGTGTTTTCTGACACCGGTGAAGTCCGCCGCGCATTTGATGCGGGCGAACTGGACCTGAACGCACGTATCAGCGTGCGCTTGACCGAGTACACCAAAGACAAAGTGACAGGTGAGTTTGTGCCATCGACCAAGCTGTGGGAAACCACTGGCGGCCGTGCATTGCTGTCTGAAATTTTGCCAAAAGGCTTGCCTTTCTCGAACATCAACAAGGCGCTGAAGAAGAAAGAAATCTCCAAGCTGATCAACGTGTCTTTCCGCAAGTGCGGCCTGAAAGAAACCGTGGTGTTTGCCGACAAACTGCTGCAGTCCGGCTTTCGTCTGGCCACAAGGGCTGGCATTTCGATTTGCATTGAAGACATGCTGGTGCCCAAGGAAAAGCACGGCATCATCGCCAGGGCGCAGAAAGAAGTCAAAGAGATCGAGCAGCAATATGTGTCCGGTCTGGTGACATCTGGCGAGCGCTACAACAAGGTGGTGGACATCTGGGGCAAGTCGGGTGACGACGTATCCAAGGTCATGATGGCTCAGTTGTCGAAAGAAAAAGTGCTGGATCGCCACGGCAAGAGCGTAGAGCAAGAGTCGTTCAACTCCATCTACATGATGGCTGACTCGGGTGCACGCGGCTCTGCTGCACAGATTCGCCAAGTGGCCGGTATGCGCGGTTTGATGGCAAAGCCTGACGGCTCGATCATTGAAACGCCAATCACAGCGAACTTCCGCGAAGGCCTGAATGTGCTGGAGTACTTCATCTCCACACACGGTGCGCGTAAAGGCCTGGCCGACACCGCATTGAAAACTGCCAACTCCGGCTATTTGACCCGCCGCCTGTGCGACGTAGTGCAAGACCTGGTGGTGACGGAAGACGATTGCGGCACCCACGAAGGCTCGCTGATGCGCGCCATCGTTGAAGGCGGCGAAGTGATTGAATCCTTGCGCGACCGCGTGCTGGGCCGCACGGTATCTGAGGACGTCCTGCATCCTGAAAACCGTTCAGTGCTGGCAGGACGTGACACGCTGCTCGACGAAGACATGATTGAAGAGTTGGAAATCGCAGGCGTTGACGAGATCAAAGTGCGTACCGCACTGAACTGCGAAACCCGCTTCGGTTTGTGCGCCAAGTGCTACGGCCGCGACCTGGGTCGTGGCGGTTTGATCAACATTGGCGAAGCGGTCGGTATCATCGCCGCCCAGTCGATTGGCGAGCCTGGCACGCAGCTGACCATGCGTACCTTCCACATTGGTGGTGCCGCATCACGCGCTGCCATTGCATCCAGCGTCGAGTCCAAGTCGAACGGTGTGATTGGCTTTAATGCACCGATGCGTTATGTGACCAACAGCAAGGGCGAACTTGTGGTGATTGCCCGATCCGGCGAGATCGTCATCACAGACGAGCACGGCCGCGAGCGTGAACGCCACAAAGTGCCGTATGGTTCTATTCTGGCCGTCAAGGCTGACCAGACCATCAAGGCGGGTACGATTTTGGCGAACTGGGACCCACTGACCCGCCCGATCATCACCGAGTTTGCTGGCAAGGCGCAGTTCGAAAACGTCGAAGAAGGCGTGACCGTGGCCCGTCAGGTAGACGATGTGACCGGCTTGTCTACCCTGGTGGTGATTGATCCGAAGCGCCGCGGCGCAACCAAGGTCATCCGCCCAGGCGTCAAGCTGATTGATGCCAACGGCAATGAAGTCAAGATCCCCGGCACCGATCACTCGGTGACGATTGGCTTTCAAATCGGCGCCCTGGTTCAGGTCCGTGACGGTCAGGATGTGGGCCCCGGCGAGGTGTTGGCCCGTATCCCGATCGAAGGTCAAAAAACGCGTGACATCACCGGCGGTTTGCCGCGTGTGGCCGAGTTGTTTGAAGCCCGTACGCCGAAGGACAAAGGCACACTGGCCGAGATGACCGGTACCGTGTCGTTCGGTAAGGAAACCAAAGGCAAGATCCGCCTGCAGATCACCGACCCAGAAGGAAAGGTCTGGGAAGACCTCGTGCCAAAAGAAAAGAACATTCTCGTGCACGAAGGCCAGGTCGTGAACAAGGGCGAGTCGATTGTTGACGGCCCAGCTGACCCGCAAGACATTCTGCGCCTCCTGGGCATGGAAGAGCTGGCCCGCTACATCGTCGACGAAGTGCAGGACGTTTACCGTCTGCAAGGCGTGAAGATCAACGACAAGCACATTGAAGTGATTGTTCGCCAGATGCTGCGCCGTGTGGTGGTCGACAACGTGGGTGAGTCAGCCTACATCGCGGGCGAGCAAGTCGAGCGTTCAGCCCTGCTGGATGTCAACGATGCGCTGCGTGCAGAAGGCAAGATCCCAGCGACCTTTACCAACTTGTTGCTGGGTATCACCAAGGCATCCCTGTCGACCGACTCGTTTATTTCTGCGGCTTCATTCCAGGAAACCACCCGCGTGCTTACCGAGGCTGCCATCATGGGCAAGCGCGACGAGCTGCGTGGTCTGAAAGAAAACGTGATCGTGGGCCGTTTGATTCCTGCCGGTACCGGCATGGCCTACCACGAGGCGCGCAAAGCCAAGGATCTGATGGACGACGCCGAGCGCCGCGCCATTGCCGAGGCAGAAGCGGCTGAACTCGAAGCCCTGCCAGCAGCTCTTGACACAGAAAGCGCTGCCAGCAAGTAACTGGCTGCACGATGCTGCTTGTACGGCAAGCCCCATGTCTTGGTCAACAAGGCGTGGGGCTTTTTTTATCCAAATCGGTCTCTGATTTATCGCATTTTCAGGGTGAACAGGTCTTTCTTGTACGCACTCCCGTTCAGGCATGGGTATGGGCATGGGGTGACTTGCGCCTCAGATTATTGCGCCACTGAAAACAAAACATCGCGTGGGTGTAAGGCTGAGTTGCAATGACTGCAAACCACGCTTGGCACAAAGGCTTGCCCACAGGCCTTGTGTGTCGGTGAAATCGACGATGGCTGATGAAAGTGATGTCTGCTGGCCCAGCTTGCAAGACACATGATGTAGCCAAACAGGTCACGACTGGACGGTGTCAGGCGGTAAATTTTGCGCCTCGCATCGCCTGTATCAAGCTGGCAAATCAGCAGGCCTGCATCAACCATGCTCGACAGGCGGCGCGACAGGACGCTGCTGCCAATACCCAATACATGGCTTATTTGGTCAAAGTAGTGGCAGCCCAGCAGGGCGCTCGCCACGATGAGCAGTGACCAACGGTCTACCCGCAGGCCCAAGCCCATTTGAGTGTTTTCTTGCGGTGACAGCCGGACACTGCGCTGCCGCGGCGGCTGTGCAGCTTGCAGGGCGGTATTGACGCTCAGTGAAAAAACCAGATCACTCACGCCCACCGCGCCTCTACAAGCGCCGCACACCAGCTTGGGCACAAAGGCATGGCCGCAGCTGCGGTGCATCAGCTTTCGCGGCAAGGCCAACTGACGCGAGCCCCAGCGTCGCTCCCACGTCCACATCATCAGCACATGGCTGTACAGGCTCATACCCTTTTCACTCAAGTGGTAGCCCATGCGTGCGGGGCGTTCATGGTAGGCGCGCTGCACAAACAACCCCAAAGCCACCAGTTCCTTGAGTCGCTCAGCCAAGGTGTGGCGCGGAATACCCAAACGCGTCTGCCAGTCGTCAAAGCGCTGGACGCCAATGAAAGCGCCCAAAATCAACGCCACAGTCCAGCGGTCACCCAGTAGGTACAAACCATGGCTGAGTGTGCTGGTGGCTAAGGCGTCTCGAGTCAGATCAAGTTCAGCCTGAGAAAGATGAAGCTTAATTTTTGACCAGTCCGGTCATGGGGGCCACTTGCTGCACCCATTTGCCACCTTTGATCTGGTCGATCGATGCAAATTCAGGCCCAACATGGTTACCCACGAAATTCTGTTTGGAATAGGTGGTGAAGTCCTGATGTACCACGCCTTGCGCTGCCTTTGAAAAACTTTCGGCAGTCAAACCCCGGCCCGCTGCCTGCACACTTTTGACGAACCAGTCGGTGTATGAATACGCATTGGCTGCATTTTCATCCGGATCTGCATTGAACTTTTGCCTGTAATTAGCCATGAATTTCTTGGCATCCGCGTTGGCGGTATCCGCACCATGCAGTTGCCAGCCGCCAATACCGTACAGCCCTTCAACAGCGTCTTTACCCAACAGCGCCACGACGCCGCTGCGACCTGGCAGGGTTGTCAGTACTTTAACTTCCTTCCAGCCGATTTTTTTAACTTCAGCCATCACACCGACTGTCTCGCGCAAAATGGTTCCTGCCAGGATCACATCCACGTCCGCCGCTTTCATCTTGGCCACTTGCGATGAAAAATCGATGTCACCGGTCTTCCAGGCGGCTTCAGCCGCAACCGTTAAATTGGCTTGCTTGAGTGCGTTGTTCATGCCCGCGCGCACCAGGTCGCCAAACGGGCCTTCCTGATAAATCACACCTATCTTTTTGGCATTCCAGTTTTTGATGGCCCATGACAAACCGGTTGCCGTTGTGCTGTCGTAGTTTTGAACAGTGGTGAACAGCAACGGGCTGTTGCCCGATATTTTTTGAATAATGCCAGATGCTGCCCACGGTGCGAACACCACCACGCCGGCATCGGTCGCGGCTTTTACCGTTGCGGCGTTGGTGCCTGAACCAAATGGGTTGAGGATGGCAAACACATCATCGCTTTTGATCAGTTTTTGCACCGCGCGCACGGCCAATTGGGGCTGACTGCCGTTGTCTTCAATGATCAGTTTAAATTTTCGACCGTTCACGCCACCAGCGCTATTGGCTTCGTCCAGCCGCATCTGCATGGCGTTGCGCAGCATGGGCATACCCGCAGCCACCGGGCCAGACAAGTCGATGTGACTACCCACCACAATTTCAGTATCAGTCACGCCGCCCGCATGGGCCAACGACAGCGCTGCGCCAGTTGTGACGGCGAGAAAGATGCGTTTGAAAAGCTTCATGAATGTCTCCTAAAGTAAGTTAAGTTTTACAGATGACGAAAAAAATGACGAACGGATAATCTCTAGGTTTTGGCATACATCGCATCGATAAGGCTGGCATATTTGGTGGCCACCACCTTGCGCTTGAGCTTCATGGTCGGCGTCAGCTCTTCGTCTTCCGCACCCAGCAGCTCGCTGATGATCCGAAACTCCTTCACCTGCTCGACACGCGCCAGTTGTACATTGGCGGCGGTGACTTGCTCCAAGATCAATTCAATGACTTCCGGCGTTCGGGTCAGGCTGGCAAAGTCGGTGTAAGGTACCTGCCTTTCCTGCGCAAAGCGCGCCACGTGCTCTTGGTCAATCATGATGAGTGCTGACACAAAGCGTCGACCATCGCCCACCGCCACAGCATCGGTGATGTAGGGGCTGAACTTCAGCAAGTTTTCGATCTGGCTTGGTGAAATATTTTTGCCGCCGGAAGTAATCATGATGTCTTTGATGCGGCCTGTTATAGCAAGGTAGCCGTCACTGTCAAGCTCGCCGCAGTCGCCTGTACGCAGCCAGCCCTCGGCATCGATGGCTTCTTGCGTTTTCTCGGTGTCACGCCAGTAGCCCGCAAACACATTCGGGCCACGCACCATGACTTCGTCCTCAGCGCCAATTTTTATATCTGTCCCATCGCCCGCTTTGCCGGCCCAGCCCAGTTTGATGCCTCCCGCGGGTGTGGCGGTGCAAAAGCCACAGGTCTCAGTCATGCCGAAGGCTTCTCGCAGTTCAATGTCAATGCTTAAAAACCATTTGATCAAATCGGCCGGCACGGGTGCGGCGCCCGTCAGCGCAGTCCTGACGTTTTGAAGCCCTAAAAAAATCTTCAGGTTACGAAAGGCGCAAAAGCTTTGCAAGCGCTCAATTGCCGATGCCGCGTGCTGCGTTCCCGCAAGCCTTGCCGTGACCAGACTTTGGTTCGCCGCTAGCGCACGGCGATAGGTCCAGCGCGCCGGTGCAACTGCATCACGCATGAACAGGTCAATCTGGGAATACATTTTTTCCCAAAATCGGGGTGGCGCAAACAGCACATGGGGTGCGACTTCGCGCAGGTCATTAAAAACTGTGCCGGCATTCTCAGGAAAGTGCACGACCAGGCCAACTGCAAGCGGGTTAAAGCTGGAGGCCATACGTTCAGCGATATGACACAGTGGCAGAAATGACAGTGATCTGTCGCCAACTTCAGCGTTCAAATAGGAAGGCGCTTGTCCAAGCTGAAACACCACGTTGCGGTTCGACACCATTGCGCCTTTGGGCGGGCCAGTGGTCCCCGAGGTGTAAACCAGAAAAGCGGTGTCGTCGGGCTGGCCCAACGCAATATGTTGCTCGAACGCCTTGGCTTGTGTTTGCATCAGGGCTTCACCTTGCGCCAGCAGATCGTCAAAAAACATCACCCCCTGGTCATTCAACGCGCGGAGTCCTTCGCGTTCCATCACCACAATGCGCAGCAAATCCGGGCAGGTGTTGCGCACGCTGAGTGCTTTTTCAAGCTGCTCCTGATTTTCAACAAACAGCACGCGCGCAAGTGAATGCTGCAAAATAAAAGCCACCTGCTCAGGCGATGCCGTGGGGTAAATACCGTTGCCGACCATACCCATGCATTGCGCGCCCATATCGGCGTAAAGCCACTCAGGCCGGTTTTCCGCCAGAACGCAGACCACGTCGCCGCGCTGCAAGCCCATGGCTGCTAAAGCCAAGCCAACAGCGCGTGCATTGGCCAGGTAGCTCGCCCAGCTGGTGGTTTGCCATAGCCCCCGGCGCTTGTGCCGCAGTGCGGGTTGTGTGGCCCACATGCCGCACCGCATCAAAAATACTTTTTGTGGCGTGTCGCAAGCCATGAAGAGCATGTCGGGCATCTGCGTCATGTTGTTATCGCCATGTTTTTCTCTGGCTCCAGCGTTTGGCGGTACCGCTCAGGCCATGTGTTTGGCTCAGGCCGAGATAGGCATCACGCACATCGGTTTTTTGCGCCAAAGCAACGCAAGTATCTGCTGCGACCACCCGGCCCAGCTCCATGATGTAGCCGTCATCGGCGTGGGACAAGGCCACCGCAGCGTTTTGCTCCACCACCAAAATGGCCGCACCCGTTTCATCACGAATGCGTTGCACAATGACAAAGATCTCTTTGGTCAGCAGCGGTGACAGGCCCAATGAGGGCTCGTCCAGCATCAGTAATTTGGGCTGGCCCATCACGGCACGGCCGATCGCCAGCATTTGCTGCTCACCGCCTGACAACAGGCCCGCATGCTGATGTTCTCGTTCTTTGAGGCGAGGAAACCATTGGTAAATACGGTCCAGGTCTTTTGCAACAGCATCCTTGTCGCTGCGCGCATAGGCACCCATGGACAGGTTATCGACCACACTTAAAAACGGAAACACTTGCCTTCCCTCAGGCACCAGTTTTAGCCCCAGACGGCTGATGGCATCAGCATCGTGTCCTTGTATTTCCTGCTGTTTGAACAGCACCTGCCCCTTGAACGGATCGATCACTCCTGCCACCGTGTTGAGGAGCGTTGATTTGCCCGCGCCGTTGGCCCCCAACACCGCGACGATGCGTGCGTTGCTGACAACAATGTTGATGCCCGACATGGCCGCCACTGGCCCGTACCAGGTTTCGAGGTTGCGGACTTCCAGAAGTGGTGGGCGTGTGGCTTGCATGTGCTGACTGTGCCTGCTCAAGTGCCGAGGTATGCGCTGATGACCAAGGGATTGCCTTGCACCTCACGCGCCGTGCCGCTGGCCAGCACCTTGCCCTGGGCCATGCAAATCACGCGGTCAGCAACACGGCTGACAAGCGACATGTCATGCTCCACCATCACCACGGTGATACCCAGGTCGGTGCGGATGTCGTCAATCCAGAAAGCCAGGTGTTTTGTTTCTTCCGGGTTCAGGCCCGAGGCGGGCTCGTCTAAAAAAAGCAGCTTGGGCTGGGTGGCCAGGGCACGACCGAGCTCGACCACCTTTCGTACGCCATAGGGCAGGCTTGATACCAAACTGTTGCGCCATGCCGAGAGGTCTAAAAATTCAATCACTTCTTCAACGGCCGCGCGCGACGCTTCCTCAAGCGCTGTCACTGTTGGCGTGCGCAGCACTTGCTGCCACCATGCGCCCTGCGCAAAGCGGTGGCGACCGAGCAGCAGGTTGTCCATCACGGTAGCAGCTTCAAACAGTTCAATGTTTTGGAAGGTGCGTGCAATGCCCAGCGCGGCCACTTCGTGGCGCTTGATGCGGGTCAACTCTTGATCGCCACACTTCAGGCTACCGCTACTGGGACTGAACACCCGCGTCACCACATTCAACACCGACGTTTTTCCTGCACCATTCGGCCCGATGATGGCCAGCACTTCACCGGCATGGACATCAAAACTGAGGTCACTGATCGCCCGCACACCGCCGAACGACAGCGAGACGTCCCGTACCTCAAGCAAGCGGGTGTTCATTTGTAACGCTCCGACTTCATGTACCGCTTGCCGCGCCTGAAGGTGTCGCGCCGGTACAGCGGAAAGCTCTCCACCAGAGCGCGAAATTTCAGCCAGCGACCATTGATGCCTGTCGGTTCAAACAACACAAACAGCGCCAGAATCAAACCAAAAATAAAGGTTTCCATTCCAAATTGCTTGGCGATCTGCTCGGGCAATAGCGGCTTGATGCGCGAAATCAATGTGGGTAGCAGACTGATGAGTACCGCACCCAGTACCGCGCCACGCAAGCTGCCCAGCCCGCCAATGACGACCATCAGCACCAGTTCCATCGACAGTACCAGCGTGAAGGCATCGGGTGTCAAGTATTTGGTATGGTGTGCCAGCAGCGCACCTGCCAGTCCGGTGACTCCGGCAGACAGCGCAAACGCAATGACTTTGACGCGGCTAACGTGAATGCCCAGCGAATAAGCGGCAGCTTCAGAATCACGCACCCCCAAAAAGGCTCGCCCCAGCCCAGAGCGCAGCACATTAAGCAGTGCCAATATGACCAGCACCAGTACGGCCAAGCATAAGAAATAAAACGCTTTGGGGCCACTCAGGGCCGCGCCAAAAATGGCGGGGTCATTGACCGCCAGACCCGTAAAGCCACCTGTCACTGAGCCCCAATGACCAATCACATGCGTGACAATCACAGAAAAGGCCAGCGTCACCATGGCCAGGTAAAGGCCCGACACGCGAATTGCGGGCACACCGACGGCCACCCCAAACGCAGCGCACAGCAAGCCTGACAAGGGCAGGGACAGCAATAGCGGCACGCCTTTGGAAAGCATCCAGGCGTGGGCATAAGCGCCAACCGCCACAAACGCTGCATGGCCCAGCGACACCTGTCCGGTGTAGCCGGTCAGCACCATGAGGCCAAGGCTGGCAATGCACAAAATAAAAACGTAGCTCAGCTCCGCCATCAAAAATTTGGACGCCACCCAAGGCAAGGCGACCAACACCATCAGCAGCAAGCCATAGGCAATACGCTGGTCGGTGTGACGCAGCAATTTAAAGCTGTCGCTGTAGCGGGTGTTGTAGTCAAATTTCATCGTGATGCGTCAAACCCGCTTGCCGTGCGCTTCACCCAATAAGCCTTGTGGCCGCACGATCAACACCGCAATCAGCACCACATAAGCCACCACGTCTTTTGAGCCGTCAGGCAAATAAACCCCGGCGTATTGCTCAATCAGGCCGATCAACAATCCACCCACAATCGCGCCTGCAATGCTGCCAAAGCCGCCCAGCACGAGCGCAGCCAGCGCCTTGAGCACGACAAACCACAGCGTCACATCCACCAGCGTGATGGGTGCCAACAGGACACCGCCCGCCGCTGCGGTAGCACCTGCCAGCGCCCACACCAGGGAGTTGACTTGTTTGACGCGTACACCATTGAGGTACGCCGCCAGTTGGTTTTGTGATGCCGCCTGCATGGCCATGCCCAGCTTGGTGCTTTTAAAAAATAACAGCAAAGCGGCAGTCACACCCAAAGCGGTACCCACAATGACCAACTGCAAATTGGCAATCGCGACGCCGCCGAACGTGGTGGTCTGTCCAACCCAGGGCGTGGCGTAGCTGCGCGACTCGGGCCCAAAGCCCATGCTGATCGCGCCGCGCAGCATGAATGCCAGCGCAATCGTCAGCATGACACCGGCAAACTGCGGCTGGCCCGCAATTTGCCGAATCACCACCGCATCAATACCGTAAGCCAGCACTGCGCTGATGATCACGGTGCACAAAAATGCCAGCCAAAATGGGAAACCCGCCACCGCTATCAAACCCCAGGCTATAAAAGCCGATAGCGCCAGCAGATCACCTTGGGCGAAGTTGAGGACTTCAGTGGCCTTGTAGGTCAACACCAAACCCAGTGCGACCAACGCATAAATCGCGCCCACGGCAATGCCATTGACAGTCAGTTGGGTAAAGACTTGCCAGCTTGTCATGCGTCTTTTTTAAGCGTGACCGCTTGCCACCACAAAGCTGACCACCGTGCCAAACGAGCCACCGATGTTCAGCGTCTGGATTCGCGTGGCCCCTTCAATCTGGCAGTCACCCGCATGGCCCGTGACTTGGCGCGCCGCATCAAACAGCATGCGGGCACCCGTGGCACCTACCGGGTGGCCGCAGCCAATCAGGCCGCCACTCATGTTCACCGGGCAGGGCCCGCCGCGCTCAATCAGGCCATCATCGATGGCTTGCCAGCTCTGGCCCGGCGCAGACAAGCCCAGGTGGTCAAGCGCTACATATTCGGTGGTGGTAAAGCAGTCATGTGTTTCAACGCCGTTGATGGTTTCAATGCCCGCGATTTCTGCGCGCCGCCAGGCGTCTTCAATGGTTTGCCGGACATGCGGAAACACGTACGCGGCACCACGGCTGCGCTCAAACTTGTCTTTTAATCGCAAGCCCGCATTGCGGTGACCCCAGCCGGCGATTCGTGGCAAGCTCGAGGTATCCAAGCCCTGCGCGCGCGCAAAGCTGCCAGATGCGAGCACTACTGCGCACGCGCCATCCGTGATCTGCCCGCAGTCCTGGCGGCGGCTGCCCGGCTCAATCACCGGGTTGGCCCCATCGTCATCGGTAAAACTCAGCGCATCAAATGCCCATTGACGGGTTTGCGCCAAGGGATTGCGTTTGGCATTCGCATAGTTCAGCTCGGCAATCCGGTTCAGGTACTTTCTGTCCAGCCCGTAACGCTGCTCGTATTCTTGCGCCACCAGGCCAAAGGCTGCAGGCCACATGAATGTGCAGTCAATGTCCTCATGGCCTTGCCACGATGCCGCATTCTGGTTTTGCGACGACACATCACCAGACAGGTTTTTAAGTTCTTCTATACCCAGCACCAGCACACAGTCGTAGCGGCCCGCTTCAATTTCGGCCATCGCTGCCAGCACGGCGAGCGACGACGATGCACAGGCACCCTCATGCCGCATGGCAGGCACGCCCCACAGTTCTGGTACAACCTGCACCACCATCGCACCCAGATGCGCTTGCTGGCGTTGCAGCTCGCCAAAGGCATTGCCAACGTGAATGCTTTGAATCTGAGATGCGCCAATGTGACTGGTCTCAAGCGCGCCCAAAGTCGCCTCGCGCATCATGGTGGAAATGTCTTGGCCATGGCGTGACCAGACTTTGGCAAAGTCGGTCTGGTAACCACCGAGGATAAAAACGGGCTCAGTCATGGGTCACACCTTGTTAGGAAAGTTGTTGGAAGCGCCTTGTCGCCAGGGCGTATTCATCTGCCAGCCGGTCCACAACCACCGCCAGCGGCTCAATGGCTTTGATGGCTCCCACGCCTTGGCCCGCCGCCCACACGTCCATCCATTTGCGCGCTGCAACAGGCTTGCTGCTGTCGTACTGGCGCTCTGGTGCAGCGGGCATGTTGTCGGGGTCAATGCCCAGGGCACGAAGGGATGGCTTGAGCCAGCTGGCCGCAGTACCGGTGATGCCGCTACTGACAATCAAATCATCAACCGTGCTGTCAACCACCATCTTTTTGTAAGCCGGTGCTGCCATGCTCTCGGTGGTGGGTATAAACCGTGTTCCCATGTAAACATAGTCCGCACCGCAAGCGATAGCGCCCGCAATGCCCCAGCCGTCACTGATGCCACCACCGACAATCACGGTGCCATCAAAAAATTCGCGTACTGCGCTGACAAATGCAAACGGCGACAGCATACCTGTGTGTCCGCCCGCGCCGGCGCAAACACAGGCAAGACCATCGGCTCCTGCAGCCACGGCCTTGCGCGCCAGCTTGATGTCAATCACATCGGCAAAGACCAAACCGCCGTAGTTGTGCACAACTTCAATCGCGGGCTTAGGGCTGCCGAGGGCCGTCACCACAATCGGTGGTTTGTATTTGGCAATCAGTGCCAGGTCTTCAGGCAGACGGCTGTTGGACGAATGCGTGACCAAGTTCGCGCACCAGGGGCCGATGGTCGAGCCGGCTTGCTGGTCGCGGGCTTGAGCGAGGCCTTCGGTGATCTGCTTCATCCACACGTCCAGCGTTTCAATAGGCCGTGCGTTAGGCGTGGGGAAAGCACCGATGATGCCTGCCCTGCACGCTGCCAGCACCATCTCTGGGCCAGAAATTAAAAACATGGGTGCTGCAAAAACAGGCAGGCGAAGATTGAATAGTTGCTGGCTCATACGTTTTTATTCACTCGATTTGAAGCCAGAAATCTTCACTGCCTCGGCCCAGCGTTTGGAGTCTGCCTGTGCAAACTTGCTGAATTCTTCGGGCGTAGATGGCAGCGTTTCAAAGTCCGCCACGCGCCATTTTTCCTTGATTTCACTTGAACGCAGAACCTTGATAAATTCTGCATTCAACCGAGAGACAACTGCATCAGGGGTACCTGCTGGCGCAACGATGGCCGCCCAGATATAAATGTCCAGATCAGGAAAGCCCTGCTCCCTGAACGTCGCTACATTCGGCATCAGCGGCGAGCGTTGCGGGCTCGTCACAGCCAACACCTTGACCTTGCCAGAATCCATGTGCGGCTTGACGGCCAGCAGTGGCAAAAACGCTGCCGTAACTTGTCCGCCCACCAGGTTTTGTACCGCAGGTGGCGTGCCATTGAAGGGCACATGAATCATCTCCATGCCCGCCCGCTGGTTCAAAATAACGCCGGCAAAATGTGAGGAATTACCGGCCGTAAAAGAGGCAAAAGACACCTTGCCAGGATTGGCTTTGGCATAGGCGACAAACTCTTTGACGTTGTTGGCGGGCACGCTGGCATTCACCGCCATCACCATCGACGTGCCTAAAAAGTTGGTGATCGGCCTGAAGGTTTTTTCAGCATCGTAAGGCAGCTTGGCAAAAGTATGCGGGTTGATGGTGAGCATGCTGGTGTTGGCCAGCAGCAGTGTGTAGCCATCAGCCGGCGAAGCCATCACGCTTTGCGCCGCAATGATGCCCGAGCCACCGGGCTTGTTTTCAACCAGCACGGGCTGGCCGGTGTTTTTCTTAAATTCTTCCGCCACCTGGCGCAGTGCGGTGTCCAGCGTGTTGCCTGCTGCAAACGGCACGACGATGCGAACGGGCTTGTCTGGAAAACCGGTTGGCACTTGCGCCTGGGATGGGAAAGTAGCTGTTAGCGATAGGGCGCCGATAGCGTGTAATACCCCGCGCCTTTTCATGTCCTTCATATCGGTCTCCAATTGTCGTTATAAAACCCGTTCGATGAATCGCCTGAGGCAGTCGGCCAAAGCCAGAGGCTGCTCCATCGGCACCATGTGCCCTGCACCCACTATCCACTCGAGTTGCGCACCTGGAATCAGCGCTGCGAGCTCTTCAGAACATTCAGGTGGTGTCACCAGGTCATCTTTGCCGCACAGCACCAGTACTGGCATGTTCAGTTTGGACAGCGTTGCCCGATGATCCGTGCGAACCATGACGGCGCGGTTTTGGGTAATGGCGGTATCAGGGCCCACAGCGCGCAGGTCGGTCAAAATGTCGTCCATCAGGGCTGGGTTGGTGTGCGTTTCAGCGCAGGTGGAAAAATGGCTGATCCTGAGGGTCACTTTGCCGAAATCACGCTCCATCGCGGCAATGGTTTTCTCGCGCTGCGCGGCACTCTCGGCAAGTTCCGGCCTGCCAGTGGTGCCTAAAAGACATGCAGCTCGAATTTTCTGGGTGTGTAAAGCCATCAAGTTGATCGCAACAAAGCCACCCATTGAAAAACCACAGACCACCAGCGCTTGCTCTGGCAGGGCATCGCCCACCAGTGCCAAGGCGTCATCTGTCATCTCGTCAATGCTGGTTTGCGTTTGTACGTTCAGAACGCGCACGTCGGCCACATCATGCAGCAGCGGGATGACTTTG
This sequence comes from Comamonadaceae bacterium, assembly GCA_947478725.1. Classification (GTDB taxonomy): domain Bacteria; phylum Pseudomonadota; class Gammaproteobacteria; order Burkholderiales; family Burkholderiaceae_C; genus Polaromonas. The sequence continues at coordinate 24,136 of CANJWZ010000029.1, forward strand.
GCCCACACTGATGACGTGTTCAGCATGCCGGGAATCAGCAACAAAATAGGCTTCACGCGGCGACTTTCAAAGATGATTCATGCAATGTTGGCGGGACCAGCGCCTTGGCCTGCTCCCGCAACTCACGTTTTAAAATTTTGCCTACCGGGTTGCGCGGCAAGGCCAGCAATGGCAACAGGTATTCGGGCAGCTTGTAGCGGGCGATACGTTTGTTATCCGTTAAAAACGAATTCAGCAATTCAAGGTTCACGACCTGCCCATCAATCGCGACAACACAGGCGCATACCTTCTCGCCAAGAAGGTCATCAGGTACACCGACCACTGCCGCCTCGCGCACACCAGGGCAGGCGAGCAAAAGATTTTCAATTTCTTCTGACGAAATGTTGACGCCACCGCGAATCACGAGGTCTTTGGAACGGCCTACATAGCGGTAGTACTGCAGGTGCTCACCCGCAATTTCAAACAGATCGCCAGTTTTATAAAAGCCTTGCGTGTCAAAGGCATGCTGGCTCAGCTCGGGCGCCGCGTAGTAGCCACTGAAAATTGTCGGCCCCGAAAATCGCAGTTCTCCTGGCGTGTTGGCTGTCGTGATGTCTTGGCCTGTCAGGACATCGACCAGCCGGGTTTTTATTTTGCGGGTTGTCGAGACGCTCCAGTCATAGCCCACCACGCCCGCCCTTGGGAAAAACGCTGCCCGCAATGCTGCGTCGGGTATGTCAATGTGATTGCCTGACAATGCTGCGCCTTCATTGGAGCCAAAGTAATTGACGATTTGCACGCCATGCTTTTCTTCAAAGCCGCGCACCATCCAGTCAGACAGCGGGGCTGAGCCTGAACCGATGCGGCACAGACGCTTGAAATCAATGCCCGCCAGCAGCGCCTCGTTGTGCAGCAGCATATTCAATATTGCCGGTGCTGCGACGGTGTAGTCAATTTTTTCATCCCGCAGTTGCTGCAGAAATACCGGCAAGCTGAAGGGCTGGTGTTGTACGACCGTTCCGCCCAGCACCAGCCATGAGGCAAACGCGGTCGACAGGCCCGCCATATTGACGAGCGGAAAAGAGTTGAGCAGGCGGGCATGCGGTTGGATGGCAGCCGCTTCAATGATGGACGGTGCGACGACCAGCCACTCGTTGTGGCTGCGCGGCACGCCTTTGGGCTGGGCCTCGGTTCCCGACGTCCAGCAAATGGTGAAGACGTCGTTCGCAGTGACTTGCGCCGCCGATGCTGCACGCTTTAAAACCAGTCTGTGAGTGTTGCTGATCTCGCCTTGCGGCAGGTCCTCCCAAACGATGACCTCTTTCAAGGCAGCATGCTCCGTTTGCAAACGGGTAAACATGTTCCCGGCAAAATGGGGCGCATCCATCTTGCCAATGCGTGCAAAGGTAATCGCCGCCACGGCCGCTGTGGTGTGCAGTACATGGCCCAGCTCATGCTCGCGGTACTGCACTGGCACGGGCGAGACAATAATGCCGAGCCGGGCACAGCTCAGGTACACCACGAACTGCTCGACACAGTTGGGTAGTTGCATCACCACAATGTCGTCACGCGCGACACCTTTGGCCAGTAATTGCAAACAAAAAATATCAACTTCAACAGCCAGTTGCGCCCAGCTCAGCCGGCGAGGTGGGCTATACGCAAACTCTGCACGATTGGCCGCATCAACCACGGCTTCTGCATCGGGCTGCTGCGCCACGTTTTTAACGAACAGGTCCCAAAGCGTGACCCTGCCCCACCAGCCGCGCGAGGTGTAGTCGTCAATCCTGGCTTGAGGCACCAAAATCATCGAATCAGTAGCCGCGTTTTAAGCGCTCACCGCTGACCCAGGTTGCATGAAAACCATTTGGTACGCGCTGCGGTAGCTTGATTTTGCAGACCGGACCCTTGGCAATGTCTTTGGCATCAAAAACGGTGACATACGAGGTCTGCTTTTCGTCGTCCCACATGAAGCCGACCAGATAGCCGTCGTCTTCTTCGACCCAGTTGTCTTTGGGCGCAAACGGCGCTTCGCTGAACCATTTGTTGACGCCAGCGTGGTAGCTGGTGCAGGTGTTCTGCTCTAGGTCATAGCGGACAAACCCGCAAAAACGCGGGTCCTCGGCGCGGTTCAGACGGCCCATCAGCATGTTCCAGGAATAGCGTGTCTTGTAGCCTTGCATCCAGGAGTTGATCACCGGGAATTCCTGGTTAACGATGTCGTCAATCACCCGCTCTTTTGTCAGGCCGGTGCGCAGGTTAAAGCGCCACTCGTAAAACATGAAGTCGTGCTCCAGGTTGGCCAGCATTTTCGGGAAGCGTTCCACATCCAGTTTGCCGCGCATGTCGGTCGGTAGCCTGAAGGGCGTCCCCGTCATGACAATCTCCGTGCCACCTTCACCATCGTCTTCTTCCCAGGCGTTGGACACGTGGTACATGTAGGTTGGCTTGGCCTCAAACCAGCGGATCTGATCGGGCGTTCCGTGACGGGGAATCACGCCAAAGCGTGATGGCAGGGTGTGGTGAAACTTCAGCTTGTGCCGTCCGGCAGCAAACGCGTCCATGTCATAAAACAGCGGCAGGTCGTGCACGATGCAGTAGTTCGGCGTGACCGCCATGTCATGCGGGAGGCGCGGGCCGGGTAACTGCACGGGCATGAAGGTTTTGAGCTCGCCATGCCTGTCCATCACGCCGTAATGCATATAGGGAGATTCCTTGCCATAAGCAAAAAACAAAAACTCACCGGTACGCTCATCGACTTTGGAGTGCGCGGAAATCGGCAAGCCCTTCAGGCGCTCGTCCACTTCAAGCTTGCCAACGGTTGACAAGTCATGCGGTCGAACCATGTACACAGCGCCGCCCAGGTACCACATCGACACCAAATGACCAGCGTAAAACTTCACATCCGTGTTCGATGTGTTTTTGACTGGCATGTCGGGCCGGTCTTTACGCGGTGGATCTTTGATACCTTGCCAGAGGGCACCGCCCGCATTCAACTCTTCTTGCAGGCTGTCGGTAGCGACCCAGCGGTTTTGATAGGTGACTGTGCCGCCCTCAAAGCGCACCGCATGCAGCATGCCATCGCCGTCAAACCAGTGGTAGCGACCGGGCGCTTCAAAGCGGCGGTTGGGGCCATTGCGCACATACATGCCTGTCAAGTCTTTGGGGACTTCACCCTCGATGTCGGTGAGCTCCATCGTCAGCTCACGCGTGATGGGCGCAAAGCCGCCTGATAAGACGGGAATCTCATTCAGAACACTGGTATCGCTGGCGCCCATGGTTTTCTCCTTGAGTTAAATGGTGATGGTTTTGACAGGTCTGCGCGATTGCGAAATACAAAAGCGGCTGGCCACAAAGGCCAGATGGGTGAGGGACGCATTGCCCGCCGGGTTCAAGCCTGTGACGTGGTAATCGCTGTAGGCGGCTGCAAAATTCAGCGGCATGGGACCGGTCAGGTTGATGGTGAGCTGCGCGCCTGCTTTGGCGTAGGCAGTTTCTGCCTGGCTGATAAATGCTTCGTCAAGAGAGTACAAAAAGGCCGTCAAGCCGCCAAGTTCTTTCACATCCTGCGTGGCTTGCCGCAAGGCGTCTTGCGCATCGTCGCAGGCAATCACAAAGCTGATGGGGCCAAAGCGCTCCTCGCCATACAAAGAGCGATGTTCGGTGCTGACCTTGAGCATCAGCGGTGTACTGGTGCGTGCATTGGGGTAGTCTGGGTGCCGGTACGCTGCAGGCGTTAGCAGTATGTCGACCGCATTTTTGGTCTCTACGCCCTTATATTCATGCGCAAGCAGCGCCATATTGGCTAGTAATTCCAGTGTTTGCGGCGACTGGATCGTGGCCAGAATCATGGCTGCCTTCTTCGGCTCGCTGGTCAACGCCGCGACTGCATTGGCCAATTGGCGAGCCACGTCACTGAAGGGCACCAAACCTTGCGGTGTTTGCACGCCGCGCCTGGCGATGTAAATATTTTGTGGGCTGGTACACATTTGCGCGCTGAACATACACAGCGTGGTGGCCAAGCTGCGCAGGACAGCGTCGAGGTCGTCGCATGACTCCAGTACCACCGTGTTGCAGCCCGCCGTTTCGGTAAAGCTCAGCGCGGGGTAAGCGTTTTGCTCGACCCACTGACCAAAGCGCGTGCTGCCGGTAAAGTCAACGATGGCGGTTTTGGGATGCTTGACAAGCAGCTTGCCGATCGGCTCTAGCGTGCTGTCCAGCGCCATGGTGACCAGATTCGCATCAAAGCCCGCGCGTGCCAGAACTTGCCTGAAGACCCGTACCGAGATCGCCATCGGCAGCACGGTGACCGGATGCGGTTTGACGATGACTGGATTGCCGGTGGCCAGACTGGCCAGCATGGACGGCCAGGCGTTCCAGGTGGGGAAGCTGGCGCACGAAAAGCAAACGGCCACACCGCGAGGAATGACGCGGTAGGTTTTTTCCAGTGCAATTTTTGCCGAGCCAAACCGGCGCTCCCACTGCGCTGTGGGCGCCACTGCATCCATGGCTTGTTTGGCATACACCAGCGCTTCAATACCGCGATCAAGCGCATTCACGCCCGAACCCGCATAGGCCATGTTGAAGCTTTGACCGGCGGTGTGCATGACAGCATGGGCGACTTCAAACAGGTGGTCGCGGTACAGCACGTCCAGCACCTCCATCAGCACGCCGATGCGGGTTTCGGGTGTGGCTTCAGCCCAGGTGGGCATGGCGTTTTCGGCAGCGTTGAACAGGGTGTCGATGTCAGATTGTGGGTAGCTGATGCCCAGCGGATCTTGCGTGTAGGGCGAGACTTCTTCGCCAACATCACTGACGTGGCCCGGTTGATCCAGCACAAAACGCTTGCCCAGCTGCCCTTTGAAAGCCGCTAGCCCTTTGGCTTGCGCTGCTTCAGCATCCGGGTACTTGCCTGGCATGTCAGGGAAGGGGCTCCAGCAATGGCGCTCGCGGCAGGCGGTTTGGGCGCGCTCAAAAATAGCGCGGTGTTTGTCAAACATCATGCGGCTGCTCGGGCCCACACCAGGCGGTGATGCCGCGCCACATCTGTGCCCGGCACCGTGTCGGAGGCTGACAAGGTGAGGCCACCATCAGCCGCAAAGGTCATCTTGCGGATTTGCTTTGTACCGACGAAATTCGGGTTCAAGGAATGGGTGACATGGTGCGTGACGTGCTGCTGGCCAACCGGTCCCTTGATGTCATACGGCCCGGCATATTGAAAGTAGCTTTCAAAAGCCGCCAATCGTTCGTCAACCGGTGCGCTGCGAACACTGCTTGACGACAACTTGGGTCTTGCGCCGCGAGCAATGCAAGCGCTCATGAAACCGTCATGGGTATAGGCAATCATGCCTGTGGCATGGTTGCCATAAGGCAGCGTCGGCTCACGTCCATCACCATAGGTGATGTCCCAGCGAACCAGATGCCAGGTGCCCAGCAAGGGGTTGTTCAGCTCGTCCAAACCTGTCTCCAATCAGTTGTGAAGTACGTTTTAAGTCCGCATCACTTTCTTAACTGAACTCAGCATAGGTCAACTGTTGGCGCTTTGCAAGAGCAAATTTACCAAGTCGGATGCTAATTTTTACGCAGCCCCAGAACCATCACTGCACCCACCACCAGCAGCGCGCCAACCACTTGCACAGGTGCAATGGTTTGCCCCAAGACCAGCCAAGCCAGCACCAGCGCGAACACGGGCTCCACATTCATGATGGCTGAGTTGCCGGCCACCCCCAGCTTGGGCAGCACGGTAAACATGATGGTGAAAGCCGTGCCATACAAAAACGTCAGCGCGCCCAAGCCCCACCAGCCTGCGCTTGCCGCGGGTAAATGAACGCCGCCTTGCGCACCCACCATCGCCAAAGCCACCAGGCCGGCCAGCACCATGGTGCAGGCGGTGCGCAGTCGGCCATCAACGCCTGCAGTTTCATGCTGCGTCAAAACGAGTGCCAGGCCAAATGTGGCGGCTGCCGCCAGTGCAAACGCCACGCCTGCACCCATGCGCGCCCACTGCCCGGCAGCGCCCAGCCCTGACGCCGCACCCAGCACATCCAGTGCCAGCGCCAGGCCGACCAGAATGACCGGCATGGCTCGGAGCATGACCCGCTCGGGGCGGCGCCCGTAGAGCAATCGGTCCCACAAGGCGGTCCACAGCGGGTAAGTATTGAAAGCCAGCAGGGCCAGCGCCACGGGCAAACGCGCCACGGCGGAATACAGGCACAAGCTTTGCACGCCAATCAACAGGCCGATGATGACCAGAAATTGTTTGTGTCGCTTTGTTGTCATCAGCGGCACGCGCTGGATCAGCAACAAACCAGAGACCACCAAGGCCGTGACAGCACTGCGAAATATCACCGCCGTGGCCACATCCACCCCGTTGTTAAATGCGATACGAGCCGAGACGTGGTTGGCTCCCATCATCAGCGCGATGAGCAGCAGCGTCGCAAACGCCCCTGCGCTGATGGCGCGTTTGCCCATGGTTGCAGCCATCAGTACAAACCGCGAACGCGCGCCTGCAGGCGGGCCAGGCCCAACAGGGCGTCGGTATAGGGCGTGGGTGTTTTGGTCAGCGTGCCAAGCTCTTTGACGGCAGTAACCAGCGCATCGAGCTCCACCGCCTTGCCCGCTTCAACGTCTTGCAGCATCGAGCTTTTAAAGGCGCCCAGCTTCATCGTCACCGCATGTCGGTCTTCGGGTTGCTGGTCAATCGTGATGCCAAGCCGCGCGCCGATGTCCTTGGCCTCCAGCATCACGCTGGACATAAAGTCGCGCACCAGGTCGTCGCCCATGATCAGGTCCGTTGTGGCCCCGGTCAGTGCGCTGATCGGGTTGACTGTCATGTTGCCCCACAGCTTGAACCAGATGTCTTTTTGAATTTGCTCTGACACGGGTACCTCAAAGCCTGCCCTTTCAAGCAGCGCTGCCAATTGCAACACCCGCTTCGTGTTGACGCCTGACGGCTCGCCGATGATGAGCTTGTCGCCAAAGTGGTGGTGCACCAAGCCGGGCGCACCGACTGAACAACTGGCGTGCACCACGCAGCCGATGACATGCTGAGGCGCAATCGCCTTGGCGATGTCGCCCTGAGGGTCAATGCTGGTCAAGGGCTGGTTTGCATAACTGCCACCAAAGCCATGCAAAAACCACCACGGCACGCCATTCATCGCCGTCATCACCAGGGTGTCAGGGCCGATCAGCGGCGCGATGTGCCCGGCCACATCTGGCAAGGCGGGCGCTTTGACGCTGATGATCACCAGGTCTTGTACGCCCATCTCGGCAGGCGACGATGAGGCGCGTACCGCTTGCGCCGTCACGCTACCTGCCTGACTTAACCGCAGCCCATGCTGGCTTATAGCTTGCAGTGTGGCCCCGCGTGCCACCATGCTCACGCTGCAGCCTGCACGGGCAAGGCCATGACCTATCCAGCCGCCAATGGCACCTGCACCGTAAATACAAACCTTCACTATGCCCTTTCCAGTCTTGAAAAGATCAAATTAAGGTGAGAAAAGTGGCTGTAGCCTAATAAATACATGGGTATTTAGCTCCTGATTAAATAGCAACAAATCACCGCTGGTAACTCGCGTCGATGCGCGCTACCTGCCGGGTCAGCGCAGCAAACATGTCTTGCCCCGCGCCGTGTGCGGGGTCAAATTGCAAAGCATCGCGGGTACTGCGTGCAGCAGCGCTGCTTGGCAGCCGCACCGTGATGTGGTTGTAAATCATCTCCGTCCAGCCCAGCATGGCAAAGATGCGGTAGCAGGCCGCCAGCTCTAAACGGGCGGCCCATTCGTCGGCATGCATGGTGCCTAGCGGGAATGGTTTCAAAAGAGCGTTCATGATGGTGCGATCGACGACGTTGTCGGAAGCGAGGCAACCTTCAAGCCGGGGCCGCAGGCGCAGCGGCCCCCGCGGGGGGCAGGGCGCTACACGCAGTGAGCAACCGTGGGGGTGACATTAAGCGTCTGCTGTGAAGCCCACTGCTTTAACGATGGGCGCCCATTTGGCGGTGTCTTTTTTAATCAAATCCGTCAACTCTGCCGGTGTTGACGACATGGCTTCGAGGCCAAAACCTGCCAAACCGTCGATCACATCTTTTTGCGCCAAGGCAGTTTTCAGGGCAGCACTCATGCGGTTGACGACGTCTTGCGGCGTTTTGGCGGGCAGCAAGAAGGCAAACCACTCGCTGTGGGTCATGTCTTTTAAACCCTGTTCTGCGTAAGTCGGCACGTCGGGCGCAAAGCGGTTGCGCTTGGCGCCTGAGGTGCCCAGGATACGGACTTTGCCGGTCGGCAAATGCTGCGTGAGGTCGCCAATCGGACCCGACACGGCAGAGATATTGCCACCCAGCAAATCCAGCATGGCTGGCTGCGTGCCGCGATAGGCGGCGTGCTTCATATCAATACCAGCGCTTTTGCCCAGCAATGCGCCGATAAAGTGGGGCGTTGAGCCCGCTGCGGGCGAGCCAAAATTTGCGCCCAGCGGATTGGCTTTGGCCCAGAGCAAAAATTCTGGCACCGTCTTGACCGTCAAGGGGACAGCCGGGCCGACCGCCAAGCCGAAGTCAAACACACAGGCCAGCGATGCTGGCACCAGGTCGACCAGCGGATCGTAGGGCAGCTTTTTGTAAATGTGCGGGTAAATGGTGAGGATGGAGGTGGGGGTTTGTAGCAAGGTCATGCCATCGGGCTTGGCCTCCTTGACGAATTGCACGGCAATCTGGCCACCCGCACCCGTTTTGTTTTCAACCACCGCTGCTTTGGCGTAGTCCGGTGCCATGCGGGTGGCAACCCTGCGGCACAGCGTGTCAGAGGTGCCGCCCGCTGCGAAGCCGGTGACGATCTTGAGGTTGTCCAGCGCTTGTGCCCAGGCGCTTTCCCCCAGGGCGGCCAGCAGTGCTGACGCACTCGCAGATTGAATAAGGTGACGGCGTGAAAGAGTCATGAAAAGTCTCCGGGTTTGAGGTTGAAAGGTGATGGTGCCATGTAAACGCTCTGTTCGACCAGGTTGGGTCACCGCATTCGGGAAAGTCAGTAGGTTTTACTCGCCCCAACCGGGGAGGAAGGCTGCAAGGTCGGCTTAAACCGCGCCGCCAGCGCGCTGGTGTGGCGGGCCAGCAAATGGGTATCCAGTCCGACAGCCACAAACAGTGCGCCCAGCGCCAGGTAGTGCTTTGCCAGTGCCTCGTCGGTCGTCAAAATACCTGCAGCCTTGCCCGCCTTGTTGATCCGCGCCATGGCGTCTTCGATGGCAGCCTGCACGGCGGGATGGGCGGGGTTGTTCACGTGCCCCAAGGATGCCGACAAGTCAGCCGGGCCGATGAAAATACCGTCAACCCCCTCAACGCTGGCAATCGCATCAAGGTTGTCTAGCGCGGTTTGTGTTTCAGCTTGGACCAGAAGGCAGATTTGTGCATTGGCCTCATGGGCGTAAGCCGGGTAGCGACCAAACCTTGAGGCGCGTGCGCCCGCCATGCCCCTGATGCCGCCTGCGCCATCGTTTTGAGGGTAACGCACCGCCCGTACCAGTGCTTCAGCCTGTTCAGGTGTATCGACCATCGGGACCAGCAAGGTCGTCACACCCAAGTCCAGATATTGCTTGAGCAACATTTCACCCACATGCCCGTGGCCCATCGGCACGCGAGCAATCGGGTGCGAGGCAGGGTAGCCGGCGATGGCCTGCAGCTGTTGCAAGATGCTGCGCAGGTCGTTTGGCGCATGTTCTCCGTCCACCAGCAGCCAGTCAAATCCTGCACCGGCGCAAATTTCGGCGGTGTAGGAATCAGACAAGCCCAGCCACAGGCCGATTTGCGCCTGCTTGTTTTGCAGCGCCTGCTTGAAAGTGTTGATCGGGAGTTGCATGGACTGCCTTGAAAAAGATGACATTCAAAAGTAGCCCCGTGGGCTTTTGTCAACCTGAAAAGTATCGCCGAAGGGAGCGCACACTCGAATTTTTCGTAACTGTGAATAAACCCAGTAAACTCTGCGGATGGCCAAAGACAAAACCAATTACACCTGCACAGAGTGTGGGGGCATCAGCCCCAAATGGCTGGGCAAATGCCCGCACTGCAATGCGTGGAACACGCTGGTCGAGGGCGTGGCCGACAGCAGCGCGCCGACCAAAAACCGGTACAGCAACCAGCATCAAGGCCTGGCCAAGCTGTCGGAGGTCACCACCCTGTCCGACATTGATGCCACCGACATGCAGCGCACACCCACCGGGCATGACGAACTGGACCGGGTACTGGGCGGGGGCATTGTGGAAGGCGGCGTGGTGCTGATTGGTGGTGACCCTGGCATTGGCAAATCGACCTTGCTGCTACAGGCGTTGGACTCTATGCAACGCGCGTTCGACCGGAATGCTGCAGACGCGGCCGCCAGCGCCGGGCCGCCCCAAGCCAGGCCAGCCCCCTCGGGGGGCAGAGCGCCACACGCAGTGGGCAAACGTGGGGGCACAACTTTGTACGTCACAGGCGAAGAAAGCGGGGCGCAAATCGCCCTGCGTTCAAGGCGTCTGGGTCTTGAAGGCTCACAAGTCAAAGTGCTGGCTGAAATCCAGCTTGAAAAAATTCTGGCGACACTGGAAAACGAGCGCCCCACCATAGCCGTGATTGACTCGATTCAAACCGTTTATTCAGACCAGCTCACGTCCGCCCCTGGCTCGGTCGCACAAGTGCGCGAATGCGCCGCACACCTCACGCGGGCGGCCAAGTCATCCGGCGTGTGCATCGTGCTGGTGGGCCACGTGACCAAAGAAGGTGCCTTGGCTGGCCCGCGCGTGTTGGAGCACATGGTCGACACCGTGCTGTACTTTGAGGGCGACACGCACAGCAGTTTTCGCCTGGTGCGGGCGATTAAAAACCGCTTTGGTGCCGTCAACGAGATTGGCGTTTTCGCGATGACTGAAAAAGGACTGAAAGGCGTCAGCAACCCCAGCGCCATCTTTTTAAGTCAGCATACCGAGCCCGTGCCCGGCAGTTGCGTGATGGTGACGCTGGAAGGCACCCGGCCCATGTTGGTCGAAATCCAGGCGCTGGTCGACAGTGGCGGGCCATCGCCACGGCGCCTGTCGGTAGGCCTGGACAAAGACCGTCTGGCCATGCTGCTGGCCGTGCTGCACCGCCATGCCGGTGTGGCGTGCATGGACCAGGACGTGTTTGTCAACGCTGTGGGTGGCGTGCGCATCAGCGAGCCAGCAGCCGACCTGGCCGTGATGTTGGCGATCACCTCAAGCTTGCGCGGCCGGCCATTGCCCAAAGGTTTTCTGGCATTTGGTGAAGTCGGTTTGGCCGGTGAAGTGCGCCCGGCACCGCGCGGCCAAGAGCGTTTGAAAGAAGCAGCAAAGCTGGGCTTCAGCGTGGCGATTGTGCCCAAAGCCAACGCCCCGAAGAAAAATGACAAAGCCTTTGAAGGCCTGACGATTCACGCGGTAGAGCGCATTGAGCAGGCGCTGGAAGTGGTCCGAAGCCTGCAATGATATTCCAAATGCTATTTTTTAAATAGCAGCCAGTACTTGATTTTATCGGCCTCAGAGCCTATTGAATTCCGGAAAACAATGAAAAAAGCCCGCAAACCTGATGGTTTGCGGGCTTTTTGGCTTGCGCCTATCGTGGATCAGCGGTTGTACGCGGTCTCGCCGTGAGACGCAATGTCCAGACCTTCGCGCTCGTCTTCTTCGCTAACGCGCAGACCGATGGTCAGATCAACAATCTTGTAGGCAATGAATGACACCACGCCAGACCAGACGATGGTGATCAACACAGCCTTGGTTTGTACCCAGACCTGCGAAGCGATCGAGAAGTCAGCGCTCGTCACCATTGTGGCTGTGACCCAGTCAGCCACGTAACCTGGGCCACCCAAGGCTGGGGAGTTGAAAACACCCGTCAGGATCGCGCCCAGGATACCGCCGATGCCGTGCACGCCAAAGACGTCGAGCGAGTCGTCAGCGCCGAGCATTTTCTTCAGGCCGTTGACACCCCACAGGCAGGCAAAGCCGGCCAGGAAGCCGATGATCAAACCGCCGCCAATGCCCACGTTACCCGCAGCAGGCGTGATGGCGACCAAGCCTGCAACCGCGCCTGATGCAGCGCCCAACATTGAGGCTTTGCCGCGCATCAGCGCTTCACCCAGGCACCAGGCCAGCACAGCAGCAGCTGTTGCGCCCAGCGTGTTGATGAAAGCCAGGGCAGCAAAACCATTGGCTTCGAGCGCTGAACCAGCGTTGAAACCGAACCAGCCGACCCACAACAAAGCGGCACCCACCATGGTCAGTGTCAGGCTGTGTGGCGCCATGGCTTCCTTGCCGTAACCAATGCGCTTGCCGATCACATAAGCACCCACCAGACCAGCCACAGCTGCGTTGATGTGAACCACTGTGCCGCCTGCAAAGTCGAGTGCGCCCATTTGCCAGATATAGCCGCCTTTGGCGTTCATCGCATCAACCACTTCTTTGCCGGTGTAAGCGTCAGGACCCATCCAGAACCAGACCATGTGTGCAATCGGTGCATAGCTGAAGGTGAACCACAGTGCCATGAACAGCAACACGGCCGAGAACTTGATGCGTTCCGCAAAAGCTCCCACAATCAAGCAGCAGGTGATGCCGGCGAAGGTGGCCTGGAAGGCCGCGAACACGATTTCAGGAATCACGACGCCTTTGCTGAAGGTGGCCGCATTGGCAAACGTTCCTGCAACATTGTCCCAAATGCCCTTCATGAACAGGCGATCCAACCCGCCGAAGAAAGCATTGCCCTCGGTAAAAGCCAGGCTGTAGCCGTAAATGAACCACAGCACCACAATCATCGAGAAAGTGACCATGACTTGCATGAGAACCGACAACATGTTCTTGCTGCGGACCAGGCCACCGTAGAACAACGCCAGGCCAGGAATGGTCATCAGGATAACCAGGATGGTTGATACCAGCATCCAGCTGGTATCGCCCTTGTTTGGTACGGGTGCAGGAGGAGCAGAGGCCGCTGCCGCAGGTGCAGCAGCAGCAGCGGGTGCAGCCGCAACAGCTGTTGCCGCTGGGGCAGCCGACGGTGCGGCGTCAGCAGGTTTGGCCGCGGCAGCAGACGCTGCCGGTGCGGCGGCGGGTGCCTGTGCCAACACAGCAGCGCCAGATGCCAGCAGGCCAAATCCCAAAACGAGGGAGGCAAGTAGTTTTTTCATATCTGTATTTCTCTTATGGAAGGCGTTGAAAACTGTGCAAGGCTTGCGCCTTACAGGGCTTCCTTGCCGGTTTCACCTGTGCGGATGCGTACGACCTGCTCGAGGTTGTAGACAAAGACTTTGCCGTCACCAATTTTGCCGGTGCGTGCAGCGCCTTCAACCGCCTCAATGACACGGTCCACCATGTCGTCAGCGACGGCTGCTTCAATTTTGACCTTTGGCAAAAAGTCCACCACATACTCGGCTCCGCGGTAGAGCTCAGTGTGGCCCTTTTGGCGACCGAAGCCCTTGACCTCGGTCACCGTGATGCCTTGAACGCCAATCCCCGAGAGGGCTTCGCGCACCTCATCGAGCTTGAACGGTTTGATGATCGCCGTAACTAGTTTCATGTGTTCTCCTGAGGTGTGCGTTGTTGGGTTAGAAACTGTATTTCACGCCGACAACAACGGTGTTTTTGCCGATGTCATTGTTTTTGGTGTCACGGTAAAAACCTGGTCGTTTGGTGTTCGTGCCGATCACTGATGCGGAGCCGGAGAAACCGTTACCGAAGTCTTTAGCGAGGGTCAAGGCGTAGTCGTTGTAGTTGGCTGCCTTGCCATCAGTAGAGTTGTAGTTTTGGTTAGGAACAGTTTGTCGGCCAACGTGTGGTGTCAATGTAAAGCCGTTGCCCAGGTCAAAATTGGCGCTCAAGTCGAAGTACTGGCTACCAGTGCTGCGCAAATTACCCAGAAAGTCGCCCATGCTTCGGCTGTATTTGAATGTGAGGACGTTGTAGCTTAGGGCGCCGTAGACTTCATTGGTGCTTGCGTTGCCGAATTGACCAGCGCCTGGCGTGCCCACCTTGCCCGAGTTGTTGCCTGGGTACTGATAAGTGATCACGCCAAGATCAAAACCAAGGTCTTTTGTGATGTTGCCCTTGAAACCACCATAAAGGTCGACTTCATAAGACCCTTTGGTTGCACTGTTGAAGTCCTTGATCCACCTCACGTTTGAACCAAAAGCACCCAGATAAAAGCCGTTTTTGTGCGTGAAATCCACACCCAGTTGCACAGCGGGCTTGAAGCTGGTTTGCGAAATGCCCCGGAAGCGATAGTCAGACACCGCGCCAACGTTGTAAGCCAAGGTGTAATCTGGCTCAGGCGCTTTGGTTTGTGCAAAGCTGGCGCTGGTTGCAAGAATCGCAAAGCTGGCAGCTATTTTGAGGGGGCTGAATGTCATGGGTTCTCCTAAGGGATTAACTGGTAAAAACATCGAAAGTCAAAAAGTTACGTTCAAGTCTAGCATTTAGCGTGCCAAACGCTGACAGTTGTGTGGGCGGGCGCGTACACCTTCTAGCCGGCTCTCGCGTTAAATAAAGACACATCAAAGAATGCACCAAACTGGCGCATTTCAAGTTTCAAGCACACTTTTAACGCATTTAAACCAGGGAAATTCACATGAGCCTTTCCATCGTGAACAGCCGCGCCTTGCTCGGTCTGGAGGCTCGACCGGTATGCGTGGAGGTACACCTTGCCAATGGCTTGCCTGGCTTCACGCTGGTGGGCCTTGCCGAAACTGAGGTCAAGGAGGCGCGTGAACGGGTGCGCTCTGCCATTCAAAACACCGGGCTTGAGTTTCCGGGCAACAAGCGCATCACTGTCAATCTGGCTCCTGCCGATCTGCCCAAGGATTCTGGTCGTTTCGATTTGGCGATTGCGCTTGGCATATTGGCCGCCAGCGGGCAAATCGATGCGAAAAAAATGCAGGGCTACGAGTTCGCTGGCGAGCTGTCCCTGGGCGGTGACTTGCGTCCTGTGCGCGGCGCCTTGGCGATGAGCCTGGCCATCAGGCAAGCCATGTCAGCGCAAGGCTCGCCAGACACTCCCAAACTTGTACTGCCTGAAAACAGTGCTCAGGAAGCTGGTCTGGTGCCCGGGGCCGAAATTTTTGCAGCCCAGCACCTGCTGGATGTGGTGCGGCAATTTTTGCCGGGCGATGCTGCCGTCGACGCAGTGGACGGCTGGCGTCGCGTTCAGCCCTCAGAGCGCACAACGCAGACAGCTTATGCCGATATGGCAGATGTCAAAGGCCAAGCGGCAGCCCGGCGGGCGCTGGAGATTGCTGCGGCGGGGGGTCACAGCATCCTGATGATGGGTGCACCGGGTTCTGGCAAATCCATGTTGGCGCAGCGTTTTGCCGGCCTGCTGCCCGACATGACGACGCAAGAAGCGCTAGAAAGCGCGGCGGTTGCCTCCTTGGGCGGGCGCTTTACGCTGGCGTCCTGGGCCGTCAGGCCAACCTGTGCGCCGCATCACACGGCGAGTGCTGTGGCACTTGTTGGTGGTGGTTCGCCGCCCCGGCCAGGCGAAATATCGCTGGCGCATCGGGGTGTTTTGTTCTTGGACGAATTGCCCGAATTTCCAAGGGCTGCGATCGAAGCACTGCGTGAACCGTTGGAGTCCGGCACCATCACCATCGCACGCGCGGCGCAGCGCGCCGAGTTTCCGGCACGCTTTCAACTCGTTGCCGCGATGAACCCCTGTCCGTGTGGGTACTTGGGCTCCAGCTTGCGGGCCTGTCGCTGTTCGCCTGATCAGGTGTCGCGCTATCAGGGCAAATTAAGCGGCCCGCTGCTTGACCGGATTGACCTGCATGTCGAAGTTGGTGCGCTGGCAGCAGATGAATTGATCAACGCGCCGCCGGGCGAAAGTACCGCATCGATTCGGCTTCGTGTGGCGGCTGCCCGCGAGCGTGCCATGGCCCGCCAGGGCAACACCAACCAGGCTTTGAGCGGCAAAGCCATCGATGAGCAATGCCAGCTTGACGATGCGGCAGCCAAATTTCTGAACACTGCCGCAGCGCGTTTGGGCTGGTCAGGCCGCAGCATTCACCGCTGTCTGAAGGTCGCCCGCACCATCGCTGATTTGGCCGGTGCTGCCAACGTGCAGGTGACACACGTGGCAGAGGCGGTGCAATACCGCCGGGCATTAAAAGCGCACTAAAACTTGGTGTGTCTGACCTATCATGCCTGGTTTATGGTGCCTGGTTTATGGTGCTTGGTAAACCGGCGCTGTCTGATGGGTCCGCTGCATCACGGCTGTGAATGCTGGCCCCATCAAGCGTGACCTTGCTGCCCACAGTGGGTGACTGAGAAACCTCAAGGCTGCGGCGCGAGCCGTCGTCCATGTGCAAACCAACCTGGTTAACCAGCAAAGCGCCCAGCACGCCACCACCGCCACAGGCGCAGGCGCAGGCGTTCGGCTCTGATAAATCATGGTGCCGCCCATGCCAAGCTACAAATTCGGAGCCAGCAAGCGGCTGAGGTCTTCTGCTTTTTCGCCGCGCCGCTTGGCCAGGTCATGCAGCTGATCATCACCAATTTTGCCGACGTTGAAGTAGCTGCTGTCAGGATGGCTCAGCATGAAGCCGCTGACGCTGGCAGCCGGTGTCATGGCCAGGCTTTCGGTCAGCGCCATGCCAATGTCTGCTGCGCCGAGCAACTGAAACATCTCTTTTTTAACGCTGTGGTCGGGGCAGGCCGGGTAACCGGGAGCAGGGCGAATCCCCCGGTATGTCTCGCCAATCAGGTCAGTCACGTCCAGCGCTTCATCCGGCGCGTAACCCCACAGATCCTGCCGCACCCGCTGGTGCAGGCACTCGGCAAAGGCCTCTGCCAAGCGGTCTGCAAGCGCCTTGAGCATGATGGACGAATAGTCATCGTTGTCGTCCTGAAAGTACTTCTCCTTCTTTTCAGCACCCAAGCCTGCGGTGACTGCAAAAACACCGATGTAATCGGCGATTTGACCCGTTCCGGCCGGTTTTTGGATGCCTTTCTGGCCTGCAGCCCAAGGAATATCCGTATGAGCAGCTATTAATTCAGGAGTGAGTATTTTGGGCGCGACAAAGTCTGACAGGCAGCGGCTGGGCCGCATCACGCCATCAACGGCGGTTTTTTCTGTTTGCTGGCGCAGGCCGTGCCAGGTCAGGGCGACTTCGCTGCGCGTTTCGTCCGTGTAGATTTCAATATCGTCCCCCACGCTGTTGGCAGGGTACAGGCCAATCACGCCGCTGGCCGTTAACCAGCGGCCCTCAATCAGGCGGTTCAGCATGCGTTTGGCGTCGGCATAAACCCGCACCGCTTCAGTGCCCACAACCTCGTCTTTCAAAATGGCCGGGAACGGCCCAGCCAGGTCCCAGGTCTGAAAAAACGGACCCCAGTCAATGAATTTGGCAAGCTCGGTCAGGTCGAAGTTCTTGAATATCCGCCGGCCAATGAACTTGGGCGCAGGCGGTGTGTAGCCTGACCAGTCCATCAGCGTTGGGTTGGCTCTGGCCTTGGCCAGCGTCCACATCGGTATCTGTTTTTTATTGGCGTGCTGCTCACGAACCTTGTCGTAGTCGCTGTTCAGCTCTTCAATGTATTTGGCGGCATGGTCTGACAGCAGGTTTTGCGCCACGCTCACGCTGCGCGATGCATCTGGTACATAGACCACCGGGCCTTCGTAATGAGGTGCAATTTTGACGGCCGTGTGCACCCGCGAGCAGGTGGCACCGCCAATCAGCAGCGGTATTTTGCGGATGCGAAAGTGGTCGTCTTTTTGCATTTCGGCGGCCACGTATTGCATTTCTTCCAGGCTGGGGGTGATGAGGCCGCTCAGGCCCACAATGTCTGCACCCTCAACCTTGGCGCGCGCCAAAATCTCGTGGCAGGGCACCATCACGCCCATGTTGACCACTTCAAAGTTATTGCACTGGAGTACCACGGTGACGATGTTTTTGCCAATGTCGTGCACGTCGCCCTTGACGGTGGCGATGATGATTTTCCCTTTGGTCTTGACGTCGCCGCCCGCGGCTTCGAGCAGCAGCTTTTCGGCCTCGATATAGGGCAACAAATGCGCCACGGCCTGCTTCATCACCCGGGCGCTTTTGACCACCTGCGGCAAAAACATCTTGCCCTGGCCAAACAGATCGCCGACTACATTCATCCCGACCATCAACGGGCCCTCGATCACATGCAGCGGCCGGCCGCCTTCGGCTTCGATGAGCTTCCACATTTCTTCGGTGTCTTCGGTGATGAACTCGTTCATGCCGTGCACCAGCGCGTGTGACAGCCGGGCGCGCACTTCAAGATGGCGCCATTCATTGCGCTTGCTGTCGTCTTTTGCGCCGCTTTTGGCAGTCTCGGCCACTTCAACCAGGCGCTCGCCTGCATCTGGCCTGCGGTTCAGCACCACGTCTTCTACCCGCTCTTTCAGCGTGGGCTCCAGGTCGTCGTACACGCCGACCATGCCAGCGTTCACAATGCCCATGTCCATGCCGGCCTTGATGGCGTGGTACAAAAAGACGGTGTGAATCGCCTCACGCACCGGGTCATTGCCGCGAAAGCTGAAAGACACATTGCTCACACCGCCTGACACTTTGGCACCAGGCAGGTTGGCTTTGATCCAGCGCGTGGCGTTGATGAAGTCGACCGCGTAGTTGTTGTGCTCTTCAATACCCGTGGCAATCGCAAAAATGTTCGGGTCAAAAATAATGTCTTCTGGGGGAAAGTCGAGCTCATCGACCAGTACCCGGTAGGCGCGTTCGCAAATTTCTGTCTTGCGCTCATAGGTATCGGCCTGGCCTTTTTCGTCAAACGCCATGACCACTGCCGCAGCGCCATAGCGCTTGAGCAGCTTGGCTTGTTGTTTGAAAGGCTCAAGACCCTCTTTCATCGAGATGGAATTGACGATTCCCTTGCCCTGAATGCAGCGCAAGCCGGCTTCGATGACGCTCCATTTGGAGCTGTCGATCATGATGGGTACACGGGCAATGTCGGGTTCGCTGGCGATCAGGTTCAAAAACCGCACCATGGCCGCCTGGCTGTCCAGCATGGCTTCGTCCATATTGATGTCGATGATCTGCGCGCCGTTTTCAACCTGCTGGCGTGCCACGGCCAGCGCGGCCTCAAAGTCGCCATTCAAGATCATGCGGGCAAATGCCTTGGAGCCTGTCACATTGGTGCGTTCGCCAATATTGACAAACAGATTTCCCGTGTCAATGCTGACCGGCTCCAGGCCAGACAGCTTCATGGGGGGAACCGCAGGAATAAGAGAAGAAGACACGGACTCACCTTAAGACAAAGGTGAGCGTGGTTGCAAGCATTGAGCCCCAAGCCTGACTTCGCACGCGGGCGAAGCTGCAACGCTCCTTGGGATCCCGACATTTTATCTCAGCTCAGTACCTTCAAGCGCAGAAATCCAAACTCTGAGGCATCGTGTTTGAAAAGAACCTGTCAGGCAGCTTCTTTGTAAAAGTATCCGCTGTTCAAGCCGCGCCGGGCTACGGGCGCAACTGCCTGCGCAATCGCCGCAATGTGGTCTGGCGTGGTCCCGCAGCAGCCACCCACAATATTGACCAGGCCTTCGGCTGCAAACTCATGCAGCAGCCGTGAAGTCACATCCGGCGTCTCATCAAAGCCGGTATCGCTCATCGGGTTGGGCAAGCCGGCGTTGGGGTAGCAGCTGATAAAGGTGTCGCCCGCCACCCGCGCAAGCTCTTGTATGTAAGGGCGCATCAGCGCCGCACCAAGCGCGCAGTTCAGGCCCACCGCCAGCGGCCGGGCGTGGCGCACGCTGTGCCAGAAGGCGGTGACGGTCTGGCCGCTCAAGATGCGGCCTGAGGCATCCGTGACCGTGCCACTGATGATGAGGGGCAAGCGCTCGCCCGAGTCGTCAAAGTACTCGTCAATCGCAAACAGCGCCGCCTTCGCGTTGAGCGTGTCAAAAATGGTTTCCACCAGCAGCACATCGCTGCCACCCTTGACCAGCGCTTCGGTTTGCTCGTAATAGGCTTTGCGCAGCTCCTCAAAACTGGTGTTGCGCGCGCCCGGGTCATTCACGTCGGGGCTGATGCTGGCGGTTTTGGGTGTGGGGCCGAGTGCGCCCACCACAAAGCGTGGCTTGTCAGGCGTTGAGAACTTGTCACAAGCCGCGCGCGCAATGCGGGCTGATTCGTAGTTCATCTCTACCGCCAGCTCGGCCATGTCATAGTCGGCCTGAGCCACGGTGGTTGCGCCAAAGGTGTTCGTTTCAACCATGTCCGCACCCGCGGCCAGATAGCCTTCATGAATGTCGGCGATCACATCAGGCCGCGTGAGGCTCAGCAACTCGTTGTTGCCCTTGATGTCTTTGTGAAAGTTTTTAAACCGCTCACCCCGGTACTGCGCCTCGCTGAGCTTGAACCGCTGAATCATCGTGCCCATCGCGCCATCCAAAATGGCGATGCGTTGCTCAAGAATGGCAGGCAGCTGCTGGCCACGGGTGTAGGTGATGGTTTTCATCACCACATTTTAAACGGGGGGTCCGCAAACGCCTGTTGACCTCATACTTTCCATGACAATACGGGCTCTAGTTCACAAAGCCATGAAAAACCTACAACCCAAAGAAGCCTACGCTTGGCTGCAAGCACACCCCGACGCGCTGTTTGTTGATGTACGTATGGAAATTGAGTCTCTGTACGTGGGCCGTCCACCCGGCGTTGTGAATGTGCCCTGGTACGAATACCCTGACCTGCAGCCTGATGCGGACAAGTTTGCTCAAACTGTGGCCAGGGAAGCGACGGGCAAAGACCAGCCGCTGCTGCTGCTGTGTCGGTCTGGCCAACGCACGCTGGCGGCTGGCAATGCGCTGGAGGCAGCAGGCTTTACCAACGTACAGCATGTCGTGCATGGTTTTGAAGGTGATCTGGACGAGGATTTCAAGCGCTCGAGGTTGTCGGGCTGGCGGTTTGAGGGGCTTCCATGGGAGCAAATGTAGGCTTGTAGATGGTTTTACCTGTCAAATCTGCCTCCAAGCCAATGATTACATGCGCTACGAGCTTCGTTTTTAATAGCAAATAAATTGACCTGAATTGACTGAAACCGCCCATCAAGCCACCCATCAACCCTCACCGCTGGACATTCTGGGCGAGGTCTTTGGCTACGCTGACTTTCGCGGGCCGCAGGCGGCCATCGTTGACCATGTGGTCGGTGGCGGCGACGCGCTGGTGCTGATGCCCACGGGCGGCGGCAAATCACTGTGCTACCAGATACCGGCCATCACGCGGCAAAACGCCGGGCACGGCGTCACGATTGTTATCTCGCCCTTGATTGCGCTGATGCACGACCAGGTCGGTGCGCTGCGCGAGGCGGGCGTGTCAGCTGCGTTTTTAAATTCGACGCAGAGCTTTGATGAAGCCAGCGCGATTGAAAAGCAGTTGAAAAGCGCGGAGTTAACCCTGCTGTATGCAGCGCCCGAACGCATCAATACGCCGCGCATGAAAGACCTGTTGCGCGGCCTGAACCAGCGCGGCAAATTGAGCCTGTTTGCGATTGACGAGGCGCACTGCGTCAGCCAGTGGGGCCACGACTTCAGGCCCGAATATCGAAGTTTGAGCCTGCTCCATGAGATGTTTCCTGACGTGCCGCGCATGGCGCTCACGGCCACTGCCGATGCGCTGACGCGGCAAGACATGGTCGAGCGCCTACAGCTTGAAGATGCGGCGCAATTTGTGTCCAGCTTTGACCGCCCGAACATCCGCTACAGCATTGTTGAAAAAACCGACGCCACGCGGCAACTGCTGCGCTTTATTCAAACTGAACACGCAGGCGAAGCGGGCATCGTTTACTGCCAGTCACGCAAGCGGGTTGAGGAAATTGCCGACACGCTGGCTGCTGCAGGCATCAACGCCATGGCCTACCACGCGGGGCTTGACTCGGCGCTGCGGCAACAGCGCCAAGACAGGTTTTTGCGCGACGACGGCATGGTGATGGTGGCCACCATTGCCTTTGGCATGGGGATTGACAAGCCCGATGTGCGCTTTGTGGCACACCTGGACATGCCCAAAAACATCGAAGGCTACTACCAGGAAACCGGCAGGGCGGGGCGCGACGGGCTGCCTGCCAATGCCTGGATGACCTATGGCCTAAACGATGTGGTCAACCAGCGCCGCATGATTGACACCAGCGAGGCCGCTAGCGAAGAGTTCAAGGCCGTGATGCGTGGCAAGCTCGATGCCTTGCTTAATCTGGCCGAAGGAACGGCGTGCAGGCGCGTCAGCTTGCTTGCCTATTTCGACGAAAAATATATTGAGGCTAAAGATAAGCCTTTTTCCGACGGGCCGCCCCTAGGAAAAAACGCCCCCTCGGGGGGCAGCGAATTACACGAAGTGACGAGCGTGGGGGCGCGTTGCAATAACTGCGACAACTGTTTGCAGCCACCAGCCGTATGGGACGCGACCGACGCAGCCCGCAAGATCCTGAGCTGTATTTACCGCGTCCAGCAGGCCAGTGGCATCAGTTTTGGGGCGGGGCATCTGATGGATATTTTGCGCGGCAAGGCGACTGAAAAAGTGCTGCAACACAGCCACGACAAGCTGTCTACTTTCGGCATTGGCAGCGACCTCGCTGAAGCCCAATGGCGCGCGGTATTGCGCCAGCTGATTGCCAAAAACATGGTTTACGTGGATGCCGAAGCGTATGGCACGCTGCAGTTGCTGCCTGATGCGCGCCAAGTCCTCAAAGGCCAGACCAGCGTGATGCTGCGTGAACAAACCGGCTCTGAAAAATCAAGCCGGGCTAAAAAAGTCACCAAAACATCTGCCAAAGGCATTGCTGAGGCCGCACTCAACGCAGGCGCGCTGGAGCGGTTGGCTAGGCTCAAAGCCTGGCGCGCTGAAGTGGCCCGAGAGCACAACCTGCCTGCATTTGTGATTTTTCACGACGCCACGCTGCGCGCCATCGCCGAGCGCGACCCGCAGTCCGTGCACGATCTGCAAGGCATTGCCGGCATGGGCGTTAAAAAGCTCGAGGCCTACGGTGCCGAAGTGATGCGCGTTTGTGCGGCCCATGATTAAACTGGCACACTCGGACCGGTGATCGATCTATTTTCAGCTACCAAATAAATAGCTGCTTCCCCTTGTATTTATTGGTCAAAAGTACAATTTCATACCTGAAAACGGCCTGAAAACGGCCTGAAAACGGCCCGAAAATAGTCTGAAACAAGCCAGCCGCCGTTTTTGACGGCTTTCCACTCTTTTGCATGCAAAACAACTCTTCATCCGCCGCACCAGCTTCCCCTTTAGCAACGGCTCAAGTTCCGTTGTGGCGGCAGCTTCAAGGCGCCAGCGGCTTGCTGTTGGCGGTGCGCGATGGCCAGTCCATGACCGCTGCCTTGCTGGACGTGGATGCACGTTTGCGACCGGGCGTGCAGGCACTGGGCTTTCACGCCTTGCGCTGGCTGGGTCGAGCCGAGGCGCTACGCCAACAACTGGCCAAAAAGCCACCACCGCCTGAGGCCGATGCCTTGCTGTGCGTGGTTCTCGCCTTGCTTTGGCGAGAAAAAAAAGCCCCCACGCTTGCCACTGAGTCTACGTCTGCGTCTGCTGCGCTGCCCCCCAAGGGGACTCATTTCTTTAGGGGCGCTCCGCCGGAAAGTTGGACGCCATCTTATACAGACTTTACGCTGGTCGACCAAGCGGTTGAAGCGGCCAAGCGCAGCGAAGCGACCACCCACCAAGCCAGCTTCATCAACGGTTGCCTGCGGCGTTTTTTGCGGGAGCGTGAGGCGCTGGTGGCCAAGACCGATGCCAACCCGCAGGCCGTGTGGAACCATCCCCAGTGGTGGATAGACCGCCTGCGCAAAGACCACCCCGAGCATTGGCAAGCCATCTTGCGCGCCAACAACACCAAAGCGCCGTTGACGCTGAGAATCAATAGACGGAAAACGTCTATAGACCAATATATTCAAGGGCTAGCAGCTATGAATATTGAAGCGGCAGCATTGGGCGATCAGGGTGTGGTGCTGGCCCATGCGGTGGCGGTGCCGTCCTTACCCGGCTACGCAGAAGGTCATTTTTCAGTGCAGGATGCTGCGGCGCAAATGGCGGCGCCCTTGCTGCTGAAGGCCTTGCCGCCGGGCCCAGGCCTGACGATTCTTGACGCCTGCGCTGCGCCCGGCGGCAAAACCGCGCACCTGCTAGAACTGGCCGACTGCAAGGTAACCGCGCTGGACATTGATGCACGCCGCTGCGAGCGCATTGAGCAAAACCTGACGCGCCTGGGGCTGCACGCCCAGATTGCCGTTGGCGATGCAGCCCAGCCTGACCGGTGGTGGGATGGCGTGCTTTTCGACGGAATTTTGCTGGATGCCCCCTGCACGGCATCGGGCATCGTGCGTCGCCATCCTGACGTGCGCTGGCTGCGCCGCCCCACGGACATTGCGCAACTGGCCAGTCTTCAGGCGAAGTTGATGCAAACGCTCTGGCCACTGCTCAAACCGGGCGGTGCCATGGTGTACTGCACCTGCTCGGTATTCAGGGCAGAGGGCGATGCGCAGGTGCAAACGTTTCTTACGCACCACACTGACGCCCGATTAATGCCTTCTGCGGGCCATTTAATGCCCCAAAACGGCTCATCTGGCGCGGTCTTCCCGGACAATTTGTTGGGTGAACACGACGGTTTTTATTACGCCCTCATTAAAAAGCAAACTGCTTGAGGCTGCGATGCGTTTTCCGGTAACCAGGCCTTTGCAGCGCATGGCGTGTTTTGTAGCGATGGTTTTCAGGGGTTCCCTGGCGGCTTTGATGCTTTGCATGGGCCTGCTGCAGCTCAGCCCAAACGCCCAGGCGGCTGACATTGGCCAATTGAAAGTGGAGCGCGCCGAGGATGGCGTTTACCTGTCGGCTAACGTGCGCTTTGAGCTGCCCACGCCGGTTGAAGATGCGCTGGTCAAGGGCATCGCCATGTTTTTTGTGGTCGAAGCGGACATTTACCAGAGCCGCTGGTACTGGACGGACCGGCGCGTGGTCAGTGCCGCCCGTACCATCAGGCTGGCGTATCAGCCCTTGACGCGTGTCTGGCGGGTCAATATCGTCAACGGTGTCGTGCAGGGGGCAGGCGGCCTCAGGGCCACACTCAACCAGAACTACGACAGCCTGACGGATGCCCTGTCAGCCGTGCAGCGCCTGTCGAGCTGGCGCGTGGCAGACAACGCCGACTTAGAACCAGACGCTACCTACAAACTGGACTTCAGCTACAGCCTGGACCTGTCCCAATTGCCACGGCCTTTTCAGATTGGTGTGGTGGGCCAGAAAGACTGGACCATTTCAGCGCAGCGCACAGAGCGCCTGCAACTGGGTGCTGTGCGTGCCTTGTCAGATAAAACCAAAACTGCAGTACCTCTGAACAAAGAGGCTGACAAGTGAATTTCGGTCAATTCAAGAGGAAAAAGGCGGGCCTCAACGGGCGTGCGGATGATCCCAAGAGCAGCCCGGTCTTTCGCTGGACGGTGGGCGTGGGGGCCGGCACTGTTCTTGCGCTCAGTCTGGTACTTCTTTTTTTGCTGACGCAGGCCACCGGCAACCGCGAGCTGTACGAGCGCAATTACGCCCAGCTGTTGGTGCTCAATATTGCGGTGGCCGGGTTGCTGCTTCTGGTGATTGGCTGGATCGCGGTGCGCCTGTTTGTTCGCTTGCGGCAAGGCCGCTTTGGCAGCCGTCTGCTGGTCAAACTGGCAGCCATCTTCGCCTTGGTGGGCCTGTTGCCAGGCTTGCTGATTTACGGTGTGTCCTACCAGTTTGTGTCACGCTCGATTGAAAGCTGGTTTGATGTGAAGGTGGAGGGCGCTCTGGATGCGGGACTGAATCTGGGCCGCGCCACCCTGGATGCCATGGCGCTTGACCTGGCCAACAAAACCCGGCTGGCGGCAACGCAATTGTCGGAAACGCCAGATGGCATGGCGGCTCTTGCGCTGGAGCGGCTGCGCGATCAGTTGTCTGCC
Source organism: Comamonadaceae bacterium (assembly GCA_947478725.1). GTDB lineage: Bacteria > Pseudomonadota > Gammaproteobacteria > Burkholderiales > Burkholderiaceae_C > Polaromonas. The sequence goes on from CANJWZ010000029.1 coordinate 50,045, forward strand.
AGTGATGTGGTGCTGTGGACAGCAGGCGGTCAGGTGATTTCCAGCGTCGGCGATTCGCGTTTCAAGATCAACCCCGACCGACCGTCAGCAACGCTTTTTCGCAACGCCAAAACTCAGCGTGTGGCGACCCAGATTGAAGGCCTGGAAGAGTCTTCAGGCGGGCCAGCAGGGGCAAGTGCAGCCGTACCCTCGGGCCGGATTCAAGCGCTGGCGCTGCTGAACAGTACCAATCTCGGCCTGCTGGCAGAAGGACGGTTTTTGCAGGTGACTCAGGGCATTCCCGCCACGGTCGTGGCCAATGCCATTGCCGTTCAAGAGGCCAACCGCGAGTATCAGGAGCGCGCGCTGGCCAGAGAAGGTTTGCGCCGCATGTATATCGGCACGCTGACGCTCAGTCTGTTTTTGGCGATATTTGGTGCCGTGCTGCTGGCAGTTCTGCTCGGCAACCAGCTGGCCAAGCCGCTGCTGGTGCTGGCCGAAGGCGTACGGCAAGTGGCCTTGGGCGACTTGACCCCCAAGGCTGCGCTCCAAGGCAGGGACGAACTGGGCGGCCTGACGCGTTCGTTTGCCGACATGACCCAGCAGCTCAGTGATGCGCGCTCGGCTGTCCAGCAAAGCATGAGCCAGGTGGACGCTGCGCGCGCCAATCTGCAAACCATCCTGGACAATCTCACGGCGGGCGTGATTGTGCTCGACGTTGACGGGCGTATTCAGTCAAGCAATCCGGGGGCCACCCGTATCTTGCGCGCGCCCATGGCGGCTTATCACGACAAGCTGCTGTCTGACGTCCCCGGGCTTGATGCATTTTCCAAAGACGTGAATGCGCAATTCGCAGATTTTCTCGGTGATGCCAACCCGCCTCATGGGCAGGAGCAGTGGCAACAATCGTTTGAACTCAACACCGCCCTGCCGGGCTCTGTGGACAACGCCATCACCCTGATTGCGCGCGGTGCCAAAATGCCCGGCGCCCAGGAGTTTTTGCTGGTGTTTGACGATGTGTCTGAAATGGTCTCGGCCCAGCGCGCCCAGGCCTGGGGTGAAGTCGCCCGCAGGCTGGCTCATGAAATCAAAAATCCGCTCACGCCTATTCAGCTGTCTGCCGAACGGCTTGAAATGAAGCTGACCGGCAAGCTGGAGGCAACAGAGCAAGCGCTGCTGACCAAGTCGGTCAAGACCATCGTCGATCAGGTCGACGCCATGAAGCGGCTGGTCAATGAATTTCGTGACTATGCCCGTCTGCCCGCCGCCGAGCTCAAGCCGGTTGACCTGAACGTGCTGATCGGTGATGTGATGCAGCTTTATGCAAGTGATCATGCTGACCAGACGGTGCGCACAGAACTGGATGCTGCCGCACCCCTGATCAACGGCGATGCCCAGCAGCTGCGCCAGATCATTCATAACTTGGTGCAAAACGCGCAGGATGCACAAGAGGGTTTAACAGGCGGTGTCGTCACACTTAAAACCGAGTACGCACGACCCCCTGGCTCATCAGGGCGTGTGCGTCTGATTGTTCGGGACAACGGCAGTGGTTTTCCCGAGCGGATCCTCAAGCGCGCCTTTGAGCCTTACGTCACAACCAAGGTCAAAGGTACCGGTTTGGGTCTGGCGGTGGTTAAAAAAATTGCTGATGAGCACGGTGCGCGGATTGATATTTCCAACCGCGTGACAGACGGCGTCGTGTCAGGCGCCCAAGTATCGTTATCATTCGCGGTAGCGGTCTGACATCATTCAAGCAAACTGGCAGGGCAACAATTCAATATGGCAAACATTCTGGTGGTCGACGATGAACTGGGCATACGCGACCTGCTGTCCGAAATTCTGAACGACGAAGGCCACCAGATAGAGCTGGCTGAAAACGCCGCACAAGCACGTGCTGCCCGCCAGCGCAGCAAACCAGATCTGGTGCTGCTGGATATCTGGATGCCTGACACCGACGGTGTGACGCTTTTAAAGGAATGGTCTGCGACTGGTTTGCTGACCATGCCGGTCATCATGATGAGTGGTCACGCCACCATCGACACCGCGGTTGAAGCCACCAAAATTGGCGCCATGGCGTTTCTTGAAAAGCCCATCACCCTTCAAAAGCTGCTCAAAGCGGTTGAGCAGGGGCTGACGAAATCTGTCAGCCGACAGCTCCCGCCTTTGGGCTCCAAGGTCGCCCCATCAGAGTCGACGGTTGAAGCCGCCATGACGGGCAGCACACCGCCTGTCATGGTTGATATGGGTCCACAGGCCAACCAGAGCTTTTTACTCGAAAAGCCCCTGCGTGATGCACGCGATGAGTTTGAGAAGGCGTATTTTGAATTTCACCTGGCCAAAGAAGGGGGCTCTATGACCCGGGTCGCTGAAAAAACCGGTCTGGAACGCACCCATCTGTATCGCAAGCTCAAGCAACTTGGCGTGGACCTCACACGCGGCAAGCGCGGCACGTGAGCCGCCCGATGGCTGTTATATAATCAAAGGCTTGGCCCGGTAGCTCAGTCGGTAGAGCAGAGGATTGAAAATCCTTGTGTCGGTGGTTCGATTCCGCCCCAGGCCACCAGTATCCATGCGCCCTAGCACCCCCAGCGGGTCCTAGGGCGTTTCTACAGTTCGGGTGGAATTTCATCAATTCGCACGACCCGAAGTACGCAATTGACGAGAAATCCTTAAAGGCCCAAGCTCTCGTTTAGGTCTTCATCACGGTTGTGACGAGACGGCAATCCCAGTTGCCAGCGCAACATATCCCCAATGATCGGGAAAATGTCATTGTGCTTCGAACCGAACCGCATCCAGCCAGTAGCCGGATCGAAACGCCCGATGTCGCGATTGGAGCCATCATCGGCGGGCAGAAATCGTTTGAGTCCAGCGAGATTATGTTCGATGCGACCCTCATCAGTCATTTCATAGTAGCGCCAGCACGGGTTGTCGTGTGAGAAATTGACCGAAGACAATTTGGTTAATAGCAGTTCCAACTCTCCGTCTGCACTTGGGGAGCGGCGCCGACCAAAGGCCAAGTCGAACACCAATTTGGCAACTGCCTTGACGACAACTGGTTGGGCCATCACGGTTTTTGTTTTTGCACCAGGTTCTCCAAAACCAGGAACCATGCAAATGGATTCCCACGCCCGCGCGGCGAGGGGTTTGCGTGCTTCGACATCTGCCGGTGCGGCGTTCGCAATGTTTGTCTTGTTCAAGAAAAGCAACGCATTGACTGCGGCCAAATCTTTGAATGTCCATTTGCCCGTATCGGTGTGCCAATCAGCCACATCGCCATCTACAACGTCATCCCATTGAAGAATGTCGCGCAGCAATTCCGTTTGTATGAACCGGTTTACTGGATTGGCCGAGTCGAAACGCAGTGCCAGACTAGTCGCCACTTTTTTGGACAAATTGTTTAGGTCGTGGAACAGCTGCTGTTCCTGCTTCACTCCAAGCCCCAGGTGGATCTCTACGGCGACCCGACAAAATGCGCGAGCAACTTCATCGCATTCGTCCCACGCTGCCAGGATTGCCGATGGAACGACTTCTTTGAAGTCGGCATCGAACAGCTTGGGCTTTTTGGGGTACTTTCGGTTGAGGCGAAGTTCCGTCAAAAACTCAAAGACCATTTCCATTGCATACCTGCGGTGCTGACCATCTACAACGTAGAACAAGTCGCGTTGGTTCAGGAAAATTTTGTAGCAGGCCGTTTCTCCATCCTGTTCCATGCGCTTGCCCTGAATGTCCTTGCCCCCCGGTGTACAAGTTCGTAAGTTGACCACCAGCGGTTGCATGGAGAGGTAAACCTGCTCCCCCATTTGAGCTTGAATGGCCTCAAGTTCCGAAGATGCGGCCTTCCCAAAATTGCTTCGATATTCAATTGCCGCCGTGACCAAGCCTTTCAGCACGTATTTGGCGAGTTTTGCGGCGTGGGCTTCGTCTAAGGGTCGCTGCGATGCGGGTGTCCCATCCTCTTGCCGCTCATTGGCAACCTTTGACATCGAATAGAAGTCCTTCATCGGAATCAGGGCCAAAAATGTCCGATTTCCCAGGTTGTGGCCGACGAAGACTTTTTCCGATCGTGAGGAGTTGTCTGGTCCACCGAACAAGTTTTCCATCGATGTGATCGGGGTCGGAAGGTTTTCATTAGAAGGGTGCATTTTTTGCTCCGGTTTGGTTCAGGCATAATCGCCTGGAGTGAATTTTAATGTATCCAGGATTATTAAGTCAAGCATCCAGGCAAATTAAACGTAAATTCCTGGACGTAATTTATGGAAATCCTGGCATTTCGTCGAAGCGAAGGCCTGCTACAAACCATGAGCCTATTTGGCCGCGAACTGGAATAAGTGGTCAACGTGATTGAGGTGTGAAACCCAAGACAGAAAGCCTCAGGACGAATTCTGCAAGCTCAGTCTGACGCTGGGGCACGACGAATTGAAGGCGTTGCTCTAATGCCTTCAGGAGGCGCTGCTTGCAAGTGCCACGCACGTACCTTCACCACACCCATGACGTCACCCGCCCCAACCATCACCCCGCCAAGCCCCCTACGGAAACGTTCGGGGCTTTTTTTCACCCGTCCACAAACCTCAAAGGATTTCTCATGCTCCTGCCGATCATCGGATTCAGCCTTGCCAGCCTTGCCAGCCTTACGCTCCTCAAACTGGGATCCCTCCTCGTATGGGTCGCCGTCCTGGCACTGGCCCTAAAGCTTGCCCTCCTGACCATCGTCGCCCTGACCGCCATGCTGGGCTATAGCTATTTCAAAAGGCCAAGGCCATAGCTACCTTTCGCCTTTACCACCAGCCTGCATGTGTCAAAGCATGTGGGCTTTTTTTCGTCTGCGAATTATCCAACCCAAAGGAGCCACCCATGTCATTCACGCACTCAATCACATCAGCTTTTCTTCCTCGCGACATTTACCACCAACCCTCATACCGTCAATTCCCAAAACAGAAACCCAGCCTGGAGGTGCCCCGTGATCGTCGTTCGTGATGTTTCAACCATTGACCAAATCAGCAACCCAGCAATCAGGGAGTTGGTGCAGCAACGCATCAATGACCTCGGCGGCGAGGCTTTCGATTCCAACGAGCTTGGCTACTTCCTCGTAGTCGAAGCCGGGGACAGCATCGAAGCCATCAGGGCCACGGTCGGTTTTGACATCCTGCACAACAGGTTCACCGGCATCCGCTTCAATGCCGCCGGCTTTACCCCCTCCTTCGAGTTCATCGAAGAACTTCCAGCCTGCTATGACATGGTGTTTGTGCTTGATGACACCGGCATCGGCGTCGAGATATTCGTGCCAAATGAGGGGGGCATCGATCCAGATCTGATCGCCATGTGTCGGATGTTCGCGTACACGGCACCACCGGAGGACTCGCCATGAGGCCACACCACTCGTCCCCTCCACGAACCAGCCATCGAGCTGGTTTTTTTACGTCCAAAAACATGCATCGAAGAACACACACCCGTTCCAGTTACACCAAATTCAACATCGGCGATTACGTCCCACTCTTGACACGATCACAGGCAGAAACCACCAACCATTTGACTCGATTGATGTTTGA
>CANJWZ010000030.1 GCA_947478725.1 Comamonadaceae bacterium
ACAACCAAGCTCATCTCATCGAGAAACACACGCTTGCGCGTGCGCTTGGTTACAAGCTCGAATCCGCTGCTGGCAAGGCTGATTTGTTTCATCTTCGTTCAACGTCTTTCAGACCGGTATCGTTGTCAGGGTTTTGCAGAGGTTCCTTAGTTTGAAGCGCTGACAAGAGCTGGTGCCAGGTATTTAGTCGCTCGATTCTTTGGGTAGGCAGTTCATGAACGGGTTGCCAGAACCTGATCTCCCCATTGCAATAAAAAAGCCCACCTGATGTCTCAAGCAGGCTTTGATCTTGGATGACGGCAAGGCAACACACTCAGGTCGAAGAGATGTCAGAGGGGCTCGCCTCGCAGGCTCTTTGTTGCCGCCACTATTTGCCGCCGTAACCCATGGTTTGCGGCAGCCACAGCACGATTTGAGGAAAAAACGTCATCGCCAGCAAGAGCAGCAGCAGCATGACCAGAAACGGCCAGCCTTCTTTCATCATCTCGCCAATCGGTATGCCTGTCAGTGCCTTGGTCACAAACAGCAGCATGCCAAACGGCGGGTGAATCAGGCCAATCATCATGTTCAGCACCACCAGCACGCCAAAATGCACCAGATCCACGCCCAGCAGCTTGGCCGCAGGCAGCAGCATGGGCACAAACACCAGCAGCAGCACGGACACATCTAAAAAGCAGCCGAGCACCAGAAACATCAGATTGACCAGCAGCAAAAACTTGATCTGACTAAGGTGCATGCTGTCAACCCACTGCGCCATCGCCTGCGGCACGCCTTCGGATGTGAAGGCGTAATTGAGGATGAACGAGCCCGCCAAAATGAGCGTGATCACTGCGCTGCCGCGAGTCGACTCCATCACCACGCCCCAAAAGCTGCGCCAGCTCAAGGCCCGGTACACCACGCCTGCCAGAATCAAAGCATGCAGCGCAGCCACCGCGGCCGCTTCAGTCGGCGTGAAGGCGCCTGAATAGATACCGCCCAGCAGCACCATCGGCATCGACAGCGGTAGCGCACCGCGGTAAATGATGGCCGGCCAGTCGCGCAGCGGGATGGCGTCTTCACGCGGCATGTTGCGCTTGACGGCCATCAGGTGCACGACGATCATCATCAGCGCTGCCATCAAAAAACCCGGCACCACACCGCCCAAAAACAGCGCCCCGACCGATGCGCCCGACACCATGGCGTAAATCACCATCGGGATCGACGGCGGAATGATCGGCCCCAGTGTGGCACTGGCCACCACCACCGCACCGGCAAAGCCGCGCGAGTATTCAGGCTTTTTCAGCATCTGCTTGATGGTGACCAAACCCGGCCCGGCGGCATCGGCAATGGCGCTGCCGCTCATGCCTGAAAAAATCACGCTGACCAGAATGTCAACTTGCGCCAGCCCGCCGCGCATGCGGCCCACCAGAATCCGGCAGAAGTCAAAAATGCGCTCGCTGACGGTGCCCGCATTCATGATGTTGGCCGCGAACACAAACAGCGGCACGGCCAGCAGCACGTAGCTGTTGTAAAGGCCGTTGCCAATTTGCTCCGCCACCAGGCCCAGGTCTTGCCGCTTGACCAGCAGGTAGGCAATGCCGGACGCGATCATGGAAAAGCCAATCGGCATGCGCAGCAGCATGGCGCCGACGAGCACCAGCAACAGCACGGTGAGTGCGCCGCTCAAAGCCGTAACTCCGAGTCCAGGCCTTCGCCCTTGATGGCCCGCCAAATGGCCCAGACCGAGCGGACCACCAGCGCCACCAGCAAAAACACAAACGGCAAAAACACCGCCATGAAAGGCAGGCCCAGCACCGGCGTACCTTCACGCTTCATGAAGTAAACATAGTCCCAGGTGGCCGGAACAGCACACAGAGCCAGGCCGCCAATCAACGTATGGCCCACTATCTGCATGGCGCGGCGGGTGCGTGGCCCAGCGCTGTTCCACAGCAGGTCAAACGCCACATGTTCACGTTCGGGCACCACAAAGGCGGCGGCCCACAAAATAATCCACACATACAAAATCACCGCCAGCTCGTCTGTCCAGGCCAGCGGCTTGTTCAAGCCAAAGCGCGCTAGGACCTGAATCAAGAAGACGATAAACAAGGCCAAAAACAGGCTCCCGCCAATCGCGTTGGCGGTTTTTTTAAACCACATCGGTACTTACTTTGTTGCGTTGATGCGCTCAAGCAAGCCTTTGGGCCACACCTTGGCGTAGTCGGAATTCAAGTACGCCGTTTGCACCGTTTTGCGAAATGCCTCCACATCGGGCGTGGTCACTTGCAGGCCTTGCTGTTTGAAGTAGTCCACGGACTGAGCTTCTTCCTTGATGCGGTTGTCGTTGTTGTAAGCTGATGCAGCATCGGCAGCAGCTTTTACTTTTTGGCGCTGCGCCGGGGTCATGCTGGCCGATGCCTTGTTAGATATCGCAATGAACAGGCTGTCGACCAGGTGGCTGGTCAGCACGATCTGTTTGGTCACTTCATAAAACTTGGCGGCACGCACCGTGGGCAGGGGGTTGTCCTGGCCATCAATCGTGCCGGTTTTCAGGCCCAGGTACACCTCACCAAAGGCCAGCGGTGTGGGTGTCACACCCAAGGCTTCGCCCAAAAACAGCCATTCCTTGCTGCCGGGCATGCGCAGCTTCACGCCTTTCAGGTCGGCCGGGGTTTTGACATTGCGCACCTCCCGTAAATTCACCTGGCGCGTGCCCAGGTAGGCGGTGGCCAGCGGCGTGATGTCCATTTTTTCCGCCACGGTCTTGAACATGTCGGTGCCGATGGGGCCGTTGAACACCTTTTGCTGGTGCGCTGGGTCACGCACGATGTAGCCGGCCGTGAACACTGAAAACTCAGGCACCAGCTTGGCAATGTCAAAGGCTGAAATGGTCGTCAGCTCCAGGTTGCCTCGCGCCATGGCGGCGGGCTCTGCACCCTGTTTGAAGAGCGAGGCATTCAGGTTGATCTGCACGTCAAACTCACCCGGCGCGCTTTTGTCCAAGGAGTCTTTGAAGACGGTCCACATTTTGGCGTGCCAGTCGTCCGGCACGGCCGGGGTGGATATGCGCAGCAGCACTTTGGACTGCGCAAAGGCTGCCGGCAAGGCGCTGGTCAAGACAGTTGCGGCACCAGCGGCCAGCAGGCCACGGCGGGCGGTCGATGTTCTTGGTGTTGTCATGTCTGTCTCCTGAGTTGTTGTTGCGAGCAATTATCATGGAAGCTTACTTTGCCATCCGGTGCCTGGTACTTGAACCTATGCGAATTTTGCAAGCCAACTACAGCGACGCTTTGCACGCCCATGCCATCGTGGCGCTGCTGGACGCCTATGCGCAAGACCCGGCGGGCGGCGGTGCGCCGCTCAGTGATTTTGCCAAAGCGCATCTGGTGCAAGAACTGGCCAAACGGCCGCAAGCTTTTAGCGTGCTGGCCTTTGACGGTAGTGCGCCGGTCGGTCTGGTCAACTGTATCGAAGGCTTCTCAACCTTTGCCTGCAAGCCGCTGGTCAATGTCCACGATGTGGCGGTGCTGGCCAGCCACAGGGGTCAGCGGGTAGGTGAACAGATGCTGGCCGTGGTCGAACAAATCGCCACTGCGCGGGGCGCCTGCAAGCTCACGCTCGAAGTCCTCAGCGGCAACCACAGTGCCATCAGGCTGTACGAACGTATCGGCTTTGGTGCCTACCAGCTGGACCCGAAGATGGGCGGCGCGCTGTTTTTACAAAAGTGGCTTTGAGCCGCGCTGTTTATCCAGCGTAGACTAGGCGGATGATGTTTTTTTCTTCGATGTTCCTGCGTTTATCTGCCGTGGCTTGCTTGCTGATGGCCGGGTTCGGGCCTGCCCGTGCCGCTGATGGGGCTTTGCAACCGGTCTCGTACAAACTTACTGTCGGGCAGTACCAGCTGTCTGGTGGCGGTCTGCCTGCAGCGCCTGCACTCGACGTGAATTTGCGCGCCACCGGCAGTTTTGGCAATGCGTGGCTGGGCTGGTACGGCTCGGCCTCGCAAGACGTCAAACAGCTGCGTGCGGGTTGGGACAGCAGCTATCCACTGGGACCGGTGCGCTTTGTGCCGTCACTGCAAATCGCCTCGGGCGGCTTTGCGGGCGGCAGTGCCATGGTGGAGACGGGCCAGACCTGGTTCGTGGGCGTCGGCGCAGGCCGCACCAACTTGCGCAACTACGCCAATTTGAACTTTGACCCAAACGACGCATGGATGCTGTCTGGTGGCTACCGCTGGGCCAACAACCGTTCGCTGGCGTTGCAAGTGGTGCGCGACAACCGGCTGAACCCCGACCAGCAAAACATGCATCTGGTGTACCGCGGCCCCGTCTATGGCAACCACCGTTTGACGCTGGACTTGCTGCAAAAAAAGGGCTTGGTTGGCGGCGCGCCCATCAGCCGATTTGGCCTGTCAGTCGGTTACGACTGGCCTCGTTACTTTGTGCGCGCATCCTGGGATCCACAGGTTAACTTCACGCCGCAGGACATGTTGCGGCTGTCAGTGGGTACAAGGTTTTAAACGGGTTTTCCCAGCGCGCGGTGCAGCGCCACGCCCACCACCGCCCCCACACACTGCGCCGCTACAAAGCCCAAAGCACTGCCCGGCGCAATGCCTGCAAAGCTGTCGCTGAACATGCGTCCCATCACAGCAGCCGGGTTGGCAAACGAAGTGCTGGACGTGAACCAGTACGCCGCGCCGATGTAGCAGGCCACCATGCCAGCAGCCTTGCCAACGGGTGCGCGCAGCACCACCAGAATCAAGCCAGCCGTTGCAATGATTTCACCCAGCCACTGGCCCCAGCCGCCGCGCACTTTGCTGCTGAACTGCAACACGCTCAGGTCAAACATGGCGTTGGCCAGCCATGCGCCAGCGATCGCTCCCAACAACTGAAATGCTATAAAAAGAGAAGCTGCTTGCACAGAATTTTTCTGGCCTGCAGCCTGTTTTGATGTTCTGAAAAGCACCATCAGCGTCACCAGAGGGTTAAAGTGCGCGCCGCTGACGGGCCCCAGCAGCTCGATCAACACATACAGCGCAAACACAGTGGCCAGCGTGTTGGCCAGCAGCGCCACGCCGTTGTTGCCACCGCTCAAATTCACGGCCATGATGCCCGAGCCAATCACCGCGCAAAGCAGGGCGGCGGTGCCGACAAATTCAGCGAACAGTTGGTTTTTTAAAGGCAGCTGGCTCATGGTGTCAAGACTTGGCCAGATGGCGTGCGGTGGTTTCCAGCATCAATCGGCTGACGCTGGCTTCTGGCAGATTGACCAGCAGTTCCAGTCTGCGGCGCAGCGCGTACAGCGTTTGCCTGAAGGCTTCGCGTTTATGGGCGTCGTCGCCATCACCTTCGGATGGGTCGGGGTAGCCCCAATGTGCGGTGGCGGGCTGGCCGGGCCAGTAGGGGCAGACCTCGCCAGCGGCGTTGTCGCACACCGTGATCACCAGGTTCATCACAGGAGCGTCGGGTTTTGCAAAGTCGTCCCAGCTTTTGCTAAACAGCCCCTCAGTGGCAATGCCCGCAGACTTCAACACCTCAATGCCAATCGGGTTGGGCTGCTGGTTATCACGCGGGCTGCTGCCGGCTGAATAGGCCTTGAAGCGGCCTTTGCTGATGTGGTTTAACAGCGCCTCGGCCAAGATGCTGCGGGCTGAGTTGTGGGTGCATAAAAACAGCACATTGATGGGTTGGATGGACATGGCGATTTCTCGGTTGGTTTTAAGTTGCTATTGATTCAGGAGCTTCTTGTCCAAGTACTCATTGGTCTGGAGCCCTAAAAAATAGGTAAAAAGAAGCTAAAAGGCCTTTTTAGCAGACCAGGCATTCGGCCAGGCTGCTGACCTCACACGGCTGACCCTGGCAGCAATGCGCCGTCAGATACCCGAGCAGGGCGGTCATGTGGTCAAAGTTGGCGCGGTAAATCAGGTTGCGGCCACGCGCCTCGGCGCTCACCAGGCCTGAATGTGAAAGTTCTTTCAAATGAAACGACAAGGCACTGGGCGCTACGGCCAGTTGCTCAGCCATCACCCCTGGTGTCAACCCGCTTGGGCCAGCCGCCACCAGCGCCCGAAAAGCGCGCAGCCGCTGGGCTTGCGCCAGGGCGGCCAGAGCTTTGACGGCGCTTGCCTCGTCCATGTCGTCCATCTGCTTAGTGGTTTGTTCAATTGTTTCCATAATTCAAATATAATTGAAATATTGAATTAAAACAAGATGTCGGCTATTTTTTATGCAACTTCCTAACCTTGACCCAGCGCTTTTCAATGTCCCGGCGCTGCCCATTACGGCCCAGCCCAGCCACCCGCCGCCCAGCCCACCCCGTATCCTGCTGCTTTACGGCTCGGTACGCGAGCGCTCTTACAGCCGTCTGGCCAGTCAAGAAGCGGCCCGACTGCTTGAGGCCATGGGCTGCGAAACCAAAACCTTCAACCCGAGCGGCCTGCCCTTGCCAGACGACGCACCCGACACCCACCCCAAGGTCGCCGAGCTGCGCGCCCTGGCCGAATGGGCCGAAGGCATGGTCTGGACATCGCCCGAACGCCACGGCGCCATGACTGGCATCATGAAATCGCAAATCGACTGGATACCGCTGGCGCTCGGCGCGGTGCGGCCCACGCAGGGCAAAACCCTGGCGCTGATGCAAGTCAGCGGCGGCAGCCAGTCGTTCAACGCCGTCAACCAGATGCGCGTGCTGGGGCGCTGGATGCGCATGCTCACCATCCCCAATCAGTCGTCAGTGGCCAAAGCGTTTTTAGAGTTCGACGAAGCAGGGCGCATGCAGCCGTCAAGCTATTACGACCGCATCGTTGATGTGATGGAAGAGCTGGTCAAGTTCACCCTGCTCACGCGGGGCGCATCAAGCTGGCTGACAGACCGCTACAGCGAGCGCAAAGAAAGTGCTGAGGCCTTGTCAAAACGCGTGAATCAAAAGAGTATCTGATGCGGCTGCTGCACATGGCACCCAACGAACGGGTCATCACGGTCGCCAAACTGGGCTCGGCCGTCACCATCGCCTACGCGTCGACCTATTACATCGTGGCTATTTTGGCCAAGGACATGGCTCAAAGTCTGGGCCTTGCCGCTTCGACCGTGTTTTTGGCTTTTTCGGTGGCTTTGCTGGTGTCGGCTGCATTGGGGCCAATCGCAGGACGGTTTGTAGACCACTACGGCGGGCGCCTAGTGTTGTCTTGCAACAGCCTTGTTTTTGCAGCCGGGCTGGCGGCTTTGTCGGCAGTGCAGGGGCCGGTTGGGCTGTTTGCCGCTTGGATGCTGATAGGCGTGGCGATGTCCGCAGGCTTTTATGAGGGCGCATTTTCAGCCTTGGTCAGGATGTATGGCGCCACGGCACGCTCGGCGATTACTGGCATCACGCTGATTGCCGGCTTTGCCAGCACCATCGGCTGGCCGCTCACCACTTGGCTGAACCTGGAGTTCGGTTGGCGCGGCGCGTGCCTGGCATGGGCGGCGATTCATCTGCTGATAGCCTTGCCTTTGAACCTGTTGCTGCCGCCAGCAAACAAGACGCAAAAAGTGGATGCCGCAGTGCCTGCCAGCACGCCAGTGGCCAACCAGCCGCCCGCCAAGTCTGCGCCGCCGTCCACATCATGGCTGCTGGCCTTTGTTTTTGGTACCACCTGGTTCACCAGCACCGCCATGGCAGCGCATCTGCCCGAGCTGCTGCAGGCCAATGGTGTGGGCCTGGCCAGTGCGATTGCCTTGGCAGCGCTGGTCGGCCCAGCGCAGGTGGCAGGCCGGCTGCTTGAATACAGCCTGCTGCGCAACATCAGCGCCCTGGTTTCTGCCCGAATCGCGTCCACCGCCCACGCCGTCGGCGCGCTTTTGTTTCTGGCCCTGGGTGTGCCGGCAGGTGTTGTTTTTACAGTCTTGCATGGTGCCGGCAACGGCGTGATGACGATTGCCAACGGCACGCTGCCCCTGCTGTTTTTCGGCCCCGGCGGCTATGGCGCCCGGCAAGGCAAGCTGATGATGCCCGCACGCTTTGCGCAGGCGCTGGCACCCTATGTTTTTGGCTTGGCGATAGAGCGCTTTGGCCCATCTGCGCTGTGGTTTTCAATTGCTTTGGGCTTGGCTGCGTTTGCGGCCCTGCTGGCGTTGCGGCACAGGTAAATTGCAGTGGGCAGTGCGCGTGGCTGGCGAGCGGATCGCGTGAAGCCTCCCTGCAACTCAATCGCTGCGGCTTCAGGCCCCTGCTAAAGGTGCCGCATTGAGCTTAGCCTTGGTGTGGCTGGGGTATAAATCAGATTTCAAGTTCTTGGCGGTTTCATGCAAACGGCCAGCCTTCTTTTCTTATGAAACAACACACCAAACGCGTCGGCATCATCGGCTTGGGCATCATGGGCAGCATCATCGCTCGCGCCCTGCTGCAAGCGGGGCATGAGGTGGTGGGTTATGACCCAATGCCTGCGGCTCGCGCGCGCTTGCGCCGCAGTGGGGGGCGGGTTCTAGCCACTGGGACGGAGGTGGCCCAGCAGGCCGATACGCTGATCTGCTCCCTGCCCAGCACCGCTGCGCTACACGCTGTGGTGGCGGAGCTTCAGCAGGCGGGTCGCCCCAAGGCTGGGCAGACCGTGATCGAGACCAGTACCTTGCCGTTGGCCGACAAGCTCGCAGCGGCAGCCGCGTTGCGCAAACAGGGGCGACAGATGGTCGATGCGCCTATCAGTGGCACAGCCGTGCCCGCACCGCAGCAAAACTGGATCATTTACTTGAGCGGCTCGCCAGCTGCTTGCCGCGAGGCAGCGGCGCTGGCGCAAGCGTTCACGCTGCAAGCCCCACGCGTAGGCGCGCTGGGTGCGGGCACCAAGCTCAAACTTGCTGCCAACCACCTCGTGGCCATTTACAACGTGGCTTATGCCGAGATGGTGACTTTGTGCCGCCGTATGGATCTTGATCCGGCTGTGGCGCTGGCGCAGATGGGCCACAGCCCTTACATCGGCACGGGCGCGATGCGGCTGCGCATGCCAATGATGATTGAGCGCAACTATGAGCCGGCCAGCATGAAGATCGCGCTATGGCAAAAAGACATGCAGATCATCAGCGAGATGGCGCGTTCGGTGCATTGCCCCACCCCGCTGCTGGACACCTGCCACTCCATTTACACGGCGGCGATGGCCTTGGGTCTTGGCCAGGCAGACACTGCCGCCACCGCCGAAGTGCTGGCGCGGATGACGGGAGATAAAGCATGAGCCGAGCGAGTTCGCACTCAGCAGCTTCAATCCGCCCTGGTTCTTGCCTGTCACACCGCGGGTCGGCAAAAATGCCAGTGTTATGAATCCTTGTTGATCGAGGACATATCAATGACATACCGAAACCGTACGTCGCCGCTTTCGATTTTGTTGTAGGCACTGTTGATATCCTCAATTTTGATGAGCTCCACATCTGGGCCGATCGCGTGCTTTGCACAAAAGTCCAAAATCTCCCGGGTGTCGGCAATGCTTCCAATGAGCGAGCCCGTCACACGCTTGCGGTGAGCGGCCAGTTCCATGTTGTTCACAGATGCCATGGCCTCCAGGGCGCCGCACACCACAATCGTGCAGTCACGTTTTAGCAAAAGAATAAAGGGGTTGATGTCATGCTTTTGCGGGATGGTTGAGAGGATGAAGTCGAAACTTGACTTGAGTGTTTTTAACGCCAATCATCCGGATGTCCCTGGGTGAGATAGCAAGATTGCGTTCCATGATCAATGCACGGAGCGCCAGAAAACTAGATTTGCAGGAAGTTTTCGATGCCTAGGATCGGTGAATCATCCCAGGTTTGTGGAGGGTATTTAACAATCGGAGTCAGACTCCAATGAACTTCAAGCTGCTATGAGTTCAGAAGCTTTTCACCCAAGTTTTCATAGGTCCGGAGGTCTAAAAGATGCCTGAAAACAAGTCAAAAATAGCTTCTCAGAGCCTCCAGCGGGGCAAATACCGTCTTGCGACAGCTTTTAAAGGTCAAAAACTGCCTTTTCCAGGTGCAAAAAGTGGCTTTAGGCCAATAAATACCGAGGTAACCAGCTATTAAAGAAATAGCATTCCGAAAAACTAGATATGCCGCGCCAGCGCCACTGCCGCACTGGACCCGCTTCCGACCAGCTTGCACCAGGCGAGCAGCAGCCAGCCGGGCGGCTGGGTTTGCTGGGCCAGGGCTTCGTCGCGGTGCTCGCATTCGTCTTGCTGACATTCCTGCAGCAGTTTGAGCAGCTCGGCGTGCTCCGGCTGATTTTGCAGCTTGTCGATCTGGTGCTGGTAGTGCTGGTCGACAAAGGTTTCAACCGCTGCAATGGTGGCGTACACCGCGCGTGGGCCAAACAGGGCGGGCAGGGCACCGGTGGCAAAGCCAGCCACGCGCCAGCCGGGCAGCAGGCGGCTGCGCTGTGGCCACGGCAAAACGGCGTTGATGTTGTCCAGGTGGACTTGCTCGGTTTTCAAATGGCGCTGGGCAAATTCGCGTACGCCTGCGTCGCCTGAGACGGCCAGCAGGCCGCGGTAGATCCACACCGCACCGGTTTCTCCGGCCTGGTCTGACCGCAAGTCGCCAGCCAGTGCTTTTGACACGCGAGGCGCTTCAAACGCCCTGGCGATGCCCTGCATTTGCGGCCTGATACGCAAAAAGCCGCGATACACCACCTCCAGAAGCGGGGTGGCGCCAGGCAGGCGGGCCGCAAATGCCAGGTAGCGCCAGCCGGGCAGCGTAGCCCACAGCGCCACAAAAGCCGCCGCGCCACTGAGCACCTGACCACCACCCCGCTGCACATGAAAGCGCGCCAGATAGTCGCTGCGCACGCCGCCCGCTGGCAGCGCTGAGTCCGCCCGGCTGATGTCTGAAAACGTCAGTGTCTGGCCAGCATCGACCGGCTGAAGGTCTTGGTAAACAGCAATTTCTCGGCGGCACAGGGGGCAGGCACCGTCGTACAAGACTGTCAGATTGGCGGTCAGGGTGGGGCAACTGTCTGGGGTCAATTGGGGCATCCTAGGATGTTGCCAGAGCGGCGGCTGGCTTGCAGGGTGCGCAGCGCATTCACGGCCAGTCCATGCGGGCAAGCCGAATGCATCGCGGCCCTGTCCTGTCACGCAACTGCCACTTAACTGACACAAGCACGTCACCCCGTACTTTCAAAATACGTGCATGCAAAAAGTCGAACAAGCCATACCAAGTCTGAATTTCAACCAGCAGTGCCTGCGCATTTTGCGCTGCACCGCCAAGGCACTGGCCAGCAGCCCGGGTGGCTTGCGCTTCCAGCCGGGAGCGCGGCCCTGGCTGGAGGGACTTCAAAGCATTCGCCCCATGCTCCCGAGCGTTGGCAAATGTCCTCCCATCAGTAGCCCCGACCCCGGGGCTTTTTTACAGCAAATTTTGAACAGTGAACCGACAGCGATAAACCCAAGGAGCCCGCTATGAAAGAACTGCCCAACCCCACCTTTGCCCTGTCCCCCGTGGCGATGCCACAAGTTATCCGGGGGTCACTTTGTCCAAGCGGTCAAACTGTCGTTTCCGATGTTGTTCAAAGGCCTGCCGTGGGCAAAATCTCGGTCAGCTGGGCCCGGCATCAAGACGAGGTCCGGGCGGCGCAGCGCCTGAGATACCAGGTTTTTGCGCTTGAAATGGGGGCCACATTACCCGTGACAGTGCCCGGCCATGACATTGATTTGTTCGACGACTACTGCGAGCACCTGCTGGTGCGAGACGAGGCCAGCGGCGATGTGATTGGCACCTACCGCGTGTTGACACCTACCCAGGCCAAGCGTGCGGGCAGCACCTACAGCGACACCGAGTTTGACCTGACGCGCCTGCGCAGCCTGCGCGAGCGGATGGTTGAGCTGGGCCGCAGCTGCGTGCATGCAGACCACCGCTCGGGTGGCGTCATCTTGGCGCTGTGGGGTGCGCTGGCTGAATTCATGGCGCGTAACCAGCTGGACACCATGATTGGCTGCGCCAGCATCCCGATGCAAACGCCTGGCGCAAACAGCGGTCAGGCGGCAGCCAGCATCTGGCGACAGGTCAGGCAGACGCATTTGGCACCGATTGACTATCACGTCACGCCGCGTCTGGCGCTGCCAGTTGACAAGCTCGACGACTCGCTGAACATTGAGCCGCCCGCGCTGATTCGCGGCTACTTGCGCTTGGGTGCCAAGGTGCTGGGTGCTCCGGCCTGGGACCCTGACTTTAATTCTGCGGACCTGCCGATGATGATGCGCATTGCCGATCTGCCGCCGCGCTATCTGAAGCACTTCACGGCGCAACCTGCCCATAAAGCTGTGACTGTGTGATGCGGACGATGTTTGACGCTTTGGGCTCCATGGGCAGTGCATCAGGTGCAGGTGCCCAGGAGACGCATGACAACGATGATGAATCGCTGCGCAAACGTTATCGCACGGTTTTTATCTCTGACCTGCACCTGGGCACGCCAGGCTGCCAGGCCGATGCGCTGCTGGATTTTTTAAAAGCCCACCCCAGCGACAACCTGTACCTGGTTGGCGACATCATTGACGGCTGGCAACTGCGCCGCAAATGGTATTGGCCGCAGGCCCACAACGACGTGGTTCAAAAGCTGCTCAAGCGTGCACGCAAGGGCTGCCGGGTGGTGTTCATACCGGGCAACCATGATGAGTTTGCGCGCGAATTCATCGGCCTGCGCTTTGGCGATATCGAGGTGATGGAAGAGGCGGTACACACCACCGCTGATGGGCGTCAGTTGTGGGTCATTCACGGTGACTACTTCGATGCAGTGGTGCAATGCGCCAAGTGGCTGGCCATCGTCGGGGACAACCTGTATGAATTCACGCTCAAGTTGAATCGCTACCTGAACAGCTTGCGCGCCCGCCTGGGCTTGCCGTATTGGTCCCTGTCGGCGTACCTGAAGCAAAAGGTCAAAAGCGCACTGAACTACGTGACTGATTTCGAGGTGGCCGTGGCCAACGAGGCACGGCGGCGCGGTCACCAGGGCGTGGTATGCGGACATATCCATCGCGCCGAGATGCGCGACATAGACGGCGTGCTGTATTGCAACGATGGCGACTGGGTGGAAAGCCGTACCGCGCTGGTTGAACACTTTGATGGCACGCTGGAACTGCTGCACTGGGCCCCGTCGCATGAGACGCAAGGCCGTGCACAAATGGGCAACACCGTTAACGCTTGATGGCACATCAACGAAGTCAACAAACATGAAAATTGCACTCATCACTGACGCATGGCTACCGCAGGTCAATGGCGTCGTCACCACGCTGGTCGAGCTGGTGCGCGAACTGCAGGCGCTGGGCCACATCGTTGACGTGATACACCCCGGCCTGTTTAAAACCCGGCCCTGCCCTGGCTATGCGGGCATTGACCTGGCTGTGTCACCCAAACGGGTGCTGACAGAAAAGCTTGATGCGTTTGCACCCGAGGCGATTCATATTGCCACGGAGGGGCCGCTGGGCTGGGCTGCGCGCAGCTACTGCACCAAACGAGCGCTCCGGTTTACCACTGCATTTCACACCAAGTTCCCTGAAATCTTGCAGGCTGCACTGAAGATTCCACTGTCATGGGGCTACGCGCTGTTCAGGTACTTTCACAAGCCATCAGCGGGCGTGATGGTGCCCACCAACGGCGTGATGCGCATGCTGTCCCAGCGCGGCTTTAAAAACCTGCGGGGCTGGACGCACGGTGTTGACACCGATCTCTTTGCCTACCAGCCGCAACCCAGGTTGTACCCACCGATGGGCACACTGGTGCGGCCTGTGTCGCTGTTTGTGGGCCGTGTGTCCTATGAAAAAAACATTGATGCTTTTTTGAATCTTGACATACCGGGCACCAAGGTGGTCTGCGGCGTGGGCCCGCTGGAGGCATCGCTCAAGCAGCGCTACCCGCTGGTGCGCTGGATGGGCGTGTTGCCCCGGCAGGAGCTGGCCAGTGTGTACTCAGCTGCCGATGTGTTTGTGTTTCCCAGCCGGTCTGAAACCTTTGGCCTGGTGATGTTGGAGGCGATGGCCACTGGCACACCGGTAGCGGCCTACCCGGTTGACGGGCCGCTGGAGGTGCTGTGCAAGGCTGGTGGAACGGATGATGGCGTTCATCACGGCGGTGTTCTGCATGCTGACTTGCAGCAGGCTTGTTATCAGGCGCTGGCCGTACCGCGCCATGAAGCCCGCTTGCGTGCGCTTGACTTCAGCTGGTCGCAAGCAGCTCAGTTGTTTGAAGGGTTTTTGGTCAGCGCCCAGCCACAGAAGGCAAGTAACATGGGGTCAGCCGGTGCGGCTGTCACACCATTGTCATCAAACTTGTAAACACTGGTCGGTAGTCCCACGCCATTCACAACAACTGCACACGCCTTGACTCTCCTGACCACAACATCCACTTCGCCAAAACAGCCCGCAGCTAAACCGGTCCAGTTTCTGGACCGAGACCACAGCATCCTGGCTTTTAACGAGCGGGTGCTGGACTGGGCCCGGCGCGCTGACGTTCCCTTGCTGGAACGGTTGCGCTATTTGTGCATTGTGTCGTCCAACCTGGACGAATTTTTTGAAGTACGTGCCGCACCCCACCTGACGGCTGCACAAACCAGCGAACAAAAAGGGCTGTACACGGTCGAGTCATTCAAGGCGCTGTCTGCCCTGGCGCATGACATGGTGGCGCGTCAGTACGCGTTGTACAACGACAATCTCCTGCCTGAGTTCGAAAAGCAGGGTATCCGCATCGTCTCGCACGGCGAACGCAATGCTGACCAGAAGCGCTGGGTCAAATCCTACTTTGAACGTGAAGTACGGCCACTGCTGATACCCGTGGGGCTGGACCCCTCGCACCCGTTCCCGCAGGTGGCCAACAAGTCTTTGAACTTTATTGTGCGGCTCAGTGGCCACGATGCCTTTGGCCGCGAAAACGAGATTGCCATTGTCAAAGTGCCGCGGGTGTTGCCGCGCTTTATTCATATGCCGGACAAAAGCAGCAGCGGTATCAACAAGGGCATGCTGTTTGTATCACTGTCCAGCGTGATTCGCTCCCACCTTGCCGACCTGTTCCCTGGCAGGGAGGTGGGGCAGTTTTCACAGTTTCGCGTGACCCGCCATTCCGACCTGGCAGTCGATGAGGACGATGTGCAAAATCTCCGCACCGCCTTGCGCCAGGGGCTGGAGCAGCGCCACTACGGCCAAGCCGTCCGACTGGAAGTGTCTTCGGGCTGCTCTGATTATTTGTCGGCCTTTTTGCTCAAGCAGTTCGACTTGCCGGAGCTGGCCCTGTACCGCGTGCATGGCCCGGTAAATTTGGTGCGTTTGACGCAGATTGTTGATTTGGTCAACGACCCGAGGCTGCTGTTTATTGCTCACAAGCCCAGCTATCCCACTCAGTTGGTACAGGGGCAGTCGTTTTTTGAACGCCTCAAGCAGGGCGATGTGGCTATCCACCAGCCGTTTGAAAGTTTTGATGGTGTGCTCGACTTTTTGCGTGAGGCCGTCAATGACCCGTTGGTCCTGGCCATCAAGCAAACCATTTATCGGACGGGTTCTGATTCAGAGTTGATGCTGTTGCTGCGCGAGGCGGTGCGGCGCGGCAAGGAAGTGACGGTGGTGGTGGAACTGAAAGCGCGCTTTGATGAAGAAGCCAATATCAACTGGGCAGAAATGCTGGAGTCGATAGGTGCGCAGGTGGTTTACGGCGTGGTGGGCTTAAAAACCCACGCCAAAATGCTGCTTGTTACCCGGCGTGAAGGCCGCCACCTGGTACGCTACGGACATTTGTCGACCGGTAACTACAACCCGCGCACGGCACGCCTGTACACCGATGTGAGTTATCTGAGCTGCGAGCCGCAATTGACGCTGGATATGGACAACGTGTTTGTGCAACTGGCCAGTCAGAGCCGGCTGCCCAAGCTGCACCACCTGCTGCTGGCTCCTTTTCAGTTGCAGCGCAAACTGATTGAGAAAATTGATGCCTTGGGCGAGGCCGCCCTGAAGGGCAAGGCCACCCGCATTGTGGCCAAAATGAACGCGCTGACCGACGAAGACCTGATGCTGGCCCTCGTCAGGGCAGGGCAGAGTGGCGTGAAGATTGACCTGATTGTGCGTGGCGCCTGCATGCTGCCAGCACAGGTACCGGGCATGACCGACAACATTCGCGTGCGCTCCATCATTGGCCGCTTTCTGGAGCATTCGCGGGTGTTTTACTTCCGCTGCGAAGCGGTTGAAGAGTTGTATTTGTCCAGCGCTGACTGGATGAACCGCAACATGCTGCGCCGGATCGAGCTGGCCTGGCCCGTGACGGACGCCAAAATTCGACAGCGCATCATTGATGAGTGTCTGGTGGCGTATCTGCATGACGGTGTGGACGCCTGGGACTTGCAAAGTAACGGGCACTATACCCGCGTCAATGCAGGCCAGCCGGGCAAGGGCTACGGCGCACAGGCTGCACTGGTGGCGCGCTACGCCTTGCCTGAACGGCGTAAAAAATAATGTCGCGGGGCTCAAGCTGTGGACCTGATCTTGTGGCGCCATGCAGAAGCTGAAGACGGCTTAGTCGATGAGACGCAAACGCCGCTTGATCTGAATCGTTCCCTGACCCAGCGTGGAGAAAAACAGGCCCTGCGCATGGCCGCCTGGCTGGACAGGCAGTTGCCGGAAGGGGCGCGCATCTGGGTCAGTCCGGCCCGCCGCTGCGAGCAAACGGCTCTGGCACTGGGACGCAAGTACAAAGTGCGGCCCGAGCTGGCACCCGACGCCAAGGCCCATCAGCTGCTGGAACTGGTGCAATGGCCCGCCCACAAATACCCGGTGCTGGTCATTGGCCACCAGCCGGTTATGGGGCAAACCATTGCGCAACTGCTGGGGATGAAAGAGGCTGAATGTGCGGTTAAAAAGGGCGCGCTCTGGTGGCTGCGCAACCGGCAACGCGACGGCCAGAGCCAGACAGTCATTGTGACTGTGCAATCACCAGAATTGCTTTAGTGGTGGGGTTTGGCGTTTAGCTGCTGGCAAAGGCCAATGTCCAGGGCGTTTTTTGCCAGGCCAGCACTTCTTCTTTCAACAAATGCACCGACTGGGGAAATCCGTCAGACCAGTCTGGGCGGCAGGTCAGAAAAAAGGTTTTTGCAGCGGTGTCACTGACTCGAAACTGAAGTCCCCTGATGTCGGGTTCTCGCCTGGCGTGGCACAAAATGACCGCAATTCGCAGACACATCAGTTGCTGAACAAAAAGGGGGTCTTCAAAATCAACCTCCAGTTTGCGCAGCTTGCCCCGGTGGCCCAACACCAGCAGGCTCAGGCGGTGCAGCTCGGGTTGTGCAAAGCCGGGCGCATCGGCGTTGTCCAGAATATAGGCGCCGTGCTTGTGGTAATCGCTGTGTGAAATGCGGCTGCCGATCTCATGCAGTTGTGCGGCCCACTGCAATTTTCGCAGGCGGCGCTCTGTATCGGGCACCGACACGTCCGGGCTGGTCTTTAAAAAAAGATGCTGCGCCACTTTGCTGACACGGCCAGCCTGAGCTGCATCGACGTCAAATCGGGCCGCAAGACGTGCGACGCTGATCGAACGCAAATCTGTTTGGACCTGTTCGCGGTCTATCAGGTCATACAGCACGCCGTGCCGCAGTGCGCCTTGTGCTGCCTGCATTTGCTCAATGCCAAGTAGGTCAAATACGGCGCGCAGGACGCTCACCCCGCCGCCAATCACGGCGCGGCGGTCTTCTTTCATGCCGTCGATTTTCAGGCGGTCAGCGCCTTGCGCTTTCACCAGGCGGTCCAGCAGCCAGTCGAGTCCGGCCTGACTGACAACGCCGGCCGGCCAGCCGCCCGCTGTCAAGACATCACTGACAGCGCCAATGGTGCCAGACGAACCGTAGGCCACATCCCAAGAGCCCGCCTCGTAAGTATTGACGGCTTGGTCGAGTACGGCTTTGGCAGCCACCTCGGCCGCCTTGAAAGCACGCAAGCTGAACTGCCCGTCCGCAAAATACTTCATCGACCAGGCTACGCTGCCCACCCTGTACGACTCCATGTCAAACGCGTCCAGACCCTTGCCGACAATCATTTCTGTCGACCTGCCGCCAATGTCCACGACCAGACGGCGTTCATCGGACTGGGGCAGCATGTGCGCTACGCCCTGATAAATCAGCCGGGCCTCTTCACGCCCAGGAATCACGTCGATAGGAAAGCCCAGAATGGTGTGCGCTTTGTCCAAAAACTCATGACGGTTCCGGGCTTCGCGAAGCGTTTGGGTGGCGACTGCCCTGACCTGGCTTTTTTTGAAGCCTGCGAGCCGCTCAGCAAATCGTGCCAGACAGTCCCAGCCGCGCTGCATGGCCTCCAGGGTCAGGTTGCGGTCAGCGTCCAGCCCGTTGCCCTGACGGACGGTTTCCTTGAGGTATTCGGTTCGGTTGATATGGCCCTGGTCAAAGCGACCAATCTCGAGGCGAAAGCTGTTGGATCCTAAATCCACAGCCGCCAATAGCGTTCCATTTTGCATGGCTGAATTTGTTTTCTATGAATCAGGTCAGCATATCATTCAAGCGGCTAACTTATCGTTGATGCGCTGACCAATCAGTCGTCCATCAAGGGTCATCATGGTCTGGGTCACGTAGGTGCTGCTGCGGCGCTGCTTATTAAAGCTGACCCTGAAGCCGCCGATATCCATTGGGCTGCGCTTTTGAAACGCTGCCAGCGCGCTTTGTCGTGTCAATGGCCCTGCCACTGCGCTGAGCACCTCGAAGGTGTAACGCGCGGCAATAAAGCCTGCCAGACTCAAAGAGGTTGGGGGTTCATCAAACAGACGCGCCAGGATTTCGCGATAGCTTCTCACCACTGGGGTACTGGAATTGACGACCGGTACCGGCTGCGTTGCAATGACTGGGGTATGACGTGCTGCGCCCATCTGCAGCATGGTCTGAAGGTTGATATCGGCCAAAGCAACGATGTAGCGCTGGCGTGACTGTTTGTCCAGCCCTTGTGTAAATTCTGCCAACTCCGGCGTGCCGCCGACAAACAGCAGCACGGCGGGCGTACGGGGGGTCATTGTTTGAGCCAGCAATCGCAATTCTCCTCCCGCATTAAAAGTTTGCAGCTTCAATTGCATGCTCGCTGCAATCCGTTCGACTTCAATGTTGTACAAAGCCTGGTCACGTTCTGACCCGAAAATGACGCCCAGCTCGTTCAGACCCATGATTGACAAGGTTTTCAGGGCGTAAGTGATTTGTTCCTGCCGGGCAGCAAATATCGCAAAGGTGTTGTCGTCCAGTTCGAGGCTTGAGTTTTGCAGCCAGGGTGCCGCATGGGCGATGTTGAGGCCACTTTGCCGTACTTGTGTCACCAACTGTGTGGCTAAAGCGTCCCCAGCACTGCCAGAAAGCGCCACGCACAAGGGGTTGTTTTTGACAGTGTCGAGAGCGGCCCGCAAACTGGCCGGTGTACCGTCAGTTTCGAGCGTCAAGTGCTGGATCTGATTGCCGCGGATGCCGCCACGCAGATTGATGTCTTGCCAAGCTGCACGCGAACCGATAAGGAAGTCTTTTGAGACATCCTGCTGCGCCTGTGAGGTATCGACAATTTGCGCCACCACAAGATTTTTCAGCGCCAAAGACTTGGTAGTCTGGGCAATGCATGGCATGGCGACGGCCGCAGCCGTGAGGCTTGTGCCGCACAACCATCGTCGGCGCGTAGCGACTGATGTTGAACTTGTCATGGCTTGATGCCTTCAGTTGAAATTGTGTGTCAGCTGCCGCCAGGCAGCTTGCAAATATCGCGCGGTAATAAAAAAACGCGATGCTGCAATCTGCTGCATCGCGTAGGATTGGATTGAGAAACGATCAGCGTGCTGGCGGAATAAATACGCTGTCAACGACATGCACCACGCCGTTGGTTGCTGCAACGTCGGCTTTTTGAACCAGACCGTCTTCGACCGTGACGAAGTCGCCGGCTTTGGACAGGGCCAGGTTGGCACCGTTGACGGTCTTGACGTTACCGTTCTTCACATCGCCAGCCATGACCTTGCCGGGGATGACGTGATACGTCAGCACAGCCTTGAGTTTTTCAGGATCCTTGGCCAGCTCATCCATGGTTTTGGCAGGGACCTTGGCAAAAGCAGCGTTGGTGGGTGCAAACACGGTGAAGGGACCGGTGCCCTTGAGCGTGTCGGTCAGTCCAGCCTTGACGATCAGGCTGCTGAGCGTGCTCAGTTCTGCTGTGGCTGCCATCGTGTCGGCAACGGAAACCGGTCCGGACGCTGTGGCGTAGCCAGACAAAACGGCGATGGCGGCAGCAAGCAAAATGGAACGGCGATTGGCTTGAAAAGTTGGCATTTGGAAGACTCCTTGATTAAAACCCCACAAGCGTAAAAGAACCGCGTGACAAAAATATGACAGAGTCAAGTCCTGCCACTTGGACTGTCATGGTTTTGTCATACGAACGTTCTACAGTGTGTGCATGTCTGCAATCAACTCCAAAGGTATACCCATGAAACTGAATTTCAAATTTCCCCTGATCGGCGCCATGACTGCTTTTGGCGTGGCTGCTTGCCCAGTGCTGTCGATGGCCCAGGACGTGACGGGCGCAGGTGCCAGCTTTCCCGCACCCCTGTATTCAAAGTGGGCTGCTGATTACAACAAGGCAACCGGCGTCAAAATCAATTACCAGTCGGTGGGTTCAGGTGCTGGCCTGCGCCAGATCGAAGCTAAAACCGTGGATTTCGGGGCATCGGATGCGCCTTTGAAGGACGACGAGTTGGCAAAGAAAGGCTTGGTTCAGTTTCCTACCGTGATTGGTGGTGTGGTTCCCGTGGTGAACATCAAGGGCATCAACCCAGGCCAGCTCAAGCTGAGCGGACAAATTCTGGGTGACATTTACCTTGGCAAGATCACCAAGTGGACTGACCCGGCAATCAAGGCCATGAACCCGAGCCTGGCTTTACCAGATGCGGCCATTGCACCGGTTCGTCGTGCGGATGGTTCGGGCACCAGTTTCATCTTCACCAACTATCTGAGCAAGGCCAACCCAGAGTGGAAAACCAAAGTGGGTGAGGGCACAGCCGTGAACTGGCCAGTTGGTGCGGGCGGTAAAGGCAATGAAGGCGTTGCCGCTTTTGTGGGCCGCTTGCCCAATTCCATTGGTTACGTTGAGTATGCTTACGTCAAACAAAATAAAATGACATTTGCACAAATGCGCAACGCAGCAGGTAACTTTGTGTCACCGGACGATACCAGCTTCAAGGCAGCTGCCGCCGGTGCAGAATGGACCAAAAGCTTTTACCAGATTTTGACGGAGCAGCCTGGCAAGGATTCGTGGCCCATCACCGGTGCCACGTTCATTCTGATGCAAAAAGTGCAGGACAAACCTGGTCAAGCAACAGCATCACTGAAGTTTTTTGACTGGGCTTACAAAAACGGCGACAAAACGGCCGATGACCTCGACTATGTGCCCATGCCGGCCAGTGTGAAGCCTTTCATTGAAAAAGCATGGGGAGAAATCAAGGACGCATCGGGCAAAGCGGTTGCCTTCAAGTAGGCCGTTTCAGCTCGGATTGCATCCAGTCTTCGCGGTAGCGCATTAAACTTCAAAGGTTTTACGTGTCTTCAACTTTATCTGCCAACACGACTACCTTTGACGCATCGTCA
Source organism: Comamonadaceae bacterium (assembly GCA_947478725.1). GTDB lineage: Bacteria > Pseudomonadota > Gammaproteobacteria > Burkholderiales > Burkholderiaceae_C > Polaromonas. Next base: position 21,547 of record CANJWZ010000030.1, read on the forward strand.
GAGGCAGGCCATCGCCACATGACCAATCCACCGCCTCAAAACACTGTACGCAGAAGCCCGTGGGCCGACCAGCTTTTTGGCTGGGCTGCCAAAGGCGCGGCCTGGCTAACGCTCCTGTTGCTGGTCGGCATTTTGTTATCCCTGGTCGCGGGCGCCTGGCCAGCCATCAGCAAATACGGTCTGGGGTTTTTGACCAGTACCACCTGGGACCCGGTGAAGAACGAGTACGGCGGCCTGGTCATGATCTATGGCACGCTGGCGACATCGCTGATTGCCTTGGTGATCGCGGTACCCGTCAGTTTTGGTATTGCCCTGTTTTTGACCGAGCTGTCGCCTGCATGGCTGAAAAGGCCTTTGGGCACGGCCATTGAGCTTTTGGCCGCTGTGCCATCCATTGTGTATGGCATGTGGGGTTTGCTGGTGTTTGGCCCGATTCTGGCGACTTATGTCCAGCAGCCACTTCAAAACGCGTTCGGCTCGGTCCCGTACCTGGGTGCGCTGGTCTCTGGTCCGCCTGTGGGTATTGGGATTTTGTCGGCCGGCATCATTCTGGCCATCATGATCATCCCGTTCATTGCATCCGTGATGCGCGATGTGTTTGATGTTACCCCGGTCATGCTCAAAGAGTCTGCCTATGCGCTGGGTTCCACCACTTGGGAAGTTGTGTTCAAGGTGGTGTTGCCGTACACCAAAGCGGGTGTGGTCGGCGGCATTATGTTGGGCTTGGGGCGTGCACTGGGTGAGACCATGGCCATCACGTTTGTAATCGGTAATTTCAACCAGCTCGACTCGCTCAGCCTGTTTCAGGCGGCCAATAGCATCACTTCGGCACTGGCAAACGAATTTGCCGAGGCTGCCGAGGGATTGCACCAAGCAGCGTTGATTTATCTGGGCCTTGTGCTTTTCTTCATTACCTTTGTGGTGCTGGCTTTGTCCAAGCTGATGCTTGCGCAATTGCAAAAAGGCGAAGGGGAAAAAACATGAGCGCCGTGATGATCGACCAGCGACTGACCAAGTTTGCACGTCGCAAGCGCATCAACCAGATCGCTCTGATTCTTTCGCTCGCAGCCATGTCGTTCGGTCTGTTTTGGCTGTTCTGGATTTTGTGGGAAACCGTCAGGCTGGGCCTGGGCGGAATTTCAATCGCTACATTTACCCAGATGACGCCTGCACCGAACGACCCGGGCGGCATTGCCAACGCCATTTATGGCTCGATTTTGATGGTGCTACTGGCCACCTTCGTGGGTACGCCCATCGGCATCATGGCGGGCATTTATCTGGCTGAATACGACACCAAGGGATGGCTCGCTTCTGTGACGCGGTTCGTCAACGACATTTTGTTGTCTGCGCCCTCCATCGTGATTGGCTTGTTCGTTTATGCCGTTGTGGTCTCGCGTTTCAAATCGTTTTCAGGCTGGGCAGGGGTGATGGCGTTGGCGCTGATCGTCATTCCGGTGGTGATCAGGACCACCGAAAACATGCTGCAACTGGTGCCTGCCGGCTTGCGCGAGGCTGCTTACGCGCTGGGAGCACCCAAGTGGAAGGTGATCATCAGCATCACATTGAAAGCTGCGCGTTCCGGTGTCGTCACAGGCATTTTGCTGGCGGTCGCCAGGATTGCAGGCGAAACAGCGCCTTTGTTGTTTACGGCGCTGAACAACCAGTTCTGGACCGCTGATTTGAGCCAGCCGATGGCCAGTCTGCCGGTGACGATTTTCAAGTTTGCGATGAGTCCTTACGAAAATTGGCAACAACTGGCATGGGCGGGCGTGTTTCTGATCACGGTTGCGGTGCTTGGCCTGAACATCCTGGCGCGTGTTTTGACACGCAGCAAGAACTGACAGATACCCGTCAACATCAACGGAAAGCGATCAATGCAAGCAACTATGAACCAAACGACGGCGCCTAAGATTTCAGTCAAAAATCTGGATTTTTACTACGGCAAATTTCACGCTCTTAAAAATATCAATCTGGAAATTCCAGAGAAAAAAGTGACTGCCTTTATCGGCCCGTCTGGCTGTGGAAAATCCACGTTGTTGCGGATTTTCAATCGCATGTACGAGCTGTATCCCGAGCAGCGCGCCGAAGGCGAAATCATGTTTGAAGGTGAAAATTTGCTGACGTCTAAAAAAGACGTGGCCTTGATTCGCTCTAAAGTCGGCATGGTGTTTCAAAAACCCACGCCGTTTCCGATGTCGATTTATGACAATATTTCTTTTGGCGTCAAGCTGTTTGAAAATTTGAGCAGTACCGACATGGACGAACGGGTGGAGTGGGCACTTCGCAAGGCAGCGCTGTGGGGTGAGGTCAAGGACAAACTGAACCAGAACGGTTCGAGTCTTTCAGGTGGACAGCAGCAGCGGCTGTGTATAGCGCGCGGCATTGCGATCAAGCCTGAAGTTCTGTTGCTGGACGAGCCGTGCTCGGCGTTGGATCCCATCTCCACGGCTAAAGTTGAAGATCTGATCACGGAACTCAAGAACGACTACACGGTCGTGATCGTGACGCACAACATGCAACAGGCCGCGCGTTGCAGCGATTACACCGCTTATATGTACCTGGGCGACCTGGTGGAGTTTGGCGTGACAGAAGAGTTGTTCTTCAAGCCCAAACGCAAAGAGACCGAAGACTACATCACAGGCCGTTTCGGCTAATCACTGAATCAGCAAATAGAAAGAATGTATGCCCGATAAACACTTATCCAGCCAATTCGACAGTGAGCTGAACGGCGTGTCCTCACGCGTGATGGAGCTTGGTGGTCTGGTTGAGTCACAGATTCGCTTGGCAATCTTCGCTTTGTCGCAGTTCAGCACTGAAAGCGCAAACCAGGTTATCGAGGCCGAAGCGCGCGTCAACGCCATGGAAATTGATATTGACCGCGAGCTGTCGTCCATCATTGCGCGCCGTCAGCCCACAGCCCGCGACCTTCGTTTGCTGATAGCGATTTCAAAAACCACCGCTAACCTCGAGCGTGCTGGAGACGAGGCCGAAAAAATCGCCCGAATGGTCAAATCGATCATTGAAAGTGGTTCGGCTCGTGCCATCCCGTCGTCTGACCTGCGCGTTGCCGCTGAGCTGGCCTCCGGCTTGTTGCGAAAAGCGCTGGATGCTTTCGCACGGTTGGATACATCGGTTGCTTTGTCTATCCTCAAAGAAGACGATGAAATTGATAAGGAATTCGATGGATTTGTGCGCAAGCTCATCACCTACATGATGGAAGACCCGCGCACCATTTCGCCCAGTCTGGACCTGCTTTTTGTCGCCAAGGCCATCGAACGCATTGGTGACCATGCCAAAAATATTGCGGAATTCATCATCTACATCGTCAAGGGTGAAGATGTCCGGCATACGCCGATGGCACAAATTGAGTCCACAGTGAACTGAGCGCCCAAAGCAAATGAAGCACAAGCCCCGAATTTTGGTGGTGGAAGACGAACCGGCTATTGCTGAACTGATTGTCGTCAACTTGCAGCACGGAGGCTTTCATGCCGTGGTGGCGCAAGACAGTGTGACGGCGCAGCGAGAACTGGACGCGGCTCTGCCTGACGCCATTTTGCTGGACTGGATGCTGCCTGGGCAAAGTGGCCTGTCTTTGGCACGCCAGTGGCGCAAGCAGGAACGCACGCAAAATATTCCGATCTTGATGTTGACTGCGCGTGGCGACGAGCCTGACAGGGTGGCTGGTCTGGACGCCGGTGCTGACGACTACATCACCAAGCCCTTTTCCACCCAAGAAATGTTGGCCCGTATTCGTGCGGTGCTGCGCCGGCGTGCACCTGCGTCTTCGAGCGACGTTGTAGCGGTTGGTGACCTGGTACTGGACCCTGATACGCACCGCATTTCTTTTAAAAATCAGGATCTTAGACTGGGCCCGACCGAGTTCAAACTCCTTCACTATTTCATGAAGCATGTGGAACGCGTTCACAGCAGAAGCTCTTTGCTGGACAAAGTCTGGGGAGACCATGTTTTCATTGAAGAGCGTACGGTTGATGTTCATGTCAAACGCTTGAGGGAAGCACTTGGCGCTGCCGGTGCGATGGTGGAAACTGTGCGTGGGTCAGGCTACCGGTTGACCGCTATGGCAGTAAGCCCTGAGGCACAATCTGGTAGATGATCAATCGTTGGTTTTTGTTTCTGGTTTTCTTGGTGGTTGGCAGTGGCGGGGGGTATTGGGCCGCATCCACAGATGGTCTGGTGGTGGGGGGCCTGATCGCTGTGCTTTGGTGGCTGACACTGGACACCTTGCGTGCCGGGCGGTTTTTAACCTGGCTACGTCATGAGCTCGGTAACGAGTCAAACGGCACCGCCACCGATGCCATACCTGCACTGCCCGGTATATGGGGCCTGGCAACTGACCGTGTGAGCAAATTGCTGGTCAAGAGGGACCGCATGTTGCAAGAAGGACAATTGCGGCTGGATGAATTTCTGGCGGCCATGCAGGCATCTCCCAGCGGAGTGGTGTTGCTCGATGCCCAAGACCGCATTGAGTGGTGCAACCAGATGGCCACGCAGCACTTTGGTCTTGATGCCCGGCGCGACGTACTTCAGCATGTGACCAACTTGGTGAGGGCGCCTGCTTTCAAGGCCTATATGGCGAGTAATGATTTCTCGCATGATGTGTCGATCGCAGGCAGTGGCAACACGCCAGGGCGACCGGTGAACCTGTCGGTACACGCACATGCCTACGGAGCCGACCGCAAACTGCTGCTGTCGCGCGACATCACTGCTGTGGAACTGGCCGAGGCGATGCGGCGCGACTTTGTCGCCAATGTGTCGCACGAGATTCGCACCCCTCTGACCGTGCTGTCGGGTTTTATTGAGACTTTGCAAACACTGCCCTTGAAACAGCCAGACCGCGAACGCTATCTGGCACTGATGGCGCAGCAATCACAACGCATGCAAACGCTGGTGAACGACCTGCTGACCCTGTCGCGCCTTGAAGGCAGCCCTCAGCCTGGCGGCAATGACTGGGTGAGTACCCAGAGCTTGATGGCGCAATGCGAGCAGGAAGCGCGCGCGATGTCGGTTTTGCTGGCCCCTAACGGTCACAACCTTGTTTTTGATGCAGGCCCAGCCAGCGACATCGCTGGCGCGCAAAGCGAGCTTTACAGTGCCATGTCCAACCTGGTGACCAACGCCGTGCGCTACACGCCCGTCGCGGGTCTGATTCACGTCAGTTGGACAGTACTTGACGATGGACGTGGACGGTTTTCGGTCAAAGACAGTGGAGCGGGTATTGCGCCTGAGCATCTGCCCCGGCTGACCGAACGGTTTTATCGGGTAGACCGAAGCAGGTCACGCGAGACGGGTGGTACGGGTCTGGGCCTGGCCATCGTCAAGCATGTGTCGCAGCGCCACGGCGCAGAGCTGCAAATTGAAAGCGTGCTGGGGCAAGGATCTGTGTTCGCCATGGTGTTTCCGGCGGCGCGGTTGCGCAGCGTTCATGCGGTTTGAACTTTTGTCAGGGTTGCAGCTTGGCTTTGACTGACTGCACGCCAGAGTAAGCCCAAAAACCCCAAGGCCACCAGCCCCAGTGCTAGTGTGCTGACGGTCCAAAAACTGGCTGGCACGGGCCGCGCTGCAAGGCCTGCAATGCCTTGATACGTCAGCAGGTAGCCACCATACAAACCCAGGCCCCACAGCAGCACACCGTAAAGCACCAACGGGGCAATCGTTACGCCGTAGCTGCGCAACAAAAATGCACACACGGCTTGCGCGCTGTCGGCCAGGTGATAAAAAGCGACCCATCCCAGCAAGGATGCCGCGATCGTGATGATGACCGGATTGCTGGAATAAAGACTGGCGACGTAGCTGTTAGCTGTCAAAAGTGAAACCGCTAGCGTGATTGAAACCACGGCTGTGAGCTTTAACCCCAGGATCACCACGCGTTTGGCTGATTCTGGCTTGCCTGCACCTAGCCAAAACGACACTCTTGCGCTACAGGCAATGGCCATCGACAGCGGCATCATGTACAAAACGGCGGCCATGCTGGCCGCAATCTGGTGGCCGGCTGACGCTTCAATGCCCAGCCTTGCAATGAACAATGCCATGAGGGTGAACGATGTCACTTCCACCAAATAAGCCAACCCACCTGGAAGCCCGAGCCGCGCAAAGTGGCCAATGGCTGTCCAGTCGGGTCGCTCCATCGGCCGCCATAGTTCAAAGCCATGGTAAGGCGGCTGGGTACGCAGCATCACAAACGCCAGCAGGACCAGCAGGTAATTGACCACCAGCGTGGCCCATGCGCAGCCGACTGCCCCCATGGGCTCTATACCGGCCCCGCCAGCTACCAGCCAGATCGACAGCGGAATCTTCACAGCCAGTGCACCCACCTGTAGCCATGTCACCAGCAGCGGCTTGCCAAGCGACTGGCTGAAGGTGCTGTAAAGGCGAAACAAGATCGATGGCGCAAAAGCGAATGCCAACACTGTTAAGTAATTTTGAACTTCCACCAGCATGCTGGCCGGTACCTTCGCCCAGCGCAGCAAAGCCCCCGGAAACAGCAGCGCTGTCATGCCTGCCAGCGTGATGAAAACGCACAGGTAAAGGCTTTGCCGGAGTGATTGTCCAATGGCTGCTTTCTTGCCAGCACCCAGCATTTCAGCCCAGATGGGCAGCAGCGCCTGCACAATGCCAATCAAGCCCACATACACGCTGATGTAAATTGCTGAGCCCACCGACAGGGCCGCAAGGGCAGTGTCGCTGTAGCGTCCGGCAATCATGGTGTCGGCCACACCAAAGGCCATCACGGCAAGCTGACCCACAAGCACTGTGCCAGCGTGCCGGACAATCACCCTTAACTCGCTCACGGAGCGAGCGGCCCGCTGGTTTTGTTGGCTTTATCGTCTGACCTTTTGTAGAGCACGACATTTTCATTTCTGTCGGCCGGACGGCGCACCGTGGTCACCAGCACCCAGTCAGGCAAATGAACCGTGCCTCCCAAAGTGGACTGAAAGGTAGCCTCGACCAACAGATAGGGGCAGACAGGCCTTGGTGTTGCCCGTTGCAGCTTGAGCTGCCCGTGGTAGCGCAATGCAGCTGCCTGCGCGGTGCTGACACCGTAAATTTCAACGCAGGAGTTGCTGCCCACCAGTTTGGCCACCTCGCGCGACAGGGGTGCATAGCTGCGGGCGTGGTCCAGCAGCGGCAGCCACAGAGTCATCAGGAGCAGCCAGCAAAGCGTTGCACCACCAGCCGGTAGCACCAGTGACTTCCAGACCGCCGCCCGGTGCCTGCCGGCCCGCCAATTGACCAGCCAGGCCCAAGCCAGCGTCGCCGCGCCTGCGATTAAAAACGCCAGCCATGAAAAACTCGGTTCAAATCCTGGTGCCAGCTTGGCCACATTGGCGGCGGGCTGGCGTGGCACACCGGTTTGCATGGCTATCCAGACGACCCAAATGATGATGCCGCAACTGGTAAAAAACAGCAATGTGAACCAGTCCACCAGCGAGGCAACGCTGCGCTTGAGCGTAGGAAGCGCAAAGGCTGCTAGCGCTGCGAGGGGCGGCAAGCTCAGAAGCAGGCTTCGGTCGGCACCGGGTGTTGTCAACGTGGCCAATAATGGCATGGCTGCAAACCACAGGGGCAGTGCAACATGGCGACTGGCCAGTTGTCTGCGCCAGCGCCACAGCGTCCACAACGCCAATGGCCAGGCAGGCCAGGTAAACCACAGCAGCAGGCGGCCCAGCTTGCGCCAATCGCTTAACGCGTTATGCCCGCCTGTGCCCGGCAGATGAATGCGCCAGCGCCACAAGTCCAGCATAAAGGCAAGCCAGGCCACAAACGTGGTGATGCCAACGATCAGCAAAACCCATTGCATCGAACCCTGTTGAGCGGTGTGTTCATCCGTGTCTTTTGTGCCGCTGCTGCCCCAGCGCGCGTGTGTCCATTCCACCAGCGCCCCGCCAAGGCCCAGCAGCACAGCCAGCGTGGGTGCGCCGCTGAGCGCAAGCCCTGACAAGCCCACCAAAAGACCTAAGGAAGAACCCATGACCGTGTTTGCACGGCGGTATGGCCTGGCGGCCATGGCGTAAAACAGCAATGCGGTAAAGCCCAGTTGCGCCAGCGCGGGTGTGGTCTCGTGCGACAGCTGTGCCAGTCCCAGACTGGCGATCAGCGCCAGCACACCTGCGTCAGCTACCGCACGGGCATAGTCGGCTGGGTTGGCTTCACCGCCAAAGGCAAAGGCCACGGGCTGGGCTTGTGGGCTTTGAGCCAGATGGTAAGTGGCGTACCAGGTCGCCAGCAGACTGAATGCCAGCAGCAACATGAAAGGAATGCGTACGGCAAAAGCCGGGTCCAAAAACGGCATGCTCTTGATAGCGAGCGCTCCCAACCAGTAGGGTGCCAGCGCATCAAAGCCGTTGGCCGTGCCCAGAAACTGCGGCGCGAGCCAGTCGCTGGCGTTCGATGCCAAGTCGTGCATCACGCCGAAGGCGGCAATGTCGTCGTTTTTCCAGGGCGCACGGCCAAAAAAACCTGGCAGCACATAGGCCAGGCAAAACAGCCACAGGGCCAGCCGGGGCAAGCGGCGTACGGCGGACTGGGCAATGATGGCAGGTGAGGGTTTGTTCAAAGCAACGGGAATTTTAAAGTCACTGATGTTGACGCCATAACAGACGAAAAAAAAGCAGCCTGAAACTCAGGCTGCTTTTTGCAATTCAAATTGCGATTAAATCTGACTTCAGGCAGCAGCGGCTGGTGCGGCGTCTTTGGCAGCAGTTTTGCCGAAACGATTGCGGAATTTTTCAACCCGACCGCCCATGTTGTCCACGGATTTCTGTGTGCCGGTGTAGAAGGGATGTGACTCGCTCGACGTGTCCAGTTTGTACAAAGGCAACTCGCGGCCGTCGTCCATCTTGACCATTTCTTTGGTGTTGACGCATGAGCGGGTTACGAACTTGAAGTTGTTGGACAAGTCCAAAAAGCAAACTTCGCGGTAGTTGGGGTGAATGCCGTCTTTCATTTCTCTATCCTTAGATATCGCTTTCGCGTCGTTTCGGCAGCCACTCAAAACCATTTTGAGCACTTTCCGTTAAGCCTCTTATTATAGCGCGCCTAGCCGCCGCGCCTCATCATGTCGAAAAACTCGTGATTATTTTTCGTGGCTTTCATGTTTTTCAGCATCAGCTCCATCGACTCGATTTCGTCCATGTTGTACATGAACTGGCGCAAAATCCGGGACTTTTGCAGGATTTCAGGGGCCAGCAGCAGTTCTTCCTTGCGGGTGCCGCTGCGGTTGAGCTGAATCGCCGGGAAGACGCGCTTTTCATAAAGGCGGCGATCCAGGTGAATTTCGCAGTTACCCGTGCCTTTGAACTCTTCGAAAATCACCTCATCCATGCGGCTGCCCGTATCGACCAGCGCGGTTCCAATGATGGTCAGGCTGCCGCCTTCTTCAATTTTTCGGGCCGCACCAAAAAAGCGCTTGGGCCGCTGCAAGGCGTTGGCGTCCACGCCGCCCGACAAAACCTTGCCAGATGACGGCAACACGTTGTTGTAGGCACGTGCCAGTCGGGTGATCGAATCGAGCAAAATCACCACGTCCTTGCCCAGTTCGACCAGCCGTTTGGCGCGTTCAATCACCATTTCGGCCACATGCACGTGGCGCGCAGCGGGTTCGTCAAAGGTTGATGAAATCACCTCGCCGCGCACGCTGCGCTGCATTTCGGTCACTTCTTCTGGGCGCTCGTCAACCAGCAGCACCATCATCACGGCCTCGGGGTAGTTGGCAGTGATGGCGTGCGCAATGTGCTGCATCATCACCGTCTTGCCAGACTTGGGCGGCGCGACCAGCAGCGCGCGCTGGCCTTTGCCAATCGGCGCAATGATGTCAATGATCCGGCTGGTCAGGTTTTCTTCACCCTTGATGTCGCGCTCAAGCTTGTACTGCTCACGCGGGAAGAGGGGTGTCAAATTCTCAAACATCACCTTGTGTTTGTTCGCCTCGGGCGCGCCGTCGTTGACCTTGTCGAGCTTGTTGAGCGCAAAGTAGCGCTCTCCGTCTTTTGGCGTGCGCACTTCGCCTTCAATCATGTCCCCGGTGTGAAGGTTGAAGCGGCGAATCTGGCTCGGGCTGATGTAAATGTCGTCGGTTGATGCGGTGTAGCTGGAGTCTGGCGCACGCAAGAAGCCAAAACCGTCGGGTAGCACTTCCAATACGCCGTCGGCGACGATCGTTTCGCCGGTTTTAGAGCGTTTTTTGATGATGGCAAACATCAGCTCCTGCTTGCGCATGCGGCCTACGTTTTCAATCTCAAGGGCTTCGGCTTGCTTGAGGACTTCAGACACATGAAGTGCCTTGAGTTCATTTAAGTGCATGGATTGACCTGCTAGTTTGACGAGAGGGTATTGCGTAAAAAGACAACTCTTTGGAGCGTCAATTGAAAATGGGGGAGGTTTGAAGGCAAGCCAGTCAGTGTGGTGGCTTCGCAAACCGGGGTTCGAGCAAGTCAGGGGTGGTTGACTTGCGAATTTTGATTATGACAGGAAAAAAAGCGGCTTCGAACGGGGTCAGGGATGGGGACCTTGCGTCCCCATCCCTGACATTTGATGATCTTTAAGCCAATTGCTTTTCAATAAAAGCGGTTATTTCAGATTTCGGTTTCATTCCAATTAATGAGCCTTTCAGTTCGCCGTTTTTAAAAATCATCAGCGTCGGGATGCCGCGAATTACGAACTTGGCAGGAGTCTCGCGGTTTTCATCGACGTTCATTTTGACAATTTGCAATTTGCCTTCGTAGCTGGTGGCCACTTCGTCAAGAATAGGGGCAATCATTTTGCAGGGGCCACACCACTCAGCCCAGTAGTCCACCAGCACAGGGTGCGATGATTTCAGGACATCGGCTTCAAATGTCGCATCGGTGGTATGTTTGATCAATTCGCTGGCCATGGTGGCTCCTTCTGAGGGGTTGCAAGGGCTAAGAGTTTTGGGTATTTTGTCAGAAACCAAGTCCCGCCGTCGCTTAACGCTTGCCCGCATCACCTATGACCCTGATCGTGACCCCCGAAGCCCAGACGCCAATAGACACGCCAAGCGCTGCTCGATGGCACGCCGTCATGGGGCAAGTGGCGGCATTTTTAAAGCAAAAAGGCGCGCATGCCTCACGCACCGTGGTGCTGTTGCCCTATGCCCAATTGATGCAGCAGGCGCGCACTGCCTGGGCTGCTCACGCGCAAAGCCTGGGGCTTGCAACGGCCTTCGTGCCGCGCTTTGAAACCACCATGAACTGGGCCAGCGCCACGCCCGGCTTTGAGGTGTTGCCAGAAGACATTCGCATGGATGCTGCGATTGACGCGCTCACCGCTGCCAGCCTGCTGAATCGTGCCGGGCTGGGGGCGCAGCAACACATGCTCGTCAGTCGCCTGGTCGAAGCTGCCTGGGGGATTGCCCGCCTGGCCGCCGCCCAACCCCCGAGCCAGCGCCTGGCCTGGGGGGCTGCCAAGGGCCAGGAGCTGGGTGTGGGCATGGACTCACCCGCGCTGGCGTTTGAGCTGGCGATTGCCCGCATTGCCCTGGCCTGGGCGGCAGCCTCCGGTTACGCAACGGATGTCCTGTTTGATCGCCAACTTGTCGCGTCGCTTGACTTTCTGGTGGTGCTTGAGGGTTTTCAGGTCGAGCCTCTGACCGAAGCCTTGAAGCATCATCACGCCGATCGTGCGGCGTCCATCAAGCTTGAAGCGCCAACCGGGCAGGGCGCGCTGGCCTTGCACACCGCTCGCGATCTGGAGGACGAAGCGCACCTCGCCGCAGCCTGCGTGCTGTCGCATCTGGCCTCTGGCCGCAGCCCGGTAGCGCTGATTGCGCAAGACCGCCTGTTGACCCGCCGCGTGAGCGCCATGCTGGACAGCAAGGGCGTGGCCTTGCGTGACGAAACCGGCTGGAAGCTGTCGACCACCCGGGCTGCGGCCACCCTGATGGGCCTGCTGCGTGCCATGCACTGGGACGCATCAACCGATACCGTGCTCGACTGGCTCAAAAACGCGCCCGCCTTTGATGCATCGGCCGTGACCCTGGTTGAGACCGCACTGCGCAAGCTGGGTGTTCGTGACTGGCGCGCGCTGGCAACTGCCCTGCCAGAGCTTGCCGATGTTGTTGACCAGGCCGCGTCGTACCGCGAAGCGATGGTGCGCAGCCGTTCTTTGACCGATTGGCTGCAAGACCTGCGCAGTGCCCTGCAAACATCGGGCCAATGGATGCCCATGGCCGGTGATGCGGCAGGAGTGGCCGTTTTGGCCGCCCTGCACATGAACGATGACGTTGCGCTGCCCATCAATCCGCGCATGAGCCTGCAAGACTTCAGCCAATGGGCCAACCAGACCCTCGAGGCCGCCAGCTTTGCGCCGCCGCATCCCGCGCAGGCCCAGGTGGTGTTGCTGCCGCTCAGCCAATTGCTCGGTCGGCCCGTGCAGGCGGTGGTGCTGCCGGGCTGTGACGACGTGCGGCTGGCCGTCTCGCCCGAACCCGCTGGCCCCTGGACACCGGCGCAGCGCGCCTTGCTGGGCTTGCCCGGCAGAGCCGAACTGGCCCAGGCCCAACGCGCGGCCTGGCAGCATGCCCAGACCGCGCCGCACCTGGACGTGCTGTGGCGCTTGAGCGAGGGCGGTGAAAGCCTGATGCCCAGTGGCTTTGTGCAAGAACTCCTGCTGGCCAAAGGACTCTCGCGAAAGTCTGCTTTGAGCCCCGACCCGCGCCCGCAACGCCTGCTGCCCGCCCAGCCTACGCCGCAGCCCGCGCCAACCGGGCAGGCCTTGGCGATCAGCACACTGTCGGCCAGTGCCTATGAAGACCTGCGCCGCTGCCCCTACCGGTTTTTTGCCCTGCGCCAACTCAAGCTGCAAGAAGCTGACGAGCTGGACACCGAGCTGGGCAAGCGCGACTTTGGCAACTGGCTGCATTTGCTGCTTAATCTCTTTCAAAATGCCCTGAGAAATGCAGCTTCAGAGACGCAAAATACGGCTGTAGACCAACAAATACATGGGCGAGTAGCTATGCTAAATATAGCGGCTGATGAAGCAACAAAAACGCTTGGCCTGAGCGCCGAGGAATTTTTGCCATTCGCCGCGATCTGGCCCCGGGTGCGTGACGGTTACCTCGACTGGCTGACCACACACGAAGCCAGCGGCGCCCGCTACGCCGAGGGTGAGGTGTGGAAACGCATGCCGCTGGGCACGATCGACCTGGTCGGAAAAATCGACCGCATCGATCACCTGCCCGACGGCAGCCGTTTGGTGATGGATTACAAAACCGAGTCTGCCAGCACCACCAAAGCGCGCATTACTGACGCGGGCGAAGACACGCAACTGGCTTTTTATGCAGCGCTGCTGGAAGACGACACCCTGGCGGCTGCCTACGTGAACCTCGGCGAAAAAGAAGCTTCCAAAACCTACCCGCAGCCTGAGGTTGTGGCTTTGCGCGACGAACTGATTGGCGGCATCAGGCGCGACATGGGACGCATCGCAGAAGGCGCGCCTTTGCCAGCGCTGGGGGAGGGCAAGGCTTGTGAATTTTGTGCCGCCAGAGGCCTGTGCCGGAAAGACTTTTGGTCATGAACAGTATCCCCACGCTTGTTACGCCGCTTCTTGCAGCATATGAACACAATGGGAACGCCGTGTCTGCCGAAGCCTTCTACGCGATTGCCTGCGACCCGCGCCGCAGTGTGGCGGTGGAGGCCTGCGCTGGTGCTGGCAAAACCTGGATGCTGGTGTCCCGCATGGTGCGCGCGCTGCTGGAAGGCGGGCCTGGTAGCGCCGTGCAGCCGCATGAAATTCTGGCGATCACTTTCACCAAAAAAGCGGCGGGTGAAATGCGCGAACGCTTGTACGAGTGGCTGGCCGAGTTTGCCAATGCCGACGATGAAACGCTTCAAAGAGAGCTTAAAAACCGCGGTGTTGAGGGTCAAAGTAGCCTGCAGGCCAATCAATCCATGGGCAAGCAGCTATCAAATTTATATCAGCAGATGCTTGCCCACGGCCGTCCGGTGCAGATCAAAACCTTCCACGGCTGGTTTGCTGCCTTGCTGCGCAGCGCGCCCATGGCCGTCTTGCAGCAGATGGGACTGCCAGCAAGCTATGAGCTGCTGGAAGACGACGGCCCGGCCAAGGCACTGGTCTGGCGGCGGTTTTATGCAGCGCTTTTGAATCAGCCCGAGCTGAAAGCCGACTTTGAAGCGGTGGTGCTGGCGCATGGCCGCTTTCAAACGGGCATTGCGCTGCAAGGTGCGCTGGACAAACGCACCGAGTTTTTGCTGGCTGATGCAGCCGGTGTGGTGGACCGTTCGGTGCGGCACTTTACCGACCAGTATCCTGAATTTTCAGCACTGGCGCATCCCGACGAAGGCCTGCGCACCAGCGCAGCCATGGCGCTGCTGCTGGCTGCGGCCAAAGCTCTTGGCGGCGCTAGCGCTACCACCTATTCAGCCAAGGGCGTTGAGCTTGAACAAGCCTTGTCTGAGGGGGATGTATCGGCCATGCTGCTGGCGCTGCTGACCGACAAGGGCACGCCGCGCAAGTTTGGTGAAAAAATCATCGGTATCGCCACCGTGCGAGAAGCGCAAGACCTGGTGCTGCGCGTCAAAGCTGCCATCGCCCAGCACGAAGCCTGGAACTACCAGCAGCGCATGGCGCGCCTGTCTCGCCTGCTGCTGGCCGAGTTTGCTGCGCTCAAGCGTGAGCGCGGCTGGGTCGACATGAACGATGTGGAACGCGCCGCGCAAGTGATGCTGAGCGACGCTGTGCTGTCGGGCTGGGTGCAGGAGCGGCTGGACGCGCGCATCCGGCATTTGATGATTGACGAATTTCAGGACACCAACCCGTTGCAATGGCAGGCGCTGTCCAGCTGGCTCAGTGGTTATGCCGGCGCGGGGGGCACAGCGCCCAGTGTCTTCATCGTGGGGGACCCCAAGCAGAGCATTTACCGCTTTCGCCGGGCCGAGCCGCAGGTGTTTATCGCGGCACAGGCTTTTGTGCGTGACGCGCTCAAAGGTGAGTTGCTGGCCTGTGACCATACCCGGCGCAGCAGTCAGGCCGTGGTTGGCGCTGTCAACGCTGTGATGGGCCAGGCAGCGGCCAGCGATGGGTATGAGGGCTTTCGGGCGCACACCAGTGCATCGGATGACGAGGGCAGGGTGCTGCGCTTGCCGGCCATCCAGCGGGCTGAAAAAAGCCAGGCACCTGGGGCTTTGGAATGGCGCGACAGCTTGACCACGCCGCGTGAGCTGCCTGAAGAAACGCTTCGCACCCTGGAAGCCAGACAAGCGGCCAGCTGGATTGCCAGCCAGCTGGCCAGCCAGACGGGCAGGGCGATGGCCCCCTCGCTTGTTGCTTCGCGTGATGCGCTACCACCCCATGAGGCGGATTTGCTCTTGAGGCGGCCCGGCGACAAAACATCCAAGCCGTCAGACATCATGGTGCTGTGCCGCAAACGTGTCGGCCTGCTGCCGCTGCTGGACGAGCTGCGCGCCCTGCATATCCCGGCGCAGATTGGCGAAAAAACCGAGCTGATCGACTGCTGTGAAGTGCTCGACATCGTGGCGCTGCTGGATGTGCTGGTGTCACCCCAGCATGACCTGTCGCTGGCCCGCGCGCTGCGCTCGCCGCTGTTCAATCTGTCCGACGAGGGGCTGGTTCAAATCGTTTTAGCCAAAGCGGATTCAAAACTGTCATGGTTTGAAGTGCTTCAAAAAAAGGAGCACTCTGCAAAGGAATTGATTGGCCTGGGGGCCACTTTGACGCGCTACAAAGCACTTTTGGACGCCTTGCCACCGCATGACGCCTTGCAAGCGATTTACGACCGTGGCAACGTGCTGGCCTGCTTTGCCGCTGCAGCACCGGCGGCCAGCCGGGGCGCGGTGCTGTCCAATCTGCGGGCACTGCTGGCAGCGGCCTTGCAGGTCGATGGTGGGCGCTATGCCACACCGTATGCCTTTGTTCGCGCCCTGAAGGCCGGCGGCCTGCAGGCGCCTGCCGCAGTTAACCCGGACGCGGTTCGGCTGCTCACCATTCATGGTGCCAAGGGCCTGGAAGCCAAGGCCGTGTTGCTGCTGGACACCGACACCGCACCGCGCAACGCGGACAGCATGAGCGTGCTGGTCGACTGGCCGGGTCAGGCGCTGGCGCCGCAGAAGTTTGTGTTTTTGATCAGCGAAAGCGCGCCGCCCGCCTGCGCGACAGAGGCACTGGCCCAGGAGCAGGCGGCCAGAGGGCGCGAAGAACTCAATGCCTTGTATGTGGCCATCACCCGCGCCAAAAACACGCTGGCCGTGTCGTCCATCGAGTCGCACCGGCAAGCGCCTGGCAGCTGGTGGCAGCGCCTGCATGGTTTGGCAAATGCTGAAACCTTGCCTGCTCAAGCCGTTGCCAACGAACAGATGGCGTCGGGCGGCTTTAACCTGCCTGAGTTGCCTGCTTTTGTGATCAGCAACAGCCCCGCGCCAGAGCAAGTTGTTGAGCTTGATTCGGTGACCGCCCGCATCGGCAAAGCCATGCACCGCCTGCTGGAATTCAGCGATTTGTCAGAGCCAGCGGTGCGCCGGGTCGCGCTTGAATTTGGTTTGAACCCTGAGCAAGCCAGCCAGGCCCAGACGATGGCGCACCGCATCCGCCACGGTGCGGCTGCCTGGACGTGGGATCCATCGGTGGTGCAGTGGCAGGGCAACGAGGTCGAGCTGACGCATCAGGGCGACACCTTCAGGCTGGACCGGCTGGTGCAGTGCCGGGACGCAGGCGATACGGGCAAAAACGGTCAATGGTGGGTGCTCGACTACAAGTCAGCCTTCAGCCCACTGCGGCAACCGAACCTGGTGGCAAAAATGAAAACCTACATCGCCGCCGTGCAGGCCATCTACCCGGGTGAGACTGTCAAAGCGGCCTTCCTGACGGGCGATGGCCAGGTGGTGATGGTCGATTGAAGTCGAGCTCAGGCGGCTCAAGCGCAGCTGACTGATTTCTGCAAAACTGGGGCTCGGCCTTTTTCCTCCAATTTCATAACGACGGGAATTCACATGTTTAAACGCATTGCTCTTTCTGTGGCCGTTCTGGCTGCCAGCGCCAGCTTGCTGGCCCAGTCGCCAGCACCGGCTTCCCCGCAAGTCCGGCTTCGCGCCGTGATTGAAAAAATCGACGCCACCAGCATCACCGTCAAGGAGCGCAGCGGGGAGATCATCAGCTTGATGCGTCCTGCCGCCATGGATGTGACCGAGGTCTACCCGATTGCCCTGTCAGACATCAAACCCGGCAGCTACGTTGGTACTGCCGCCATGCCGCAGGCCGATGGCACGCAGCTGGCCTTGGAGGTGTTGATCTTTCCGGAAACCATGCGCGGTACGGGCGAGGGCCACCGTCCTTGGGATTTGCAGCCCCAAAGCACCATGACAAACGCCACGGTGGCTGACCTGGCCGCTGCGCCATCGACCGTGCCCGGCGGTCAAAAGATGACGCTGAAGTACAAAGACGGTGAAAAAGTCGTGATCGTGCCGGCTGGCGCACCGGTTGTGACGTTCAAGCCCGGCAAGCAAGACGAAGCTGCGTTGCTGGTGCCCGGTGCCAAAGTTCTGATCACGGCGCAAGAGCAGGGCGGCAAGCCTGTTGCACTGCGCATTGTGGTTGGCCGCAACGGCTTTGCGCCGCCGATGTGAGTTCAGTTGGTGTGGGGATGGGGATGACCGTCAGCGTCAGTGTTGAAAGATAGGGCTAACCCTATATTTAATCGATATTATTATATCTAAAATATTTTATCGATTAAGTCGTCAACTGCTATCGCTCTCTCTGGGTAAGTTATTGCCTGCAAGGGTGCACACATACCTGACAGGAGCAAACCTTGCAGTACCCACCTATTTCTGAGAACAACCCTTATCTCGAGCTCAAACACCCGGGCCGCTGGGTGATGGCATTGACCCAATCAGGGTCAGTGCTGCGTTGTGTGTGCACCACTGTATGGGGGCTGTTCATGCTGACCTGTGTTGCCTACGCACAGCCGGCTTCTGCACCATTGGCCGCAGACGAATTTCGGGTGACTTTGTTGGGAACCGGAAGCCCGGCACCGCTCATGCGAAGGTTCGGGCCGGGTGTGCTGATTCAGGCCGGCGGCAAGACGCTGCTGATTGACTGCGGCAGAGGAACGACTCAAAGACTGCTGCAAAGTGGTTTGCGTCTAGGGCAGGTGGATGCGGTGTTTCTGACCCATCTGCATTCTGACCATGTGGTGGGCATTCCCGACCTGTGGCTGACCGGCTGGCTGGAAGCCAGTTACGCCCAGCGCAAAGGGGCGTTTGTGATTTATGGCCCGACCGGCACACAAGCCCTGATGGACGGGCTGACCAGCGCCTACCAGTGGGACATCAAGGCGCGGATTGCAGACCAGAACCTGTCGCCCGCCAGCGTTGCCACTCAGGTCACGGAGTTCGGGCAGGGCGTCATCTACGACCAGGGCGGCGTCAAAGTCACAGCCATTGAGGTGGACCATGGCGAATTGCTGCAGCCGGCGTTTGGTTTCAGGGTGGACTATGCAGGCCGTTCAGTCACGATTTCGGGTGACACCCGCTTCAGCGAGAACCTGATTCGCCAGGCCAAAGACACTGACTTGCTGATTCATCAGGTCGCCGCAGCGCGTGACGAGTTATTGGCCATTCCAGCTTTCAAGGCCATCCTGGCCCACCACACGCAGCCATCGGAAGCCGGCACCGTTTTTACCCGTGTCAAACCCAAGCTGGCCGTGTTCTACCACTTTGTTTTGCTGGGTACGCCCACAGTGCCTGCCATCACGGAAAAAGAGGTGTTCGAGCAAACCCGCAAGACCTATAGCGGCCCTTTGCTAATCGGTGAAGACCTGATGGCCTTCCAGCTCAACCGCGATGCGGTTGTTGCCTTGCCGCAAAGAACCCCCTGAAAGCGTCGTAACCTGTCGCCAGGCAGGCGCAATCAACGGCCTGAGATAATCGCCGCATCACAAAAGGTCTGAACACTGCCTGTCTGCAGTTTTCAGGCCTTTTGCATTAAAAAATGCTTCCAGACCAAGTAATATTTGAGCGAGCAGCTCCTGAAAATATAGCAAAGTGAAAACCCCTTTTGACCTCCAATGAATCCTCCCTCAGCCATGCCCGGCGCGTCGCCATCATTGGGGGCGGTCCGGCTGGCCTGATGGCTGCCGAGGTGCTGGCCGGTGCATACAGTGACCTGCAAGTGACGGTGTATGACGCGATGCCGTCGGTGGGGCGCAAGTTTTTGCTGGCCGGCAAGGGCGGGCTGAACCTCACGCATTCGGAAAACTTTGAACCCTTTGTTGGCCGGTATGGTCAGGCCAGCACCCGGCTGGAGCCAATGCTGGCTGACTTTGGTGCGCAGCAGCTGCGCGATTGGGCGCAGGGCTTGGGTGTTGCGACGTTTGTGGGCAGCTCCGGCCGGGTGTTTCCGGCTGACATGAAGGCCGCGCCGCTGCTGCGCGCCTGGCTGCATCGGCTGCGCGGCTCAGGCGTACGCTTTTGCATGCGGCACCGCTGGCTGGGCTGGTCGGAGTCTGACGCCTTGCTTTTTGAAACACCCAGCGGGCAAATTGGCATTCAGGCTGATGCCGTGGTGCTGGCCCTGGGCGGCGGCAGCTGGGCGCGGCTGGGGTCTGATGGCGCCTGGGTACCGCTGCTGGCTGCGCGCGGCGTGAACGTCGCGCCACTGGTTCCGTCGAACTGCGGCTTTGATGTCAAAGGCTGGACGCCGCACTTTGCGGGCAAATTTGCCGGTCAGCCTTTCAAATCCGTGGCGATTTCATTGACGGATTCAAAGGGACAAACCTTTAGCCGCAAAGGCGAGTTTGTGGCCACGGCCACTGGGGTGGAAGGCAGTCTGATTTATGCCGCATCGGCGCTGCTCAGAGACGAGATCGCCCGATGCGGCAGCGCTACCTTCAGGATCGACTTGCGGCCAGACATGATGCCGGAGCAGGTGCTCAAAGAGGTGTGTCATCCGCGTGGATCGCGGTCGCTGTCCAGCCATCTCAAAAGCCGGCTCAAGCTCGACGGCATCAAGGCCGCCTTGTTACACGAGCTGCTGGACAAGGACGCCATGAACGACCCGGTACAACTGGCGACTGCCATCAAGTCGCTGCCGATCACACTGGTCGGCGTGCGCCCCCTCGATGAAGCCATCAGCAGCGCAGGGGGTGTGCGCTTTGATGCGCTTGACCAGCACTTGCAGCTGAAGGCTGAAAAAATCTCCAAAATGCCGATGTTTTGTGCTGGCGAGATGCTCGACTGGGAAGCACCTACAGGTGGCTATTTGTTGACGGCCAGCTTTGCCAGCGGACGCATTGCGGGCGGCGGTGTGCTGAGCCACTTCGGATTGGCCTGGCGCGAGCGAGAAAATACCCCGTTGCCGGATGTGGACATACCCGAGGATGGATCGTTTTGAGCTCGTCCAGCTGACCTGCCCGCTTACAATGCGACCTTGCTGCCAGGCCACGTTCTGGCGTTTCTTGCCTTTTGGCTGATAACCGTTATGGAGACTGCCTGTGTTTATTTCTTCTGCCTTTGCCCAAACCGCACCTGCCGCTGCCGGCGGTGGCGACATGATGTCCTCGCTCACCGGCATGCTGCCGCTGGTGTTGATGTTTGTGGTGCTTTACTTCGTGATGATTCGCCCGCAAATGAAAAAACAAAAAGAACACCGCGCCATGATTGACGCGCTGGCCAAGGGCGATGAAGTCGCCACCGCAGGCGGTCTGCTCGGCAAGGTCAGCAAACTGGGTGACACCTACCTGACGCTTGAACTGGCCGCTGGCGTTGAAGTGCAGTTGCAACGCAGCGCGATCGTGCAGGTGCTGCCCAAAGGCGCCATCAACACGTCCAAGTAATCTCGCCCAAACCCTCTCGTGCACATAACGGAATTTCATCCATGAATCGTTACCCGGCCTGGAAGTACGCCATCTTGTTGGTGGCCCTGCTGGTGGCCATTGTCTACACGCTGCCCAACCTGTTTGGTGAGGCACCTGCGGTGCAGGTGTCCAGCAGTAAATCTGCCGTCAAGGTCGACAGCACAACGGTGACCAGAGTTGAAGAAGCGCTCAAAGCTGCTGGCATCAAGTCCGACGCGATTGCCCTGGATGGCAGCTCGGTCAAGGCGCGTTTTGGTGACACCGATACCCAGCTCAAAGCCAAAGATGTGATTCAAAAAGCGTTGAGCTCTGCAACGGGTGATTCGGCGTACGTTGTGGCGCTCAACTTGCTGTCGCGCTCACCTGCCTGGTTAACGGCATTGCATGCTGCACCGATGTATCTGGGGCTTGACTTGCGCGGCGGCGTGCATTTCATGTTGCAGGTGGACATGCAGGCCGCGCTGACCAAAAAAGCTGAATCTCTGTCAGGTGACCTGCGTTTGCTGATGCGCGAGAAAAACATTCGCCATTCGGGCATCAGCCGCAACGCGCAGACCATTGACGTGCGCTTTCGGGACAGCCAGACCCTGGCTGCCGCTAAAAACCTGATTCAGGACCAGTTTCCCGACCTGCAAAGCACCGACGCACCCGACGGCACCGACTACAAACTGACGGCCAGCATCAAGACCGAGGCCGCGCGTCGCATTCAGGACCAGGCCCTCAAGCAAAACATGGTCACGCTGCACAACCGGATCAACGAGCTGGGTGTTGCTGAGCCGGTGATCGCGCAGCAGGGCGCGGACCGGATCGTGGTGCAACTGCCTGGCGTACAGGACACAGCCAAGGCCAAAGACATTCTGGGTCGTACCGCTACGCTGGAGATGCGTCTGGTCGATGACAGCGCAGAAGGCCGCGCCGCTGAAACCAACACCGGCTCTGTGCCGTTTGGGTCTGAGCGCTTTCTGGAGCGTGACGGTCGCCCTGTGATTGTGAAAAAGCAGGTCATCATCACCGGTGAAAGCCTGACCGACGCGCAACCGGGCTTTGACTCACAAAGCCAGCAGCCCAAAGTCGATTTGACCGTGGACGCCAAAGGTGGTCGCATCATGCGCGACACCAGCCGCGAGAATTTGAAAAAGCGCATGGCCATCTTGCTGTTCGAAAAAGGCAAGGGCGAGGTGTTGACGGCACCGGTGATTCAGGGCGAGCTTGGCAACCGTTTCCAGATTTCTGGCTCGATGAGCGTGTCTGAGGCCAACGACCTGGCGCTGCTGCTGCGGGCCGGCTCCCTGGCCGCGCCCATGGAAATCATCGAAGAACGTACCATTGGCCCGACGCTGGGTGCCGAGAATATTGCCAAAGGTTTTCAGAGCGTGACTTACGGCTTCGCGGTCATTGTGTTGTTCATGTCGATCTACTACATGCTGTTTGGCGTGATTTCAGGCGTCGCACTGGCTGTCAACCTGCTGCTGCTGATTGCCATTTTGTCCATGCTGCAAGCCACGCTGACGCTGCCCGGCATGGCCGCCATGGCGCTGGCGCTCGGTATGGCGATTGACTCGAATGTGCTGATCAACGAACGCATCCGGGAAGAGCTGCGCAATGGCGCATCGCCGCAAGCGGCCATCCACACCGGTTACGAGCGGGCCTGGGCAACGATTCTGGACTCCAATATCACCACGCTGATTGCAGGCTTTGCCCTGCTGGCCTTTGGCTCAGGGCCGGTGCGCGGATTTGCGGTGGTTCACTGCATTGGCATTCTGACCAGCATGTTCTCGGCGGTGTTTTTCTCGCGAGGCCTGGTCAACTTCGTCTATGGTCGCCAAAAAAAGCTCAAATCGGTATCGATCGGTACAGTCTGGCGGCCGGCGCCAACTGGCGATGGCAAATTGACCGCCTAACAACAAAAAACGAGAGTCGTCATGGAATTTTTCAAAATCAAAAAAGACATCCCGTTCATGCGGCATGCGGTGATTTTTAACGCCATTTCATTCATCACGTTTGCGCTGGCGGTGTTTTTTCTGTTCTCGCGTGGCCTGCATTTGTCGGTTGAATTTACCGGTGGCACGGTGATGGAAGTCAGCTACACCCAGCCGGCAGAAATTGAAAAAATCCGCACCACGGTGTCTTCGTTGGGCTTGACCGATGTACAAGTGCAAAATTTCGGTAATTCACGTGATGTGATGATCCGTCTGCCAGCGCAAAAAGGCGTCAGTACAGCGCAGCAAAGCGAGATCGTCATGGCCGCGCTGAAGGCGCAGGAGGCCACTGTGCAGCTGCGCCGCACTGAATTCGTAGGCCCGTCGGTCGGCGAAGAGCTGGCACAGGACGGCCTGAAGGCGCTGGGCATGGTGGTTGTCGGCATCATGATTTACCTGGCGTTTCGCTTTGAATGGAAATACGCCGTGGCGGCCATCGTCGCCAACCTGCACGACGTGATCATCATCCTTGGTTTTTTCGCATTTTTTCAGTGGGAGTTTTCACTCTCGGTGCTGGCGGCGGTGCTGGCTGTGTTGGGCTATTCGGTCAACGAGTCGGTGGTCATTTTTGACAGGATTCGCGAGAACTTCAGGCGCTACCGCAAGATGAGCACCGTCGAGATCATCGACAACGCCATCACGTCCACCATCAGCCGCACCATCATCACCCACGGTTCAACCGAAGTGATGGTGCTGTCGATGCTGCTGTTCGGTGGGCCAACGCTGTTTTACTTTGCGCTGGCTTTGACGATTGGTATTTTGTTTGGCATTTATTCGTCTGTTTTTGTGGCCGCAGCGATCGCCATGTGGTTGGGTATCAAGCGCGAAGATCTGGTCAAGGTCGCCGCCAAAAAAGAAGAAGACCCCAACGACCCTAACGCGGGCGCCACGGTGTAACCAGGCCAGTTTGACCGCCCAACAGATCGTGGCCGACTCAAACAACACGCCAAGCGCCCTGGCCATGCAGGCGCGTGATGTTTTCACGGCTCGTGCGTCTCAGGCTCTGCCTGACATTGCCAAGGCG
Organism: Comamonadaceae bacterium; assembly: GCA_947478725.1. Taxonomy (GTDB): domain Bacteria; phylum Pseudomonadota; class Gammaproteobacteria; order Burkholderiales; family Burkholderiaceae_C; genus Polaromonas. The sequence goes on from CANJWZ010000030.1 coordinate 45,410, forward strand.
ATTCTTGGCAAGCTCGTGGTGTTGATGGATCAGCCCACGAGTGCGGCGGTAGCCCGAGAGCGACGTGACGCCCGGCTTGCTTTTCAGACTGCGGGCAAAGCCTGGACCAACGGCACCAACAAAGCCTGGCGCTTGGCGACAAGACAAGCCAGCCGGTCAATGACGGCCACATCAAGTCTGGGCAGTGGGGATCTCCAGCTGATGGACAACGATGCCATGGAAAATAAAATCCTGGCTTCGCGTCTGGCACTTCACCTGCTCGATGTCGCGACCTGGGAGCTGCGCGACCTGCGCCTGCGGGTACAAAACCTGGAGCAGATCTGCGAACTTCAGGCGGGGGATATTTTTCGTCCGGACGTCTTGTCCCGCTTGATGGTGGAGCAGTGGACAGACGCTGGGCTATCAAGGGACACCTGGCTGGCTGTGCAGGAGTTGATTCAGGCTCGCCTGGCCGAGCACCTGCTGGAGGCTTATCACAAGGCCAATGAATTCCTGGTGGAACGCGGTGTGATGCCCGACATAGATTTGCGCTCAATGGTCAAGCGCACACCCTCAAGCATCGTGAAGGCGCCGTCAGCGACCCCTGCAGCCGCAAGTTCGCCATTGGATGATGACCAGAACCAGTCATCTTTTGTCGGCAATGGTGGTGGCGCGGTTGGCAGCAGCACCCGTCCGGCAGGCGGCGTTGACTCTGCGAGTCAAGAAAACCGTGCGCAAACCACCACATCGCCTCTGGCACGCGCACGCATGCGAGCCCAAAGCGTCGTGGGCAACCTCCAGCGCCTGTTAAGCAACCAGGTGGCCGGTTTTGACGACACCCGCGGGGCTCAGCCCACGCCGCAACTGGCGCAGGCGCTGGCGGTCATGACGGCAAGTCAGGCTGCAGAGTTAGGCGCAGCCCTGGTGGACGAGCCTGGGCAGGTGTATGGCCCCGAACACATCGAGCAAGCCAATGCTGCACTGCGCCAGCGCACCAGCAGCCTCAAGAAGGCCGCCAGTACCTCAACAGAAAAGGCCACCATTGAAATTGTGGCCCTGATGTTTCAGTCCATTTTGGCCGAAGAGCGGATCCCACCTACCGTTCGGGTCTGGTTTGCACGGCTGCAAATGCCGGTGCTGCGCGTGGCGATTTCTGAACCGGGATTTTTTGGGTCTCTGCAGCATCCGGCACGCCGGTTGATTGACCGCATGGGTTCATGCGTGCTGAGTTTTGATGTCGCCGTGTCTGGCGGCGCCATGGAAGTTGAGGTCAAACGCATTGTTCAGGTGATTGAGCAATACCCTGAAACCGGGCGCCGTGTGTTTGAGCTGGTGTATGACGAGTTCCAGAAATTTCTGTCCAAGTTCCTGTCTGAAAACGGCAGCGCCGCCCGGGTGGTCAGCATTGCCCAGCAGGTCGAGCAAAAAGAAACCATGGCGATTCAGTACACGATTGAAATGCGCAGCATGCTCAACGACATGCCGGTGCGTGAAGAAATTCGCGAGTTTCTGTTCAAGATATGGGCCGAAGTGCTGGCGCTGACAGCCATGCGCAATGGCCCACAGCACGAACAGACCATGACACTGAAGAGCACCGCAGCCGACTTGGTATGGGCTGCCAGTGCCAAGCCCAACCGCGCCGAAAGGGCCAAGGTGATTTCAGACCTGCCCAAGTTGCTTCAGGTGCTGCGCATGGGCATGACTGTGCTGGCCATGGACATCCAGTCGCAAGACCAGCAGCTCAAAGTCATCAGCGACACGCTGGCCGATGCCTTCATGTCCAAGACCGACGCGATATCGAGCGAGCGAATTGACGCCATGGCCAAGCGGCTGACCAATCTGGAAGACTACCTGTCTGACGAAGATGTGGGCGACTTGCCGCTGGATACCGAAGCGCTGGTGATGATGATTGGCATCGACGCATCGGACATCGACGTGGTGACCGACGGCGGCAGCCAGCCGACCGAGGCGATGCGGGCCTGGGCGCAAGAGCTGCAGTTGGGTTCCTGGTTCAGGCTGGACCACAACGGCCGCATCGGCCACGTACAGTTTGCCTGGCGCAGCGACCGCAAGCAACTGCATCTGTTTGCCTCGGCTGATGGCCGCCATGTCTTGATTCAGGCACGCAGGCTGGCTGCCTACTTGCAGGCCGGCTTGCTGAAACCAACAGAAGAAGAAGCCTTGACCGTGCGGGCCACCCGCGATGCGCTGGCCAAGCTCGAGGCCAATCCTGAAAGACTCTTGGGTTGAACCTGGGCCCCTGCGTTTACTCGCTTCGCGTAGTGCGCTGCCCCTTGCAGGCCGCCGCTCGCCAGAGGCTTCGCTTCTGTAGCCGCAGGCATCAGCCCAGAGGGAGCGCTTTTTTCTAGGGGCTGCCCATCGAAAAAACGCTCTCTAGTGTCCTACGCGATCAGTGGCATCATCACAAAGTTCGTCCAGTACCAGCGCATCAGGCTCCTGGCCAAAGCTCCAGTAAACCATCAGCACAATGATTTTCAGATCGTCCAGTTCGAGCGGGTCGCCCGGGGCGGCCATCGCACGGTCAATCACGATCTCGTGCATCTGGGGCGGCAGCACGCCTGATGACTCGAGAAAGCTCACAAATCCGAGCGCCTGCGCGCCCATGTGTTCCTGCTCGGCAACGCTGTAGGCCCGTATGCTGCCGGGCGACTGGGTCTGCACGATGCCAGGCTGGCTGGCGTCGTTTGCTGGCAAATAAATCTGGGTGCTTTGCGCGGCAGTGTTCAGGCCGTCGAGCCAGATCAGCGCTGCCTGAATCTCGTCAGCCTCAAAACCAGCGGCAGTCAGTTTACGGCCCAGTTGCGGCAGCTCCGGACAAGCGTCACCTTGCCAATAGTTTTCGTAGACGTAGACCAAGACTTCAAACATGGCTTCAATATAGCCCAGAAAGGTGACCCACTCATGCCGCTGCCAACGGGCTTGTTAAAATCACACCTCAACCCGACCCGGAGCGCAATGCAGTTTTTTTGGTACATCGTTGCAGGAGGCCTGGCCACCGCTGTGCACTACGCTGTGCTGATTGCGCTGGTGGAGTTCTCAAGCCTGACTGCTGCACCCGCTGCTGCCATAGGCGCATTGTCCGGTGCTGCAGTGGCTTACTTGCTCAATCGGCGCAAGACGTTTGCTGACAGCAGCGCCGGCCATGCCCACGCGCTTCCCCGTTTCATGGCCATAGCGCTGCTTGGTGCCATCCTCAACGGTGCTCTGGTCTGGCTAGGCGTTCAGCAGTTCGGCTGGCACTATCTTTTCGCTCAAATGCTGGCCACCGTGCTGGTTCTGGGGCTGACCTTTCGACTTAACCGACTCTGGACGTTTGCTCAATGAATTCAACTGTCACAACGCTTGGCCCTGCAACCCCCGCTGGTTGCATGCTCAGCGTGATTGTTCCGGCCTACAACGAAGAAGAGGTGTTGCCGATTTTTCATGGCCGCCTGGTCGCGGCACTGGCCAATACCCCCGAGCTTGCCGGCAATTGGGAAGTCGTTTACGTTAACGACGGCAGCAAGGACGGTACGCTGCGGATTTTGAGGGAACTGCAACAGCAAGATCCCTCTATCGGCGTGGCCAACCTGAGCCGCAACTTTGGCAAGGAAGCGGCCATGAGTGCGGGCCTCAAGCTGGCGCGGGGCAATGCCATCATCCTGATTGACGCTGACCTGCAAGACCCGCCTGAGCTGATTGGCGACATGGTGCGCGCCTGGCAGCAAGGCGCCGATGTGGTGAACATGAAGCGCGCCAGCCGTCAGGGCGAAACCTGGTTTAAAAAAGCATCAGCGGCCTGGTTTTACAAAATCATCAACTGGCTGTCTGAAGTGCATATTCCTGAAAACGTGGGCGACTTCCGTTTGCTCAGCCGCCGCGCCGTCGATGCCCTGAACCAGCTGCCCGAGAGCAACCGCTTCATGAAGGGCCTGTTTGCCTGGATAGGCTACAAGCAGGTGCTGGTGGAATACGACCGTCATCCGCGCGCAGCAGGCCAGACCAAGTGGCCTTACCTCAAGCTGCTCAATTTTGCAATTGAGGGCATCACCGGCTTTTCAGTGGTGCCGCTGCGGCTGGCCAGTTATGCCGGGTTTTTGACCGCGTTCTCGGCCTTTGTTTATGCGCTGTTTTTGCTGGTTAAAACACTCACCATCGGTGACTCGGTCAAGGGCTTTCCCACGCTGATTTTGACGATTCTGATTTTGGGTGGTTTGCAGTTGATGGCGATGGGCATCATTGGCGAATACCTGGGAAGGCTGTTCAAGGAGAGCAAACGCAGGCCGCTGTTTTTGCTGGACGACTACCAGGCACCACAGAACGCCGTCCAGGGTACCCCATCTCATGCGTTGATGCCCGACGCATGATCGCCACGCACAACACGTCAAGCCGCTGGCTGTGGTGGACTTTGGGCGCCGTTGCCTTGCTGCGCCTGCTCACCCTGGGGCTGTACCCGCTGACTGACACGACAGAAGCGCGCTACGCAGAAGTAGCCCGCAAAATGGCTGAACTGGGCAACTGGGTCACGCCGCTGTACGACTACGGTGTGCCCTTTTGGGCCAAGCCGCCGCTCACGACCTGGCTGTCAGCCATGAGCATCCAGCTATTGGGGGTGAACGAGTTTGCCGCGCGCCTGCCTTACTTTTTGCTGGCCGTGCTGATTGCCTGGCTGCTGTGGGCCTGGGTGCGCCGCAGTTCGGCCAGGCAGGCGCAACTGGCCGTGGCCATCATGAGCGGTACCCTGCTTTACGTCATTTCGTCGGCAGCGGTGATGACCGACCTGGGCCTGCTGCTGGGCACCACGCTGGCCATGCGCGGATTTTGGGCTGCGTTTGAGCCGCGCGAGTCAAGCAGGCCTAAAGAAGTCTGGCTGCTCTTTATCGGCATCGGCATTGGACTGCTGGCCAAAGGGCCAATTGCGGTGGTGCTGTCTGGCCTGCCGATTGGCCTGTGGATGCTGCTCACCGGCAACATCAAGACATCGTGGCAGCGCCTGCCATGGGTCAAGGGCAGCTTGCTCACGCTGGCCATTGCCGCGCCCTGGTACGTGATGGCTGAAATCCGCACGCCTGGTTTTTGGGAATACTTCTTCATTGGCGAGCACTGGAACCGCTTTACCGTCACAGGCTGGGCCGGCGACAAATACGGCACCGCCCACGCCACCCAGCGCGGTGCGATCTGGCTGTTTGCACTGGCTGCTGTGATGCCCTGGACGGCACTGTTGCCGATGTTGTTACTAGGCCGCAAAGCCGCCCCGGCGCTGCAAAGTCCTGAGCCTTCGGCCGCTTCACGCCACTTCACTTTTTATCTGCTGGCCTTCTCGTTGGCGCCATGCCTGTTTTTCACGATGTCGGGCAATATCTTGTGGACCTATGTGCTGCCGGCGTTGCCAGCGATGGCGCTGCTGGCAGCGCGCTGGCTCAGTGCCGATGCACGAACGCGTTGGGTCAATGGTGTGGTGGGCGCGGGCGTGCTGGCCATGGCCTGTCTGGTGGCCGCCTTCTTTGGGCGAGAGCAGCTCAACGACAGCTGGAAGTCCGCCAAAACCGTGGTATTGGCGCATCAGGCCAAGGGGACAGGGCAGCCCCTGCTGTTCATGGGCGACCTGCCGTATTCTGCGTCTTACTACGCACAAGGCAAGGTCAAGGCGCTGCCGGGCAATGCCGAGCTGGCCGCGCGGCTGGCATCAAGCCCGGTGTTCGTGGCGCTGAACCCGGACCAGGTCAAAGCCTTGCCGCCCGAGCTGGCAGCCAGCCTGCGGCTGGAGGCCACGTCAGGTGCCTACCGGCTTTATTCGTCAGGGGCCAAGTAGCTGCCAAGCAGCTGCCTCAGCGTTTTTGGTACTGCGTGTTGCCAAACAAAATCTCACGCGCGGTGTCGGTGGTGATGGGTTTGCGCAGGCTGGCCAGTATCTGCACGCCGCGCTCCACGGCAGGGCGTGCCGCAATCAGGTCATACCATCTTTTTAGGTGCGGGTAATCGGCCCAGTCAATGCCGTGGTTCGCCCAATTACGCAGCCACGGAAAAATGGCGATGTCAGCAATCGTGTACTGGTTGCAGGCCATAAACTTGCTGTTAGCCAGTTGCTTGTCCATCACGCCGTACAGGCGCTTGGTCTCGTTGGTGTAGCGGTTGATCGCGTAGTCAATTTTTTCAGGCGCGTACTGCCTGAAGTGGTGCGTTTGCCCAATCATCGGCCCCACACCGCCCATTTGAAACATCAGCCACTGTAGCGTCTGAAACTTCAGCCGGTCTGACTTGGGCAAAAACTTGCCCGTTTTGGCCGCCAAGTACAGCAAGATGGCGCCTGATTCAAACAGCGCAATCGGCTTGCCGTCCGGGCCGTTCGGGTCAACCAGCGCGGGTATTTTGTTGTTCGGGCTGATGGCTAAAAACTCCGGCTTGAACTGGTCGCCCGTGCCAATGTCCACCGCAATCGCCTCCCAGTCCCTGCCGACCCGAAAGCCGCATTCCTCCAGCATCACATGCACTTTATGACCGTTGGGCGTGGGCCATGAGTAAACCTTGATCATTGCGTGCTTCCTTTGACGGTGATGATGGTGTCGATGGTGTCGATGGTGTGGGTGCCTGCCCACTTGCAAATTGATTTTAAGGGCGCAGGAGTGTCCACAGCTTTCAATTGACCTTCACCTGGCGGGAAACTGCGGCCTCAAGCCCCGCCATACCCATCCGGGCTCTGCGGCTGCCGTCAGGTGAATTTTTTGGGCGCAAGTTGCCATAGACCCTAAAAAACGCCCAAAAAGAAACCCGCAACAGTCGCCTGTTGCGGGTTTTTTGCTGAACCGGCTGATTTACTCAGCGCGGTGTCAGTTGTGCCTCATGTTCAGGGCTTGACTGGGCTGGAACTGGGGGCAGCAGTGCTCGGGGCCGCGGTGGTTGCTACTGCGGCTACCGGTGCTGCCACCGCAGCGACCGGTGCATCCCCACCATGCACCTTGACCACCAGCGGGACGATCAGCAGGGCCACGATGTTGATGATCTTGATCAGCGGGTTCACAGCAGGGCCGGCGGTGTCTTTGTAGGGGTCGCCGACGGTGTCGCCAGTGACAGCGGCTTTGTGCGCCTCGCTGCCTTTGCCGCCGTGGTGACCGTCTTCAATGTACTTTTTCGCGTTGTCCCAGGCGCCGCCGCCGGTACACATCGAAATCGCCACAAACAGGCCGGTGACGATGGTGCCCATCAGCAGGCCGCCCAGCGCTTTGGGGCCGAGCAGCAGGCCGACCAGAATCGGCACCACCACGGGCAGCAGCGACGGAATGATCATTTCCTTGATGGCCGAGGTGGTCAGCATGTCTACCGCAGCGCTGTAGTCGGGCTTGCGTTTGCCGGCCATGATCTCACCGTCAGCAAACTGGCGGCGCACTTCCACCACGACTGAGCCCGCAGCGCGGCCCACGGCTTCCATGGCCATGGCGCC
>CANJWZ010000031.1 GCA_947478725.1 Comamonadaceae bacterium
CACTGAAACGCCACCTCAGAAAAGCTCCGCAGCTTGCGTGAATGCAGCTGGCTTGAGCCTTCGGCGCGCAGCAGGTCAATGGCCCGCATGCCAATGCGCAAGTGCTGGTCTACCCGTTCGCGGTAAAAGTGGTTGGCCATGCCGGGCAGTTTGATTTCGCCGTGCAGGGGCTTGTCGCTCACGCACAGCAGTGTGCCGTAGGGCACCCGAAAGCGAAAGCCGTTGGCGGCAATGGTGGCGCTTTCCATGTCGAGCGCCACGGCGCGGCTTTGGCTGAAGCGGCGTTGCGGCTGGTTGCCGGGCAGCAGCTCCCAGTTGCGGTTGTCGGTCGATGCCACCGTGCCGGTGCGCATGATGCTTTTCAGGGCGGTGCCTTGCAGGCCGGTGACGTCTGCCACCGCGCTTTCAAGTGCCTTTTGAATTTCAGCCAGCGCGGGAATGGGTATCCACAGCGGCAGCTCTTCGTCCAGCACATGGTCTTCTCGCACGTAGCCGTGGGCCAGCACGTAGTCGCCCAGCTGCTGGCTGTTGCGCAGGCCGGCGCAGTGGCCCAGCATGATCCACGCGTGGGGTCGTAGCACGGCGATGTGGTCGGTGATGTTTTTGGCATTGGCCGGGCCCACGCCAATGTTGACCATGGTGATGCCGGTGCGGTCGGCGCGCATCAGGTGGTAGGCGGGCATTTGCGGCAATAACTTGCCCCCACGCTCCCCGCTTCGCGTGGTTCGCTGCCCCCCGAGAGGGCCGTCATCGCCTTGGGGCGGCCCGGCGGCGATGGTTTCTGCGCTTTCTGGCATTTGTGCAGTCGGCAAGCCTGCGCGGCGTGTGACGACGTTGCCGGGTTCTACAAAGCAGATGTAGTCGCTTGTCGGGTCAGCCATTTCGGCGTGGCCCAGGCGCACAAACTCGTCAATATAAAACTGGTAGTTGGTGAACAGCACAAAGTTTTGAAACCAGTCGGGCGACGTGCCGGTGTAGTGGCGCAGGCGCTGCAGTGAATAGTCAACCCGCGCAGCGGTAAAAAGCGACAGCGGCTGCGGCTCGCCGGGGCGTGCTTCGTAGGTGCCGTTGGCAATGCCGTCGTCCATGGCGGCCAGGTCGGGCAGGTCAAACACGTCGCGCATCAGCGTGCGGCGCTCGGCGCTTAAATTGCCTTCAATGTGGTCGTGCTCGGCAAATGAAAAGTGCACCGGGATGGGCTGGGTGCTGGTGCCTACTTCAAGTTCAACACCATGGTTTTGCAGCAGCAGCGTGAACTGCTCCAGGTAGTAGTCAGCATACAGGTCGGGCCGGGTCAGGGTGGTTTCAAACCGTCCGGGCCCCGCGACAAAGCCATAACTCAGTTGCGCGCTGTCGATGGCGTCTTGCAGCTTTCGCGACACGGTGTCGGTATGGATGCGAACAAACGGATAGCAGGCCCGAATGCGCGAAGGCGTGTTCTTTAGTGACTCCGCTTGGCCGGGCAGCGTGTCCCCCGCCACGTAGCGCTGCATGGCTGTGCGCAGGTGCGCGATTTGCTGGCCGTAAATCAGTTGCACCTGAGCCAGCGCGTCGGCTGGGTTGGCATAGCGGGTGGGCGCGATGAAGCTGGGCAAATAGGGCATGGCAATAACTGAAGTGTTGCGCATTGATTCAAACAGGGGCCGCGGGGCTGACTTGTCAGACCGCAGGCGCAGCGAGCGACCGTGGGGGCAAGGCATCCCGCATGGTGACAAACTCTTCGGCCATGGTGGGGTGAATGCCAATCGTGCTGTCAAACACGGCTTTGGTGGCGCCGGCCTTCATGGCCACGGCAAAGCCCTGCACCACCTCGCCCGCGTCTGGCCCCACCATGTGCAGGCCCACCACCCGGTCGCTGGCGTCGTCTACCAGCAGCTTCATCAAGGTGCGCTCGGTGCTGCCGCTCAGGGTGTGTTTGAGCGATTTGAAGTCTGAGCGGTAAACACTCACGTTGTCGAACTTTTCACGCGCCTGGCTTTCTGAATAGCCTACCGTGCCGATGTTGGGGTGGGTAAACACAGCCGTCGGAATAAAGTCGTAGCTCATGCTGCGCGGCGGCTTGCCCGCTGCCGGGCCAAACAGCTGGTCCACCACCACCATCGCCTCGCCCAGTGCGACCGGTGTGAGCTGCACGCGGGCCGTCACGTCGCCCACCGCATAAATGTGCGGCACGTTGGTCTGGTACTGGGCGTTGACCTGGATGGCGCCTGCAGCGTTCACCTCTACCCCCACAGCGCCCAAGCCAAGCCCGCTGGCGTTGGCAATGCGGCCCGTGGCATACAGCACGGTATCGACCGTCAGGCTCTTATCGTCATGGCTGCCGTCACCCTTTAATTTGACATGCAGGCCGTGCTCGGTTTTGGTGATGGATTCGACTTCGGTTTTGAATTTGAAGTTGACCCCGGTCTTGGCCATTTCGGCAGCAACAAAGCTGCGCACGTCTTCGTCAAAACCCGTCAACACCTTGTCGCCACGATGGACTTGTGTCACGTGCGAGCCCAGGCCATTGAAGATAGAGGCGAACTCGCAGGCAATGTAGCCACCGCCCACCACCAGCAGCCGCTTGGGAAAGGGGTTCAGGTCAAACATGCTGTCTGATGTGACCACATGCTCATGGCCTTCAACAGCCGGAACCAAGGCGGTGCCGCCGGTTGAAATCAAAATGTTCTTGGCGCTGAATTGCTGGTGACCGACTTCCACCGTGTGCGGGCCCACGAGCCGCGCCCAGCCCTTGATGACTTTGACGCCTGCGCCGCCAAGCAGGTTGTCGTAAATGCCGTTGAGCCGCTTGATTTCTTTGGCACGGTTGGTTTTGAGGGTGTCCCAATTGAAGGTGGGTGCGGCGCCCTCCCAGCCAAAGCCGTGCGACTCTTCAAAAAAGTCTGCAAAGTGCGCGGCGTAGCTGTAAAGCTTTTTCGGTATGCAGCCCACGTTCACACAGGTGCCGCCCATGTCGGCCACTTCAGCCAGGCCCACGCGCGCGCCGCGCTGCCCGGCCATGCGCGCTGCGCGCACGCCGCCGCTGCCGCCGCCGATGACAAAAAGGTCAAAATCAAATGTCTGCACAGGGTTATCCTTAGGTTTCAAGCCAAGCCCATGATAATTGGGGATGACCATATCTACTGACTTTGCTTCTTTATCCCTGCCGGCCCACGTGCTGGCCAACCTGACCGGGCTCGGCTACACCCAGATGACGCCGATTCAGGCGGCGAGCTTGCCGGTTGCGCTGCTCGGCAAAGACCTGATTGCCCAGGCCAAAACCGGCAGCGGCAAAACGGCAGCCTTCGGCATTGCGCTGCTGGCCAACCTGAATGCGCGGCGTTTTGCGGTGCAGGCCATGGTGCTGTGCCCCACGCGCGAGCTGGCCGACCAGGTGGCGACGGAAATCCGCCGGCTGGCGCGGTCTGAAGAAAACGTCAAGGTGGTGGTGCTGTGCGGCGGTGTGCCGCTGCGCAACCAGACCGCCACGCTCGAGAACGGCGCGCACATCGTGGTCGGCACGCCGGGCCGCATCATGGACCACTTGGGCCGGGGCAACTTGAACCTAGAGGCGATGAACACGCTGGTGCTTGACGAGGCCGACCGCATGCTCGACATGGGCTTTTTTGAAGACATCGTGACGGTGGCCAAGCAGTGCCCGAAAGAACGCCAAACCCTGCTTTTTTCAGCCACCTATCCAGAAGGCATTGCCAAGCTGTCTGCACAGTTCATGAAAGCGCCGCAAACCATCACCGTGCAGGCGCAGCACGAGAAAACAAAAATCAGCCAGCGCTGGTATCAGGTGCCTGACAGCGACCACGACGAGGCGCGGCTGGGCGCAGTGGCGCAGGTGCTGCGGCACTTCAGGCCCGCCAGCACGCTGGCGTTTTGCAACACCAAATCTCAATGCCGCGCGCTGGTGGCGTATTTGAAAGACCAGGGCTTTAGCGCACTGGCGCTGTTTGGCGAGCTGGAGCAGCGCGAGCGTGACCAGGTGCTGGTGCAGTTTGCCAACCGCAGCTGTTCGGTGCTGGTGGCCACGGATGTGGCTGCACGCGGCTTGGACATTGCCCAGCTTGCTATGGTTATTAATGTTGACGTGACACCCGATGCTGAAGTCCACATCCACCGCATTGGCCGCACCGGACGGGCCGATGAAGAGGGCGTGGCCATCAGCCTGGCCAGCATGGACGAGATGGGCTACGTTGGCAAAATTGAAGTGCTGCAAAAGGCCGAGTCGCAATGGCACAAACTGACCGAGCTGAGCCCAGCCAGCAACGACCCGCTGCTGCCGCCCATGGTCACCCTGCAAATTGTCGGTGGCCGAAAAGAAAAAATCCGCGCCGGTGATGTGCTGGGCGCGCTGACGGGTGCTGATGGCGGCGTGGCTGCGTTCACCCGCGAGCAGGTCGGCAAGATCAATGTGAACGAGTTTTCAACCTACGTGGCGATTGAGCGCAGCATGGCCAGCCTGGCGCAGCAAAAGCTGAGCAACGGCGGGGTCAAGGGCAAGAGCGTGAAGGTTCGGTTCATGGATGAAGTTTGATGGCTGACAGTCATTCTTTAGCGGTGGTCATCGGCTCAGGCGGCGGCTTGGGCGCAGCATTGCTGACACAACTCGAAAGTGATGCCAGCTACACCCAAGCCGTTGGCTTGAGCCGCAGCACTGAAGTTGGCGTTGACTATCTTGACGAGTCCAGCATCGCGAAAGCAGCCGAATCCATCGCCACCTTATGCGCCACATCGGGCCGGGAGCTGCGCCTGTTAGTCGTCGCCACCGGCTTTTTGCATGGCGATGCAGGCCAGCCGGAGCGCAGTTTTACCCAGCTGGATGCGGCCTACCTGAGCCACGTTTTCCAAGTCAACACCCTCGGCCCCGCGCTGGTGATGAAGCATTTTTTGCCACTGCTGCCCAAAACCGGGCGCTGCGTTGCGGGGTTTATCTCGGCCAAGGTGGGCAGCATTGGCGACAACGCCCTCGGCGGCTGGTATGGCTACCGGGCGTCCAAAGCGGGGCTCAACCAGCTGGTCAAAACCGCGTCGATTGAGCTGACGCGGCGCAACAAGGACAGCATTTGCGTCAGCCTGCACCCCGGCACGGTGGCCACCGCACTGAGCGAGCCGTTTGCCAAGACCGGCCTGAATGTGCGGCCAGCCAGCGAAGCGGCCGCTGACTTGCTGGGGGTGCTGGATGGCTTGAACCCAGCGGATACGGGCTGTTTGATTGACTACCAGGGTCAAAAACTGCCGTTTTGACTGGTTTTGGCCTGTCTTGGCCTTTTTCAGGCACCAAATCGGCATCCACGAAAATTAATACTTGGACAAGCAGCTATCAAATAAATAACATTGGTGCGATTTCTTCATCCAGTCAAGCCAAGCGGCCAGAACTGTCAAGATATGTCATTAAGATGGTCGCCACTAACGCGAGCGTTTGGCTTTAGCGTCATCACCATCCGCCTTAAGCCGCGCTCATGCACCACACGATTTTCGATACGCCTGTTGTCAACACCGTCTTGCGCTGGCTGTCAGTTGGCTTTCTGCGACTGACTGGCTGGAAAGTTGTTGGCGAGTTGCCAGCAAATGCCGCCAAAAGCGTGCTGATAGCTGCGCCGCACACCAGCAACTGGGACTTGCCTTACACGCTGATGGTGTGTTTTGCGCTGCGCCTGAACGTCTATTGGATGGGCAAATCATCACTCTTCAAGCCGCCTTTTCGGGGGCTGATGATGTGGCTGGGCGGCATTGCAGTAGACCGGTCGCAAAGCAACAACTTGGTGCAAGACTCCAGCAACGCCATCAAGCAAGCCAGCGGCCCGCTGCAACTCATCGTGCCGCCCGAGGGCACACGCAGCGGCACGCGCTACTGGAAAACCGGCTTTTACTATATTGCAGAGGCTGCGGGCGTGCCCATCTTGTTGGCTTACCTGGACTACGAGAAAAAAACCGGTGGTTTAGGCCCCGTTTTTCAAACCACGGGAGATGTTGAAGCTGATATGTTGACCATCAAGGCGTTTTACGCGGGGTTCAAGGGTAAAAACGCGGACCAGTTTCACGCCGATTAAAGCCAGGCGACTAATCAGCGTTCGTGGCGGCATGGCGCCGCCGCTCCCTGAAGGCCTGCAATTCGCCGATCACCCCTTTGCGGAACGCCAGGACGCACAACACAAAAATCACGCCGATGATCACGGTGACCCATGAGCCCACCTTGTCGGCCAGCAGGTTTTGCAGTGAAATCACGATACCCGCGCCCATGACCGGGCCGAAAAAGGTGCCAACGCCGCCAAGCAGCGTCATCAAAATGACTTCGCCCGACGATGACCAGTGCACGTCGGTCAGGGTGGCAAAACCCATCACCAGTGTTTTCATCGAGCCTGCCAGCCCCGCCAGCGCAGCCGACAGCACAAACGCCAGCAGCTTGTAGCGGTCGACCTGGTAGCCCAGCGAAATGGCACGTGGCTCGTTCTCACGAATCATTTTGAGCACCTGGCCAAAAGGCGAGTTCACGATGCGGGCGATGAACAAAAAACAGCCCACAAAAATCGCCACCACCAGGTAGTACATGGCCAGGTCAGATTCCAGCGAGAAAAGCCCGAGCAGCTTGCCGCGCGGCACGCCCTGCAAGCCGTCTTCACCACCGGTAAAAGGCGCCTGCAGGCACACAAAATAGACCATCTGCGCAATCGCCAGTGTGATCATCGCAAAGTAAATGCCCTGTCGGCGAATGGCCACCAAGCCGACCAGCAGGCCGATCAGGCCAGCCGCCACAGCGCCAGCGGTCAACGCCAGTTCAGGTGTCCAGCTTTGCGACTTGATCAGCCAGCCGGTGACGTAAGCAGCAGATCCAAAAAACGCCGCATGACCGAACGACAGCAAGCCGGTAAAGCCCAGCAGCAAATTGAAAGCGCAGGCAAACAGCGCGAAGCACAAAAGCTTCATCACAAACACCGGATACAGCCCGAGGAAGGGCGCTGCAATGGCCAATGCCAGCAGCAAGACATACGTGATACGGGTGACTTTGGCGGCTTTGCTCACAAGACTGTTGGACGGTGTGTTCATGCTCAAGCCTCCTTGCCGAACAAGCCGGCTGGCTTGACCATCAGCACAAGCACCATGATGACGAAAACAACGATGTTGGATGCCTCTGGATAAAACACACGCGTCAGTCCTTCAATGATGCCCAGGCCCAGTCCGGTAATGACCGAGCCCAAAATCGAGCCCATGCCGCCTATGACCACCACGGCAAACACCACAATGATGAGGTTGGACCCCATCAGCGGATTGACCTGAATGATGGGTGCAGCCAGCACGCCGGCCAGGGCGGCCAGGGCGGCGCCCGCACCGTAGGTCAGCATCACCATCAGGGGCACATTGATGCCGAAAGCCTGCACCAGCGGCGCGTTTTCAGTGCCTGCACGCAGATAGGCGCCGAGCCGGGTGCGCTCAATCAAATACCAGGTGCCCAGGCAAATCACCAGCGACACCAGCACCACCCAGGCGCGGTAGTTTGGCAGCACCATAAAGCCCAGATTGGTGGCGCCTTGCAGCAGTTCTGGCACCGGGTAGCTTTGACCAGAAACGCCATACAGTTCGCGAAAGATTCCCTCGGCTATCAGTGACAGGCCGAAGGTCAACAGCAAACCGTAAAGCGGATCGAGCTTGTACAGATGCTTGAGGAAAAGTCGCTCAATCACCACGCCCAGAACACCTACCGTCAACGGCGCCAGAACCAGCGCTGCCCAGTAGTTGACACCGAGCAAATCCATCATGATCCAGGCGGCAAATGCGCCTAGCATGTACAACGCGCCATGGGCAAAATTAACGATGCCCAGCAAGCCAAAAATCACGGCCAACCCGAGGCTCAGCATGGCGTAGAAAGCGCCATTGACCAAGCCCAGCAGCAACTGGCCTAAAAAAGCTTGCAGGGGAATACCGAAAATGTCCATGGCGATGTTGGCTGGCTTTGCAGGTTATTTCTTAAGCAGCGAGCACTTGGACTCAGCCACCGTGGTGAAGGCCTGCGCGCCAGGGATCTTGGCAATGGTCTTGTAGTAGTCCCATGGGGTGATGGAATCTTTGGAGTTTTTGACTTCAAACAAATACATGTCGTGAATCATGCGGCCATCAGCACGGATCTGGCCCTTGTTGTAGAAGTCATCAATCTTCATGGATTTCATGGTGCTCATGACCTTGTCTGAATCCGTCGTGCCCGCAGTTTGGACAGCCTTGAGGTAGTTGCTGGCGGCTGAGTAGTTGGCGGCTTGAATGCTGGATGGCATGCGCTTGTATTTTTCAAAAAAGCGCTTGGCAAACTTGCGTGATGCGTCGTCCTGGTTCCAGTACCAGCTGTCGGCCAGTTGCAGTCCTTCGGTGGTGGCCAGTCCCAGGCTGTGCACGTCGTTGATGAACACCAGCAGACCCGCCACCTTCATGGTTTTGGTGATGCCGAATTCTTTGGCCGCCTTCATGGCGTTGATGGTGTCGCCGCCTGCATTGGCCAGGCCCAAAATCTGCGCTTTGGACGCTTGTGCCTGCAACAGGAAAGACGAAAAGTCCGACGCGTTCAGCGGGTGACGCACGGCGCCGGCAACGGTGCCGCCATTGGCCTTGACCACGGTGGAGGCATCGCCCTCAAGCGAATAGCCAAAGGCATAGTCGGCTGTCAAAAAGAACCAGTTTTTGTTGCCTGCCTTGACCAGTGCTGAGCCGGCTACCTTGGCCAGCGCCACCGTGTCGTAAGCGTAGTGGACGGTGTAAGGCGAGCAGTCTTCATTGGTCAGGCGGGCAGAGCCAGCGCCAATCGCGATGAAGGGACGTTTTTTCTCGGCCATCACTTTGGCCATGGCAATTGCCGTGCCTGAGCTGGTGCCGCCAATCAGCATCGCCAGGCCGTCTTTGTCGACCCACTCGCGTGCTTTGGACGAGGCAACGTCAGCCTTGTTTTGATGGTCAGCCGTCAGCACTTCAACCGGGCGTCCGAGGACCTTGCCGCCAAAGTCCTGCACGGCCCACTTGATCGTTTCAGCGCCAGCTGGGCCGTCGATGTCGGCATACAGGCCAGACATGTCGGTGATAAAACCAATTTTGACCGGGCCTGTGTTTTGCGCCTGAACTGGCGCGCCGGCAACGCCCAAACCCAACATCATGGCGGCAACGAGCGGTTTCAGGGATGTGAGTGATTTGAGTTTCATGAATGTCTCCAGTTGAAGGTGTGGGAAAGTGAACGAAAAAATACGGCCTGCGGTTGAACCGATCAGACCCCGAGGTACTCTTGCAGCATGCCCATGTTTTGGGTCAGCTCGCCTTTGGCAAACTGTTTGACGATGGTGCCGTGTTCCATCACATAAAAGCGGTCGGCCAGCGGCGCCGCAAAGCGAAAGTTTTGCTCGACCAGCACGATGGTGTAGCCCTTGGCTTTGAGGGTCAGGATCATCTCGGCCAGCTTTTGCACAATCACCGGGGCCAGACCCTCGGAGATTTCGTCGAGCAGCAGCAGCCGCGCGCCGGTGCGCAAAATGCGTGCGACCGCCAGCATTTGCTGTTCGCCGCCTGAAAGCCGCGTGCCTGGGCTGCTGGCGCGCTCTTTCAGGTTGGGAAACATGTCGTAAATCTCGTCGATGCGCATGCCGCCAGGTGCAATCGTGGGCGGCAGCATCAGGTTTTCTTCGGCGCTCAAAGACGCAAAAATACCGCGTTCTTCAGGGCAGTAGCCCACGCCAACGCCGAGCCGGGCGATTTTGTGCGGCGCCAGCTTGATGGACTCCTGGCCGCTGATGTTGATGGAGCCTTTGCGCGTGCCGGTCAAACCCATGATGGCTCGCATGGTGGTGGTGCGGCCTGCGCCATTGCGGCCCAGCAACGTCACGACCTCACCTTCATTGACCGTCAGGTTCACGCCATGCAGGATGTGCGACTCGCCATACCAGGCATGCAAATTTTCAATTTTGAGGAGTTCCTGTACCATCAATGCGCACCCTGCAACTCGGTGTTTGAAGTGCCCATATAGGCTTCAATCACCAGCGGATTTTTAGCGACGTCGCTGTAAGGACCATCCGCAATGATGGCGCCACGCTGCAACACCGTGATGCGGTCAGCAATGGAGGACACCACATTCATGTTGTGCTCAACCATCAAGATGGTGCGGCCGCTGGAGACTTTTTTGATCAGCTGGGTGACGCGGTCCACATCTTCGTGGCCCATGCCCTGGGTGGGTTCATCCAGTAGCATCAGCTCCGGCTCCAGCGCCAGTGTGGTGGCCAGCTCGAGTGCCCGCTTGCGGCCATACGGCAGGTTCACCGTCATTTCGTCAGCAAAGCTGCTGAGGTCTACCTCAGCGAGCAATTCGCGTGCACGCTCGTGCAGATGAAACAGCGAGTCTTCTGATTTCCAGAAGTGAAATGATGTGCCGAGCTTGCGCTGCAAAGCGGCGCGCACGTTTTCAAGCACCGTCATGTGCGGAAAAACGGCTGAAATCTGAAACGACCGGACAATGCCGCGGCGCGCAGTTTGTGCCGGTTTCTCGTGGGTAATGTCAATGCCGTTAAAGGTAATGCTGCCCTGCGTGGGCGGCAAGAACTTGGTCAGCAGATTGAAAAATGTGGTTTTGCCAGCGCCGTTGGGGCCGATCAGTGCATGGATATGTCCGCGCTGGACCTTCAGATCCACGTTATTGACAGCGACGAAGCCCTTGAACTCCTTGCTCAGGCCGCGGGTTTCCAAAATAAACTCGACTGACAAATGACTCTCCGGCTTAAAAGTGGGGCGGATGCTGTGATCAACCCTGCGAAATACAGGTATGGATAGTAGCCATCTCCTTCATGCAGCGCTACCGGGTAATACCATTACTTGGTTTTGCGACAGGGCAAGCCGTGTGGTGATGGGCGGTGCTGCTATTTTGGCATCAGCGGAGCTTCCAAAGACGCCATCTTGTCAGCACAATGCGGGGTGTGAGACCATGTCGGCCATGCAACAACTATCGCCCAAGAGCAATCGTTTGATAACTTTGAGCCTACCTGAACGCCCATGGCTGGTGCCAGCCGACGATTTTTTGCGGGGCTTCCTGGCCCGGCCCGAACTGGCACCCGTGCCTGAATCTTGCGCTGCGGAACTCGCCCTGCATGCGGCGCTGTTCGCTGCACCGGCAAGACCCGTTGGGCCCGATGAAATGAGGGTGTTACAGGACGACGATGCACGGGAAAGTTATACCCATTTCCTGCGCTTTCGCGATGCCTTGCTGGCTGCTGGCACGCTGGAGGCGTATTACCTGCAGCTGTTTCCGCGCGATGGCGGCGGCCAGGTCAACATTCCTCCCTTGTTTGTTGACATGTTGGTCGAGGCCATCACCCGCAGCATGCTGAGCGAAGGGACGGACGCCTTCGAGGCCAGAGCGCGCGACATTCTTTTTCGCGCCCAGCGCATCAGCACCCAGAATGGTCAGGTGCTGAGCGGCGATCAGCTCACGCTGGATATGCTCAATGAGACTGGCGGTTTGGGTGACATCGGGCGCTTTCTGGCAGAGGCGAAAGCGCCACTTCGCGAGGTCCAGATGCAGGTGCTGACAGATGACAATGCGGCTGCCTACTTTCAGCAGGCGGCAGGCCGTCATGACTTTCTGCTTGACATGACCCACGAGGTGACAAACGACCTGAGCCATGGGCTGACCTTCACCATGACGCGCGCTCGGTCAGGCCTGAACGCGCTGGCCCGTGTGTTGCAAAAGTGGATCAAGCATTTTTTGGGCGTGGCCGTCAAGATACGCCCCCTGCAAAAGATAGACGACGAGGCCTGGCGCTGGCATGTTGGGCTGGACACGGCATCGACCGCGCTGCTCAATGATTTGTATGAAGGCAGGAACGTCGAACCGGCGAGGCTGCAGCGGCTGGTCAGCCTCTTCAGGCTTGACTTTGAAGACGCGCAGGACATGCGTCCCGATGTAGCGGGCAAGCCGGTGTACCTGGGCCTGATGATGAATGCAGACGGCATTGTCAAGCTCAAACCCCAAAACCTGCTGGTCAATTTGCCGCTGCGTGCGAGCGTGTCATAACCGTGACTGACAACCGCCACTTTTTTAGCGAATGACTTTACAAGGATCCTCATGACTGTCCCCATACACCCAGGCGGCTTTACACCTGAGTAGCCTCTGCCCGTTCCGGTAGCTTAAAATCATGCGTTAACCCTTTTTTCATCTGGAGTCCTTCATGCCCAAAAAAATCAGAGTCGAAGCCGACATCTGCGCCCCTAAGCCTATTCCTCCCAAGGGTCACAGCACTTCTTCGCCGCACGGCCAAAAGGTCAGCCTCGAGCGCGGCACATCCACCCGCAGCAAAAAGAACCCTGGCAAGCGTCCTAAAAAGGGCGGTTAATGCTTGCCAGCGCAAGCTGAGACATAAAAAAGCGGCTCTTTAGCCGCTTTTTTGGTTTTGTCACTGAAAAAATCCATCAAACAGCCTGCTAGTCGCCTTTTACGCCTGCAGGCCAATGGCTATATGTGCAAGCAGCTATTGAATAAATAGCATTCGCCGACCGGGGTGTCTCACATATTGCGCCGGTACTGCCCACCGACTTCAAACAGCGCATTGGTGATCTGACCGAGCGAGCAAACCCGCACCGCGTCCATCAGCACTTCAAACACGTTGGCGTTGTCGATCACCGCTTTTTGCAGGCGTTTCAGCATCGCGGGTGATTCGCTGGCGTGCTTGGCGTGAAATTCATCCAGCCTTTTGAGCTGGCTCTGTTTTTCTGCCTCGGTTGAGCGCGCCAGC
Source organism: Comamonadaceae bacterium (assembly GCA_947478725.1). Classification (GTDB taxonomy): domain Bacteria; phylum Pseudomonadota; class Gammaproteobacteria; order Burkholderiales; family Burkholderiaceae_C; genus Polaromonas. The sequence goes on from CANJWZ010000031.1 coordinate 12,738, forward strand.
TCCAGCTTGTCGGCTACCTGCTCGCCATGCGGGTTGCGAAAGGTATTGACACCAATGATGGGCAACTCGCCGGTGTGTTTGAGCATTTCGTAATGCATCGACTCGTCCTGGATGCGGCCGCGTTGGTAGCCGGTTTCCATCGCACCGAGCACGCCGCCGCGTTCGGCGATGCGTTCAAATTCTTGCAGCACCGCTTCTTCCAGCAATTCTGTTAATTCTTCAATGATGAATGCACCCTGGGTCGGGTTTTCGTTTTTGGCCAGACCCCATTCGCGGTTGATGATGAGCTGGATCGCCATCGCACGACGCACGGATTCTTCCGTCGGCGTGGTGATGGCTTCGTCAAACGCGTTGGTGTGCAGGCTGTTGCAGTTGTCGTAAATCGCAATCAGCGCCTGAAGGGTGGTGCGAATGTCGTTGAACTGGATCTCTTGTGCATGCAGGCTGCGGCCGCTGGTCTGGATGTGGTACTTCAGCTTTTGGCTGCGCTCGTTGGCGCCGTATTTTTCTTTCATCGCAACGGCCCAGATGCGGCGTGCCACGCGGCCCATCACGGTGTATTCCGGGTCCATGCCGTTGGAGAAGAAGAAGCTTAAGTTCGGCGCAAAGTCGTCGATGTGCATGCCGCGCGCCAGGTAGGCTTCAACAAAGGTAAAGCCGTTGGACAGTGTGAAAGCCAGCTGGCTGATCGGGTTGGCGCCGGCTTCGGCAATGTGATAACCGCTGATCGACACGCTGTAAAAATTGCGCACCCGGTTGTGCACAAAGTACTGGGCAATGTCGCCCATGACTTTCAGGCTGAACTCGGTTGAAAAGATGCAGGTGTTCTGGCCCTGGTCTTCTTTCAGGATGTCGGCCTGTACCGTGCCGCGCACGTTTTCTTGCACCCATTCACGGATTTTTTCTGTCTCGGTGGCGTTGGGGTCGCGTCCGTTGTCGAGTTTGAACTTGTCCATGTTCTGGTCAATGGCGGTGTTCATGAACATCGCCAGAATGCTCGGTGCCGGGCCGTTGATGGTCATGGACACGGAGGTGGTGGGGCTGCACAGGTCAAAGCCGCCGTACAACACTTTCATGTCGTCCAGCGTGGCAATGCTGACGCCGCTGTTACCCACCTTGCCGTAGATGTCTGGGCGCAAACCGGGGTCATTGCCGTACAGGGTGACCGAGTCAAACGCGGTCGACAGCCGCTTGGCAGCCATGCCTTCGCTGAGCAGCTTAAAGCGTGTGTTGGTGCGAAACGGGTCGCCCTCACCGGCAAACATGCGGGTCGGGTCTTCACCTTCGCGCTTGAAGGCAAAGGTGCCTGCTGTGTAGGGATAGCTGCCGGGCACGTTGTCCAGCATCAGCCACTGCAGCACCTCACCCTCGTCGTGATATTTGGGCAGGCTGACTTTACGAATCGGTGTGCCTGACAAGGACTGGGTGACCAGCGCGGTGCGGATTTCCTTGTCACGGATTTTGACCACGTATTCGTCGCCGGCGTATGCCGCTTGCATGTCCGGCCACTGAGCCAGCAGGGCGCGTGCGTCGGCGTCCATGCGTGCCTTGCGGTGGCCTGCCAGGTCAAGCGCTGCTTCAGCAGCGGGGGCTCGGCCTGGCTTGTCGATTTTCAGCATGGCAGCAGCGGCCTTGAGTTGCTGCACTTCACGCGCAAGCTGGCCTTGCGCGGCGGCCCGTTTTTTGTAGCCGCGAACCGTGTCAGCAATTTCAGCCAGGTAGCGGCTGCGTGCGGCGGGCACCACAGGCGTCTGGTTGGTGCTGTTGCGTACCCCTGCAATCGGCAGCGTGCCGGCCGTCAGTGCCAAGCCAAGCTCGGCCAAGCGCGGCTTCATGGCTTGGTAGAGCGCGGTCACGCCATCGTCATTGAAGCGCGCAGCCATGGTGCCAAACACGGGCATCTGGTCGGCCGGCGTGCCCCAGGCTTCCTTGTTGCGCTGCACCTGTTTGGCCACGTCGCGCAGCGCATCAAGCGAGCCTTTGCGGTCAAACTTGTTGATGGCGACAAACTCGGCAAAGTCCAGCATGTCGATTTTTTCCAGCTGGCTGGCCGCGCCAAATTCGGGCGTCATCACGTACATGGGCACATCGACATGCGGTACGATGGCGGCGTCGCCCTGGCCAATGCCGGACGTCTCCACCACGATCAGGTCAAAACCTGCGCATTTGCAGGCAGCAATCACGTCGGGCAGGGCCTTGCTGATCTCGCTGCCGAATTCGCGCGTGGCCAATGACCGCATAAAGACACGAGAGCCCGAATCGACGCCGGGCCGCCCCAAGTCGATGACGGCCCCCTCGGGGGGCAGCGCAGTACGCGAAGCGACAAGCGTGGGGGTCTGTGTCTTCCAGGGGTTGATCGCATTCATGCGAATGCGGTCGCCCAACAAGGCACCACCGCTTTTGCGGCGTGATGGGTCTATGCTGATCACCGCTATCCGCAGCGCATCGTTTTGGTCCAGCCGCAAGCGGCGAATCAGCTCGTCGGTCAATGACGATTTGCCTGCACCGCCGGTACCGGTGATACCCAGAACCGGTATCTTTTTAGTAGCAGCTTGTGCACGTATTTGTTGGGCTACAGGCTCTTTTACCTTGTCATTTTCCAGCGCCGTGATGAGTTGTGCCAGCGCCCGCCAGGCCGCTTCAGTGTGGCCCGCAACGGCATCCATGCTGCTGGGCGCAAAGCCGGTCAGGTCTTTGTCGCAGCGCATCACCATCTCGCCAATCATGCCGGCCAAGCCCATTTTTTGGCCGTCTTCAGGGCTGTAAATGCGGGTCACCCCGTAGGCATGCAGTTCCCTGATTTCAGGGGGAACAATCACGCCGCCACCGCCGCCAAACACCTGAATGTGTTCTCCGCCCCGGCTCTTGAGCAAGTCGACCATGTACTTGAAGTACTCCACATGTCCGCCCTGGTAAGAGCTGATGGCGATGCCTTGGGCGTCTTCTTGCAGCGCAGCGGTGACGACTTCGTCAACGCTGCGGTTGTGGCCGAGGTGAATGACTTCTGCGCCCATGCTTTGCAAAATCCGCCGCATGATGTTGATGGCTGCATCGTGCCCGTCAAACAGGCTGGCCGCCGTCACAAAACGAACTTTATGGCTTGGTCGGTAGGAGGCCAGGGCTTTGTATTCTGCGGAGAGGTCGGTCATGGTGGTATCTCTGGGATGCAGTTGTTATGAGTTGACGTTTACGTAAACGTCAATCTTACTCTTTTCACAAAATTCAGGCAAAAAAAGAGGTGCCACGCACCTCTTTTGGTTTTCTAACGATACGGCCTAAGCGCCACCGTACAGGTAGTTGGGCAACCACAGCGTCAAGCCTGGCCAGATGTACATGAGGACCATGCACAGGATCACGATCAGCATGTACGGCATCATGCCGGCAAAGATCTGGTTGATCGTCACATGCGCTGGCGACACCCCTTTGAGGTAAAAAGCAGACATGGCCACGGGTGGCGACAGGAATGCTGCCTGCAGATTGACGAACACCAGCACGCCCCACAGCAGTGGGTCAATCTGGAAGTGTGTCAGCAGTGGCAAAAAGATGGGCACAAAAATCACGATGATTTCCGTCCATTCCAGCGGCCAGCCAAGAACGAAAATGATGGCTTGCGACACCAGCAAAAACTGGATCGGCGTCAGGTTCATGCCCAGGACCCAGCTCTCGACCAGATTTTGCCCGCCCAAAATGGCGAACACCGCTGAAAACAGCGCCGAACCCACAAACAGCCAACACACCATGGACGTTGTTTTGGCCGTCAAAAACACCGCTTCCTTGATTTTTTGGAAATTCAGCGTGCCAGCCTGCCAGGCCATTAAAAACGCACCCGCTGCGCCCACCGCCGCTGACTCGGTGGCCGTGGTGATGCCGAACAGGATGACGCCCAGCACCACAAAGGTCAGGATTCCCAGCGGCGCCACCGAGTGGATCAGCATGGACATGATCTCGTACTGCTCGGCATCAAACTTGACGTAGTAGTAGGCCAACAGCGCCAGCGTGACGAGGCAGACCACCATAAACCAAGTGTAGAAACTTGCAGGGACAGGCTCAGTCTTGGCCACGTTGGTCGCTTCACCTTCACCCATTTGTGTCAGGGGCTCGTCCTTGCCGGTCGCCGTGCTGCTGGTCTCGGCGGCAGGTTCCTTCACATCGCCTGAACCGGGTGGTGCCTGCAAGCCGCCTTCGGCGGGAGGCTCCTGCACGCCGCTCGTGGTGCCTGGAGGTTCTTGCACGCCGCCAGTGGTGCCTGGCGGTTCTTGCACACCACCGGAAGAGCCCGGTGGTTCCTGCACGCCGCCACTGGCCCCCGGGGGCTCTTGAACGCCGCCAGAAACCGAGGGTGCAGACACGCCGGATTTTTGAGCCACCTGGGAGACGGCGACCGGTGCTGCTTCGTTGTCTTTTTGGGAATAGATGGTCACGTACCACCACACCGCACCCAGCGTGGCAACCGCCATAATCACAGGGGCCAACGCGCGCGTAAGACCTGCAAGAATCTGCCACCACTTCAGGTTGACGCCTTGCACGCCGGCGCGAAGGGCTTTGCCGGGGGCTACCACTGCCATCAGCAAGGCCGGCAGCATAAAGCGCGAATAGCTGGAAGAGATATGGGCAACCCAGGGAGAAATCGGCGCCTTCATTTGCTCAGGCGGCAGGCGCGGGGCAATTTTCGGATTGATCAGGCACCAGCCGATCACATAGATCAGGTACAAAAAGGCCAGAAAGAAGCCTGGAAACATGGCCGCTGCATACAGCTTGACCACCGACTGGCCTGCCACTGCGGCATAGACAATGATCATGACCGACGGCGGAATCAAGATTCCCAGCGTGCCGCCAGCCGTGATCACGCCAGCAGCCAGCCGGGTGTCATAGCCGGCGTTCAGCATAGGCCGCATCGCAATCACGCCCATCAGCACCACGACCGCGCCCACCAGTCCGCTGGCAATGCCCCAGAAGGTGCAGATGACCAGCGTGGTCACGGCCAAAGAGCCCGGCAATTTGCGAAAGGCCAGTTGAACGCTCTGGAACATTTTGTCCACCAGAGCGCCGCGTTCCATGATGTAGCCCATCAGCACAAACAGCGGAATGGACAGCAACACGTCGTTGTTCATGGCACCAAAGGCGCGTTGCACCATCAGGGCAAAAATCTTGTTGTCCAGCCAAGGCATGGCCGGATCGTAAAAGGCCACAAACCCGAACATCATGCCCAAACCCATGAGCGTGAAGGCTGTGGGGAAACCCATCATGATCACCACCACGATGAGGCAAAGCATGGTCAAACCAAGCGCAGCATTTGACATGATCAGCCCTTCATTCCAACAGATTTTTCAATGGCCAGGCGCTTGGCCTCTTCGTCCACGAACTCGCTGCCCTCCAATTGCTGCGCCACCACATCAGACTCTTGTGCGTCTTTCAGCCGGGGTGTCCATGCACCCGTTTTGATGCAAACAACGCAGCGGATGATTTCCGAAATGCCTTGCATCAACACCAAGGCGCCAGCAAATGGAATCATGAACTTGAACGGGTAAACCGGCAGCGGGTCAGCATTGAAAGTCTGCTCATGGATCGCCACTGAGTCCTGAAAGTATGTCCAGCCCGACCAGGTGAGGGCAGCAATGCCGGGCAAGAAAAATGCGATGTACAGCACGAGGTCAATGCTGGCTTGTGTGCGCGGCTTGAAGTTGCCGTACAAAAAATCACCCCTGACGTGCCCGTCTTGCGACAGTGTGTAAGCGCCACCCATCATGAAGAGCGTGCCATACAGCATATTGCTGGCATCAAACACCCAGGCGGTTGGCGCGTTCAGCGCATAGCGCTTGAACACCTCGGCAACCACCAGCAGCATCAGCACCACAATCAACCACGAAAAAGCCTTGCCAACCCACGTGCTGATGTGATCGGCAGAGTGCAGAAGCGTTTGTATTTTCATTATTTTCAACTTCCAAAAAAACAAACCAGCCACTCCGTAGATCGGGGTGGCTGGCAAGAGGAGACATCAACTCACTTCAGGACTTGATCAGGCCTTCTTTGCACCCTTGGCAAAGTAATGGTTGTAGGCCATTTTGAAATCGACCATGTAGTCGTTCTGCCACTGGCCTGCGCGCTGGGCATAGGCTTTTTGCGACTCCAGAATTTTCTTGAACATCTCGTTTTCGGCGCTTTTCTTTGCAATGATCTTGTCCCACGACACCAGTTGCGCTTTCAAAATCGCGTCGGGCGTTTTGTAGAACTTGATACCCTGCTTTTTCAGGTCAATGTAGTCTTTGGAGTTGCGCTCAATCGCCTTCCAGCTCATGTCAGCGCTGGCGGCTTGCACGCTGAAGTCAACGATGGACTTCAGTTCGGCGGGCAGGGCGTTGAACTTTGTTTTGTTGAACAAAATTTCAAACTGCTCGCCAGACTGGTGGAAAGACTGCAACATGCAGTTCTTCACCACATCTGGGAAGCCCAAGACGCGGTCAGAGCTGGCGTTGTTGAATTCAGCTGCATCCAGCAGGCCGCGGTCCAGTGCCGGAATGATCTCGCCACCTGGCAATGGGTTGACGGCTGCGCCCATGTCGGTATACATGTCAACAGCCAAACCGACGGTGCGGAACTTCACACCCTTGAGCTGCGCGACATTGGAAATAGGCTTTTTGAACCAGCCAAACGGCTGTGTGGGCATGGGGCCGTAGAGGTAAGACACCACGTCCATGTTCATCGACTTGTAGATTTCATCCAGCAGGGCCTTGCCGCCGCCGTAGTTGTGCCAGGCCAGCACCATGTTGGGGTCCATGCCGAAAGCCGGGCCTGAGCCCCACAAAGCCAAAGCGTTGTTTTTACCGTAGTGGTAGGCCACCACACCGTGGCCGCCGTCCAGCGTGCCCTTGTTCACCGCTTCCAGCAGCTGGAAAGCCGGCACCACTGCGCCTGATGGCAGGACTTCGATTTTCAGCTTGCCGCTGGCCATCAGGTTCACCTTGTTGGCAAAGTCGTTGGCATATTCATGAAAAATGTCTTTGGCAGGCCAGGTGCTCTGAAAGCGCAGCGTGGTGGTGGTTTGCGCTGTGGCCACCATGGGCGCAGACATGGCGCCAGCGGCAATAGCCGCGCCTTTTAGCAAACTGCGGCGGCGTGGGGTTTTGTTCTCACTCATGATCTGTCTCCGGATGGTTGATGAAGGAAAGTATGCACACGTGCATTATTCGCCTTCCGGCCATTTCAACAAAGAGGGTTTTCACCAAGACTCATGCGGTGCGATCAGTCGCTGCCTGGGATTCTCGCTAGCTAGCTCTCTTTAGCGCACAGATCACTTGATCGTCAGGCCCTTGAGCGCCGGATCTCTCGGTGGATAGCGCAGCTTGAGTGTTAGCAGCGCGTCCCGCAGCAATGTGGCCACCATCAGGTTGCGGTGCGATTTGGAGTTGGCCGGCACGATCGTCCATGGTGCCCACGGCGTGCTGGTGGCGCCAAGCAGTTCAGCATACGCTTTTTGATACGGCTTCCACTGTTTGCGCGCCTCAATGTCGCCAAGTGCAAACTTCCAGTGCTTGGTTTCGTCGTCAATGCGCTCCTGCAGACGCGCCCGTTGTTCGTCAAAGCTGATGTGCAGCATGAACTTCAGGATCACCGTCCCGTTTTCAGTCAGCATGCGTTCAAAGTCGTTGATCTGTGCATAGCGCTGGGCGGTCTGCTTGGGCGTGATCCAACCGTTGACAGGTGGTACCAGCACATCTTCGTAGTGGCTGCGGTTAAAAATCATGGTTTCGCCCTGGCCCGGCATCTGCTGGTGAATGCGCCACAGATAGTCATGCGCGCGTTCGACCTCGGTCGGCGCTTTCCAGCCGACGGTGTGCACGCCCAGGGGGCTCATTCGGTTGAAGACGCCGCGCAGTGTTCCGTCTTTGCCAGAGGTATCGGTACCCTGCAAAATCACCAACAACTTGTAGCGCTTGTCTGCATAAAAGAGGTTTTGCAACTCATCCAGTTCGGCCGCCAGCGCTTCGGTCGCGGCGATGTCGGCCTGCTTGTTGCCGCTTGAAAACGGCTTGGCCGCAGGGTCAAAATCTTTTAAAGAAACGGATTTTTCAAAAGGCACTTGCCATCCATCAGATAACTTGCTCATTCATGTTTCCTTGGTGTTTGCCCGGCTGAACGCCATGCACTGGCATGACTATAAGAGGCTAGAGGTGCAAAGCTACACTACATTTTTTAAAACCGCGCCAGCAAAACCATGAACCCAGCCACGCCCACAGATGCGACTGCCGCCGACCCCGGCTACGCTGGCGATGTCAGCCCCGTTCAGGCGTTTGACTGGTGGCAATCCGGCGATGCCGTTCTCGTTGACGTGCGCACCGACGCCGAGCGTGAATGGGTCGGCTATGTGCCAGGCGCCATCGCGGTGGCCTGGAAGCAATGGCCTGGCATGGCGGTCAATCCTGACTTCGATGCGGGCCTGAAGGCGGCTGTACCCGCTGGCAAAAAGGTGGTGTTGCTGTGCCGCAGTGGTGTGCGTTCTATCGCCGCAGCCAAGCGTGCCACCGAATTGGGCATTGAGGCGTACAACATTCTTGAAGGCTTTGAAGGTGACGCCAATGAGCAGGCCCAGCGCGGGGCTGTCGGGGGCTGGCAATGCAGGGGGCTACCCTGGCGGCAGAATTGAGTGGCGGCCATCTGGAAAACCTGTAGTTGCTCTGGCCGGGCGACAGCACAAACCTATTGAAAATGCGGGCACATGACCTTTCTGGCACTTGACGTTGGCAACACCCGCCTGAAATGGGCGCAATATGACTCGCCCACGACGGGCGCGCGCTTGTTGGCGCAGGGTGCCGTGTTTTTGGAGAACATCGACAAGCTGGCCGAAGGTGACTGGAACAGCATCGCCGCACCGGGCAAAATTTTGGGTTGCATCGTGGCCGGGGACGCCATCAAGCGCCGCGTGGCCGAGCAGCTGGAGCTGTGGGACATACAGCCCCACTGGGTGGTTTCTAGCCCGCAAGAAGCTGGCGTGACCAACGGCTACGACCACCCTGCCAGGTTGGGCGCAGACCGCTGGGTGGCGATGATTGGCGCCCGGCATCGCCTGATCTCCCGGGGCGTTCACAAGCCCTGCGTTGTGGTGATGGTGGGCACGGCCGTCACGGTGGAGGCGATCGACGCCCATGGCAGATTTTTGGGCGGCATCATCTTGCCTGGCCACGGCATCATGCTGCGTGCGCTGGAGTCTGGCACCGCTGGCCTGCACGTCCCGACGGGTGAGGTGTGCGACTTTCCCACCAACACCAGCGACGCCCTGACCAGCGGCGGTACTTTTGCGATTGCGGGCGCGGTGCAGCGCATGGTTGACAACGTCACCCGTCATTGCGGCCAGGCACCAGAATGCATCATGACAGGCGGCGCGGGCTGGAAGATGGCACCCAGCATGTCGGTCAACGTCGAGCTGGTTGAAAGCCTGATTTTTGACGGCTTGCTCGAGATTGCCGAGCGGCGGTTTGTGGGCTGAAAAATGATGATGCTCCTGATTAAGGAGCTGCTTGAGCATGTGTTTTTTTGGCGAACAGGTTTCGCATCATGTCTTGCTTTTTCAGGTACGCAGCTCGCTAAGATACGGGGCGGTGATGCGGGTCCTGCCCCCGCTTTAAGCCGAATTTTTAACCAGGAGCCTTCTGATGTCCGCACTCGAAGCCGCTTTCGACAAAGCCGTGGCCGATTCCAAAAACCTGAGCGAACGGCCCGACAACGCCACGCTGCTCAAAATCTAAGCGCCCTACATGCAGGGCAGTACCGGCGGCAACGAAAAGAAAAAACCCAGTTTCAGCGACATGGTGACTTCGCTGGCCGCTCACTGCTTTACTCGATCTTGCCCATGAATTCGACCATCGCTTGGGCGCGGGCTGCGCAGTCGTCGTCAACCCACAACGCCAGCAGATCTGATCTGACCGAAGTTGCCAGCTGAAAACAGGGTGCAAACACATCCGTCTTCGCAGATATCAGCAAGCAGGGTTGTGTGGCCTGTGCCAAACGCGTTGCCATCGGATAGTCCATCACTGATCGCCAAGCGGGTGCAAAACTGCCAGGCTGCTTCATGATTTCGCGAACCTCCAGCGTCAGCTCTGCGGGGTCAATTCGCGGGTCTACCTTCCGTGCGAATTCTCTTTTTTTCTCAAACCAAGGCCACCACAAAGCCATGTCACGCCGCATGTGCCACACGCGTAGCAGATGGCTACCGTCCCAGGCGGGGGTGACCGGCTCCACACCCTGGAGCCAGACGGAACCGATAGAGTCCCGCTCTTTGGGTGACAGGCAAACCGGTGCATCGAGCAGCATGCTGACGATGCGCTTGGGATGACGCAGGGCCAATTCAACAGCCACAGTCGCGCCGCCATTGTGACCATACACGTGACAGGTCGAAATGCTGAGACGATCGAGAACGGACAGCACTGATCTCACCCATTCGGCAACATGCTGTTCGTCATCCGCAAGTGCGTCCGATTCCCCATGGCCCGGCAGGTCCAGTGCAAGGACGGGGCTGGATTTTCCGATAGCGCAGAGCAAGGGGTCATACAAGGCAGATGACCCGGGCAAGCGGTGGATGATGAGCACTGGCGGTGCCGTGTGAAGATCACCGATGGTTCTCACCAACACCATCCGATCGTCAATGTTGAGGTAGTCGGTGGTTGAACGGCCGGTCAATGCGCTGCAAGCCGGTGCTTCAGGCGCAGTGCCGTTTGCAGGGTGCTGCCGTAAAAGTTGATGTTCAACGCGCAAGGCCTCGTGTTTATCCCGCGGCAGTTGCTGCGTCCATGTGCCTGCGGGCATCATTGCTGGGGTGTGGCCTTGGCTGTCACCAGGACGGCCGCCGAAGCATACCGGAACGGTCAGGTCGGCAACCACATCCAGTCCCCTATGCCGGTAGGCTGTTGCATAGCCAATCCGGTAGCCATCTCCGGCCTCCAGCAACTCAATGACGCCTCGATGCAAGAAATCAAGGTCTGGCACATCGGTGTCGGCGCGGTGGGCCAGATCTTGAGCATTCCATGGCCAAAACACATGCTGCTCGCGGTAACGGAACCAGATCCAGAGCAAGTGCGAGCCGTCGAATTCGGGCACGATGGGCGGCAGATAACCTGCTAAGCGTTTGATGCGTTCTTCGACGGTGTAGACCGGAAAACCATCGGTCAGCGCCATGGCGCATCGGTCAGGATGGCGGGCGGCGAATTCAACCGCAATCTGCGCTCCCGTATGCCGGCCATAAACGGACACTTGGTCAATTCCAAGAGCGTCCAGCGTGTCGGCCAACGCATCTGCCAAATCTTCGGTGGTTACCTGCGCCATCGGCAGCAAATCAGATAGACCGAAGCCTGGCGTGTCTGGCGCAATCACAGTGAAGCTTTCGGACAACACGTCAATGTGGCTGCGCATCACCTTGGCTGAGCAGGCTGACGCGTGCAGCAGGATCAGCACGGGGCCGACACCTGAGCGGTGGTAGTGCAGACGCCGACTTCCAACCGTGACGAAATGTTTGGTGATCATTGAAGCCATGCCTTAGACCTTCAAATTAAACCGAGCACACCAGGATTCATTTTGCGAGCAGGATCCAGGGCATCTTTCAGGCGCAAAACCAAGGACTGCGTAGCGCTGTCAAGCAGTGGTAAATAAGGATAGAAGCGCCCCATTTGTCCGTGCACTGCATCGTGCTCGCGCATCACATCACGCAACTCCTCACGTAACCGCGTCAGCAGTTTGCGTGCGCCGGTATTGACACTAAAGTGACCAAAACGCGTTTGATTCCGCTCGGACAAATGGGCGAGATGAATCGCATCGAGCTGGTCAGACCAATAAAACATCGGCTCGATCGTGACGTAAGCGCCTATCGTGGAGATGATCCATGAGTGTTGGATGCCTGCTTCGGCCAATGCAGCCCCCTCACCGGCGAGTTTCGCTTGCAACTCGCGCATACAGTCCTCGGCGCGTGACAACGGCAAGATGGCGTGCACCGGTACCCATCGCTCGCCATCGGGGCCGACCAGACCCCGAATGGAGTACGGCTTGGCACGCATGGTCTTGGGAATCATGTTGTCGATTTCTTGTCCATCGACACAACAAACGGCCCGTGCCAAGTCCATCTGAGCCAGCGCCGAGGCTTCGGTGACGGCTTCCACGGTCAGGTGCAGCGACCAACCGGCGTCCTTGACAGCGCTTCGCCCCCTCGCCAGTTGCGCCAGATCTTTCAAGGCGCGGCCCACCGACCCCGCTTCTTTGACCACCGCTTTGACCACGCTGGCCGCTTCTGCCACATCTACACGTGTCGCCGATTGGGCTTTCAATTGATCCATTGACATGGCGCGCGTCACCAACTCACGGCGGCGCAGGCAGACCAGCGCGGCCATCATGGTGTCTGCACTTTGAAAAGAGAACGAGGCAAAGGCCGCTTCTCGTTCGACGCTCAGGCGCACCACCACTTCCGCTTTGAAGCCAAAAGCCCCACAGTCTCCGAGAAACAGGCCGGTCAGGTCCGGGCCGGCATAACGCGCAAACGCCGATGCACCCGTTCTGGCCGCCGAACCGGTGTGCACGACCGACCCATCGGCAAGCACCACCGTCAGCCCAATGATGTTGTCGAGTCCGCCAGGGATGTTTTGCGACGCAGCGCCACCAATGGTGCTGTGACTGCCCGATATGGGGCTGATTTGTGCCGCGCGCAGGCCGTGCGGCTTGAGTCTTTCGGCCAGTGCCTGCCAACTGGTTCCTGCGCCGACAACGGCATACAAGTCGCCAGCATGCACCGTGATTTGATTCAGCCTCAGACTGTCAATAACGATCGCCGCGCTGTGCGGAACAGCACCCGCTGTGTACGATAAGCCTGCGCCGCGCGGCACGATGGCTGTTTCGGTACGCGCCAGCACCGCAATAACCTGCGCCAATTCATCGGTCGATCCGGGCCGCACGACAGCATCGGCCAGCACGGACCCAGACCATAGAAAAAGGTCGGAAGACGCCAACGCGCGAGTAGGTTCATCGCAACAGACATGCTCTGGCCCAACGATGCTTGCCAACTCTTCGATCAAAGCGCTGTAAAGCACGGCGCTCACTTGAACTTGAACAACTTGATGGCGTTGTCGCGCAAAATTTTTCGCAATGGATCAGGCCGGAAATTGAGTCCCTCGATGTCATCCATGGCACGCTCCGGATCAATCACCGTCCAGTCCGTACCAAACAGGAACTTGTCTTGACCATAAGTGTTGGCATAGTGAACCGCCGCTTCAGGCCAGTGCTTGGGCGCATATGCATCGCCCGCCATGAAAACGTTGGGGTGTTTCCAGCAAACTGAAATCATCTCATCTGTCCAGGGGTAACCGAGGTGAATGCCTATCAGGTTGAGTTCTGGGAAATGGATGGCAACTCGGTCCAAGCTCATCGGACGCGCGACATTCGGCAACCTTCTGTCTTTTTGGTACACAAGGCAATGGCCGACCTGCATCATCACCGGGATGTCAAGCTCGGCACAACGGGCGTAGTAGGGATACCAAACCGCGCTGTCGGGAGCCTCGTCAAACCAATGTGGATAGAAATGGGCACCCACAAAACCGTATTCCTTCACAGCCACATCAAGCTCTTTCAAACCGGCGATGCCACGTGTGGGGTCTAGCCCGGCCAAGCCAGAAAAACGATCCGGGTACTTGGCGCAAATTTCTGCGACCCAATGGTAGGGAATTTCGGTTGAACCGCGCACCCGTAAATCACCGCAACGCGTTGCCACCAGCAGGGAACGTTCGATACCCGCACGGTCCATTTTTTCGAGGTATTGCTCCATCGTCAGGCCATTGCTATAAGGTGACTTCAGTCGCACCTTGCTGCGAAAATCATCGTCAGTGGGAATGCGTTTTTCAGCAATTGCCTCTGGCGTATAAAGGTTGACAACGATATCTATTGCCCCATAACCGAGCCGTGTTTTAAGCGGGTCAAATGGATAGGCGTGCGGGACGGACGGATTAGCTGGGGTCGCCATAAGAGGGGGGCTTTCAGGTCAAGGTAAGTAAGTCAAAATAAATTATGCCGGCGCGAGCCAGTTTGAGCCATCGGCGATGCGGATGCATGCCGCAGCATGTTGCTGTCGGCCGCTGTCCTGAGCGTTCACTGGCAACAAATTCGGTGCTTGGATACCGCAGTCTGCCCGTGCCAACGGACACCGAGACGCAAACAAGCAACCCGGTGGCAAATTGATGGGGCTGGGGATTTCCCCGTGCGCAACATATCGGTGCAATGACGCTTCGGGATCGGCCGGCAAGTTGGCTGACAGCAAAGTCTGGGTGTAAGGATGCACCGGTTTGGCGAAAATACTTTGAGTCTCACCCTGTTCGACAATACGACCGAGGTAGAGCACCAGCACGCGATCGGTCATCAGTTCGACGGTTTCGAGGTCATGGCTGATGAGCAGCGTAGCAACCCCGGTTTCTTTCCTGATGTCATCTAGCACCGCCAAAATGCCGGCACGAACGGACAGATCCAGAGAGCTGGTCGGTTCGTCCAGTACCAGCAGTCGCGGCTTGGTGGCGATGGCCCGAGCAATTGAAATACGCTGCAATTGTCCACCCGACAGCTCATGCGGAAAACGCAGCAGCAACGACGACGGCAGATGCACGCGAGCCGCCAGCTCTTTGACGGCCTTGTCTCGCTCAGACGCAGAAAGGGTTGAGTGCAACAGAAGGGGTTCACCCAAGGCATGCCCCACTGTCATGCGTGGATTCAGCGCCCCCCAGGGGTCTTGAAAGACAATTTGAATGTCCGATCGCAGGCGCCGCATTTTGGCTTCGGGTAGTTGTGTGATGTCATCACCTGCAAACAAGATCTGCCCCGAGCTGACTGATGTCAGCCGGGTGATGAGCATACCCAACGTCGACTTTCCCGAACCGCTCTCGCCCACCAAACCCACGGATTCACCGGGTGCGATGCTGAAACTCACGCCATTGACCGCACTGACTTCGAACCCACCGCGGAGGGGAAATTTTTTCACCAGATTGCGAACCTCCAGCAAATGTTGTGTCATGCAACAGGTTCCCTCGGAAAATGACAAAACGCACGATGACCTGACGCGAACGCTGCTGTCGGCACTGGTGTGCTGCACACGGTTTGGGCTTTGGTGCAGCGGTCTTGGTAAGTGCAGCCCTGTGGCAATGCGTAGAGGTCAGGGGGCGTGCCGCCCACTTGTGAAAACCCCTGCCGGGCAATTTGTTTAGGCGTCGACGCGATCAAGCTGCCGGTGTACGGATGGCGTTGCTCGCGAAAAACATTTTGAACCGGCCCTTCCTCGACAATAGCGCCGGCGAACATGACAGCCATGCGATCGCAGTAATGCGCGACGATCCCGAGGTCGTGCGTGATGATGATGGCGCTCATACCGTTGGCTTTGACCAGACGCCGCAGAGTGTCCAATACTTCAGCCTGAACGGTTAAATCAAGACCGGTGGTTGGCTCATCGGCGATCACCAGACGCGGTGAATTGATGAGCCCAGCAGCGATGAGGATGCGCTGCGCCATGCCCCCGGACAATTCGTGCGGCCACGTCTGCATACGCCTTTCGGGGTCGGGAATTTGAACTTGGGCAAGCATGTTGAGCGCCCGTTCTGTGGCTCTGGCGTGAGATCTCTCGCCATGTTCGCGTTGCATGCGCACGAGTTGATCACCAATACGCGCCAGCGGATCAAGCGATGTCTTGGGTGATTGGGGAATCAGCGTGATGCGCTTGCCGCGAACCTCGTCGCCTTGACCTCGATCAAGAACGCCCAGTTCCTGCCCTTCAAACAAAACGCGACCTTGCACCACCTGCGCTGGCGCGCGCAACAGACCCAGCAGCGCCAGCGCTGTCAAAGATTTGCCAGCGCCGGTTTCTCCAACAAGGCCTAAGACCTCGCCTTCACCAACCTGAAACGACACACCGTTCAAAGCCTTGGCAGTTCGCACTTTGTTGTCGAGTCCCCGCGAGACAAAATGGACGTGCAGGTTTTCAACTGAAAGTAAGCTCATTTGCCGGTCGTCCTGCGGCGGGGATCCAGAATATCGGTCAGTCCGTCACCCAGCAAGTTGAGACCTAGAACCAGCGCCATCAGCGCCAGCCCGGGAAACACGGCCACCCACCATTCACCGGTGATGACGAACTCCGCGCCTTGCCGTATCATCGCGCCCCATTCGGGCGCAGGGGCTTGAATGCCAACCCCGATAAAGGCCAAGGTTGCACTGATACGCACAGCCCAAGCCATGCGCATGGGCAACTGCGCCGTAGCGCCCAAAATAGCGTTGGGCAAAATGTGAATCAGCATGATTCGCCAGGGAGGATTGCCAATCGCGATAGCCGCTTTGACGAAAGTCGCCTCACGCAGCGCCAGCACTTCGGCTCGCACAACACGGGCAAAAATCGGACTGTCGAGAACGCCAATGACCAGCACGACACTGATCAGGCTCTGGCCCGCTGCCGCGACCACAGCCAATGCCAAGATGATGGTCGGAAAGGCGCGAAGAATATCGAGAATCCTCAACAGGATTTCATCCAGCATACCGCCCTTGTAACCGGCTATCACGCCCAGTGGCAAACCGATCGCCAGCATGATGATGCCTGCCGGCACAGCAATGCCAAAGGCATAACGGGTGCCATGGATGACGCGCGACAAAACATCCATGCCGTTGCCATCGCTACCGAACAGGAACTGTGTATCGGGCTTGTGCAAGATGTCGTAAGAAAAAATCTGCGTCGGGCTGTACGGCGCAATGACGGGGGCAAAAATAGCCAAAAATATGAAAAACACCACAGTGCAAAAACCAATGGCGAAAGTCGGGCTGCGACGAGCCAATCCCAAAGGGTAGGCCCAAATTCGCTGACGACTTGGCGTGACCAGCGTTGCGCTCACGAACTCGCCCCACTGCGCGGCTCGATGAGCATCACGGCCAAATCGATGAGCAAGAACACAAAGATCGAAAACAAGGCCAGCGTCAATACATAGCCTTGAACCACCGCAAAATCTCCAAGCAGAATCGCACTGAGGCCCCATTGCCCGAGACCGCCCCACGAAAAAATGTATTCGATCAAAGCCGCAGCTGCTATCAGCGAGGTGACTTCGGAACCCAAAAAAGTCAATATCGGTGCCATTGCATTGCGTAAAGCAATTTTTCGGATGGTGGCTCGGGAGAAACCATTGGCGCGCGCGTAACGTACATAGTCACTGCCCATGATCTCAATCACGATGGCCCGCGTGTGCTTGATGATGGGCGCCGCAGCCAGCATGGTGAAACAAGCAACTGGCAAGGCCAGTTGGGCCAGCGCCGATCTCAAAGCCGTCCAGTTCCCTGCCAACAGGCTGTCGACCACCGTGCTGCCGGTCACCACGGCCGGAGCCACCACATCCATGGCCAGCCTGCCCATAGGTGGGGGTGCCCAATGCAGCCAGTAAAAGAACACCAAAATTGTCATCAAGCCCATCCAATAGGTGGGCATCGAAAAGCCGGCCAGCGATCCAAAGCGAGTCAGTTGATCAAACCAGCCGTTGGGATGGCTCGCAGCGCGAAGTCCGACCGGGACACCAATCACGCTGGCAAGACCAACGGACAACAGCACCAACTCAAGTGTCACCGGGAACAGATGCAAGATCTCGCTGAGCACCGGCACGCCGCCCTGCCAGGACACACCCAGGTCGCCACGCGAGAGGCGCAGCATATAGGCTAGAAATTGCTGGATCATCGGCTGATCGAGCTGAAGTTCTGCACGGATCGCACGTAACATCGCTTCATCGGCCATGGGTCCCGCCAGCATGGCCACTGGATCTTGGCTGCCGATGCGTATCAGCATGAAGGTCAGGAAAATGATGCCCACGATGACCGGTATTGACACCAACAGTCGCAGCGCAATGAAGCGTGCGACCTGCAATCCTCGTGTCCCCATCACCGTTCGCAAGTCAGATCTTTCCAGACCAATCGGTTGTGCGGTTTCCAAAGATAGCCCTTGACGCAGGCCGCAAACACTTCGTGCGTGCCTGGCAAGTAGGTTTCAATGAAAGTCGCAGAATCAGCATGCAACTGCTGCGCCTGCTCAATCAGTTCCAGCCACTTCTTCTCGTCACGTTCGACAATTGAGGCATCGATCAGTTTGTCCATGGCCGCATCGCAATTGGCGTTGACATTGGAGGATCCCTTGCAGTGCGCGGTAAGAAACATGTTGTACGACGGATCTGGCACAAAGCTTGATGTTAGTTGTGTCAGAAAGGGCACGCTCCAAACGTTGATGGTGCGTCTGGCCAGCATTTCAGTTGACGGGATGCGTTTGGGTGTCATCCGAATACCTGCCTTGGCCAGAGAAGCTTGCATCTGTAGCACCAGAGGCTCCTCCCACCACCAGTTGGTGCTGTACTCCAACGTGATGTCAACCCCATTTGGATAGCCTGCTTCAGCCAGCAGTTGTTTGGCCTTGTTGTAGTCGGTCTCGTATTTGTAGGCACTGACCGCTCCAGGAATCGGAGAGTTCAGCATTGAGCGAGAGCGTGTGCCTTGCCCTAAAAACACTGCTTCGCCGATCGCCGCATAGTCGGTGGCATAGGCCACAGCCTGACGGACCTTGACTTTGTCGAAGGGCGGAAAGCGCGGATTCATGCGAAGCGTTGCACCGCCAAAACCCGGCACGCTTTCGACTTTGACCGATCGGTCTGACCGCAGCGCGGAGAGTTGCTGAAACGGAATCTGCTCGGCATATTGCACCTGGCCGGTACGAACCAAAGCAACCCGCGTAGCCGGCGATGGCACTTCACGCCAGATCATGCGTGTGTAATAAGGTTTCTTGAAAGCGTAGTTCGGATTGACCACAAACACTGCCTGCTGTCCTGCTTGAAGCGACTGCAGATGATAGGGGCCGAAGCCGGCGGTATTGAGAGCCAGCCACTTGGTTGCATACGGGTCTTCGGGCGTCGCATGCTTCTTGGCTTCCACTGAATCAAAGATGGCTGGAAGATGGAGCGACAGCGCCCCTAAGAAAATCCGGTTAGCGTCGCTAAGAACATAGCGAACTTCATACTTTGAGATAGCTTCGACCTTATCAATACGACCCGCGGTTCGCATGAATTGGCCAGTTCGTTTTTGAGCCGCCGACTTTTCATAAGTCCAGACAATATCCTGTGCTGTGAGCTCATTGCCAAACGGGCTTTTCACGCCGCGCTTGAGTTTGAATGTATAGCTCTTACCGTCCTTGGAAATACTCCAGCTTTCAGCCACATGTGGCTCAATCTTCGCTGGGTTTATTTCTAGTTTTCCGTTGGCGCCAACGCGCGTGCCGTAACGCGTCAGTCCCTCATAGAGGTTGACTGCCGCCTCAATCTGCCCGGGAACCCAAATATCAGGGTCAAAACCCTTGGGCGTCGCCGACATGGCCATGACCAGCGTCTGCTCTTGGGCTTGAACAAAAGCCGCTGGGGTCATCAACACACCAAAATACAAAAGAAGTGACTTCACGACAACTTTCATCATTTGGCCTTGAGAAAAAGGACTAATCTACCTTTGATTTGTTTGTTTTTCAATCAGGACTACTACTGATTAGCAAAATTTTTGGCGCGTCGCGGCACAAGCCACAATAGTTAAAGCTAAGTCATGACCACTATGAAACAACCCATCTCCATGCTTGAAACCATTCGCCCTGGCGCATCGAAATCAATTCTTATTTCTGACGGCATACGTGCGGCGTCACATCGGACACCTCACAAAATCGCGATCACAGAATCCGGGCGCAGCCTGACCTATCAACAGTTGGTTTCACGCATTGACCGCGTCTCCAATTTGGGACATGCCGAACTCGGACTGAGGCATGGCGAACGCGCTGCATTGCTGCTGCGCAACCGGCTGGAGTACATGGAACTGGTGTGCGGCCTGTCCTCTGCCGGCGTTGCAGTGGCTACCATTGGCCCCGCTTCGACCATGCCGGAAATTAGATTCCTTTGCGAAGATTCCGGTGCGCGCGTGCTGTTTGTCGACGCCGAGCTTGAAGACCTTGCCCGCGCTTGTGTGCCGGCCTGCGTCGAGCGAATCATCGTGATGGGCGAGTCTTATGAAGCCTTGTTGGCCAAGTCGTCGGCCACTGTTTTTGATGGTCGTGTTTCGGAGCATGATATTTTTTCAATTCCCTACACCTCCGGGGCTACCGGGCGTCCAAAGGGGGTGATGCTGTCACATCGCGGCCGTGTATTGGCTTGTTACGCCATGGCCTCAGAACACGGCGCTTATGGCCCAGATGACCGGGCCGTCGCCACGACGCCGATGTTTCACGGGGCCGGTTTTCTCATGGCCTTGGTCCCGATTTTTTTCGGTGGCTCAGTCGAAATACTGGCGCGTTTTGATATCGAAAAACTGTTGGCCACCATCGCCTCAATGCGTGCCACCAGCGCTTACATGGTGCCAACACATTTCGCCGCCCTGTTTGCCCTTGGCGACAGCGCCCGACGTCATGACACGCAATCACTCAAAGCCTTGATCTCCGGAACGGCGCCTTTAGCGCAAAGTATGAAGAGCCAAATTATTGACCACTTTGGTGAAGGATTGCTATTCGAGCGTTACGGCACCACGGAGACAAATATCGTCACAGCGCTACGTCCCGCAGACCAGTTGCACAAGATAGCCTGCGTGGGTCAATGTCTGCCGGGCACCTACATCAAGGTCATTGATGATGACGGTCACGAAGTCTCGGCCAACACGGTGGGCGAGCTGGCCGTTGCTTCACCCTACTGTTTTTCGGGCTACCACAACATGCCAGAAGCCACGGAAAAAGCAAGGCGTGGCGACTGGTTCATCACCGGTGATTTGGCGCGTGTTGATGATGAAGGGTATCTTTATATCGTCGACCGTAAGAACGACATGATCATCACCGGTGGCGAAAACGTCTACCCACGGGAAGTTGAGGAAGTGTTGCTGGCGCACGCAGCGGTCAGGGAGTGCGCGGTGGTTGGTGCGCCGCACGCCTATTGGGGCGAAGCTATCACGGCCTTTGTGGTCGTACGTGAAGGCATGAATGTGACGCCCGAGGATCTCGAGGCAAGCTGCCGCAGCGTGCTAGCGCGCTATAAGGTCCCTAAGGACTTTCGTATGGTCGATGTCCTGCCAAGGAATAGCATGGGAAAAATTTTGCGACGTCAATTACGAGATGGACTGGCAAAAAAATGAGGTCTGGGCCGTACGTCAATATCAGGCCGCAATTGCTCGACCTGTTCTTTTGATGAGGCTCATCTGCCCCTATAGGGCAAGCCAACTATTCTTCAGAAGAGCACATCGCTAAGATACGGGGCGGTGATGCGGGTCCTGCCCCCGCTTTTGGCCGAATTTTTAACCGGGAGCCTTTTAATGTCTGAACTCAAAGCCGCTTTCGACAAAGCCGTGGCCGATTCCAAAAACCTGAGCGAACGGCCTGACAACGCCACGCTGCTCAAAATCTACGCGCTCTACAAGCAGGGCAGTACCGGGGACAACGAAGATAAAAAACCCAGCTTCAGCGACATGGTCGCGCGCGCCAAATGGGACGCCTGGACCAAGCTCAAGGGCACCTCGCCAGAAGATGCGATGCAGCAGTACGTGGACTTGATTGCCGAATTGAGCTGAAAACAGCGGCTTGCATTTGCCTAAATGCTTGCAGGCCAATAAATATGTGCGTGTGCAGCTATTTTTTTGCTTTTGAGTTTTGAAAAAGTCTCAAGCCAGCTCTGAGATTTCAATCAGATTCAAGTCTGGGTCACGTACATAAACCGAGCGAATTTTTTGCGTAGCACCTGTGCGCATGATCGGCCCCTCGATGATGGGCCAATTGCATGTCTTGAGCTTTTCTATGAACTGTGTCAGCGGCACGCTTGAAATAAAGCACAAGTCAAGTGAGCCGGGTACTGGCAGATGCGCTTTGGGTTCGAACTCTTTACCTTGGATGTGCAGGTTGATTTTTTGGTTGCCGAACTTGAAGGCGTATCGTTCAACTGCCGGTGTGCCTGCTACAAAGCGCTCGAGCTGCATGCCCAATACCCGCGTGTAAAAGTCAATGCACGAGGCCTCATGAGATGTTGTCAGCACCAAGTGATCAAGCCGGTCGATCATGATGCAGTGGGCGCAGGGTGCAGATCAGTGATGCGCCCCGCCTTGGCCACCTGGCCGGGAACCGAGTGGCCCACGATGTGCGGTAACTGCCGAGCTACTTCCAGCAGCTTGTCGATGTCCATCCCCGTGTCATAGCCCATCGCATCCAGCATGTGAATGGCGTCTTCGCTGCACACATTCCCGCTGGCGCCTGGCGCATAAGGGCAGCCGCCCAGGCCGCCCATCGACCCGTCAAACCGCGTGATGCCGCTTTGTACCGCTGCCAGCAGATTGGCCAGGCCCATGCCGCGGGTGTTGTGAAAGTGCATGGTCAGCTGCAGGTTGCCCGCCAGGGCCTGAACAGCGTCAGCCATACGGCTGACCTGCGCCGGATGCGCCATGCCGGTGGTGTCGCAAATCGTCAGGCCCCGCACGCCTGCACCTACAAAACGCTGCGCATAGCCCAGCACCACCGCTTGCGGGACATCGCCTTCCATCGGGCAACCGAATGCGGTGGACAGCGACACATTGACCGCGGCCAGCCCTTGCGAACGCCGGATGATCTCGCTGAGTGCCGCAAAGCTCTGGGCCATGCTCATGCGCAGGTTGGCCCGGTTGTGTGTCTCGCTCATCGACATCACCAGGTTCAGCTCGTCGGCCTTGGCTTCAAAGGCTCGCTCTGCGCCGCGCAAATTGGGCACCAGCACGGTGTAGTCAACACCCGGCAGACGTTTGATTCTGGCCATCACCTCCTCGGCGTCCCGCAGCATGGGGATGGCTTTGGGCGATGTGAAGGAGGTGACTTCAATCTTGGCGTAGCCGCAGGCGCTGAGCGCATCAATCAGCGCGATTTTGTCGTCTGTGGCTACAAACTCTGGCTCCATTTGAAAGCCGTCCCTCGTCACCACCTCATTGAAGTAAATGCGTTTCATGTTGCTTGGCCCTGCACAATGCCTTTGTCTTTGAGCGCCTGGATTTGCGCCTGGGTCAAACCAAGACCACGCAGTACCTCGTCAGTGTCCTGCCCCAGCGCCGGCGCGTTGCGATGCTGGCCACCGGGGGTGCTTGAGAGCTTGGGCACGATGCCAGGCACGGTCAGGCCGCTGCCGTCGGCCAGGGTGATGTGCTGCAACATGCCGCGTGCCGCGTAGTGTGGATCTGCTGCAATGTCGGCGATGGTGTAAATGCGGCCTGCCGGAACGGACGCCGCGTCCAGCGCTCTAAGGACGTCCGTCACGCTTCGCTGGGCGGTCCACTGGCCAATCGCGTGGTCAATTTCTGCAACGCGCGCCACCCGGCCGGCATTGTCTTTCAGGGCCGGGTCGTCGCCTAGATCGTTACGTCCAATTGTGTTCATCAACCTTTTATAAATGCTGTCGCCGTTGCCTGCTATCAGCGCATAGCCACCATCACTGCACAGGTAGGCATTACTCGGCGCAATGCCCGGCAGGGCGCTGCCGCCGGGGCCGCGCACCGCGCCAAAGGCTGAATGCTCGGGCAGCAGGCTTTCCATGCAGTTAAAAACGGCCTCATACAGCGCAACGTCGATGACTTGGCCTGTACCGGCCGTATGGCGGTGGTGCAGCGCCATCAAAATGCCAATCACGCCGTGCAGCGACGCCAGCGTGTCGCCAATGCTGACCCCCACCCGTACCGGCACGTGGCCGGGCTCTGCCGTGAGGTGGCGCAGGCCGCCCATCGCTTCGGCCACCACGCCAAAGCCGGGGCGGTCACGGTAGGGCCCGGTTTGGCCGTAGCCGCTGATGCGCAGCATGATCAGGCGCGGGTTCAAAGCCTGCAGCACGTCTGGCCCCAGGCCCCAGCCTTCCATCGCGCCGGGCCTGAAGTTTTCAATCAGCACATCGATCTCGCTGGCCAGCTTGCGCACGATGTCTTGTGCCTCGGGTTGCTTCAAATCGAGCGCCAGCGAGCGTTTGTTGCGTGACTGCACCTGCCACCACACCGAGGTGCCATCTTTGAGCAGGCGCCAGCGGCGCAGCGGGTCGCCGGTCTCGGGCGGTTCGATCTTGATGACATCCGCGCCAAAGTCAGCCAGCGTTTTCGCGGCAAACGGGCCGGCAATCAACTGGCCCAATTCAAGAACTTTGAGGCCCGCCAGTGGGCCAAGGGTGGGCGAAAGGGGTTTGGCAGGCGATGAATCAGAAGTCATTCCGCTATTGTCGGCCAGCCGCCTCCTTGGGTGTTGGTATTTGCCGCATAAAGGCTTCTTGCTTGGCGATGACCGGCATCAGGCTTTTTTCACCGCTTTTTGGTCAATCAGGGCATCCAGATTTTTGACAATTTCACTTTCTATCCGGTCCTTGAAAGCGCTCAGCAAAAAGCCCAGCCTGGCTGTCAAAACAAAGGTGCCCTTGTCGACCGTCATGGTACCGGACACGCCTGAACGGGTAAAGCTGCACATATCGGACGCGTCGCCTTCCTCGTAAGTGCATGCCATGTCAAATTTTGCCTCTGCCTCTTCAGCCCATTTGAAAGCCGTCTTGCGCGCCTCGCGCAGCGTCATGCCGTGCTGGCGAGTGATGTGGATGTCTGCCATGGTCTGTCCTAGGGTGTTGTTTTCAGTGCCTGATGGCGTTCGTCTTTGGAAAGCAAAGCAAGCTGCCGGACAGCCGCATAAAAGCGCTGCCAGTCCCTGCCGCCGGCTTCAAACAAGGCCTCAAAACCGGGTACGAGTTCATCGTAGGCGGCCTGGGCGCCAAAGCTGGCGTTGTTGGCCCGCGCCACCCAGCCGTCGTACCCGGCAAAGCCGCCCCACGAGCTTTTGAGCTGCGCATAGTCGCCTTTGAATTTTTGGATCGCTATTGATTTAGCAGCAACTTGCTCTTGATTTTGTTGGTCTGAAGCCGGATTTGACAGATAAATTTGGGCCAAATCACGTCTTGCCGCGGCGGTCAATGCCCTGAACTGCTGGCGGCGCGTATTGAGTGCGGCATAGTCGTCCTTGGCGGCCTGACTGGCGTTGGCAGCCAGCCAGCGCTGACTGCCCAGACGCTCGACCGCCGTGGCAAACGATTCATTGAACATGGTGTCGTCGGCGGCGTAGACCACCTGGTGCGCCAGCTCATGAATGATCAGCCGTGCCAGTTCGCCTTCGGGGTAGTTGATGAAGGTGTTGAGCAAGGGGTCTGCGCCAAAGTCACCCAGCCAGTGCAGTTTGCCGAGCGTGGAATAGGCAGGTACGCCGTAAACGCTCACCTCCCAGCCTTCGCCTTGCAGTTGTGCCGCCTCAGCCCGCGCACCAGCTTCGTTGAAGTAACCCCGGTAGCCGACGCAGCCCGCCACCGGGAAGCACCAGGTTTTGAGCGTCAGTGAAAATTCGGGGGCGGCCACCACGTTCCACACCACCGCGCCTCTGGACAGGTCGGCGTAACGCGTGTAGCTGGCGTTGTCGGGCAGCTTGAGTTCAGTGGCGGCAAAGCTGCGTATACGCTGACTGAGCGCCAGCCGGGCCTTGAGCGCGTCAGGGGTTTGCGGGTCTGCCAGCACCTCTGCCACGGGGCGCGCAGCGCTGAGCATCTGCATGTGGCCGCTGACGGACTGCCAGTAGTAACCCAGGCTGCTGCAGCCACTGAGCAGCATGGCCAAGGCCAGGGCCAGCAGTATCTTCATGCCAGCTTGACCTCGACAAGACAGTCGTAAAACACCGGGCCACGGCCCATGTCGGTCAGCTGCTGGCTGGTCAGCTGGTTGACATTGGTGCCGTCCAGGCCCAGCTTGCGCCACCAGATGCCCAGGCCATTGACCACACCGGGCCGGGCGCGCGCTGACACCTCTGCTTTGACGGTGTAGCTGCCGCGCTGGTTGAAGACCTTCAGCACGGCCCCTGTGGTGATGCCGCGTGGCGCTGCATCTTCTGGGTGGATTTCAAGCACGGGCTCCAGCTCGATGTTGCGCAGGCTGGTCACGTTGACGAAGGTGGAGTTTAAAAAGCTGCGGGCTGGCGGCGAAATCATGGCCAGCGGAAAGTCTTTGGATGTACCGGCCGCCTCAAAGTTAGGCACATGGTCGGGCAGGCCGTCCAGGCCTTGGGCCTGCAGCCGCTGGCTGAAAAATTCGCATTTGCCTGAAGGCGTGTGAAACTGACCTTCGGCAAACGGCGCCTCGGGCAGCTTCAGACTGGCAAAGCCCTGGGCCAGCAGCTCATCGAAGTCCACCCTGTCGCCAAAAGCGGCGCGGCACAGCGTTGGGTCATCCTCCTGAAAACACGGCTCATCAAAACCCATGGCCGCGGCCAGTTCGCGAAAAATCTGTGAATTGGTTTTTGCCTGGCCCAGGGGGGCTATGGCCGGGCGGTTCAGCAAGACATCGGTGTGGCCGTACGAAGGATGAATGTCCCAGTGCTCTAACTGGGTGGTGGCGGGCAAGATGTAATCGGCGTAGTCAGCCGTGTCGGTTTGAAAATGCTCCAGCACCACCGTGAACAGGTCTGGGCGCGCGAAGCCCTGCACCACCTTGCCGGATTCCGGCGCAACCGCCACAGGATTGCTGTTGTAGACCATCAGCGCTTCAATTTTTGGGCCAAAGTCGCTAGAAGTTTCTTCTAAAAGGGCATGGCCAATCGTGCTCATGTTGATGGTGCGGGGCAGGTGGCCTGAGCGTAACTCGGGTCGTTCCAAGGCGGCTTTGTTGATCGGGAAATGCCCCGAGGCACTCATCAGCAAACCGCCGGCCCGGTGCCGCCATGCGCCAATCAGCGCGGGCAGGCAGGCCACGGCCCGGGTGGCGTTGCCGCCGCCGCGCACGCGCTGCATGCCGTAGTTCAGGCGGATGGCGGCGGGCTGCTGATCGACAAGGCACTGGCCATAGTCGCGTGCCAGGTTCTTGATCTGCGCTACCGGTATGCCGCAAATGCGGGCTGCGCGCTCGGCGCTCCATTGCAGCGCACGCTCCTTCAGGGCCGGCCAGCCCAGGGTGTGTTGTTCAATGTAGGCGTGGTCCAGCCAGTCGTGGGTGATCAGCTCATGCATCACCGCCAGGGCCAGGGCTGCGTCTGTGCCCGGCAGCAGGGCAATGTGTTCGTGGCATTTTTCCGCAGTTTCGCTTTTGCGTGGGTCAATGCAAATCAGCTTGGCACCATCACGCTTGGCTTGCTGTGCGTAGCGCCAAAAGTGCAGGTTGCTGCCGATCGAGTTGCTGCCCCAGATGATGATGAGTTTGGCTTCTGCGAAAAATTCCACCCGCATGCCAACCTTGCCACCCAGCGTCTGCGTCATGCCCTCACCACCGGCGGATGAGCAAATGGTGCGGTCCAGCAGGCAGGCGCCTACGCGGTTGAAGAACCGGCTCGCCATGGCTTCACCCTGAACCAGACCCATGGTGCCTGCGTAGCTGTAGGGGACGATGGCTTCGGGGCTGCGCGCGGCGATGGGTTTGAGCTTTGCTGCGATGTCTGCCAGTGCATCGTCCCAAGACACGGGTTCAAACTGGCCCGATCCTTTGGGGCCACTGCGTTTGAGAGGGCTCAAAAGCCTGTCCGGGTGATAAGTCCGCTCGGCATAACGCGACACTTTGTTGCACAGCACCCCGTCGGTTTGGGGATGCGCGGGGTTGCCCTGTACTTTGGTGGCAACGCCGCCCTCAACCGTGGTGAGCAGCGCGCAGGTGTCTGGGCAATCGTGCGGGCAAGCACCCCGGACCTGATACGCCGAGTGGCTGGCCGTCAGGCTGCTGACAACTTGCGTGGTGCTGGGGCTGATGGTGAGGGTGTTGGGCATTCACAGACTTTAGCTTGCCAAGAGGCATGCAACCTGGCAGCTGGCAAACATCACGGTCAGTTATGCTACCCCTTGACTTTGGTTGACACCTTCCAATATGCCTTTTTCTTCCCCTTTAGCCCTCATCAAGCTTGCCCGGCCGCACCAGTGGCTTAAAAATGGCTTTGTCTTTGCGGGCCTGATTTTCAGCCAGCGCTGGAGCGATGCCAGTGTGGCTGGGCAGGTGATGCTGGCGTTTGCAGCTTTTTGCTGCGTGTCCAGCGCGGTGTATGTGGTCAATGACTGGCTTGACCGCAAGCTTGATGCGCAGCACCCCACCAAGCGCTTGCGGCCTTTTGCCAGCGGGGCCGTGTCTGCATCTGCGGGCCTGGGCCTGGCAGGGCTGCTGCTGGCCGGTGGCCTGTGGCTGGCCTGGGGTAACGGCGTCTTACTTGCGCTGCTGGCGATTTATTTGCTGCTGAATCTGGCGTATTCGCTGCGCCTGAAAACCGTGCCAGTGGTGGATGTGTGCATCATTGCCTCCGGTTTTATCTTGCGCCTGCTGGCGGGCACGGCGGCGGTTGGCATTGCGCCGTCCAACTGGCTGCTGCTGACGGGCATGTTTGTGGCGCTGTTTTTAGGCTTTGCCAAACGCAAGGCTGAAACCTTTCATGACCCCAGCAGCCGGCGCGCAGTGCTGGCGCACTACCCATCCGCGCTGCTCGACACCTTCATTGCCATGACGATGACCGCCACGGTGTTGTCTTACAGCCTGTTTGCCATCAGCCTTCAGTCACAGTCGCGCCATGGCGAGCGTTTGATCTATACCGTGCCGCTGGTGATTTTTGGCATGCTGCGCTACACCTACCAAGTACACCGTGGCCAGGGTGAAGACGTGGCGCGCGACCTGCTGCGTGACCCGTGGATGGTGGTCACCGGCATCTGCTGGGTCGGGTTTTTTGTGTTGAGCCGGTTCTGGAACCATATCCTGTGATGGCCAGCGGCGCCGCGCAGCGCTGGCCTGTCAAGCGGCTGCTGCTGGTATTGGGCCTGGCTGCTACAGCTTATGCTCTGGCGCTGCTGCTGTGGGGCAACAGCGGCGGTGTTTCGTGGCGGGTGTTGTGGTCAGTCACCGGAATGCAAGTAGCTGGACTGTGCCTGCTCAGCTATGTTCTGCGCGGCTTGCGCTGGCGATTCTGGATGGCGCACTATGACCGGCATTTTGGCTGGATTGAAGGCCTGCGTTTGTACCTGGCAGGCTATGCCTTCACGCCCACGCCCGGCAATGCCGGCGAGGCCATGCGCGGCCTGTTGCTGGCCAAGCAGTCCCTGCCACTGCTGCAAAGCCTGGCCATTTTTGGCGCTGAACGGCTGGCTGATTTGCTGTGTTTGCTGCTGTTGTGTGCTCCGGCACTGCTTTGGCTGCTGGAGCATTCGGCCCTGGACGGCATGCAGGGCCGGGTGACAGGCGTAAGCCTTGTGGCGCTGTTGGTGGGTGCCGTCTTGATGGTGGTGGTTTGGCGTCATCGCCAGCGATTGCTAGAGCGCTTTGACTGGTTGCAAGAGGCCTGGGTGTGTCTGTCGGTGCGTCCGCTGGTCTGGTTTGGCCTGACCCTGACCGCCTGGGCCGCGCAGGGCGTGGCCGTTTGGCTGATTTGCCGGGCGCTTGATGTGCACATGCTGCCGATTACAGCCATTGGCTTTTATGCTGTGGCGATGGTGGCCGGTGCCCTGTCGGCCTTGCCGGCGGGCCTGGGGGGCATGGAACTGGTCATGACCGGCCTGCTGGTAGCGCAAAGCGCCAGTACGGCCGCAGCCCTGAGCATCACCGTGCTGGCCCGACTGCTGACCCTGTGGCTGGCCGTGGCCATCGGGGTGCTGGCGCTGCTTTACAGTGCCTTGATTCGAAAAGACATCCGTTTTTAATGACGACTCAACAAACGACACATTCATCTTTGGTAGCCCGCTGGCTGCTGGTGGCTGGCCTGGGCTCACTGCTGCTGCGCTTGTACATTGCCAACACGTTTCCCATCACCGGGGACGAGGCTTTTTTCTACTGGTGGGGGGTCTACCCTGACTGGGGTTACTACGACCACCCGCCCATGGTCGGCTGGCTGATTGCTGCCATGCGTTGGGCGTTGGGCGACAGTATGGGGTCCATCCGTTTGCCCGTGGTGTTGCTGCCCCTTGGCATGGGTGCGGCACTGTGGTGGGGCTTGGCGGGTGTTGATAAACAGCGCGCAGCCTGGGCGGTGCTTTTCTTTTGGCTTGCCCCCCTGAACTGGCTCAACACACTGATCACGACTGACACGCCGCTGATTTTCTGGTCGGTTTTGTCGGCCGCGACCTTGATGCGTGCTGAGCAGCGCGAGCGGCCAGCCTTTGGGCTTTATGCCCTGTCCGGCGTGTTCATTGGCTGCGCGTTTTTGTCCAAATATTTTGCGGTGGTGCTGGGGCTGACTTACTGCGGCTACTTTTTGATCTACCGGCGCGACCGCCTAGCCGGCTTCGCGCTGCTGGTGGCCTGCGCCTTGCCCTTGGCCCTGATCAACATCGGCTACAACGCCTCGCACGGCTGGCCGAACATCATGTTCAATCTGTACAACCGCAACGAAGGCGCTGTGTTTGAGTGGCGCAAGCCGCTGATGTATGTTGGCATGATGGCTTATCTGATCACGCCAGCCGCTTTGTGGTTAGTGCTCAGGCACCGGCAAGCCATGGTGCGTATGGGTGCTGCCTCGAGCACGCACCGTTTGTTGGCCTGTCTGGTGCTGGTGCCGCTGCTGTTTTTTGCGCTGCTGTCTGGCAAAAAAGTCATTGGCCTGCACTGGGTGCTGTCGTTTTATCCCTTTGGGTTTGCGCTACTGGCGTTTGCGCTGCCGCTGGAAAAGCTCAAAACTGCAGCGCTCGGCTTGGCTGTGTTTGCCGGGCTGCATGTTGCCGTGGTGGGCGCTTTGTACATGACCTCGCTGGACACCTGGCGCACGACCGCGCCGCTGTCAAAAATCTACCCGCAAGTCATTCGCAGCTACAAAACAGCAGACATCCTCAGGCAGATTGAAAAACCGGGCGTGGTGCTGATGGCCGACGCCTACACCGCTGCATCGATTTACGGTTTTGAACGTCGCCAGTACATGCCCGTGTTTGGGGTGGGGCGCTTTCATGCGCGGCAAGACGACATGGTTGTGGATTTTTCGGTTTACAACGGCAAAACGATTCGCGTCATCACGGGTGCTGTACCTGTTCTGGATGACTTCAAACCTTATTTTGAACAGGTTTCCGCGCTGACAGTCATGCAAAACGGGGTGGCTTTTTATGTGGTCGAAGGCGTGGGGTTTAACTATCCCGCCTATCGCCAGGGCGTGCTGGGCGATATCTTCAAGCGCTTTTACAACATTCCCAAATGGCTGCCCATGACGGGTTGCCCGTTTTGCGAGCGTTACTGCGGGCAGGTCAGATGCCCATAGACCAAACCCTCAAACAACCGGAGGCCAAACCGGTGGCCGAACAGGTGGTGATTGCCGCGTTTGACTTTGACGGAACATTGACCCAGCGCGACACCCTGATGCCTTTTTTGGCAAGTGGCCTGGGCTGGCCCCGGTTTTTACTGGCCTTGCTCGTCTGTTCGCCCTGGCTTGCGGCTTTTGCACTTCGGCTGATGCCCAACCATGTGGCCAAGCAAAAGCTGCTGCAGGTCACCCTGCACAACAAAACCACAGCGCAGGTGGACGACTGGACCAACCGCTGGCTGGATCAGAGCCTGCCTGGTCAATTGCGAAGCTGGTCGATGGCGCGGCTTGGCGAGCACCAGCAAGCCGGCCACTGCTGCGTGCTGGTCAGCGCATCACCGGACATTTATCTGAAGCGGGTTGCCCGCCAACTGGGTTTTGATGCGCTGTTGTGCACCGAAATGGCGTCAGAAAGCGGGCGCTTGACGGGCCTGATGACAACACCCAACTGCCATGGGGAGCAAAAAGTGCTGCGCCTCAAAGCCTGGATGGCAGAGCGCTTTGGCGTCAATGGCGGTGCTGAAGTTGTCTACGCCTATGGCGACACATCAGGCGACAAACCCATGCTGCGGATGGCAAAGCATGCTTTTTACCGTGGGAAGCCTTGGCAGGCCTAAAAACAGGCTTTTCGAGTGCTTGTCGGATGTGTTTCAGGGCATTTGGCCAGTTAATATATACGCTAGAAGCTACTAAAATAATAGCGTTGAACAATCTTGAAGCGTAGTCTTTCAGCGCTGCCTTGACCAACGCCACATACAGCCGATCGGCGGCGTCCAGTGCTTTGCTGGCTGCGGCCAGTTCATGCCGCTCATCGAGGGCTTTTGCCAAAGTAAGTGCATGTCTGTAGCAAACCAGGGTGTTCGGCATGTTGCGGTGGCGTGCGTCGGCTTGTCAGCAGAGACAACGGCGCTGTCCGAGATGATGCGCGGCATCCATTTCTGACCCTCGGTCCGCATGGGATAATTTTCGGGCAGCCGGTGGTCGCTGCCTTCAAGGATTCCCATGCTTTTGGTGACTGGTGGCGCTGGTTTCATCGGTTCAAATTTCGTTCTGGACTGGCTTGCGCAGTCTGACGAACCCATCGTCAATCTGGACAAGTTAACTTACGCTGGCAATCTTGAGAACCTGTCATCGCTTGAGGGCGACAAGCGCCATGTATTTGTCAAAGGCGATATTGGCGATTCAGCCTTGGTCGCCAGGCTGCTCGCCGTGCATCAGCCACGCGCTGTGATCAACTTTGCAGCTGAGTCCCATGTAGACCGCTCGATTCACGGGCCCAAAGACTTCATTCAAACCAACATCGTCGGCACCTTTCATTTGCTGGAGGCGGTGCGAGCGTATTGGAACGGGCTGCAAGACGTGGCCAAGGCCGGTTTTCGCTTTTTGCATGTGTCAACCGACGAGGTGTATGGCTCGCTGGGCCGAGATGCGGCCGCATTTACCGAAACCCATGCCTACGCACCCAACAGCCCCTACTCTGCGAGCAAGGCGGCCAGTGACCATTTGGTGCGCTCTTATCACCATACCTACGGGCTGCCGGTTTTGACGACCAACTGCAGCAACAATTACGGCCCCTACCACTTTCCTGAAAAGCTGATGCCTCTGATGATCGTCAACGCCCTGGCGGGCAAGCCACTTCCTGTGTATGGCGACGGTCAGCAGATTCGTGACTGGCTGTACGTCAAAGACCATTGCAGCGCGATTCGCGAAGTGTTGGCGCGTGGCAGGCCAGGCGAGGTTTACAACGTTGGCGGCTGGAACGAAATGCCCAACCTGGACATCGTTCACACCCTGTGCCAGTTGCTTGACGAGTTGCAGCCCAAAGCCGGTGGCGGCAGTTACCAATCGCAAATCACTTACGTGACAGACCGTCCCGGCCACGACAGGCGATACGCGATTGATGCCAGCAAAATTGAGCGTGAGCTTGGCTGGCGGCCTTTGGAGACCTTTGAGACCGGCATTCGCAAAACAGTGGCTTGGTATCTGACCCATGCCGACTGGGTGGCTAACGTGCAAAACGGCAGCTACCTGGAATGGACGACCAAACACGATGGTCAAACGTCAGGGGCCGTGGTTTGAAAATCCTGCTTTTTGGCGCCAATGGCCAGGTTGGTTGGGAGTTGCAGCGCAGCCTGAGCCCGCTGGGCGAGTTGGTGGCCTTAGATCGCCGCAGCACCGAACTGTGTGGTGACCTGACGGATTTGGATGGCATCAAGGACTCAGTGAGGCGGTTCGGGCCCGATGTCATCGTCAATGCAGCCGCCTACACAGCGGTGGACAAGGCCGAAAGCGACTCTGAGACGGCGCACATCGTCAACGCGGCGGCTCCGGGCGTTCTGGCTGCAGCGGCCGCCAAGGCAGGCGCTTGGCTGGTGCATTATTCAACCGACTATGTTTTTGACGGAAGTGGCACTAAACCGTGGGTTGAAGACGACCCGACCGGACCGCTGAATGTGTATGGAAAAACCAAGCTGGAGGGCGAGCAGCGCATTGCCGCCCATTGCGCCAGGCACCTGATTTTTCGCACCAGTTGGGTCTACGCGGCACGCGGTGGCAACTTTGCCAAAACCATGCTGCGATTGGCACGCGAGCGTGAAACCCTCCAGGTGATCAACGACCAGTTTGGCGCGCCTACCGGCGCTGACCTGCTGGCTGATGTGACAGCTCACACCCTTGCGCACGTGCTCGACCGCCCCACTGAAGCTGGCTTGTATCACTTGGCTGCAGGTGGAGAAACCACCTGGTTTGAGTATGCAAAATACGTTGTAGACCAATCAATTTGTGCGCAATCTGCTCCTAACATAATAGTAAAAAATATGAATCCGGTTGCCACCAGCGCCTTTCCGACTGCGGCTCAACGACCCCATAACTCACGCCTGAACAGCACTAAACTTGAGCAAGCCTTTGTTCTGCAACTACCGCCCTGGCAGCAAGGCGTGTCGCGCATGCTGGCTCTATCCCGTTAAAACAAAAAGATGACACAGCTGTTTAGCTTGCCCAGCGGCTGATGAAAAATTGCTATGGTAAGTATTTGCGGGGCCTGTTAAACGAGCAAGGTCGACTATGAAAGTAACCGCTACAACTATCGCTGATGTCCTTATTGTTGAGCCAAAAGTGTTTGGTGATTCGCGAGGTTTCTTTTTTGAAAGTTTCAACCAGCGTGCCTTCAATGCGGCAACTGGCGTCGATTTCAGTTTTGTACAGGACAACCATAGCCGCTCAGAAAAAGGCGTGCTGCGCGGCCTGCATTACCAGTTGGGCAAGCCCCAAGGCAAGCTGGTTCGGGTGGCTCGGGGTTCGGTTTTTGACGTCGCGGTGGACATTCGTCCTGCATCGCCCACGTTTGGCAAATGGTTTGGAATTGAGCTGAACGAGCATGACAACCGCCAGTTATGGGTACCACCGGGGTTGGCGCACGGGTTTTTGGTGCTCAGTGAAAGTGCTGATTGTTTATACAAAACCACCGACTATTACGCGCCTGAGCTTGAACGCTGCATTGCCTGGAATGACGCGGATCTGGGGATCGACTGGCCTCTGGAACAGCCGCTGAAACTGTCGGCCAAAGACATTGCCGGCGTGGCGTTTAAGCTCGCTGAATTTTAAGTTTGCTATCCAGCGTCATTCGCAAGCTTGCAGTCTTAATGAGCTACACCATGCCTGAGCAGCACCTTCAGGCCAGTTAACCAAATTATTTTGATGTCAAACCAGAAGGATTGCCTCATCAGATACTCCGCGTCAATGGCGACTTTCTCAGGTATTGGCAACTCATCCCGGCCATTGATTTGCGCCCAACCCGTCAGGCCCGGGACAAGGACATGTACGCCTTTTTGAGTCCGCAACTCGATCAAATCGGTCTGGTTATACAGAGCTGGCCGGGGTCCGACAAAACTCATGTCGCCGACCAAGATGCTCCAAAGCTGGGGCAACTCATCAATGCTGCTTTTGCGCAGAAACGGGCCAATAGGGGTCAAGTGTGAAGCGGCGTTGCTAAGCAGGTGAGTGGCCAACGTTGGTGTTCCCTCTCGCATACTCCGGAACTTCGGCATCTTGAAAATACGGTTATGTCGCCCAACTCTGTCCGACCAGTAGAGGGCCGGCCCCGGTGACGTCAGGCGTACAAGTAGGAACACCACAGCCAGCGGCAGGGCCAGAACCGCAAAGGCACAACTGGCAGTGAATAAATCAAAAAATCGCTTTAAGGAAAAACTCATATAACGTGTCATGGAGCAGGCATAAAAATAAATTATCTGGTCATGGGTTGCACAGATTCTTCGGGGGTGGCAGCGAACGCGAGCCTTACTGGACAATGAATCAGCCAAATTATTCTTTCCGCTACATCCCCGGATAGTTCAATGGTAGCGGCACCGTCCCGGCTTTTTTGTGCCGTACGCGGTTATCGGTCTATTGGGTCCCGCAAGCGGGCTAAGGCCTTAAAATTGTGAGTGAATAACAGAGCTAAAGAACAGGACAGTCAATGAGTTTGGCAGATGTGCCCGTGGCGCACCCATGACATGCAGCGCTAACCAATGAGCTGGTACGTTGTCCACAGTAAACCGCGGCAAGAACAGCGCGCTTTTGAAAACCTCGTGCGCCAGGGCTTTGAATGCTATCTGCCCAAGGTACAGGTTGAACGTATCCGGCAGGGTGCTTTAACTCTGGTCGTGGAAGCACTTTTCCCGCGCTACCTGTTTATTCGCTTGGACAGTGCTTTGGGCTCTGGCAAGGGCTGGGGAGTGATCCGTTCGACCCAAGGCGTAAGTCGGCTGGTGACGTTTGGGGGTGAGGCGGCCAAGGCGCCTGACAATTTGATTGAGTGCATGCAGGCCATGGAGGCCGCTGAGCCTCAACGACTCTTCATGCACGGGGAAAAGGTGCAGGTCAAAGCTGGCCCCTTTGCTGGTCTGGAAGGGGTGTATCAGGTGGGCGAAGGTCAGGCGCGAGCGTTTATGCTGATTGAGCTGATCAGCAAACAGGTCAAATTGCCGATCAAACCTGAAGAGTTGAGGAAAATCGTCTGAATTGATCTCTTTCCCCGAACCCCAGACCAATCTGAACCGCACCAGTCTAAGGTTTGAGCTTGCCGTTCTCCAACTCCAGCTTGCAGCCGGTTGGCCTGGCTGGCGTACCCGCCCCTGTACTTGGATCGCCATTTGTAGAAACTTGCGTCACTGAAGCCGTGTTTGCGCCCGATCTCTTTGATCGGCATACCGGCTTCGGCCCGCCTTAAATGCCAATGATCTGCTCTTCCCTGTATTTGCTTGTTCTCATGTCCGTTGTTCTCTAGGGTCATGGACTTCTTGGAAAAATGACTGGTACGGCTTATGAGGGCGCATGTCACGGTATAGTTACTTTGGACGGTTTGAAAGCAGTCAGCTTAAGCCTCTTTTCAGAATTCAATTGACACAAGTGTTAAATTTTTAAGTGGCAGCTATATTCTGACCTAATAAATACACAAATATGAAATCAAAATTAATGACGCTGGTGTTGATAATCTTCGGATTGTCAGGAATTGTTGCTCTGGCGGCTCCGTTTATATTTGGTAATCAAGTCCTGTACGGGTCAGGAATATCGATTCAACACTTTCCTTTGTTGGCCTCATACCATCGGCAACTGCATCAAGGCATATTCCCATTTTTTGATTTTGATTTCAGCGTGGGATTCGATAGCCTTGCGGATTCACAGCAGTCTCTACTTCACCCCGTAAAACTTCTGATTGCATTCTTTGCGGCCGATTCCTATGCTATCGACACACTATTTATATTATTCCATCTGTTTTTGCTTTTGATTGCCCTCGGGGTTTATTGCAACAGACTGCTTACCGTAGTGAATAACACGAGAAATCAAATAGCCAGCGTATCAGTATTCGCAAGTTTTCCTCTTGTTTTGGGTCTTGCCATTTATACCAACCTCATTCATATCTATTATGTTCCGGTATTAGCCTATGGTATATGGTTACTCATACTTCTTGAGAGTGCTATAGAAAATGTGCGTCCTTGGAATTTTTCGGGTATAGCACTGGTAACTGCTTTGATGATTCTTTGCGGTAACTTCACGATGCAATGGACAATCCTCGGGTGGCTGTTTACATACTCGCTGGTACGCATTTACAAGCTTAAGCAATCACCCCGCCGGGTGCTTCCGGTTCTGATTGCCATCGCTGGTGGGTTTTTGCTGGCGGCGCCACAACTGCTCCCCACATTCGATCTGATGCTTAGCTCTGCAAGAGCCACTTTGGGCGGGGCGGAGCGATTTGCGATGTCACCCGGGCCATTCCAGTGGTTTTCCTATTTCGTTCCGGGGGCAATCTTTTTTGCCTATGAACATGCAGATAATGTTTATGGATTCATGGTTGGAAACAATGTGGTTGATGGAGTGCATTATGTTGGCGTCATACCGTTAGCGGCATTTTTTTGTGCGTGGCGGGAAAGTCGCTCAAATGTGCGAATTGCGATATTTTTGGTCACACTGATATTTATTGCCCAGCGAGCGTTGGGAATATTTTCTCCTATTAATATTTTCCTAAACTACTTGCCAATTTTTGGCCAATTTCGAGCATCGGTAAGGTATCTATTTATTGTTGATATAACGATATGTTTTATGGCGGTGCTTTATTTGCATTCGCATTTCAATCGCGAGCGATTTCTTGCAGCAATAAAATTTACATTGATTTCGGCAACAGCCATAATCGGATTCATATTTATTATTGCCTCAGCGTATTTCTATTACAGATGGAAAATTATCCCAACTTTAGGATGGTTTGAAGTTTATTACATTTTTTTGCCAATAATTTCCCTCATGGCAGCTCGATTAGTATTAAAAAAAAATGAGTTGGATCAAAAGGCGGTCATCGCCTTTCTGTTTTTAATCACTCTTCTGGATGTATCGGCGCATCGTTATGGCACCCCGACACATTGGCAAGCACCAACAGTTGCCCAACTGGTCGAAGTGACATCCTCGGTAGATCGGTTGTGCCAGTCAAAAGGTGCTAATCGTGTAATGCTGCTGCGGCCTGAACGCTGGGATAACACATGGTTTCGATTTGATCTCCCGATTTTTCCCCATAGAGAAAATGATCATTTTTTATATCCGATAAAGGCCACACAACCGGCACTTGAACCGAATGGCTATGACTGTACGTTGACCCATACGATGAAGTCTTCAACATTAACCCCAAAATCGACAGTTGAACTCGAGAATTGGCTGAATGCGCTCACGTGGTCAGACAGGACACCGTTATTACCCTACTTGGGGTTTCAGCAAGTTATTTCGTATGACT
Source organism: Comamonadaceae bacterium (assembly GCA_947478725.1). GTDB lineage: Bacteria > Pseudomonadota > Gammaproteobacteria > Burkholderiales > Burkholderiaceae_C > Polaromonas. The sequence goes on from CANJWZ010000031.1 coordinate 51,293, forward strand.
ATCTGAAGACTACTGCGCAGCTGACAAAAAATCGAAGGTTGGAGATGACTATTTCTGAACCGGGTGCTCCAACGCCGGTTCAACTCAAGGCGCTTTCAGAATTTGTGGAGTCGCAGCCTGCACAAAAGAAATCGGTTTTCCAACCCTTGATTCGACCTGTTTACGGGTTGATCGAAACGTTAGATTTGACCAAGCATTTACCATCGACTATCCGCAAACCGCATACATTACCTGGTATTGGTCCGGTCGTTGTTTTGCAGCCACCCTTCTCTTTCATGCTCTTCAGCAATCAGAAAGAGATAGTACCAATTGGTTCCAAAGGAAGCTTCGTAATTTTGCCCGGGGTATCTCTCGAACCTGTCGAAGTCAAGTTTATACCGGTCGCTTTTTTGGTCGGACTACTGATCAGCCTGGGAATATTATTGGTTGGCATTTTTTGTATATTGCTGTGGCCGCGTCGACTCACTGAAGACTTACCTGAAGTCGGCCGATATCATCGATCAATTTCTCAAATGGCGGGGGCGATTTCGTCGGGTTTGAGGTCTATGGGTGCGAATAAAAAAATATTTTTTCCGACGATTTTTATCATCTTGACAGCCGTGGCCGGATTAATGATCTTAATGATATTTTTGGGTCGTTTTCATATTACTCTACAGCTTTTTTCCATGTTAGCGCTGATTATTCTCATATATAAGGTGGTTTACTTTGTATCTGATGATGAGGTATTCAGCAGAGGGCTCGCGACAGTGCTTTGTGCTTCCCATCTCGGCGGTCTAATTTTGATGGGTATTTTTAACTACCTTCAAAGTGCAAAACACTAAAAACTTATGCAAGAATAATGGTCCATTTGTCTTGATCTTTCATCGCAATGACATGGGTGCGCCCGAGTGGCCGGGGATAGCGCGATGTCGCAGGTGCTAGCGAAGTTTTCGGTCTAGGGATTGGATGCGGCCAATATGCTAGTCAAACGGGTGGCAGAGCCGCAGAGCAACGTCCAACGCGGTGGCCACTTGCGCGGCCCATGCGGGTAAGTACACCCATGAGTTGGGAAATCATCTCTTCGCTCAAAGCGCGAAAAATGCAGGGCATGGCGCAAATTACGCGGAAGCGCTCGCGCAGGTTAGGAATAGCTAGCTCAGTCCCTCGAGTCAAAAACACAATGTGTCAACAAGGCCGTCCCCTATGAAAAAACTTCAGGTTATACTTTGTTCATCGGTTGAACGGGTGGCGAATTTTCGCTTTCACCACCACTGTGAACCAACGTCTAGATCGTGATACGGTACTGCGGTAGCCTGCCTGAAACGCAAAAATCCGGGATTTCCAAATCCCTC
>CANJWZ010000032.1 GCA_947478725.1 Comamonadaceae bacterium
ACGTGAACTCCGGCCCGTTGTCAGTTCTGACCGTCTGGGGGTAGCCCCGAAAGGTCGCCGCCCGATCAAGCAGACGGGTGACGTAATGCCCACCAATGCCAAAGTCAGCTGTGATGTCCACGCACTCGTGCGTAAAGTCGTCTGCCACCGTCAGGCATTTGATGCGCCTGGAGATAGCGCCAGGCCGACAAATAGCATCACTGACGAAGTCCATGCTCCAGGTCTGGTTGACCGTCAAAGCGGCCACCAGCGGCACGCGTACGCCAATGCGCTTGGCCTTCTTGCGTTTCCTGATCGACAGACCCTCAGCGGTGTAGATGCGGTACACACGTTTGTGATTGATGCCAGGAAACTGGGGGCGTAGAACATCGTGGATCATGCGGTAGCCCCAACGCCTGCGGGTATGGGCGGTTTCAACTATTTTGCTCCGCAGTTCCACATTGAGCGCGCTGGCCTGGCTCTCATGGCGATAGGTATCTCGGCTTAGCCCCACAAGGGCGCAGGCGTGGCGCTCAGACAGCTTGTGGTGATTGACCATGCTACTGACCGCTTCGCGTTTGACTTGTGGGGCTAGCGCTTTGTGCCAAAGACGCTCTTCAAAGCATGAATATCCAGGTGCGCCTCGGCCAGCAGGCGCTTGAGCTTGCCGTTCTCCAGCTCCAGCTCGCGCAGCCGTTTGGCCTCGCTGGCGTCCATGCCGCCGTACTTGGAGCGCCATTTGTAGAAGCTGGCGTCACTGAAGCCGTGCTTGCGCCCGATTTCCTTGACAGGCATGCCGGCTTCGGCCTGCCGCAGAAAGCCAATGATCTGCTCTTCGCTGTATTTGCTTGTTCTCATGTCCATCATTCTCCATAGTGACGGACTTCTTGGAAAAATAGCTGGTACGGTTTATGGGGGGCAGGTCATTTATCTTGTACTTGCCGTTGAAGTAGCACCTAACCCAATAAAAGCGAGAGGCAGCACTCTTGTAAATAACGAGACTGGAGGGGTAACCACGGATAGTTTGAAAAGTCTCTTTGATGGGGGTGAGACGATTCTTTAACGGGGTACTCGACTGTGGGGAGGTGGGTGATTTGGAGGGCAAAGCAGTGCCTAAAAGTGGTTAAAAATCAGGATGTGACTTTTATACTGACTTTTATACTTTTCGTCAATGCTCTCTTGGAAGGCGCATGAATGCTGGGTTTGCGATAGAATGAAGGGTTAGAAATTGTACTTTTAATCCGTTTGTCGTGGGTTCGACCCCCGCAGGTCCCACCAATGGATACAAAGCCTCGCTGCTATTAATTTAGTAGCGTGGCTTTTCTCTTTTGGGTCCATGTAGCCACTATGTAGCCAGTAGTACATGGTTTTGTGCTGTCTTGCCATCAACCCCGTCCACAAGCACCTTGCCTACCTCAGGCTGATATTTGTCGCGCTTATTGGTCTCAACGGTTACCGCCTTGTCAAAGACTAAGTCACTTAGGCTTTACTTAGAGCGTTGGCAGAATGGTTGCTTTTTCTCATGGTGCATCAATTCCTGCAAGGCGGATATTGTGCTGTACCTTGTTAGCGTCCAGCACTGTGATGGTGTCACCATCAGCAACCTCTACCACGCGACCCTAGATAGTTCCAGCATGACAAGTTAGGCCGAACAACAGCGCGACGATGGTGGCAGAGTATTTCGTTGGCTGAATTTGCCAGCCCCAGCCTTTACTTGAATGACTCCGATAATTTTGGTGGTCATCTTTTTTTCAACTCCTGAAATAATGCGAATGAGGCGTTGCTGAGGGTTTTAAGCGGATTAGCTTTGCAGTAATTTGTAATCCACAAATCTGCTTGGTCCATGGATGAAAGCTTGTCTAATGGGTCTTTCGGTTTTTTCCCTGACACTACATGAATTGCATTCATTCCACTGAGGTGTCCCATCAACCAAGCTTGTCTGGTCTTGCTTGAATTGGCGACCCATTGCCCGCAGTCAGGACCGCCAAACTCTGTTTGTGCCAATGATGCTCCACTGCTTACTGTTGCCAGCACGAGTGCATACAAATAGGGTTTCATGAAAATTTCTCAAAAATGGTTGTTGATACAAGTGCAAGCCGGTTGGGTGGCATCTCGCAATCAGTAACGACGACCTTGACCTGCTTTTGAGCTTCAGCGATTTGCTGGGAAGTCATGCGTTTGGCAACGATGTCGCGGTTTTTAACGGCTTTAGCATCACCCTTGATTGCGCCAAGGTCGAACCAACTGTGCGCTTTTACATAGTCCTGAACCACACCTTGGCCGTTGCAGTACGTTACGCCAAGGTTGTGTTGGGCGCTTGCATTGCCTTGCTGGGCTGACAGTCGGTATCACTTCACCGCTTCAGCATAGTCTTGCCCTAAGTCTTGGCTGTGAAGCGGGGCGCTGATGTTACTGTTCTATGTAGCGTCCATCCAACGACCTTGTCAGCCCACTCTAACTAGTCGGTGAGGCTCAAACCGCGCTGCTAGATAGCAGGTCAATGGCGGTAACACCCAGTGCATCGGCAATCGAGCAAGTGATACCGAGCGACGGGTTCGCCCGGCAATAGTTATCGACCTATCGTTAAAAAGATTAGTTACCTTTTTTAATAATTCGACCTATCATTGGATTTAATTCTTAGGAGCAACTAATGAAAAAGATTATATTGACAATCTTTTCCTTAATATTTTTTACCCAACTTTCATATGCTGTTGATGTTTGCAACTGCAAAGGTTATGCAGGAGTAGGCGGTCCTTGCTATGCAGGAGTAGGTGGGCCTGCTTATGCGGGTGTTGGCGGTCCAGCCTATACAGGTGTTGGTGGTGCTTGCTATGCAGGAGTAGGTGGACCTGCTTACCGAGGTGTTGGTGGACCTGCTTACCAAGGTGTTGGCGGGCCTGCTTACCAAGGTGTTGGTGGACCTGCTTACCAAGGTGTTGGAGGTCCTTGCTATGCAGGAGTAGGTGGTCCTTGCTACGCAGGTGTTGGTGGTGGGAATTCATGTCCAAGAGTTTGTAGTAAGTAGTTTCTAATGCTTTTTAATGCAAATGACAGTGAATCGCCCCGAGTTTCGTGGAGGCCCGTTGGGTTAAGTCAGACCGACATGACGGCCTGACTGGCTAATTGCCGATAGTAATTTTCTTCAGCTTCGGCAGGGGGAATGTAACCGATGGGCTCCAGCAGTCGGTGGTGGTTAAACCAGGACACCCATTCAAGCGTAGCAAGTTCAAGGGATTCCTTGGTTTTCCAGGGCGCTCTGCGGTGAATCAATTCGGTCTTGTATAGGCCGTTGATCGTCTCGGCTAATGCGTTGTCATAGCTGTCGCCTTTGCTGCCTACCGATGGTTCAATGCCAGCTTCTGCCAGACGTTCGCTGTACCGAATGGACACGTATTGCGAACCCCTGTCGCTGTGGTGAATCAGGGCGTCGGTACGTTCGGGTTGCCGGTCATACAAGGCTTGCTCCAATGCATCGAGCACAAAGTCTGTTCGCATGGAACTGCTTTGGCGCCAGCCCACGATTCTGCGAGCGTAGACGTCAATGACAAAGGCCACGTACTGCCAGCCCTGCCAGGTTGACACGTACGTGAAGTCCGACACCCACAACTGGTTGGGCCGATCGGCCTTGAATTGCCGATTGACCCGATCCAGTGGGCGGGCAGCGGTCATATCGCCAATGGTCGTGCGCACCACCTTGCCACGCCTGACACCTTGCAAGCCCAAGTGTTTCATCAGGCGCTCGACGGTGCAGCGCGCTACCGTGATGCGCTCGCGCCGCATTTGCTTATAGACCTTATCAGCTCCGTAGACCCGCATATTGGCCTGCCAGACTCTCTGGATCTCCGGCTTGAGGGTGTCGTCCGTCTTGGCGCGTGCACAGCGCAAATCCGGGTTGCGCTTCTGGGCCGCATGACGCCGGTAGCCTGACGGGGCAATCTGCAAGACCTTGCAGATTGGCTCGACCCCGAAGGCGTCACGGTGCTGGTCGACGAAGGCTTTCAGTACTTGAGTTTGCGGTCGAGCTCCGCTTGGGCAAAAAAAGCACTGGCGAGCTTGAGGATCTCGTTGGCCCGGCGCAGCTCCTTGACCTCGCGCTCCAACTCCTTCACACGCTGCGCCTCGGCAGTAGTGACGCCGTCGCGCACGCCAGTATCGACCTCCACGCGCTTGACCCATTCATTGAGCGTCTGCGGCACGCAGCCAATCTTGGGGGCGATGGATTCAATGGCAGCCCACAGCGATGTGTACTCGCCTCGGTGCTCCTGCACCATGCGCACTGCGCGTTCCCGAACCTCGGGTGAAAACTTGTTTGATTTCTTCATGGCTCAATCCTCTCAGAGATTTGAGCCTCCTCAAAATGCGGGGCGATTCACAGCACCCCAAAACGCAGGGTCTGACATCCATCTACACAAAGCCACCGCAGTTTTTAGCTTCAATGTGCTGACATAACTGACCTGCTCTGCATCCTTGCCCTTCAGAAGCAACAATGCCCCTACCGCTTCATTAACGGCAAGGGCATGCACTGTTTCGGGCTTGATGGTTGGTGTCTTAGTGCGAATTGATGGGCTAAACATGATGTCTAGTTCATTACTGAACAGGAGGAAGGCTCATGCCAAACCCGTTCATGTAATTTTTCAACAGGCTGGCGAATCTAACTAAAAATTTATACGTCGTATTTCGACTGCGAACTATGACCCAGAAGATATGCTTATCATGATTAGATTGTTTGACTTAAAGCAATAAAATTCCATATAATAATTATTAATTTTCGGATTAATATATGTCTCTAAAATGGATGAATATCTCAATGACAGCATACTGAAAACGCTTAGCTTTCAACGTTTCTATTTTTTGAAATCACAAAATACTGTGCATTCACGTTTTTGTAAAGATTCAAACCAATTTTTTCTCTCGTTGAAATTTTGACACCAAACTATCAGTCCATACCTAGTGCCATCTAATATTGAGTTAACGTAATGCCTATTTTTGCCGTCATGTAGAACAGCAAATCCTTTTTGATGATTAACAATTATTTTTTCCGTATCTTGATAGGCCGAGTCTATATGGATTGGACATCTAACTCCATTAAATACCAACTCTGAGCCAGTAAATTGTTTATTTAGGCATAAATTCATAGTGACCAAACTATCATCGACATGAAAATCTAAGTTCTTATCTCTTGTATTTCCATATCTCACAACATAACTATGGATGCCATCAAATTCTTGGCTCATCCTTTCAGGAAATGTAGAGTGAATGACATTTACTAAAATTTCATTAACAAAGTCATAAATAAAATCACTAAAACCTAAATCATCTAGCAAAATTGCACTGCCATGCATTGAGTTGGCATGTTGGTTTAATTTTTTATCTTCAAGTAATTCATACGCCTTTACTTTTTCCAGCAATAAATTGCAAAAATTATCATTTAGAATTTTTCCATAAAACACATTTTTACCAATTTCTCTTAGGAAATTTTTGTCTCCAGAATTAAAAATTTTTATGAAGTCATTATCTAAATATTTATATTCAAATTTAATCATGGTATGAAAAAATAATTTTTTAATTTCAAAAAACTTAAATATTATATTAATAATAGGCTTGATTGGGGGTGTTTAAAGATAATTATAATGGATTTTTTGGTAATCACTGTGGGAGCTACGCATTATTCCATAAACAAATGACGTAAAACCTACTGACTTGGCGGGGAAGGAGGCCGCGTGCCGTTTCTATATTCTGGGCGTCAGTCAAGGACTCAACTTGGGCATGATGGTTGCTGACGGCATGACCAAGGGTGGGCGCCCGTGCATTCCAGAAGACATATCAGGCTCGGCTCTGGAGTTAGCTGTAAAGATGAAACTTGGTCAAGTTTTGATGGTGTACCCAGACGATAAGAAGCTTGATGCCTCCGGTTTAATCGGTGCCATCTTGGTCCAAACATTCCCGTGCCGGAAAGTGCGCTAAACATGCGTTCGCGGCACAACCCTGCGCTCCAGACGACGGGGCACAAAAGGCCGTGGCTGGCGGCTGAGCCTTGACGTTAGGCTTCTCACGGTTGCCTTGATGAGGTCGGTTTGTTCGCCCACGCCTCACCTTTGAGGGCTAGCGGTCGGACGATTTTCAAAACGCTGGCGAAGTCTTTGCGGATATGGACGGCTAATGCGTCGTCCACAGGCCCAGCCCACGCTGCATTTGGCCTCAGCATGGCTAACAATGTCAGCAACAGTTTTTTCATCTCTGCGCCTTAAAGAAAAAATCACCGCTCAGACTGGTGTTTTCCCAAGGGGTCTGTTGGTACTTGGTTTCATCCTGCACAGCGCGGTGTACCTCTTTGAACACTTGCTCAATCGGTTTATTGGGTGGCTGCATTGCACGAAGTAGATGCTTTGTGAATGGGCTATTGCGCTCTCTTGCATCGCCGTCTGAGGCGACCTTGCCCGGTGATGTAGCGTAGGCAATAATGGTTCCTCTTGGCGTTGATAAGGAATTTCTTATCCCATGGGGTAGCCGAGTGTACGAAGGTCGTTATGGAGAGTCTAGAGGGCAAGGTGGTTTTTATATTACTGAAGTTTCAGGCGATTAATTGCTCACGACCTCCGGTAATCGTCCCTAAAGTGAAGAGAAGGGCGGAAACGCCCACCATAATATGACTTGAAACATTTGCATCACAATGAATTATTGGAGCAAGATATGAACAAGGTCCCTGTCAGGTCAGAAGTTCCGGTGATCGATATTGGCGCTATGGTCGAATCGGGAAGCGACGCCGCCGTGGCTGCAGTAGCCTCTCAGATACGAGTTGCTGCTCTGGGAACCGGGTTCTTCTATGTTAGCAATCACGGCGTGCCGGCCGACGCCGTGGCCGACGTATTCGAGGCTAACCGCCGGTTCCACGCCCTGCCCATTGAAGAGAAGTTGAAGATCAAGCGAAATCTCTGGCACCGTGGGTACGAAGCCCTGGGTTCTTCCACCCTAAAGTCCTCCGCGCGGTTTGAGGCAGCGCGCAAACCCAGTCAGCTCGAATCCATCAGCATTCGCCACGAACTCGATCTAGGCCACCCCGATTACGAACGTAAGCCCCTTCAGGGCCCGAACCAGTGGCCCGCTGACCCTTGGTTCAAGCAGGTCGTTCAGCGTTACGACACGGACGTGCGACAGCTAGGGCTGAAACTGCTGCATCCTTTCGCCATGGCGGTCGGTGAGAAGCGGGACTATTTCGACCGGTTCTTCTCCCCCCCGACCACCAATTTGCGAGTGATCCACTATCCTCCGGCGGCTCCTATGCGCGAGGAAGATACCTATGGCATCAACCCGCATACCGATTACGGCTTCATGACCATCCTGGCTCAGGATGATGTGGGCGGGCTGCAGGTGCGGCGGGTGGACGGCACCTGGATCGACGCCCGGTACATCCCGGGGACTTTCATCATCAACGTCGGGGATGTGCTTGCACGCTGGACCAACGATGTATTCAATTCAACGCCGCACCGCGTTATCAGCCCGACGCATTCGCGGGACCGTTATTCGGTCGGCCACTTCTTCGATCCGAATATCGATGCACTGATCGAGTGCCTGCCCAGTTTTCAAGGGCAGGGCAAACCGGTCAGGCACGAGTCAATCCGCTATGGTGACTACTTTGCAATGCGCCTTGATGCCAATCATCCCGATAGGGTCGGCGCGCCCAAGGCAGCTGAAGCGCCCACCTACTAAGCCCACCCCTTATGAAGAATGTTTCGACATTGGTCACCGGCGGGGCGGGGTTTGTCGGGCTGGCGCTGGTAGAGCACCTGCTGGGGCAGGGCGAAGCCGTCACGGTGCTGGACGTCATCGACGTTCCTGTCGACGCCAAACAGATTTTCTCCAAGCTGCCCGGGCAGTTGCGGGCGCTGCGCGGGAGCGTTCTGGACCGCGGCGCGCTCAACGCAGCGGTGGAGGCGAGCCGGCCCAGCGCCATCGTCAATGCAGCCACGGTGACCCCCGATGGGGGGCGTGAAAGCGTTGACCCCATCAGCGTGAACGAAGTCAATTTCAACGGCGCCCTGAATGTGCTTGAGGTAGTTCGTACGCACAGGATCCGGCTGGTGCATCTGAGCACCAGCGGCGTCTATGGCGAAATCCAAAATCGGCCGGGCTTTTCTTCCCCGTTGGTTGACGAAGACGTGCTGCCCGGCCCACGATCGCTGTATGCGATCTCAAAGACGGCCGCCGAGCAGACCGTGATGCGCTACGTGGAGCTTTTCGGCATCGACGCCGTGGTTGCTCGGGTGGGCGTTGCGTACGGGCCTTGGGAATATGAAACCGGATCGCGCCATGTGTTCAGCGCGCCGCTTCAGTTGCTGCGACTGGCCCACGTCCGAACAGAAGCGGTGATATCGCGTCAGAGCATCAAGGACTGGTCATACAGCCGCGACATCGCCCGTGGCATCGCCTTGCTGAAGGACGCACGCGAAGGCCTGAAGTCGCGCATATTCAACGTGAGCGGCGATACCGCCTGGGCCATCTCAGATTTCGCGCAATACTTGACCACCGCATTCCCCGGTTTTCGCTTTCGCATTGCCGCGTCAACTTCCGATCCGGCGGTGAACGCCACCCTGTCCAAAGCCTCCGATCGCCAGGGCCTCGACATGGCCAGGCTGAAGCGAGAGACGAGCTACGTACCCGCGTACGATCCTGCAAGCGCCTTTTGCGACTACGTCGCCTGGGCTGACCAGACAAAGTGTTGGCGCTAAACGATTCGGGATTTTTTTCCAGCTTACGAAAGACGCAAATGCAATTGGACGATCCTCACTTTTCAAGACGGCGGTTTCTCAAGGGTGCGACGGCGGCACTTGCTGCGCCCCAGGCCTTCGCTGCCGATCCTTACCCCAGCAAGCCAGTTCGGATTGTCGTGGGATATGCGCCTGGTGGCACCTCCGACGCCTTGGCGCGCCTTGTCGCCGACCGACTGGGGCCGCGCCTGGGTCAGCAGGTGATTGTCGAGAACCGGCCCGGAGCGGGCGGCATGCTAGGCACCGACTACGTGGCCAAGGCGGCGCCGGACGGGCATACCTTGTTGCTCGCATCCATCGGCATCACGCTTTACCCCTACATCTATGCCAAGGTGCCTTACGACGTACAGAAAGATCTACTGCCGGTCGCGCAACTGGTCTCGGCGCCCAATTTTGTCGCGGTAAGCGCCAATTCACCGATCAAGAGTGTGCGCGAATTGATCAATGCGGCCAAGGCAAATCCGGGTTCCCTGACTTTCGCTTCGCCCGGTGCGGGTTCCACACCCTTCCTTTCGGGCGAGGTCTTCAAGCAAATGGCGGGCGTCAACCTGGTGCACGTGCCCTATAAAGGGAGTTCTCCGGCCGTCATGGATCTGGCCGGCGGCAACGTGACGGTGATGTTCGACAACGCCACCTTGCCCCTCATCAAGTCGGGCCGCCTGCGCGGCCTGGCCGTGACAACGGCCAGGCGTTCGGCCTCTGCGCCCGACCTGCCCACGCTGGCTGAGTCCGGCTTGCCTGGCTATGACATCACCTCCTGGTACGGTGTGGTGGCGCCGATGGGAACGCCCGACGACATCGCCAAGCGCCTCAATACCGAAATCAACGCCATCCTGGCGCAGTCCGATGTGAAAGAGCGGCTGTTTGCCATGGGTTGCGATCCTGTGATCAGCAGCCAGGCGCAGTTTGCCGATTACGTCAAGCGCGAGCTCGCATTGTGGAAGCTGCTGATCAAGGATTCGGGCATGAAGATCGACATGTAGGCGCGCGATGGCACCGCGCAAGCTTTACGTCATCAACCCGAATAACCTGGATTCGGTGACGCGTGCCATCGACACCGCGTTGAAGAGTTTTTCTGGCATTTTCGGCCTTGCCATCGAATGCCTGACGGTCAAGGATGGGCCGTCCGGCCTTCATGGACTGCGCGAGCGGCTGGTCGCACCGGTCTTGGGTATCGGCGAGTGTTCGATGCTCACTGTCTGCACGCTGGGCCAGCGCATCGGGGTGATAGCCATTGCATTGCAGGCCATCCCGCGCCACCTGCGCTACTATGGCGCCATGGGCTTGTCCGGCAGGATCGCCAGGGAACGTGCGATCGACCTCGACGTAAGCCAATCCACCAACTCGCAACTTGCGCTTGGTAGCATGGTCGATGGTTCGCCGCGGCGGCCAAGTGGGGCGAGGAAGACAGGTTCCATATGATCGGCGGCTCGGCTATCGTTGCGCCCACGGGAGAAATTGTTATGCAGGCCCAAAGTGAGTGCGCCGAGGTCATCTCCGCCAACTGCGATCTTCGCCTGGGTGACAACTTCCGCGATCATGTGTTCAACTTTTCTAATCACCGCAGGCCCGAGCATTACCGCCTTATCGTCGAGCGTGCTGGCGCCGGCCTGCCTCTTGGAGATTCCCATGAATGAATTGACTTGCCGCAGGCGTTTCCTAAAGACCTCGTTGTCCACTGCCACCGCCGTGGCGCTGCCGGACTTCGCTTTCTCACAGGCTTACCCCTCACGCCCGATCCGCCTGATCTGTCCGTTTACCGCGGGTGGTTCTTCAGATGTGATTCTTCGCACCATGGCGGGGGTGGCAGGCAAGATACTTGGTGGCACCGTGGTTGTCGAGAACAAGCCAGGCGCTAGTGGGTCGCTGGGCGCGCTGGAGCTTGCCACGGCGCGACCGGATGGATATATCTTGTCGCAACTGCCCTTTGGCGTCTACACAGTGCCCCACATGCAAAAGGTGACATGGCATCCGATGCGCGACATCAGCTACATCGCCCACCTGACCACCTACACCAACGGCCTGGTGGTGCGAGGAGATTCGCCGATTCGCAGCATCAAGGATTTCATCGATACTGCCAAAGCGCGTCCTGGGGAGATCACATATGGCTGCGCCGGGCTGGGCACGTTCGCGCATTTGTCGGCGGAGGAGTTCGCCTATCGCGCCGGCATCAAGCTGCTGATCGTTCCCTACAAGGGAGACGCCGATGGCCTACAAGCCTTGCTGGGCGGGCATATCATGGCCCTCAGCAGTTCGTCCGTTTGGGCGGCGCAAGTGGACAGCGGCGCCTGCCGCCTGCTTGCAAGCTATGGCACCAAGCGCATCAAGCGCTGGGCTAGCGCGCCGACACTGCGCGAAATCGGATTCGATACCATCCCGGATTCGCCATTCGGAATTGGCGCGCCCAAAGGGATGGCACCGGGGCTGCTGGAGAATCTGCAGGAGGCATTCCGCCGCACGCTGGAGGATCCTTCAGTTTCCGCGGTGCTCGACAAATACGACATGCCGGTTTTCTACTTGGGCGCTTCCGATTACACGCGTTTCTCGCAGCAGACTTACGATACCCAGAAGACCACCATCGCACGGCTAGGCCTGTCTGGCGCATGACAGCTTTCGACATTACCATCCGCGGGGGGGGCGGATCGCGTCGGACATGCAGACGTTCGAGGCTGACATCGGCATCGTCGGCGACAAGGTGGCTGCGGTCACTGCCTGCTTGCCGGCCGGCAGGCAGGACATCGGTGCCACAGGGCGCTGGGTGCTTCCCGGCGGCATCGACAGCCATTGCCATATCGAACAGCTCTCCGGCATGAGCATCATGAGTGCCTATGACTGGTATTCCGCCACTGTATCGGCCGCTTTTGGCGGGACCACCACCGTCATTCCCTTCGCGGCGCAACACCGCGGTAAGAAAATCCCCGACGTGCTCGCCGACTACGCGAAACTGGCGCGCGCGAAAGCCGTCATCGACTACAGCTTTCACTTGATAGTGACCGACCCGGACGAGATCGCCCTGTCGCGCGATTTGCCGCAGGCCATACGCGATGGCATCACCTCGTTCAAGGTCTACATCACCTACGACCTGCTCAAGCTGATCACTATCAGCTTCTGGATGTGCTGGCGCTGGCGCGCCGAGAGGGTGCCCTGGTCATGGTACATGCCGAAAACCACGACATGATCCGCTGGATCACCCGGCGCCTGCTGGAGCGCGGGCATACTGCGCATGCTTTACACGCCGTGGCACATGACCCGCTCGCCGAGAGCGAAGCCGCCCACGCCGCTGCTATTTTCCGAAGGGGTCGAACAAGGAAGAATCAGCATCAATGAATTCGTGGCGCTCACGTCCACCAATCATGCGCGCACCAACGTTTGATTAACCACAAATGTGTCTGCCGGGCACTGGGCTGCTACTTTTGCCAAGACCGCGTTATGAGATGGTTACAGTAGTAATAAAAAACCGGCAGCTGCCGCACTTGCTCCGCCCCCTTCATAATAACCAACGACATCTTTTTTACCATAATAATTACCGTTGTAAATCTTCCCTTCTTCATAATAACCAATAACGTCTTTCTTGCCGTAATAATTGCCGTTGTAAATCTTCCCTCCCTCATAATATCCAATAACATCTTTTTTGCCGTAGTAATTACCAGTGTAGATTAAACCATTTTCAATGTAACCTATCACATCTTTTTTACCATAATAGTTGCCACTGTAAATCTTTCCTGCTTCAAAATAGCCAATGACGTCTTTTTTTCCGTAATAATTACCATTGTAAATTTTTGTTTGTGCATTCGAAAAACTAAATGTGAATAAAAGAGTTAATAAGATTAATAATTTCTTCATTTTTTTGGATTGAAAAGATGTTGGAAATGGATTGGCTAATGCCTTGCTGCGGATAGTAGCCGCCCATTCAAAATGCAGAATCACACCCTTGCATTTGACCCACAAGAGTCTTGCGGCCATGACGCGCTACGGCATGGGTCAGCGCTGCAGTTCATGTTGCATTTTTGTGCTGCAGCTTGAATTAAAACTCTAGTTTTCCACCAGCGCCTGAAATTCCGGGCGGCTCAGCATGCCCGACCAGTATTTGTCTTCCTGGCGCAGTGCATCTATAAAGCCTGCCGAGTCTAGGTAATGCGGCGTAATATAACTGGCGCGCATCTTGTCAACGAAATCCTTGCCTTGGACGGCAACTTTGAGTGCATTGGCGAGTTTGTTCACCGCGCTGGGAGGCATTCCCTTGGGGGCCAGCAAACCGAACTTCGTCACTTCGATCACGTTCAGGCCGGACTCCTTAATTGTGGGAGTCTGCGGCAGGAATTCAGAACGCACGCTCCCGGTAGTGGCAAGAGCGCGCAAGGTCCCAGCATTGACCTGCGACATGAAGGAGCCAGGAATCCCGATGAAGACATCGGTGCTTCCACTTAGCAGAGCGCCGACCACCTGAGCATTACCCGTGTAGGGAATGTGCGTGAACTTGATGCCAGCGGTAAGTTGCAACGCCTCACCGATCATGTGAGTCGTGGTTCCGACGCCGGTTGATCCCATGTTTACTTTCCCGGGATTCTGCTTCGCGTAATCGATCAGTTCGGCCAGCGTCTTGTAGGGCGCGTCCGCACGGGCAACCAGAGCTAGGGCCGTACCCGTCAGGTTTCCAATCGGTACGAAATCGTCCATTGTGTATGTGACCCGCTTCATGTGAGGGATAACCGAGAGTGCCGAGGTTCCGGCAAAGAGCAGGGTGTAGCCGTCCGGGCTGGCATTACGTACGGCGCTCGTGCCCATGATGGTACCGGCGCCCGGCCGGTTTTCGATCACGAGGCGCTGGCCCAGCAAGGGCTCCATGAAGGCCTGTGCCAAGCGCAACTGAACGTCGACTCCACCCGCCCCGTAGGGCACGATTATCTTGATCGGTCGATCAGGATATGATTGAGCACCAACATGGGAAAATGGCAAAAACAAGGCGAAGGCGGACAATGCCGCAGCTAGACGTGATCGCATGGACTTTCCTTCTGTAAATTTGGCGGATGTCGTGGATGCGCCAATTATAGATTTCTAACATCTGAAGGCCATGCGCAATCATTGTGAAATTTCAATGTACTTGGTTTGACGCCATGCACTTCCTCGTAAAAACTCTGATAACGCAACTTTAGATGCCTTGCGCCCTGCGTGAAAGCCCAAGACTGCTGAGCGTCATTGTCCTGCCCTTATTCAAGGCGTTGTTGATATTCAACTTGATTAAGTTGGCCGAAGAAAAACTGCAGGAAGACTTCCGAGTACAGCCGTTCCGTCAACATTTCCGGCACCAAGTTGTTGGGGCTCTCCGAGAATAGGGGGCCTGACCCCCATTCGTTAATTTATTATCTATATTTATTTTAAGTTTCTAACAATAAATTCCTTAACGACAGCGGCTGCTTTATCCAGGATGCCGGCATACATGTGGCGGCCGCTCGTATGCACGTCACCCTCATCAAAACCACCTTCCATCCACACTTGATCGGTTGATAATGCATTTTTACCCTTAATTTCTTGAAATAACCTTTCGGCATTTTTGGGGTTGGTCCACCCATTCGGATCATCTTTGTGATGGAGTACCAACAAGGGAAGATTTAAATTGGCATTTAATTTGGTTTCATTTCGACTGCCACTAAAAATCGCACCATCAATTAATTTTTGATTTTCAGGAGATTTGTTAAGAAAAGAAGCAAGACTGACTGCTCCGTTGCTATGGCCAATTAAATATACAGGCAATTGTGTTTTTTTCTTATAGTAGTCAATCACAGCTTTAACCCGCTCAATGTGCTGGCTTGTGGTTCGTGGCGTTAAATCACTTCTGTATCCAAGTGATGTTCTACTATCCATGATCACCAAATCAAGAAGCTTTTTTTCTTCAGTCTGATTGATGAATTTCAATATCCAACTGGGTTGAGCATTTGGCTTATTTGCCAGACCAAAACTACCATCACCACCCGGAAGAAATATCAGTGTGGCCTTCGCTTCAGCATTTGCCCAATAAGCAGTGGGAACATCGTCTTTTTCAAATGGTATCAATACAATTTCTGCTTTACTCAGATTGCAAGCAATTGAAATTAAGATGATTGCAAAAAGACGGTAAGGCTTCATTATTCATCCTCATGAAAAGTAAGTTGAGACGCTGATTATTTCTCAAAACTTGATTGACATAACAAACAAATCTCTGACCGCCCAGCCAGCCCGGGCACCGGCACGGCGCTGGCTGCGCCAGCCAGCAGTGCTCTTTTGTGTAGCAGCTTTCGGCTGCGTTTGACGGCCGCTTGCATGGCCGAGTCATCTAGAGCCATCTGCAGGGCTGTGGGCAAGAGATGAACCTCCTGTGCTTCAGCGCTACACCGCTGCGGTTTCAATCTGCTCGGTCAGCTCCAGCCAGCGCTCTTCCAGCTGGCCAATTTCCAGATCGATGGCTTTGACGCGCTTGCCGGTTTGCGCCAGCTCTGCGGGCGCTTTGATGGTGGCCAGCCTGGTTTGCAGGGTGTCTTTTTCCAGGTTCAGGGCCTGCATTTGGGCGTCAATCTTGTCCAGTTCTTTGCGCAGCGGTTTGAAGGCCGCGTTTTTGCCTGTCTTTTGGTCTTTTTGGCCCTTTGGGGTATCAAAAGTGCTTGTATCGCTTTTCTTATCTAGGTTAGACGCTTCTTTTTCGATAGCTGCTTTGGGGCTTGGCGCGGCGCTGGCTTTTTTGGCCTCCTCGCGCATTTTCTTGGCGTGGTCGAGCAAATACTTTTGGTAGTCGTCGAGGTCGCCGTCAAACGGGGCCACACCGCCCTGGCTGACCATCCAGAACTCGTCGCACACAGCGCGCAAAAGCGCACGGTCATGGCTGACCAGCATCACCGTGCCTTCAAACTCATTGAGCGCCATGCTCAGGGCTTCGCGGGTGGCCAGGTCCAGGTGGTTGGTGGGCTCGTCCAGCAGCAGCAGGTTGGGGCGCTGCCAAACAATCATGCACAGCACCAGCCGCGCTTTTTCGCCACCGCTCATGCTGCCCACGGCCTGCTTGACCATGTCGCCGCCAAAATTGAAGTTGCCCAAAAAGCTGCGCAGGTCTTGCTCGCGCGTCGGCTGGTTGCCCATCTTGCCGGCGGCCGTGACTTCTTTGACCAAGCGGATCATGTGCTCCAGCGGGTTGTCTGCGGGGCGCAGCACGTCGAGTTCTTGCTGGGCAAAGTAGCCAATGTTCAGGCCTTTTCCTTCGGTCATGTCGCCACTGATCGGGGCCAGGGCGCGTGCGACGGTTTTAACCAGCGTTGATTTGCCCTGGCCGTTGGCCCCCAGAATGCCGATGCGCTGACCTGCCAGCACCGACTTGCTGACGTTTTGCACAATCACGGTCGGTGGTGTGCCCTCCGGTGCGTCCTCTGGCGCCGGGTAGCCAAAAAAAGCGTTTTGCATGGCCAGCATCGGGTTGGGCAGGTTGGCGGGCTCTTTGAACTCAAACGTAAAGTCAGCCTCGGCCAGCAGCGGCGCAATCTTCTCCATCCGGTCGAGTGCCTTGACCCGGCTTTGCGCCTGCTTGGCCTTGCTGGCCTTGGCCTTGAAGCGGGCGATAAACTTTTGCAGATGCGCGATTTTGTCCTGCTGTTTGCTAAATGCCGTTTGCTGCAGCGCCATCTGCTCACTGCGCAGGTCTTCAAACTTGCTGTAGTTGCCGCCGTAGCGGGTCAGTTTGGCGCTTTCAATGTGGACCGTCACATCAGTCACCGCATCTAAAAACTCGCGGTCATGGCTGATGACCAGCATCGTGCCCTGGTAGCGTTTGAGCCAGGCCTCCAGCCAGACCAGCGCGTCCAGGTCCAGGTGGTTGGTGGGCTCGTCCAGCAGCAGCAGGTCAGACGGGCACATCAGCGCCCGCGCCAGTTGCAGCCGCATGCGCCAGCCACCCGAAAAGCTGTTGACCGGGTTGTCAAGCTCTGAGACCTTGAAGCCCAGGCCCAAGATGAGTGCCTGCGCCCGCGCTTTGGCGTCGTGCTCGCCTGCGTCGTACAGCTCCATGTAGGCGTGCGCCATGCGGTCGCCGTCGCCGCTTTCTTCGCTGGCGGCGACTTCGGCCTGCGCAGCCAGCAGCACGATGTCGCCTTCGATCACGTAGTCGGTGGCGCTTTGCTCGGTTTCGGGCATGTCCTGCGCCACCTGCGCCATGCGCCACTGGGTAGGGATGAAAAATTCGCCGCCGTCTTCATGCAAGGTGCCGTTCAGCATCGCAAACAGCGACGACTTGCCTGCGCCATTGCGCCCCACCAGGCCAATGTTTTCGCCGGGGTTCAGGCTGACAGAGGCGCTGTCAAGAATCACTTTGGAGCCGCGACGCAGCACCACGTTTTTAAGGGTAATCATGTCTCAAACAGTCAAGAAAAGGGACGCAAGCGGGGACGCAAACCTGCGACCAGAAAACGCGAATCAGAATTTAAATGAGCTGCTGCCGCGTGAGCAGCAACACCTGGTCTGGGCCAGCGCTGGTCTCGAACCAAAGAGGTTCCAGCCCAGGCACACGATGCATGAAGGCGCGTTCAAAGTTGTCGCGCTCGTTGCCGATTTCCAGCACCAACACCGCATTTTCGCTCATATGCCGCGCCACGGTTAGAAAAAGGCCTCGAATAAAGTCCATACCGTCAACGCCGCTGGCCAGCGCCAGTGCTGGCTCGGCCTTGAATTCCGCTGGCAACCCGGCCATGGTGGCGGCGTTGACGTAAGGCGGGTTGCACAAAATCAGGTCATAAGGCCCGGAGCAAGCCGCCAAACCGTCGGACGCCACCAGCGTGATGCGTTTGGTCATCGCGTGTTTGTCAACGTTGATGCGGGCCACAGCCAGCGCGTCGGCACTGATATCCGCCGCATCAATCACCACGTCTGGGTAAGCCATGGCCGCCAGCACGGCCAGGCTGCCGTTGCCGGTGCACAAATCAAGCACGCGGTGGGTGCTCTCGCTCAACCACGGGTCAATGCTTTCATCCGCAATCAGTTCGGCAATCAACGACCGTGGAATGATGACCCGTTCATCCACATAAAACGGCACGCCCTGCAGCCAGGCCTCGTTGGTTAAATAGGCCAGCGGCTTGCGGCTGCTGATGCGCGCTCCTAAAAGCGTAGCTACTAGCCCTTGATTTTGTTGGGCTACAGGCTGATTTGCCACGCCATCGAGGTCGTCCAGCGGCAACTTGAGCTGCCACAGCACCAGCCAGGCGGCCTCGTCAAAGGCATTGAGCGTGCCTTGGCCAAAACCGTTGGCCAGGCTCAGACCCGCGGCTTCAAGTCGGGCGGCGGTATCCCTGACCAGTTCAATGACAGTCAATGCTGCACGTCCAGCGTGATTTCGGTGAACGATGGTTCGTCGTCCGGGTCTTCCTGCTGCGCGGCGGCAGCTTTGGCCGCGACGTGAAAGTCGTTATCCAGCTGCCACATCAAATTGGTGGGCGAGTCGGCGTGCACCAGGCCTTCCTTGCGCGTCACCACACCAGCGGAGATCATTTTGGCAATGTCCAACTCGAAGGTCTGCGAACCCTCGGCGATGGATTTTTCGGTGGCTTCTTTCAAGCCTGAAAAATCGCCTTTTTCAATCAACTCGGCGATCAGCTTGGTGTTCAGCATCACCTCGACGGCGGGTGCGCGGCTGCCTTCAACGGTCTGCAGTAGTCGCTGTGAAACGATGGCTTTGAGCGCTGCGGCCAGGTCATTCAACAGGGTGGCGCGCACTTCAACTGGGTAAAAGCTCAAAATCCGGTTCAGTGCCTGGTAACTGTTGCTGGCGTGCAGGGTGGCCAGGCACAGCTGGCCTGACTGGGCATAGGCAAGGGCCGCCGACATGGTTTCGCGGTCGCGGATTTCACCAATCAAAATCACGTCTGGCGCCTGACGCAAAGCGTTTTTCAGGGCGATTTGCAGTGACTGGGTGTCGGTGCCTATCTCGCGCTGGTTCACAACCGATTTTTTGTTGGTGAAAATAAACTCTACCGGGTCTTCAATCGTCAACATATGCCCCGACGTGGTGGCGTTGCGATGGTCCATCATGGCCGCCAGCGTGGTGCTTTTGCCTGCACCTGTTGCGCCCACCATCAGCAGCAGGCCGCGCTTTGCCATGATCAGGTTGGCCAGGATGGGCGGAACTCCCAGGCTTGCAAGCGACGGAATTTCTGACGGAACATAGCGGATCACCGCCGCGTAGCTGCCGCGCTGGCGAAAGCCGCTGATTCGGAAATTGCCCGCGCCCGCCATGGGCAGCGCCATGTTCAGCTCGCCGAGTTGCTTGAGCTCTTCAATACGCTCCGGCGGCAACACCTCTGCCAGCAAGTCAAGCGGTGCGTCGGGCGGCAACACCTGGCTGTTGATGGGCAAAGTCTGACCATTGATCTTGATCAGCGCAGGGGCGTGCGCCGACAGGTACACGTCAGACGCTTTTTTGTCTGCCATGAGCCGCAAAATTTTGTCCATCGTGCTCATCGCTTCGCTCCTATTGTTAGCCCCCACGGTCGCTCGCTACGCGTAGCTTCCTGCCCCCCGAGGGGGCCGCTGCGCCTGCAGCCCGGCAAAGCCGGTTCTGCGGCCCCTGCTTGAAAATTCAAATAAAGTCAGTCTCGCAAGAGATCGTTCAGGCTGGTAGTGGCCCGGGTTTTGGCGTCGACCTTTTTGACAATCACGGCGCAGTAAAGCGAATATTTGCCGCCCGCTTTGGGCAGGTTACCTGATACAACCACAGAGCCCGCAGGAATGCGGCCATAGCTCACGGTGTCTGTTTCGCGGTCATAAATCGGGGTGCTCTGGCCGATGTACACGCCCATCGAGATCACCGAGTTCTCTTCGACAATCACGCCCTCGACCACTTCAGAGCGCGCGCCGATGAAGCAGTTGTCTTCAATGATGGTTGGGTTGGCCTGCATCGGCTCGAGCACGCCGCCCAGGCCGACGCCGCCAGACAAATGCACGTTTTTGCCAACTTGCGCGCAAGAACCCACAGCCGCCCAGGTGTCCACCATCGTGCCTTCATCAACATACGCGCCAATGTTCACGTAGCTGGGCATCAAAATCGCGCCTTTGGCGATGTAGCTGCCGCGCCGCGCCACCGCAGGCGGTACCACGCGAATACCGGTTTCGCGCATTTCGGCCTCGCTCAGGTGGCTGAACTTGGTTTTGACCTTGTCAAAAAAGCCCAACTCGCCAGCGCGCATGAGTTCGTTGTCATTGAGTTTGAAGCTCAGCAGCACGGCCTTTTTGATCCACTGGTGTACCGTCCATTGGCCCACAGCCTGGCGGGTGGCTACCCGAATGCTGCCGTTGTTCAGCTGGGTGATGGTGCTGTCCACTGCATCGCGTATGTCTTGCGGCGCGCTTTTGACCGAAAGGTTGGCTCTGTCGTCCCAAGCGGCATTGATGAGGGCTTCGAGTTTTGTGTTGTCTGTGGTCATGAGTTTGAAGGTTGGTGAGTTTGGATAAATTGAACAATTCTTTGCGCCGCTTCCACGCATTCGGCGGTGTCAGCCACCAGCGCCATGCGGATCCGGCCTGCGCCCGGGTTACTGCCGTGAAAGTCGCGCGCCAGGTAACTGCCGGGCAAAACCACCACATTGTAGGCAGCCAGCAAGTCGCGTGAAAACGCTGCGTCATCGCCCTTAAAAGCATCGGGCACCCGGGCCCACAGGTAAAACCCGGCATCGGGCAAAGCAACATCCATCGCTGCCGACAACAGGGGCGTCACCTGGGCAAATTTGGCGCGGTATTGGGCCCGGTTGTCCACCACGTGTGCCTCGTCTGCCCAGGCCGCCACGCTGGCCGCCTGAACGATGGGGCTCATGGCGCTGCCGTGGTAGGTGCGGTACAGCAAAAACGGTTTGATGAGCGCTGCATCACCGGCCACAAAGCCGCTGCGCAGACCCGGCACATTGCTGCGCTTGGACAGGCTGGTCATGGCGATCAGGTTTTTAAAGTCATGCCGGCCTAGGCGAGCTGCAGCCTCAAGCCCGCCCAGAGGTGGCTCGTCCCTGAAATAAATCTCGCTGTAGCACTCGTCTGACGCGATCACAAAGCCGTGACGGTCGCTGAGTTCGAACAGCGTCTTCCATTCATCCAGGCCCATCACCGCACCTGCCGGGTTGCCGGGCGAGCAGACAAAAAGCAGTTGGGTGTTGGCCCACACCGCAGCAGGCACGCCTGAATAGTCCACCGCAAAGTTACGCGCGGCATCGCTGGGCACAAAGTGCACGCCAGCACCGGCCAAAAGCGCGGCACCTTCATAAATTTGATAAAACGGGTTCGGGCAAATCACGGTGGCGCCGGGCTTGCCAGGGTCAATCACCGTCTGCGCCAGTGCAAACAACGCTTCGCGCGAGCCGTTGACGGGAAGGATTTGTGTGGCTGCGTCGATGGTCAGGTCGTAGCGGCGTTTTAACCACGCTTGAATCGTTTGGCGAAGCTTGGGCTCGCCCAGCGTGCCGGGGTAGCTGGCCAGGCCAGCCAAGCTAGCCGTCAGGGCGTCTTTGATGAGTTGCGGCGTGGCGTGGCGCGGCTCGCCGATGCCCAGGCTGATGGGTTTGAAGGCGGGGTTGGGCGTGACGCCTGCATGCAGCAGACGCAAGCGTTCAAACGGGTAAGGCTGGAGTTTGGAAAGCAGGGGATTCATCCCCCGATTATCCAGCTTGTGGCGTTGCCCGAATGTGCCTAGAAGTTGTAGCGAAGGCCCAGACTGGTGGTCGCAATCTTGTCGTCGTCCTGCAGCACGGCTGACACATTGGTGCTGAATCCAAATCAGTGGGGGTGCGCAAAGGAAGAGCTTGAAGTTTTGCGGCGACAGGTTTTGTCATGGAAGGGCTTTCAAAATGTGTTGGATCAAGCCATGATTGGCGAAGTATTGGCGAAGTATTGGCGGCATAGCGGTTTAGGTTGGGGCGCTGTTGCGCCGACCGCCAAATGCCTGAACTGCTGCCAGTTTCTTATGTGCGCTATCGAACGCACGGCCAGGATTCAAATGTTTACACTGAATGCTCGATGCGACACAATCCCAAAAAAAATCATCTCCTTGCTGCGCTAGCAGAAGAAGAGTGGCAGCGCTGGCAACCCCTGTTGGAGCCTGTGGAATTACCGCTTGGCTATGTTCTGTATGAGTCAGGCACCACCATGACCCATATGTACTTTCCGACGACAGCCATCATTTCATTGTTGTATGTGATGGAAAACGGTTCGTCCGCCGAGATTGCCGTTGTGGGCAATGACGGCCTGGTACCTGTGGCGATGTTCATGGGCGGGGGCTCAACAACCAGTCGCGCTGTTGTGCAAAGTGCAGGGCATGGCTTTCGCCTGAATGCCAAAGACCTGAAGAAAGAGTTTGACCGGGGCAGGGCGGTGATGCACCTGCTGCTGCGTTACACGCAAGCGCTGATCACCCAAATGTCTCAAACAGCCGTTTGCAATCGCCATCACGCACTCGACCAGCAGTTATGCCGGTGGCTTTTGCTGAGTTTGGACCGGCTGGAAGGCCCCGACCTGGTCATGACCCAGGAGCTGATCGCCAACATGCTGGGCGTGCGCCGCGAGGGGGTGACCGAAAGCGCCGGCAAGCTTCAAAATGCGGGGCTGATTCGCTACGCCCGTGGCCGCATCACCGTGCTGGACAGGCCGGGCCTGGAACAACGCAGCTGTGAGTGCTACGGCGTGGTTAAAAAAGAATACGACCGCTTGCTGCCTGCAAAAACGGCCACCTAGCGCGCCCGCGTAGTCCATTGCCGCGTCATGGCGACGTGTGTCGGCGGTTTGGGCGCTATGTGCGGTTGTCGGCAGTTATTCAGTCGGGTTTCATGTATCTTAGGGACATCGTTCAAGCCTGCCCACATCAACATTCAGGGCATCAGGACCGTGGCTCACCCCTTCAAACTGAAGGGCAGCAGTAGACCGAGGAGGTTCACATGGCCCCTGCTTCTTTAAAATCAACACCCCCCTTAAAATCAACCTCCCCCGGCAACCACCTGATCAATTTGCTGCCCAAAAAAGACAGGCTGCGACTCATGGCGGCCTGCGACCTTGTTGATTTGCCTTTGGCCGAAGTGCTGAGTGACCCAGGCAAGCCCACCCAATATGTCTATTTCCCGACGGCGGGCTTCATCTCATTGATTGCCGTTGTCAAGGGCAGCCCCGGTGTTGAGGTTGGCATGGTGGGCCGTGAAGGCCTGCTGGGTGTGCAACTGGCCTTGGGGGTGGCTACCGCACCGCTGCATGCGCTGGTGCAGGGCGAGGGCAAGGCCCTGCGCATTTCTACCAAGGCCTTCAAGGCTGAACTTTCGGCCAGCCCGGCGCTGCAAAGCGCGCTGCTGCGTTACCTGTACGTGTTGATGGCGCAACTGGCTGAATCAACCGCTTGCGTGCGCTTTCACCCGATTGGCCCCCGGCTGGCGCGCTGGCTGCTGATGACCCAAGACAGGTCGCAGTCCAGCAGCTTTGAAGTGACGCAGGCGTTTTTAGCCTACATGCTGGGCGTCAGGCGGGTGGGTATTTCGACGGCGGCTGGCGCATTTCAAAAAAGTGGCCTCATCCGCTACAGCCGTGGCGAAATGACTGTCCTGAACCGTAAGGGGCTGGAGCGGGCCGCCTGCGGCTGCTACGCGGCCGACCTGAAAACCTACGCTGAACTGCTATAGGCTTATTGGCTTGGGGTTTCAGATAAAAAAACACCATTGAATCCGCTTTCAGGCCCTTTTCAGCTGCGGTATCGAACAGACGGCACGATGATTGTTTCTTTCCGTATGTGTTTGATTTTGTTACGCGAGCTGCTCGTGCCACCACCTGAGCTTTACTTCACGTCATTGCGCCGCGCATTTCCAGCAAAACAACACACCGAGGACCGTATATGCCCATGACTGCTATGGATCAATCCTCGCTTTATTCTTTGGTCTACACGTCAACAGCCAGCCGGCCATTGGCAAAAAGTGACCTTGAAAACATTCTTAGCTCAGCGCGGAAGAGAAACCTGGAGGCCCAAGTGACGGGTTTGTTGCTCTTCACAGATGGCAAGTTCATGCAGTATCTTGAAGGCCCGAAAGCTGGCGTCCTCGCGATATTTGAGATCATCAAAACATCAAGTTTGCACCAAGACATGATCGCCATCAGCCAGCAGCCGCTGGAACGCCGCGAATATGGGGAGTGGTCCATGGCGTTTCTGGCCGATGTTGATGCGCATGTCTTGCCGCGTGCCATTGAGGACGCTCCCCTGATTGCCAGGCTGGAGGCTTCAACCACCGACACATCAACACTGGCGCAAACCCAGTTGGCTGATTTCTGGAAAAAGCCTGAGATCCCCAGTCGATCCTGATCCATCAGCTTGCAACGCCAAAGACCGTCATCCAACGGCACCCAGTTTTAACTTCTTAAATGTAAGCAAGGCTGAGGAAGCACTTTTAAACGCGGCTTCAAGAAGACTTTAGGCCGATTAGCCAATTTTTCTATGTGCCAGCAGCTATTTAATCAAGAGCATTCATTTTTCTACCGAGTGAAAAGAATAGATTTTCATAACATTTTTGACTATGTTCGCTATCGAACAGACCCTGACTTGACTTGCTTGTTCAATAGGTCATGTCTACATTCGGATGCGCGTTACGAGGAAGGCTCTTCATGATTCGACTGGCCAGCTTGCCACTCAAGCAGGTAACTGAAATACGGCAGTCGGTGATGGACCTGTTCCGGCGCAAAAACGCGTAAGCACTACCGTCCGAAGCCACGCAGCCCATCATGCACCGCCCCACACCCGCTCCACAGCCCAACCCCGGACCAGACGGCACGATGGCGTCCATGCGCAGCAGCCACACCAGCGCGAACCACATTTCGGATGAACACTGGGACCAGCTTTTTCATGCGGTTGAGGACAGGGTGCTGGCGCATTGTGTCGACCAAGCTTTGCACCAAAACTCGCAGCTGCCGCTGCAGGACAGTCTGGCGATGATTCAGGCAACAGTGTTGGATTGCGTCAACGACCTGACCTTGCTGCATGCGTCGCTGAAAATAGAGCGCCAAAAGTGGCAAGAACACCAGCAGCACCAGCAGTATCAGGATCTCGAAAAGCAGCCACAGTCTTCAGGCCGGGCGGACCATTGACCGTCCAACAGGCCCTTGCGGCCTGACCTGAGTTCACGATGCCGCAGTCTGGTCGCAAGAGCTTTGAGGCCATGATTGCCGCTTACACCAATTGCGGCGGCACCGCCAGAGCCGATGACCTGGCGCTGCTACTACTTGACGAGCAGCACAAGGTCGACTTTGTCGGCCTGGCCAAACGGCTGGTGTCGGGCGACGTTTTTAGCTTTCAATGGCAAGACCAATTCTGGGTGCCGATGTTCCAGTTCAACCGGCATGACATGTCGGTCAAACACGAGGTGCACCGTGTGGTCCGTGAACTGGACGGTGTGCTGGACAACTGGACGCTGGCTTGGTGGTTTGCCGAGCCCCATGCCCGGTTAAAAGGCAGGCGCCCCGTGGATGTCGTGGACCGTCAGTTTTCAGCCGTGCTGGGCGCAGCGCGGGCTGACCGGTTTGAGGCTGGTGGCGGATATTTTTCGAAAAATCCGACCGTGCAATAGCACGCAGTGAGCAGCAGCACCGATTTCAGCGGTGAACTGGTTGCTTGCCTATACAAGCAGCTTTCTGTGGTTTGTTTCAGCCACGGCGATGGCAGCTTTGAGCGCCTGCTCGACGCCCTTGCGCAAGCGCCATCACCGCTTCAGGGTCTGGTCGTCTGAGCGACAGCAGGCATAGTGAGTGGCCCGCGAGGGGCCTGCAAGCCCAGCTTAAAACAGCACACGGCTTCGAATCGTGCCCGTCACGTCTGCCAGCGTGGCCAGCGCCACATCGGAATGCGCTGCATCAATGTCGATCACCACATAGCCAATGTCGCCATGGGTTTGCAGATACTGCGAGGCAATGTTGATGTTGTTGGCACCAAACACGGTGTTGATCTGCTGCAGCACGCCCGGCACGTTGCGGTGGATGTGCAGCAGCCGGTGCTTGCCGGGGTGGGAGGGCAGGGCGACTTCAGGAAAGTTGACCGACGACGTTGACGTGCCGTTGTCAGAGTACTTGGCCAGCTTTTCAGCCACCTCGATACCAATATTTTCTTGCGCCTCAATGGTGGAGCCGCCGACGTGCGGCGTCAAAATCACGTTGTCGAGCCCGCGCAGTGGCGACTCAAACGGCTCTTTGTTGCTGCTCGGTTCGAGCGGGAAAACATCAATCGCTGCACCCAGCAGTTTATTGGCCTTCAAGGCTTCGGCCAGGGGTTCAATTTCAACCACCGTGCCGCGCGAGGCATTGATCAACACGCTGCCGGGCTTCATGGCGGCGATTTGCGCAGCGCCCATCATCCACTGGGTGCTGGGCAGCTCGGGCACATGCAGGCTGACAACGTCTGACATCGCCAGTAAATCGTGCAGGCTGGTCACTTGCCGCGCGTTGCCCAGCGCCAGCTTTGTCACCACGTCAAAAAACACCACCTGCATGCCCAGTCCCTCGGCCAGCACCGAGAGCTGTGTGCCGATGGAGCCATAACCGACGATGCCCAGGGTTTTGCCGCGAATCTCATACGCGTTGTCGGCTGACTTGAGCCAGCCGCCCCGGTGCGCAGCGGCGCTTTTGGCCGGAATGCCGCGCAGCAGCAAAATAGCCTCGGCCAGCACCAGCTCGGCCACCGAGCGGGTGTTTGAAAACGGCGCATTGAACACCGCAATGCCGCGTTCGCGGGCGGCGTCCAGGTCAACCTGGTTGGTGCCAATGCAAAAGCAGCCGACCGCCGACAGCTTGTGGGCGTGAGCGAAAACCTCAGCCGTGAGCTGGGTACGAGAACGAATCCCGACGAAATGCGCATCTGCAATTTTGTCCAGTAACGCTGAGCCCTCCAGTGCGCCGCTGATGCTTTCGATGTTGCTGTAGCCGGCGGCTTGCAGCAACTTGACGGCTGAGGGGTGAATGCCTTCCAGCAATAAAAACTTGATGTGGGCTTTGTCGAGTGATGTTTTGGTCATTTGCCAAGTATCAGGCAAAGCGCATGAAGCTGATGGGCCCAGAGCGGCCATTGCCCCAGCATGGTTTTGCGAATCTTGGCATCACACACCACCAGATTGAGTTTGTGTTTCGCCTCCAATATGGCGGTGTTTTGCGGTCTTCATTGTTCAGTCAAAGGTGGATTTTGCTGTGGGACAATGCGCAGCCGCAACGTCAGTTGGCGCACCCGCAAGCGCTCCACATCAGATCTCCATGCAAGCCATCATTCGCCAAATCGCCCTCGAAATCAAAGTACAAGACCACCAGGTCAAAACGGCAGTGGAACTGCTGGACGGCGGCGCAACCGTGCCTTTTATTGCCCGTTACCGCAAAGAGGCTACCGGCGGCCTGGACGACATTCAACTGCGTGAACTTGAGTACCGGCTGGGTTACCTGCGCGAGCTGGCTGAGCGGCGCGAGGCCGTGCTGAAAAGCATTGACGAACAGGGCAAGCTGACGCCCGAACTGCGCGCCGCGCTGGAGCAGGCCGCCACCAAACAGGACCTGGAAGATCTGTACCTGCCCTACAAGCAAAAGCGCCGCACCAAGGGCCAGATGGCCCGTGAAGCCGGCCTGGAGCCGCTGGCCGATGCGCTGTTTGCCGACCCGATGCGGGTGCCGCTGGACGAAGCAGCTGCTTATGTGAAGCTTGAGAAGAACGATCAGGGCGATGACTTCACCACCGCACAGGCGGTGCTGGACGGGGTACGCGACATTTTGAGCGAGCGCTGGGCAGAAGACGCTGCACTGGTGCAAATGCTGCGCAGCTGGCTGTGGGCTGAGGGGCTGTTCAGCTCAAAACTGGTGACTGGCAAGGACGAAAATGCTCCCGACAACGCCAAGTTTCGGGATTATTTTGCTTATAACGAGCCGATGGGCCGTGTGCCTTCGCACCGGGCGCTGGCTGTGTTCAGAGGGCGTGGGTTGGAGATTCTGGATGCCAAGCTGTTGCTGCCAGAGCCGCTGCTGCCTTCGGATGCACCCGTTAATCACGATAGTGCCAAGCGTGGGGGCCAGCCTGTGTCATTGGCTGAGGGAAAAATCGCCTTGCATCTGGGCTGGAGCCACAAAGCCCGCCCCGCCGACGACCTGATTCGCAAATGCGTGGCCTGGGCCTGGCGCGTCAAGCTGAGTTTGTCGCTGGAGCGCGATTTGTTCACCCGGCTGCGCGAGGACGCTGAAAAAGTCGCCATCAAGGTGTTCGCCGACAACCTGCGTGACCTGCTGTTGGCCGCACCTGCCGGGCCGCGTGTGGTGATGGGGCTGGACCCTGGCATTCGCACCGGTGTCAAGGTGGCGGTGGTGGACAGCACGGGCAAGCTGGTCGACACCGCGACCGTCTTCCCGCATGAGCCGCGCAAGGACTGGGACGGCTCGCTGCACACCCTTGGCAAACTGTGCGAAGAGCATGGCGTGAACCTGATCGCGATCGGCAACGGCACAGCCAGCCGCGAAACCGACAAATTGGCAGCAGATTTGATCAAAATCCTCCAAAAAAACCAAAATAGTCCATCAAATACGGCTCCAAGCCAATCAAAACCTGGGCTGGCAGCTACTGAAATAATAGCACTCACAGCTACCCATACGGCCATCGAAAAAGTGGTGGTGAGCGAGGCAGGCGCGTCGGTTTATTCAGCCAGCGAATTTGCCAGTTTAGAAATGCCCGACGTGGACGTGAGCCTGCGCGGTGCGGCCAGCATTGCCCGCCGCCTGCAAGACCCGCTGGCCGAGCTGGTCAAGATTGACCCGAAGTCCATCGGCGTGGGCCAGTACCAGCACGACGTGAACCAGTCAGACCTGGCGCGCAGCCTGGACACGGTGGTTGAAGACTGCGTGAACAGCGTAGGCGTGGACCTGAACACGGCCAGCGTGCCGCTGCTGGCGCGGGTGTCGGGCCTGTCGCAAACCGTCGCCAAGTCCGTTGTGCGCTGGCGCGATGCCAATGGTGCGTTTGCAAGCCGGGCTGATTTGCTGAAGGTGACGGGCTTGGGTGCCAAAACCTTTGAGCAAAGCGCGGGATTTTTGCGTTTGAGAGGTGGCGACAATCCGCTGGACATGACCGGCGTTCACCCTGAAACCTACGCCGTGGTGGAGCGCATCATGCAGCACACCGGCAAACCCGTGGCCGAGCTGATGGGCCGGGCTGACATGCTCAAAACCCTCAAACCCGAGCTGTTTGCCAACGACAAGTTCGGCGTGATCACGGTCAAAGACATTTTGCTGGAACTGGAAAAGCCAGGCCGCGACCCGCGCCCCAGCTTCAAGGTGGCCCGCTTCAACGATGGCGTCGAAGACATCCGGGATTTGCGCGAAGGCATGGAGCTCCAGGGCACGGTCAGCAATGTGGCGGCCTTTGGTGCTTTCATCGACATCGGCGTGCACCAGGACGGCTTGGTGCACGTCAGCCAGCTCAGTCACAAGTTCACCACAGATGCCCGTGAGGTTGTCAAAACCGGCGACATCGTGACCGTGCGAGTCACTGAAATTGACGTGGCGCGCAAGCGGATCGGCCTGACGATGAAGCTGGGAGAGCCGCCTGCACGCCGCGATGCCCCCCGAGACAATCGCTTTGAGGGCTCACGTGCCAGTGCCGGTCAAAACCACAACCGCGGCAAACACGACACGCCGCAGGCCGTGCCATCCGCCATGGCCTCGGCCTTTGGCAAGCTGGCGGGCTTGAAGAAATAGTGCCTTTCATGCAAGCGCTTCACATTCACGCAGGCCCTAAAGCCATCCAGCACATCGCCCAAAACGGTTTACAGCCGCACCATGTTGGCGTGATACCCGCCGCAGCGGGCGGCCCCAAGGGTTTGATTTTGGGGCCGCTAGACCGGTTTATTTTTGGTGACTGGCTGGCCAGGTCAGACCATGACGTGCATCTGGTGGGCGCCTCGATTGGCGCATGGCGCATGGCCACAGCTTGCTTGAATGATCCGGCGACGGCTTTCAGCCGGCTGGAGCATGACTACATCCGTCAGCACTACGAGTTGCAGCCGGGCCAGAAGCGGGTCTCGGCTGACTTTGTGAGCGAGCAGTTCGGGCAAAGCCTGCAAAGCTTTTACGGTGGCCGTGTGCACGAGGTGCTGGGCCATAGCCGCTACAAGCTGCATATCGTGACATCACGCGGGCGACATCTTTTGGGTCGGGAGCACAAGGTGGCCACGCCGCTGGGCTATCTGGGAGCGTTTTTAAGCAACGGCGTGCACCGCAAAGCGATGGGCGCCTGGCTGGAGCGGGTGGTGTTTTCCAGTGCCAACGCGGCGCTGCCGTTTGCCACGACAGACTACCGAACCCGGCAAATCCAGCTCAGTCAGGCCAACTTCAACCCCGCGCTGCAGGCCAGCTGCTCGATTCCATTTGTGCTGCGGGCGGTCACAGGCATTCCAGGTGCGCCGCCTGGGGCGTATTGGGATGGCGGCATCACCGACTACCACCTGCATCTGAACTACCCGGCGGCATCCAAAGGGCTGGCGCTGTATCCACATTTTCAAAAATCAGTGGTGCCCGGCTGGCTCGACAAAGGCTTGAAGTGGCGGCACAAAGCCACGCCGTTTTTAGACAACATGGTGCTGCTGGCACCCAACCCGGATTGGGTCAAAACCCTGCCGAACGGCAAGTTGCCTGACCGTCATGACTTCACCCGCTATGGTGCCGATTTGCAGGGCAGGGTCAAGGCATGGAGCCAGGCAGCATCAAGCAGCGAGCAATTGGCCGATGAATGGCAAAGCTGGCTTCAAAGCCCCGACCCAGCGCGCGTCCTGCCGATCTAGGTACTGACAGCCGCCCCGGAGTCGCCCTGGCGTCAAGACAGCTTTTTCATCAGCACCTGGGACTTGCGGTCCCAGTTGTACTTGCGCTTGCGGGCGTCGGGCAGCCAGTCCGGGTCCATCTGCACAAAACCGCGCTTGATGAACCAGTGCATGGTGCGGGTTGTCAAGACAAAAATGCTTTGCAGGCCCGCGGCCCGGGCGCGCTGCTCGATGCGTTTTAAAACCTTTTCACCATCGCCCTGGCCCTGCGACTGAGGCGATACCGTCAGGGCTGCCATTTCAGCGGTTTTGGCCTCGGGGTAAGGGTACAGGGCGGCGCAGGCAAAGATCACGCCGTCATGCTCAATGATGGTGTAGTTGCTGGCGTCGCGTTCGATCTCTGTCCGGTCGCGTTTGACCAGCGTTCCGTCTTTTTCAAAGGGTTCAATCAATTGCAGGATGGCGCCCACGTCGTCGGCGGTGGCCTCGCGCAGCTCTTCGAGCTTTTCGTCAATCACCATCGTGCCGATGCCGTCGTGAACGTAAACCTCCAGCAGCAAGGCACCATCGACTGAAAACGGCAGAATGTGGCTGCGTTCGACGCCTGATTTGCAGGCCTTGACGCAGTGCTGCAGATAAAACGCGGTGTCAGTCGCTTGGGTGGCCGTCGGCAGGCTGGCCAACAGCTTTTCAGCCGCTGCCAGTGGCAACTCGGTATCTATCGGGTTGTCGTCACTGGCAGGCGCATCCGGGTTCATGCGAATGCCGGGGACTTCTGTCAAAAAGATCAGTTTATCGGCCCCCAGTTCAATCGCCACGCTGGTGGCGACTTCTTCCATGGTCAGGTTAAAGGCCTCGCCTGTCGGCGAAAAACCAAACGGTGACAGCAGCACCATGGCGTCAAAGTCCAGTGTGCGGCGGATGCCCACAGTGTCGACCTTGCGCACCAGACCGGAGTGCTTGAAGTCCACGCCGTCGACAATGCCGACCGGCCGGGCGGTGATGAAGTTGCCAGATATCACCCGCACCGTCGCCCCAGCCATCGGCGTGTTGGGCAGGCCCTGGCTGAAGGCCGCTTCAATCTCGTAACGCAATTGGCCAGCGGCTTCCTGTGCGCAGTCGAGCGCCACCTCGTCGGTGATGCGCATGCCGTGGGAGTATTTGGCCTCATGGCCCTTGGCGGCCAGTTGCTCGTTGACCTGTGGCCTAAAGCCATGCACCAGCACAATCTTCACACCCATGCTTTGAATCAAGGCCAGGTCTTGTGCGATGTGCTGCAGCTTGCCGGCGGCGATGGCCTCGCCCGCAATGCCGACCACAAAGGTTTTACCCCGGTGCGTGTGGATGTAAGGCGCAACCGAGCGAAACCAGGGCACGAAGGTGAAGTTGAAGACGGCGGACATGGGCGGGCGTTCTCTGGACGGGCTAAGACGGAAAGTGTACGGCACGCCACCGGGCTGATTTGTTCAGCAGGACGCGTGCAAAGCTGTTGATAATACTGAGCTTTGAACGACTCTCTTTTGCCGACTGAACCACCGCCCTTGCTGACCATTGAGTTTCCTGAATCGTTGCCGGTATCCGGCAAGCGCGACGAGATCACGGCCGCCATTGCGGCCCATCAGGTGGTGATTGTTTGCGGTGAAACAGGCTCTGGCAAAACCACCCAGTTGCCCAAAATTTTGCTGGCCATGGGGCGTGGCAAGCTCAATTACCCGGCCGGTCAGCGCGCCAGACTGATTGGCCACACCCAGCCCAGGCGCATAGCTGCTTCCAGCGTGGCCAAACGCATTGCCGAAGAGCTGAAAACGCCGCTCGGTGATGTGGTGGGCTTCAAGGTCCGGTTTCAGGACCGATTGAGCCGCGATGCGTCCGTCAAGCTCATGACCGATGGCATTTTGCTGGCTGAAACACAAACCGACCCGCTGCTTCATGCCTATGACACCATCATCATTGACGAGGCACACGAGCGCAGCCTGAACATTGACTTTCTGCTCGGCTACCTGCGCCAGTTGCTGCCGCGCCGGCCGGACCTGAAAGTCATCATCACGTCGGCCACGATTGATGCGAATCGGTTTGCGGAATACTTTGCGTCCGCCAAAGGCCCCGCACCTGTGATCATGGTGTCGGGCCGCATGTTTCCTGTTGAACAAAGATACAGGCCCTTCGAAGAGTCACGCGACTACGACCTGAACGACGCGATTGCTGACGCGGTAGACGAGTTGTGGCTGAGCCCACACAGCGCCGGTGACATTTTGGTTTTCTTGCCGGGTGAGCGTGAAATCCGTGAAGCTGCCGACCACCTGCGCAAGCATCTGGCGCATCAACCCCTGAACCGCGGCGCTGATGTGCTGCCGCTGTTTGCACGCCTGAGCCCGGCCGAACAGGACCAGATTTTTGCCAGCCACAACAACCGCCGCATTGTGCTGGCCACCAACGTGGCTGAAACATCGTTGACGGTGCCTGGTATCAGGTATGTCATTGACGCAGGTACAGCCCGCGTCAAGCGCTACAGCTTCAGGAGCAAGGTTGAACAGTTGATGGTCGAACCGATCAGTCAGGCGGCGGCCAACCAACGCGCCGGGCGCTGCGGCCGGGTGGCCGATGGCATTTGCATACGCCTGTATGACGCGCAGGACTTTGCAGGTCGCCAGCGCTTTACCGACCCCGAGATTTTGCGCAGCTCGCTGGCCGCCGTGATTTTGCGCATGAAAGCACTGCACCTTGGCGCGATTGAAGACTTCGCCTTCATTGAAGCGCCGCAGCGCCGCGCCATGACCGACGGCTACCAGTTGCTGGCCGAGCTGGGCGCGGTGGATGACGACAACGAACTGACACCGGTCGGTCATACGCTGGCCAAGCTGCCGCTGGACCCACGCGTTGGCCGCATGATTCTGGAGGCCAAAAGCCGTGGTGCGCTGGACGACGTGCTGGTGATCGCCAGCGCCTTGAGCGTGCAGGACGTGCGTGACCGCCCGATGGACAAGCAAGCCCAGGCCGACCAGGCGCATGCCAAGTTTGACGATGACAAAAGCGAGTTCGTCGGGTATTTGAAGTTGTGGAAGTGGCTGGGTGAAGCCAGAGGCGGACACGACGCGGCCGGAAATTCGACGCATAAGCTGACCAACCGGCAGCATGAGAATTTGCTGCGCGAAAACTTCATCAACATGCGCCGGGTCCGTGAATGGCGCGACATTCATTCGCAGCTGATGGGAACCATCGCCGAACAAGGCTGGGAACTGAACAAAAAAACCGCCAGTTATGAGCAACTGCACCAGTCCATGCTGTGCGGCTTGCTGGGTAACCTGGGCCAAAAAAGCGACGAAGAAGACTGGTACCTGGGCGCAAGAGGCATCAAGTTTTACCGCCACCCCGGCGCCAAGCTGAGCAAAAAACCGGGCCGCTGGATTGTGGCCGCCGAGTTGGTGGAAACCACGCGTCTGTTTGGCCGGGGCATCGCCAACATCGAGCCCCAGTGGATCGAGCAGGTGGCGGGGCATTTGCTCAAAAAACAGCTGCTGGACCCGCATTGGGAGAAAAAAGCGGCGCAAGTCACCGCGCTGGAACGGGCGACGCTTTACGGTCTGGTGGTGTACAGCGGGCGGCGCGTCAATTTTGGCCGGGTAGACCCGGTAGCGGCACGCGAGGTGTTTATCCGGGAAGCGCTGGTAGCTGGCAACTGGGACACGACATTGCCGTTTTTGAGACTCAATGAAAAGCTGATTGCGAAGGTGCAGGACCTGGAGCACAAGGCGCGCCGGCAAGATGTGCTGGTCGATGAAGAACTGATTTACGCCTTTTATGACCAGCAGTTGCCAGCCGATGTGTGTAGCGGTGCAAGTTGCGAAGCCTGGTACAAAGACGAGGTTAAAAAGCAGCCCAAGCTGTTGTTGCTGACGCAAGAAGAGCTGATGCGCCACGAGGCCGCTGGCATCACGACGCAGGCTTTCCCCAAAATCCTGCGATTGGGCGGCGTGGACTGCAGCGCGTCGTATCTGCATGAGCCGGGCGACGCCAAAGACGGCGTGACCGTCGATGTGCCGCTGTTCGCGCTGAACCAGGTCAACGAGGAGCGCTGCGAATGGCTGGTGCCGGGCATGCTCAAAGACAAGGTGCAGGCCCTCATCAAAACCCTGCACCAGCGGCCACGCTCGCGTCTGGTGCCGCTGCCCGACACGGCTGCCCGCATGGCAGAGCAACTGAACCAGGCTGAAGTGTTTGGTACCGGATCCTTGACGGATGCGGTGCTCAAACTGGTGCGGGATGCCACCGCGGTGGATGTCAAACGCGGCGACTTGAAGCTGGACATGCTGGCGCCGCACCTGTTCATGAACTTTCGGGTGGTGGACGAACATGGCCGGCAATTGGGAACGGGCCGCAGTCTGGCCGGGCTCAAGGGCGAGCTGGGCATGCAGGCGAGGGGGGCGTTTCAGGCGCTGGCCGGGCTCAAAGGTCTGTCGGGTTCAGCCCAAGAAGCTCCCAAAGTGGCTGATTCGGCTCGTTTTCAGGTACCTAATCGGCCTGCAGGCCAACAGATACCTAGGCCAAGAGCTCCTGAAATAGTAGCGGCTAAAAAAGTCGAACGCTATACCTCCTGGGCCTTCGGTGAGTTGCCCGAGCTGATGGAGATCGTCAAAGGCGCGCAAACACTGATTGGTTTTCCGGCGCTGATTGACCTGGACGATGCGGTCACCATTGAGGTGTTTGATGAACCGGAACTCGCCGCCGCCAAGCACCGGGCGGGCCTGGCGCGCTTGTTTGCCCTGCAGATCAAGGACGCCATCAAGTACCTGGAAAAAAACCTGCCGGATCTGCAAAAAATGGCCACGGCTTATATGTTGGTGGGCCGCGCAGCAGACAACTCGGGTGGCGGGACGCTGGAGGAGCTGCGCCAGCAAATTCTGGACGTGGCACTGAGCCGGACATTTCTGCTCGACCCTTTGCCCACCAATGAAGCCGAGTTTAAAAAGCGCCTTGACGAAGGCCGGGGGCGTTTGACGCTGATTGCGACCGAAATTGCGCGGCTGGCAGGCGGTATTTTGCTCGAATTCACCGCCGCCCAGCGTAAGATCAAGGACACCAAAAACGCCGCAGAGGCCTGTGCCGACTGCGCCCAGCAGTTGCAGCGCCTGGTTCCCAAGCGGTTTTTAAGCGCCACACCTTACGCCCAGCTGCAACACTTTCCGCGCTACCTCAAAGCCATCACGGCCAGGCTGGACAAGTGGCGCACAGACCCGGGCCGTGACGCTGCCCGTCTGCTGGAGATCAAGCCTCAGGAACAGCGCTACTGGCGGCTGGTGGCAGAGCGCAAGGGCGCAACAGACGCGCGGATGCAGGAGTTTCGCTGGCTGCTTGAAGAGCTGCGGGTGAGTTTTTTTGCGCAAGAGCTGCGCACGCCACAGCCCGTCAGCATCAAGCGGCTGGAAAAAGTTTGGCAACAACTGAACAGTTGACGCCGACTTTTTAAAGCCGACCCATCAGCAGCAGAACCATCAACACGACAAGTGACATGGACATGATGGATTTCTTTCTTTAATTTTGTCGAAAGCTCATCATGCAATCCATGCATTGCAGTTTCATTCAGAAAAAATGACTTGAAATCGTAGGCAAAAGCCGATCAATCATTCCAATGATGTCGGGCTATGGAGGTGGCTGGCATTTGCTGGCGGGCAGCACAACGGCAAGCTGAATATATTTGCCGCTGCTGGGCAGGCCAGGGTTGAAATACCATTTTTTTGCGGCAACAGCATCAGGCGCCAGAGCCGTGTTCATGTCAACAACATACAGCATGCCCTGCTGTTGTATGTCTTGAGGTTTGACCCAGGGCGTGGCTTCTGGCCCGCTGTAGACCACTGGAAACTCTTGGATGAAAGCAGACACCAGCCCCGCCTCAAAGTCACCGCCGATGATGTTCAGAGGACAGGCGGTTTGCTGCTTCCAATGTGACAGGGCGGCTTTTGCCATCTCGCGTGCCGGGTAAGCGGAGTCGGCCCGACGCTCTGCCTGCGCGGCATCAGGCCTGCCTTGTTTGACCGCGTAGTAGGCGAACCCACCCGCCTGAACTGCGAGCGTTAAAGGTATCAACAGGGAGAGCTTGAGGGTATCGCTGTTTCGCAAGCGCCAGGCGATCCAGATGGGCAGAAACTGGAAAAGCTGCACCCCCCAATGGTTACGCAACTGACTGCCAGTGGCCAGCGACGACAGCACAAGTATCACAACGGGTGCCCACAGCAACCCCCACATCCACACCCAGGTCCGATCTGGAAAGCCGGACGCTTTTTGATCCTGCATTTGAATTTGTATTGGCTGAGACGGGCTGCGAGCCTTGCAAATAGCCCAGCTTAAACCGATGACCAGCAGCAAGGGAAACAACATGCGAATTTGATTGACAAAAAAAGTAGCAATCCAAGCCATGCGTTGGCTGAATCCACCGACTTCCAGGGCGGCAGAGGCATAACGCAAGGCCGGGAAATTGTGAGTGACAGCCCAAGACAGATGAGGGCCAAAAACCAGTGCGAACCCAAGGCCGGCAGTTGCCAACCCCGTCAACAGAAAGCGAAACGGCTGCCTGTTTGTCAGGCAAACCGCCACCAGCAATGCAAACAAGGGCAGCGCTGCCTGGTACTTAGACAACATGGCGCAGCCAGCAAAAAACCCTACACCAAGCCACCACCGCCAGGGCGCTGTCGTGCTCGCATTGGCGGCAAGCAACACCGCATAAACGGTTGCAGTGATGAACATGACCAACACGGTGTTGTGGTTGTAAATCTGGGCGGACAGGCTAAAGCACTGCTGCAAGGTCCATAAAACGATGGCTGCGTTAGCGATTTTTTCGTCAAACAAGTGGCGTGTGATCAACCATGTCAACCAGCCCGTTATGGCAAAGCATAGGGCGGCCAGCGCATTGGTCAGCCAACTATGTGGACCGATCAGGTCAATGGCAGCGCCAAGTAGCCAGGTTGGCATGGGGGGATGCTTGTAGTAGCCCCATTGGAGGCTGTGCACCCATACAAATTGCTCTACGTTGTCGCCATAAAGACCGGCGTCCCAAAACGTCGTCCAGGCTACCCATGCAAAAACCAGCAACACCCCGAACAAGCTGACGATGGTTTTGCTGCGCCAGGGTTGATCTTTCGTGAGGTCGATAACAGGGATTGCAATCACAGTTTGGCAAGCCGCGCCAGTGCTGCGTTGAGAGTTTCGTCTTTTTTGGCAAAGCAAAAGCGCACCACCCGCTGGTCGAAACCGTTGCGATAGAACGCGGATAACGGAATCGCCGCGACACCGATGTCGGTCGTGAGCCATTTGCAAAAATCAGCTTCGTTCAAATCACTGACATCTGAAATATCGACGCACTGAAAGTAACTGCCTTCACTGGGCAGCAACTTCAAGCGCGTTTTGGCCAAGCCTGCGCGAAACAAGTCGCGCTTGCGCTGATAAAAAGCTGGCAAGTCCAGGTAAGCCCGTTCATTGGCCATGTAGTTGGCCAGGCCGTATTGCACAGGCGTGTTGACGGTAAATACATTGAACTGATGCACCTTGCGAAACTCGGCCGTCAGAGCCGCAGGTGCCGCCACATAGCCCACCTTCCAGCCTGTGACGTGATACGTCTTGCCGAAGCTGCTGACGATGAAGGCCCGGGCGGCTAAAGCGGGAAAGCGCGCAGCGCTTTGGTGACTTTGTCCCTTGTCAGCATCAAACACCATGTGTTCATACACCTCGTCGCTGATCAGCAGCACGTCGGTCGGGGCAAGGATGTCTTGCAGGGTCAACATGTCCGCCTCTGTCCACACCGTGGCACTGGGGTTGTGCGGAGAGTTGATCAAGATAGCGCGGGTTTTGGGAGTGATGGCGGCGCTGATTTTGTCAAAGTCTGGCCGAAAGGTGCCGGGTATCAGGGGCACCGACACCACCACACCGCCGGCCAGTTCGATATTGGGCACATAGCTGTCGTAGCAGGGCTCCAGCACGATGACTTCATCACCCGGGTGCACGACGGCCAGAATCGTGGTGATGATGGCTTGCGTGGCGCCAGCCGTTACCGTGATCTCGGTGTTGGGGTTGTAGCTGCGGCCATACAGCTTGAGCAGTTTGTTGGCGATGGCTTCACGCAGCACCGGTACGCCGGGCATGGGTGGGTACTGGTTCAGGCCCTGGGTCATCGCCTGCGTCACGGCGCTGACCAGTTGCGGGTCACATTCAAAATCAGGAAAGCCTTGCCCCAGATTAACAGCGTTTTTTTCCAGTGCCAGGCTGGACATCACCGTGAAAATGGTGGTGCCAACGGCGGGGAGCTTGGTCTGTAGCGACGGGGTACGTTCAATGACGGCATTCATGGGCGGCGTGCTTTCAAATCAAAAAAATCGCTGACAAATTAAAAATCGTTGGCATGCCCGGACATGGCTGATTCAACCGCACTGCGGGTCAAGTCAGGGCTCAGGAGCTCGGCAAAGGTGTACACAAAGTTGCGCAGATAGGCGCTGCGCTTGAACGCCACGCGCGCCACATTCAAGCCGAAAAGGTGCCCCGCCGGGATGGCAATCAGGTCGCTGTTGGTACCATCATCCTTGATGGCCATTTCAGCCACAATGCCAACGCCCAGGCCCAGGCGCACATAGGTTTTGATGACGTCCGAATCAATCGCTTCCAGCGCAACACGCGGCTGCAGGCGCTTTGCAGCAAATGCGAGGTCAATCTTGGTGCGTCCTGTAAACGACGGGTGGTAGGTGATGAGCGGCTCAAGCGCCAGGTCCTGCAAGCTGATGTCTGGCTTGCTGGCCAGGGGGTGCGTTGCAGGCAACACCAGCATGTGCTGCCATTCATAACAAGGCAGGGTGATCAGGTCGGCGTACTGGGCCAAGGACTCGGTGGCAATGCCGATCTCGGCCACTTCGTCCATCAGCATCTGTGCAACCTGGCCGGGCGAGCCTTGGTGCATGCTGACGTTGACCTTGGGAAAAGCTTCCCGCAGTTTGGCAACGGGTTGCGGCAGCACATACCTGGCCTGTGTGTGGGTCGTTGCAATCGACAAAGTGCCACTGTCCTGTTTGGAGTACTGCTCCCCAATGCGGCGCAGGTTGCCGACTTCGCGCATGATCAGGTCTATGCTTTTGAGCACATGCGCGCCAGGCTCCGTGACGCGTTTTAAGCGCTTGCCGTGGCGGGCAAAAATCTCAACACCCAGTTCTTCTTCCAGTTCAATGATCGCTTTGGAGATGCCGGGTTGCGACGTATGCAGGGCGCGTGCAGTTTCGGTCAGGTTCAGGTTACGTCTGACAGCTTCCTGAACAAATCTGAATTGGTGAAGGTTCATGTCTTTTTCGGCTAATGGTTGATTTTATGATGCCGCTGCGCTGCTAGGGCAAGCGGTCTTGCCTGAGTTCATTCAAGCCAGTGCGAGATCGGCCATCAAGGAAATCAGGGCTGGGCTTTCACCTGCGGTGGGCAGCAATTCAATCTTGATCTGGGGGTGGGCCGCCCGAATCTCGTGAATCAGAAGCGGCAAGTCCTCTCGCGCGTGCTTTCCCACACCCAAAAAAAGTGGAAACACTTTTAATTTTTCTGCACCAGAAGTTATTAAATCGATAGCGGCATCAGGCAGACTGGGAAGGCACAGTTCAAGATACGCACAGCGCACCAAGGCTGATGGTGAGCGTTCAGAGATCTGCCGTGCAACCGCCTCGATCGGCAAGCGCCACAGCGGGTCGCGAGAGCCGTGTGCAAAAAGAACGATGCCAGTGGTCATGGTGTTTGTATTAAAAAAAGCAGGGTCAACGTCTCAAAACGAGCCAGCCAAAAGCCCCCAGCGAGATCGTCATGTACAAAAGTCCGGGTGCAGCTGCCGCAAACCAAGGCTGCCAGTTTTGCAGGTTGCCGATGTAGCCAAAAACGTTGTTCAGCAAAAAGAAGCTGATGCCAATCATCACACCCATAAACACATAGCCAGAAATCCCGCCCGAACGGAAATGCAGATAGGCAAACGGCAGTGCCAGGACCACCATGACCAGGCAACTCAGCGGGTAAAACACCTTTTTCCAGAATTCAATTTCATAGCGTTGCGCTGCTTGCCCATTGGCATCGAGGTGGCGAACGTAATTGAACAAGTCGATGGTGCCCATGCGCTCTGGCTTGAGCAGGGCCACGGAAACCATCTCCTGCGACATTTCGGTCGGCCAGCGAAAGCTGTCCAGCACGCTTCTGCTGACGCCTGCTGTTTGCGCCGCCGCATTTGCGGCTGTGGTACTGCTGGTGGGTACGCTGAACTCGACCCGCGTCACGCCCTTTAACTGCCAGGAATCGTCTGCAGAAAATTTACCGCGCGCAGCTTGCATCTGCGACACAACCAGGCCTTTGTTGTTAAACTCAAAAATCTGGATGCCGATCATTTCGTTATTCGGCGATAGCGTTTTAACGTTTGCAATGTAGGTGCTGTAAGCCTGCTTTTCACGTAGCCACGCCCCTGTTTGGCCAACGGT
The DNA here is from genome assembly GCA_947478725.1 of Comamonadaceae bacterium. GTDB lineage: Bacteria > Pseudomonadota > Gammaproteobacteria > Burkholderiales > Burkholderiaceae_C > Polaromonas. Next base: position 40,999 of record CANJWZ010000032.1, read on the forward strand.
GATGATGCCCTGATACCGGGCTTTGAGCAATTGTGCTGTCCGCTCGCTCAGGGGCGCGAGGTAGTCACCAATCAAAAAACTGGCCACGACAAAAATACTCCCCAGACTCAGCAACATTTGCAGGGCTCGCCATGGGCCTAGCCCGCTGGTGCGCAAAATCGTGTATTCGGAGCTTTTGGCAAGTCGGGCCATGACAAAAATGGTGCCGATCAGCACGGATATAGGCAGCAATTCATACAGGTGGTTGGGTATCAAAAGACCCACGTACAGCAAGGCGTGCCTGATTTGGTAAATATCGCTCGCCGTTGGCAGGCCGGTCGACAAGCCATTGCTTTTGCCGAGGTACTGCAACTCGTCAACCAGATCAAAAAAGAAAAACAGTGCCAAAAACCCGGCGGCCACCAAAATAATCGAGGTCACTACCTCGCCATAAATGAGGCGGCGAACGGTTTTCACGGGCTTCTCCTGTAGCTTACGCCGGCGGCTCGTTTGCGCAACGCAGCGCGCAGTGTCCAGTTGTTGTTGCGCTTGCCTAGCCAAAACAGGCCCAACAGCAAAATACCGCCGTGAAGCAGCAGCAACAGGCCTTCAAAACTGATGGTGCCACTGTAAACCCAGCTTTGGCCCAGATTGACCAGGTTGTTGTAAGCCAGAAAAGTCAGCACAACGAAGACCAGGTTTCCGCTTCGCCCGCCCCGAGGGTTCACCGTTGCCAGCGCCACTGCGAGAACCACAAAATTGACGGCCGCCAGAGCCAGGCCCAAACGCCATGCCAGCTCGCTCAGATTGGCGCGTGTGGGTGCGTTCATCAGCACAGGGACCGCCAATAATTTGGCATCGGTGGCATCCGAATTGAGCGGCACTGTGCCCCCTGTATTGCTGCCGTATTCTTCAAAATCACTGATTTTCAGATTCGGTTTTCCGGTCTCACTTTCTAGCCGCTGACCGTCGGTGAGAATCAAGACCTGTTTGTCGGCCGTCGCTTCAATCCGTCCCGAACGCGCGCTTGTGATGGCACTTTTGCCTCTTTCATTGGCCGATATGAAAACATTGTTGCTGGACTTTTGGTCAGTTTTGGCGTCGCGGTCGATGAAGAACACCCGGTTGCCGTTGGACGATTCCTGAAACTGGCCTGGTGCAATGCGGTCTATGTCGCTGCGATTGCCAAAGCTCTCCTGCATGGACTTGGTTTGCCGGTTGGTCCATGGCCAGACGAAAAGAGCCGTCAGAAAAATAATCAGCAGCACGGGCCAGGCGAAGCGGAACATCGGCGCCAGAAAACTGCTCAAGCTTCTGCCGCTGGTGAACCAAACCACCATTTCACTGTCTCGGTACATGCGTGTCAGCGTACTGACCATGGCAATAAACAGTGACAGCGTCAAAAGGGTGGGTAGTCTGCCCAGGGCTGCATAGCCCATAAAAAGCACAACATCCTGAGGACTGATCACCCCCCGCGATGCCTGACCCAGCGTGCGAATCAGCACAATCGTTAAGACGATGGTCATCAACACCACAAAGGTGGCACCAAAGCTGCGGGCCAGTTCTCGGCGAATGGAGGATTGGAATAACATCGGCTGTCGGACGAACTTCGTTTTTTAGCTGTTTTTGCAGGAATTACCCTTGATTATGGACTTTGAACTCAAAACATTGACCCGTCCTCGGCTTTGCGCTGAAAAATGCGAAGCGCTGATTGTGCTGATGACGGACGACACCCCCATTGCTGGAGATGCTCTGTCGCAACTGGCGGCATCGGCTGTCAAGTCGGGTGACTTTGAAACAAAACCTGGCAAATTACTCGGCAGTTACCGGACCGCAGGCGTCGCTGCCACGCGGCTGGTGTTGGTGGGTTGCGGCGATGGCAGCGTCAAAAATGTGCGTACGGCCGTCATTGCGGCCATGAATACGCTTAAAAATAGCAACGCCAAACGGGTTGTGCTCAGTTTGTGTGGTTTGCCTCATGTGACCGCTGATGTGGTGTGCACCTCGCTGGTAGCGTGCGGTGATGCAACCTACAGCTACGCTGCCACCAAGTCAAAACCCGTGCTCTCCAAACTTGAAAAGTTGCTCTTGGTGGTTCCAGACGCGGTCAAAGTCAAACCGGGTTTTGACAAAGGCCTGGGCTTGGTCAACGGCATAGCCCTGGCCAAGGAATGGGCAAACCGACCGGCCAATCACGCGACGCCCGTGTTGTTGGCTGGAGCCGCCAAGGCACTGGCGAAATTGCCGAACATCAAGGTCGACGTTCTTGGCCCCAAAGAGGTCGCCAAGCTGGGCATGGGTTCATTCATGGCGGTTGCACAAGGCTCAGAAGAGCCTCTGCGCTTCATGGTGCTGCATTACAACGGGGCCGCTAAAACCCGAGCCCCCACCGTTTTGGTGGGCAAAGGCATCACCTTTGACACGGGCGGTATTTCCATCAAGCCAGCGGGTGAAATGGACGAAATGAAGTTCGACATGTGCGGTGCGGCCAGCGTTCTGGGCGTTTTCAGGGCGCTGGCTGATTTGAAGCCGGCCATCAACGTGATTGGCCTGATTCCGGCTTGCGAAAACATGCCGGACGGCAAGGCCATCAAGCCAGGCGATGTGGTGACCAGCATGAGCGGGCAAACCATTGAAATTCTGAACACCGATGCAGAAGGTCGACTTGTCTTGTGCGATGCGTTGACTTACGCAGAGCGATTCAAGCCGCGTGCTGTGATTGACATTGCAACCTTGACCGGTGCCTGTGTGGTGGCCCTGGGCGCGGTGCGCAGCGGCCTGTTTTCAACCAATGACAGTCTGGCCAAGGCACTGCTGGAGGCGGGTGAATCATCGCTTGACCTGTGCTGGCGCATGCCGCTGGATGACGACTATGCAGAAGGCCTGAAAACCAATTTTGCCGACGTGGCCAATGTGGCGGGTCGGGCCGGTGGTGCCGTCACCGCCGCCAAATTTTTGCAGCGTTTTGCCGCCAAGTTTGCCTGGGCACATCTGGACATCGCCGGTACAGCCTGGAAGAGCGGGGCGGCCAAGGGCGCCACTGGACGCCCGGTCGCCCTGCTGGTGGATTATTTGTTGGATCAGGCGGACCCGTCAAAACCAAGCCCCGTTAAAAAACGCACGCAGACGGCATGACCGAGATCGAATTTCACGTCAATGTGCCCGACAAGCTGCACTACAGCTGCCGTTTGCTGCGCAAGGCGCACCGAACTGGCACAAGAGTCGTTGTGACTGCAGAGCCCACGTTGTTGGCGCAACTTGACCAGCTGTTGTGGACTTTTTCTGGGCATGATTTTTTGCCGCATTGCTCTGGCAACGCACCGGCCCACACACTGGCTGCCACGCCCATACAGCTGGCCGAGCAGCTTCAGGCTTGTCCGGCGGACAGTGTGCTGATCAACCTGGGGCTGCAGGCACCTGCCCATTTTGAGCGCTTTCAACGCTTCATTGAGGTGGCATCTGACGCCAGCGACGATATTCTTGCCGCAAGAGCACGATGGAAGCATTACAAAGACCGAGGCTATGCGTTGAGAAAGCATGATCTGCCAACTGGCCCGGAGGCCGCATGAGCGATGCTTTGGGGCCGCCCCGCTTTGTACCAACCCTCACAGATGTGGTGCAGGCAAGTGGCCAGGCCGATCAGGTCAATACAGCGCCGCCAAACCAAAATCATCTTGAAGATCAGATCGTCCACCGGGTGATGCAGCGGGTCGATCTCGTGCTTGAGCGGCGCCTGCGTGAGGCGGTCGCGCAGGTGATCTTGTCACACACCCAGTCACTGGGCCCTCGCTTGCGCGAAGAAATTGAGCTGGTGGTTCGTGAGTCGGTCATTCAGGCGGTTGCGCAAGAGCTACCCCAGCAGCGGCTCTGACCCGGCAAATTTTTTGTAACCTTGCAGGCTTATGCTGCTTCTTGCCACCAGGGGACGCTACCATAGTGAAAGCGCGAAAACTGCGGTATGTTCTCGCGCAGGACAAAATTTTTCTTGTGCTTTGATTCTTTTTCTTTATCTTTAAACGGAGTATGTTCATGCAAATGAAATTCAAGTTGACAGTTGTTGCCGCCCTGGTGTCTCTGGCTGGTGCCGCATCAGCGCAAGATATGGTCGTGAAAATCGGCCATGTTGGCCCCATTTCCGGCAGCATTGCCCATCTGGGCAAAGGCAATGAAAACGGTGCCAAGATGGCGATTGAAGATCTGAACACCAAAGGCGTGGTGATTGGCGGCAAGAAAGTCAAACTTGAACTGGCTGCCGAAGACGATGCTGCTGACCCGAAACAAGGCACAGCCGTGGCGCAAAAACTGGTGGACATGAAAGTGTCTGGCGTGATTGGTCACCTCAACTCAGGCACCTCGATTCCCGCTTCAAAAATCTACAGTGCCGCTGGCATTCCCCAAATTTCGCCTTCTGCCACCAACCCTGCATTTACCCGCGCTGGTTACAAAACCACCTTCCGTGTGGTGGCAGATGACGTGCATCTGGGCGGTACCTTGGGCCGCTATGCGGTGCAAACACTCAAAGGCAAATCCATTGCCGTGATTGACGACCGCACCGCTTACGGCCAGGGTGTGGCTGAAGAGTTTTCCAAGGCTGTGAAAAAAGCGGGCGGCAAAATTGTGGCGACAGAGTTCACCACGGACAAAGCCACCGACTTCATGCCGATTTTGACCACCCTCAAGGGCAAAAAGCCTGACGTGATCTTCTTTGGCGGCATGGACGCCGTGGCTGGCCCCATGATGCGGCAGATGAAAAACCTGGGCATCAAAGCCAAGTTCATGGGCGGTGACGGTATCTGCACCACCGAACTGGTGAAACTGGCGGGTGACGGCATGGCGGACAGCCAGGTGGTTTGCGCTGAAGCCGGTGGTGTTGAAGGTGCGCAAAAAGCCGGCATGGACAAGTTCGTTGCAGACTACAAAAAGCGCTTTGGCATCGATGTGACTGTGTATGAGCCGTATGTGTACGACGCACTGAACATCATGGTGGCTGCCATGGTCAAGGCCGGCTCGTCGGAGCCCGCCAAATACTTGCCCGTATTGGCCAAGACTGAAAAGTACAAAGGCGTGACGGGCGACATTTCTTTTGACGAAAAAGGCGACGTGAAAAACGGTGCTTTGACGCTGTACACCTACAAGGCCGGCAAGCGCGACCAAATCTCGGTGGTTCGCTAAACTTTCGGCTCAGGTTTTTACCCACAAAAAAGCCACCCTAGGGTGGCTTTTTTAATTTCAGCGAAGCGAGTCGCATCCAATTCGCGGCGAATTAACGCTTCTTGGCAACCGTTTTGGTGGCGTTCATGGCGGTCGTCGCGGCCGTTTTGAAGTTGGTTTCAGCCATGTCGCTGGCTTGCTTGACGGCTTTTTGCATGGATTCGAAAGCATTGTTGGCAGCAGCGACAGCGCTTTTCATCACAGCCACTGCAGTCTCGGAACCAGCAGGTGCGTTCTTGGTGGCGCTATCGACCAAACCCATGACTTGTTTTTGTGCGTCAGCGGTCTGGCTTTCCAGGGTCTTGCCCAGGTCAGCACCAGCAGCAGAGGCGATGTCATACAGATGGCGGCTGTAAGCGGCGGTTTTCTCAGCCAAAGGCTGAACCATGCCGGCTTGCAGAGCCATCAGTTCTTGTGCGTCTTTCACGCCCATCACAGCTTGTGCATGGTTGCCCGCTTCGGCCAACGCAGCCTTGGTGGCTTGCACATTCAGTTCGACCAGCTTCTCCACGCCTTCAAAGGCTTTGTGGGTCAGACCAAACAGGGTTTCGATGTTGGCTTTGTGGGAAGCCATGATTTGTTCAGCAGTCAGCATATTAATCTCCAGTGGTATTTACAAATAAATGGGTGGGTCAAACAGTTGCTTTGCACATCCCTCAAGCCGGCTTGATGAAATTGCTGCACTGCAACATAAATTGAATTATAGGGACAATATCCGGCATTGCAAGCATTTTTTGTTGCGGTGCAGCATTTTAGCGTCAGCCTCCCGGTCCATAGGGGTCGGTCACAATCCATCTCTTTGAGTATCAGGTCTGGTTTTGCAAGCTTTCTACGCCGATCACTTCGTATTGCCGCTCCCTGAAGGGCATCGTTTTCCGATGGCAAAGTACAAACTGTTGCGTGACCGGGTGGTGCAGGAAATGCCGGGCGTCACGATGATTCAGGCGCCTGCCGCCAGCGACGGCGAGCTGGCGCTGGCGCATACACCGGACTACATTGCAGCCATCGCCCAAGGCACGCTGCCTGCAGCACTTCAACGTGAAATTGGGTTTCCCTGGAGTCTGGCCATGGCGGAACGGGCGCGACGCTCGGTCGGTGCCACCGTGGCTGCCGCACGCCTGGCGCTGGGCTTGGGTGATGATGGGAAGGGTCAGAGGCAGGGTGTAGCTGCCAATATGGCCGGCGGTACGCACCATGCCTACTCGCACAAGGGGGGCGGCTTTTGCGTCTTCAATGATGTGGCGGTTACCGCCCGATTGATGCAGGCTGAGTGGACTCGGCATCACAAGAACACCCATCCGCCTCTTCAAGTGGCCATCATTGACCTAGATGTTCACCAAGGCAACGGCACAGCCAGCATCTTTGCCAACGATCGCAGCGTGTTCACACTCTCGCTCCACGGCGAAAAGAATTTTCCATTTCGCAAGGAGGCCAGCGACCTGGATATCGAATTGCCTGATGGCTGCCAGGACGGCGCTTATTTGGAGGCGCTAGAGCAGGCGCTCGATGAACTTCAGCGGCGCTTTCAGCCTGGTCTGATCCTGTACCTGGCCGGTGCTGACCCGTTTGAAGGCGACCGCCTGGGCCGCTTAAAGCTTACCTACGACGGCCTGGAGGCGCGAGACCGTCGGGTGTTTGACTGGGCCTGGCAGCGCCGCATACCGCTGGCGTTTTGCATGGCCGGCGGTTATGGCCTGAAGATTGATGAGACTGTGCAGGTGCAGGTCAACACCTACCGGGTGGCTTTTGACTATTGGCGCAAGTGGGCGCAGAGCAACACCGTCTGACACACCACTGAGGCGTCTGTGCCCACGAATGCGGCAGCCCGTGCTTGACTTTGCCGCAAGCATTCCTAAAATCCAGCGCATGTTCGTCACATTTCGTCGCGTGCTGGCAATGGCTGTTGCATTGAGCTTTGTCAATGCTGCGGCCCAAACCAATCCCGAAGCCAGGCTGGCGCTCATCATCGGCAACGCATCGTACAATTCTTCCCCGCTCAGCAACGCGGTCAATGACGCCAGACTGATGGACAAGGTCTTGAAGGAAGCCGGCTTCACGACCATCAAGGCGGAGAACGCCTCCATTCGTGACATGCGTCGGCTTGTCAGAGACTTTGGCGACAAATTAAAAGCCTCTGGCGGGGTGGGTTTGTTTTATTACGCCGGCCACGGCGTTCAGGTCAGGGGCGAAAACTTTCTTGTTTCCACCGACTCCGACATCCGCAACGAAGACGAAGTGGCCGACGACTCGGTCAATGTCAGCGTGATTCTGGACAAGATGCAGTCCGCCGGCAACCGCATGAACCTGATCATTCTGGATGCGTGCCGCGACAACCCTTTTGTCAACAAATCACGTTCGTCGGCAGCGGGTCTTGCCACGATCAACGCGCCCAGCGGCTCGCTGGTGGCTTACGCCACCGCGCCGGGCTCTGTGGCCTCTGACGGAAAAGGGCAAAACGGTTTGTACACCGAATTCCTGGCCAAGGCGATTCAGCAACCTGGGTTGGCGGTTGAAGAAGTTTTCAAACAGGTTCGCACGGCGGTGCGTATCGGCAGCAACAACAAGCAAACCCCTTGGGAAAATACCGCGCTGGAGGGCCAGTTTTATTTCAAGTCGCCGCCACCGGTTGCACGCCCCGCGCCAGAGCCAGTTCCTGCGCGCGCTGCCGTACCAGACCTTCTCGCCGTAGACATGGCATTTTGGGAAAGCGTCAAAACCAGCCAGCGCAGCGGTGAATTGCAAGCCTACTTGACGCAATTTCCAAACGGCGTTTTTGCGGTACTGGCCAAAATGCGGATGGACGAGATCAAAATGTTGGCGGCTGCGCCACCGCCCAAGCCCATCGTTGAGCAAAACCCCATTGTGGTGCCGACAAGCGCCGAGTCAAAACCAGCGTTGCCGCCCGCTTCGCCAGCCAGACCCGCGCAGGAGCAAAGACCGGGCGTTCTGGTTGCTAGCATCGAGTCCAAACCGGCAGTATCAACGTCTCAGCTGCAGGCCTTGCTACCGAATCCGAATCAAGTCCCGTTGGCACCAGGTGTCCTGGGAACTTTGGTTTTCACAGACACGATGTTCGGGAAAAAAAGCGAGATGGAGATTCGGGTGACTGAATCGACTGCTTTGCAAACCGTCTATTCGTCTGGCGACGCGGTGGGCAAGGACGGGAAAGTTTTAAAGGTGCGGGTGGGCGACGCGGTCTTGCGCGCCACATCGGGGGCGCTGTGGACGCTGCCCTTGAAAGAGGGTGCATCTGGCGAAGCTGAGGTTGAGCGGGAAGGCGTG
>CANJWZ010000033.1 GCA_947478725.1 Comamonadaceae bacterium
AAGGAGAACCTATGTCTGAAGCACAAAACCAACAGCACCCGATAGGCATCTATCTCAAGATTTGGCTGCTGCTTTTCGTACTAAGCACAGCCTCTTATATGGTTGATTACTTTCATGTGCAAGGCTACCTGCGCTGGTCCTTGATCATCGTCTTTATGTTGTTAAAGGCTGGATTGATCGTTGCCGTGTTCATGCACATGATGTGGGAGCGTTTGGCCTTTATTTATGCCATTTTGCTGCCGCCCCTATTGATCTTGACTTTCATTGGTATTGGGGCACTGGAGGCTGACTATACGTTTCTGACGAGGAGCATATTTTTCCTCAAGGGTGCGCCGTAAAAAAAGATCAGTCAATCTAAAGCAAGTTAATTCCATTGGCATTCATTAGTTGGAGAGTCACCCATGGCGAAGAAAAAATACGTTGTACACACCGTGGTCATTTCTGGTTTTTCCTTGGGTGTTGCCTTGTTTGCTTATCTCCTTGTTACGCATCATATGAGCATGCCAAATCAGGTCATGCACAGCAGAGATGGCTTGATGCGCAATGGGAGCAGTGTGCTTGATCGCATTAAACCGGTTGGCAAACTTGTCATGGAGTTGCCTAAAGAAGTTGCTGTCATCAACGCATCAATAAGCACTGGCACGGTCACACGAGACGGTGCTCAGGTTTTTAGCCAAAGTTGTGCCGCTTGTCATGCTTCAGGGATTGCAGGTGCGCCAAAACTAGGCGATCAGGCGCATTGGCAAACACGGTTGGCTAAAGGGACCAAGGTTCTTTATGTCAACGCCCTTAATGGCATAAGCAGTTCGACTGGCGTGATGCCTGCAAAGGGTGGCAACGCTTCATTGAGTGATGCAGAAGTGAAGGCGGCTGTGGACTATATCGTAGCCAAGGCAAAGACAAATTAGAGCAAGGCGTACTTTTAACTGAGGGTTTCGTATGAAGCTAAAGCGAAGTTATTTTACGGGTCAGAGTCTGGATGATTTAGAGCTTTTCGAAGAGCAACTTGAGGGTGCTGGTATTGCCACGCCTCAGATTCATGTATTGAGCTTGGATGACAAGAGCTTGTCAGAACATCCACACCTGCACGAAGTTCAATCATTTATGAAGCAAGACGTTGTGCACAAGTCGATACTTGGCGCTGTGGTGGGTTGCGGCTTGGCCAGTACGATGCTCTTGATGGCCTTTAGCTTTGAGCTGGCAAGTACGTCAGCAGGCTTGATGCCCTTTGTTTTTCTTTCGGTTGTCATTTTAGGCTTTGGCGCTTGGATGGGCGGCTTTATTGGCATCCAGACGCCTAACTATAAGTTTGCTAGATTTGAAAAAATCTTAGCGGAAGGTCGTCATGTTTTTTTTGTTGACCTAGAACCACATCAGGAAAAAATCCTCGAACAAATTTCAAAGCTTCATCCAAATTTGGATCGGGCTGGAACGGAAGACGGCCCTCCACACTGGCTGGTGAGTATTCAGAGCAAAGTAGGAATGATTCGTCACTCATAGTTGCAGACGAATCGTCTACCACCATCAAATTCAATTTATGCCGACGATTGTTTTGCGAAATCCCTTGATCGTTCTGGGTCAGCTTCACGCGCTGACCAAACCAAGAGTGTTGCAACTGATCGTATTTTGCGCCCTTGTAGGCATGGTGATGGCGGTACCCGGAGTACCAACCCTCAGCGAAATTCAACGCGCCATATTGGCTTGCGTAGGCATCTGGATGGTTGCTGGAGCAGCAGCGGCCATCAACTGCTTGGTTGAAAAAGAAATAGATGCCAAGATGAAAAGAACTTCTTGGCGCCCCACGGCTCAAGGTCAGGTTGACGTGCTGCTGACTTTGCTATTTTCTTCTACGCTCTGCGCCGCTGGTTCGGTATTGCTGTATTTCTGGATCAACCCTCTCACCATGTGGCTTACCTTGGGCACCTTTTTGGGATACGCGGTTATTTACACTGTGATCTTGAAGCCCCTCACGCCACAAAACATCGTGATTGGGGGCTCGTCGGGCGCCATGCCGCCGGTGCTGGGGTGGGCTGCCATGACCGATCAGGTGGGGCCCGAAGCGCTCTTACTCTTTCTGATTATTTTCTTGTGGACGCCACCTCATTTCTGGGCGCTGGCACTTTACCGAGTTGAGGAATACAGGAAGTCGGGACTGCCTATGTTGCCTGTAACACATGGCATTAACTTTACCTGCCTGCAAATTCTGCTCTACACCCTTATTTTGTTGGCTGCTTGTTTAATGCCATTTGTTTATGGCATGAGTTCTTGGCTTTATCTCTTGGTTGCATTGGGTTTAAGTCTGATTTTTGTGGTTCATGCATTCAAGCTATGGCGTCAATATTCAGACGAGCTAGCGCGACAGACGTTTAAATTTTCTCTCGTTCATTTGAGCGCTCTTTTTGCTGCCATGTTGTTAGATCATTACTTGTTGTGACAAGTTTTTGTAACTGGATTGGGTTCGAGGGACCAGAGGGCAAACTCCTGAACTTTCAATGCCAAACGTTGATGTGACCGTTTTGAAGCAATCAACTCGATTTTCAAATTCGTCATCAAATCGTTGGCAATTACAAAGCACATGATTTTTCGCAAAACGATGATGTGGTTGTTGGCCTTAGAACTTGGCGCCACGGGCCAGCAAGGCGTTTTGCGTTGAGACCCACCCCTGTTGATTGGCCATAGGGGCTGCGGCCTGCGCTGACTGGATCTGGTTCAGCAGGGGTGAAATGCTGCTGGCGATCGCCGCGTAATTTTTGGGGTGGTAACGGTCTGCCGGCTGAAATTGGCCCAAGTCGATTGTTTTGTCGCCGCGTTCGTCGGCCACCGACTTCACCAATTCACGGGCTTTGGGGTCATAGGGCAAGACCCACACCCTGTCTTTGGCATTCAACTCGGTGCGAATGCGTTGCAGGTTTTGGGTGATGCGTTCTGGGGTGTAGTACTTGTTGACGGGGCTGTTGACAAAGTCGTTAGTGCCCACAGAAATGATCGCCAAGTCGGCGTTTTTCACGCCAGCATCTTTGTTCAATTGTGACAAGGTCTGGGGACTGCTGTGGCCCCCTACCGCATTGACGGCAAAACTGCCTTGGTGTTGCGTTAAAAATTTTCGACCCGGCGCAAATTCGGGTGTGATGCCGCTTTGTTTCAGCACCGCGCCACCGATGCCCACCGCAATGCTGTCGCCCACGATGGCGATTTTGGAGCCGGTGTGTGCAGGGGCTGTGGCCATGGGCGCCACCGGTGCTTTTTCGGGCAAGGCCAAGTTGGCGGCCATGCCCGGCAGCGTGGCAGTGGGCGGGGTGGGTCCGGACGCCGAGGGACCTGAAACAGCAGGACCAAGCCCGATGGGTTTGGCTGGTTTTGGGGTCTCAAATTCGGCCGGATGACGGGCGAGTGTGCCGCCCGGGAAGGTTAGGGTTTGACCCGCGCGGATCAAGTTGGGGTTGGTCACGGCATTATTTTTGGCAACGGCCATGGCCATGCGGTACACCTCTGCCTCACTGGGGGTTTGGCCTTGGTCTTGCAAGACTCTGCGGGTGATGCCGATCAGCGTTTCGCCAGTCTGCACCCGAACCTGCCCGCCGCCCTGAGGGCCTGTCGGTTGAACTTGCGCTAGCTTCTCTTGAAACGGGTTGCTGGCAAATGGACCTGTGGGGAAACTGCCAGATTTGACACGCGCAGCACGCCCCGACTCTGGTAAGGCGGAGGTCGCAGTCTGAAAGGGGCCAACGGGGTCCATAGGGTGAAATACTTTCTTGGCTGAAGACCGTTTATATCGATTTTCCGACGCTAAGGTAAATTTCAAGCAATTTTTGTGCCCGAGGGTGAGCTTGGGCAAGTTTTATCTCGCTAACGGCTTTGTCAACTTATAGTCAGCGTCTTGCAACTTAACTTGTGGCCGTTCTATGGCGGGTTCTTAATACAATGGGTGATGTATCGAGGCAATGTGTTCTATATTTGGGTGCGCAGGTTGTTCCTGCTGGCCCTGTTTGGCACCTTGAGCCTGATACACCAGCCATCGGCGTGGATTGACACGCTTCATGGCCAGATGCCAGGCCGCGTCGATGTGGTCTCTGATGAATTTGTTGCTCGCGGCCCCGTAGATACCGAATTTGTTGAGTTGGTTTTCCGGACCATTTGCCAATCGGGTATCCGCAACCCCACCATCGTCATGCGTCAGGCCATTTTGGAAACAGGGTGGTTTCGCAGCCCGTTTCTGATGACGCGCAATAACCTGTTTGCATTCAGGCGCGGCAATTACCTGCGCTTTGACCATTTTGAACACAGCACCCAGTTTTACAAAGCTTGGCAAGACCGGAATATGCCGAGTGAAGTGCCTGACTATTATCTTTTTTTGGATCAGATTCAATATGGCAGTCCCGACTACACTAGTCATCTTAAGAACATTTCCTGGAACAGGAGCTGTTAACTGATCACCGATTTAACATTGCAGTGACATGGTTTTTTCGAGCCTCACATTTCTCTTTTTCTTTCTTCCTGCTTGCCTGATTTGTTACTACGCCTTTCCGCAAAGGCCAATACGCAATCTGATATTAACGGTTTTTTCGCTCATTTTTTATGCATGGGGCGAGCCGATTTGGGTGAGTTTGCTGATCATCTCCTCTGTTTGGGACTTTTTGAATGGCTTATTCATTGACCATTTCAAAAACAGAAAATCGTTAGCTCGCCTGGGAGTCATCAGTTCGCTGGGCGTCAACTTGGGTTTGCTCGCTTCTTTCAAATATGCAGATTTCATTGTCGAAACTGTCAACGCCTTGACGGGGCTGGGTTTCAAGGCTCCAGGCATCTTGCTGCCCATCGGCATTTCTTTTTACACCTTTCAAACCATTTCGTACACGGTCGATGTGTACCGAGGCGAGGTGCCGGCGCAGAAGAATTGGTTGAACTTCATGCTGTTTGTGGTGTGCTTCCATCAACTGGTGGCTGGCCCCATCGTGCGTTATTCACACATTGCCCGTGAAATTGAAGAGCGCGTCTTCAATGTGTCTGACTTCAGCAATGGGGTCACCCGCTTTTGCAAGGGTTTGTTCAAAAAAGTGTTCATCGCCAATACCGCGGGCGAGCTGTGTTTGCAATTTTTAGGTCAAGACGTGAGCCAGACCACAGTCGCCGGTGAGTGGTTTGGCTTGTTGATGTTCACCTTGCAGATTTATTTTGATTTTTCTGGGTATTCCGACATGGCCATCGGATTGGGCATGATGTTCGGTTTTCATTACCACGAGAACTTTAAGCATCCCTATACCGCGACCTCTATCACCGACTTTTGGCGCCGCTGGCATATTTCATTGGGCACATTTTTCAGAGACTATGTGTACATCCCGCTGGGGGGCAATCGTCGGCATCCGATTCGAAACATCTTCATCGTCTGGGGGCTGACTGGCATTTGGCATGGCGCCAGTTGGAACTTTGTCCTTTGGGGCTTGTATTTTGGTGTGATTCTCTGGTTCGAGAAATTCCTTGGGTTGCGGGTGTTGGAGCGCATGCCCAAAATCATTCAGCATGCGTATTCCTTGTTCTTCATTGTTTTGGGTTGGTCCATCTTCTACTTCACAGACCTGAGTCGTCTGGGCAGTACGCTTAAAGTGTTGTTTGGTTTGACTGAGGTGCCGCTGTACGACTTTAAACTGGATGTGGCCATTTGGGCCCATGCCTATTGGCTGGTTTTTGCGCTGGTCATGTGCGCTCCGCTTTATGCGCGGGCGCACAGCAGTCTCAAGCAACACCTGAATGCCGTGACTTACCAATGGGCCGTAGTGGTTCAAAACCTGTTGTTTCTCGGGGTCAGCGTGGTGTTGCTGGTGGGCAAGACCTACAACCCCTTCATTTATTTTCGATTCTGAGCATGCAGCAGAACCACTCCACCCCGTTCATGAACTGGCTCCAAACCCTCTTGTTCGCAAGCGTGTTGGTGGGCTTGGGTGTTGTCTTTGTCTTGACACCCAAGGAGAGTGTTTCTGAAGGCGAGAAACGCAAACTCGCACAGTTCCCAGAATTTTCTTGGTCAGCCATTGGTCAAGGGGCATTCATGCAGCGGATAGATGATTTTGTCGCCGACAACTTCGTTTTCAGGTACACCCTGTCCGATGTGGCGGGGCAAATCAAACAAAGGCGTGGTTGGGCGCAAGACGATATTCAGGTGTTCTCGGACAAAAGCGCCAATCGTTCGGGTTCTGGCGCTCCCAAGCCGCCCCCGCGAGCGTCTGAGACGGAGACTTCAGCAGAGTCTGCCAGCCCCAGCATTGTGTCTCAATCGGCGGGCGAACTGCAGGCCAAAACCGTACGCACAGAGCCCTACCCTGGGGATTCTGTCGCGCCTGGGGCCGCCAGCGCACAGTCTGAAGACGCGCCGTACCAGAACATTGAGTCTGTAATCATTTACAAAAATCGGGCGTTGCAACTGTTTGGCGGTACGCCGCAAATGGCGGTACCCTTCACGGCCCTGCTGGCGCGTTACCAACAAGAGTTGCCACAAACTACGCTTTATTTTATGGCGATCCCGGTTGGGGCCGACTATTACCTACCGGCCAAAGTCAACAAAGGAGTCATGCGCGAAAAAATGGTGATTGACCAAGCCGTGAGTTTGTTGCCGCCGCAAGTGCGCCCAGTCCATGCTTATGACAAACTCGCGGAACACAGCGACGAGTATGTGTACTTCAACACAGACCACCATTGGACCGCCTTGGGCGCGTATTACGCCTACACGGCCTTTGCAGAGGCGGCGCAATTTGCCCCATTGCCCCTGAGTGCACTGACGAAAAAAGAAATTCCCAACTTCTTGGGCACCCTCTACCACCGAACACTCTCGCCAGCCCTCAAGAGCAAAGGGGATACGGTGGAATATTACAAGGTACCTGTACAGACATCGGTCAAATACTTTTCTTCGGGCTCTCGCCAAGGACAGCCGACCCAGTTGTATGCCGAATATGCCCGGGGGGCGAGCGCTTATGGCGTCTTTTTGGGGGGCGATTACCCCCTGATGAAAATCACCAGCGATGTCAAAAATGGTCGCAAGATCGCGATGATCAAAGACTCTTACGGCAATGCGTTTGCGCCCTACTTGGCCTCACATTACGAAGAGGTGTATGTACTCGACTACCGCTATTTCAATGGCAACATCAAGACCTTGATGCAACAAGAAGGCATTCAGGAATTGTTGTTTGCGCACAATTCGTATGTGTTTGTCAGCGGCTATACGGTGCAGCGCGCGCGCGGGTTCTTGACGGACCCTGCAACCCCAATAGCTCGCAAGTCGCCGGCCTCTGAGGCGGCTCAATGAACAGGACTTCACTTATGCCATTCCTTGCTAAGCTGGTTTTCACCCGAGTGCTGGCTTGTGTCGTTGTGAGCGGATGGTTGGCGTCGTGTGCCACCCCGCCCGGCGACAGCTTCAAGGCCACGCCAGCAGAGGCCGCATTACCGGGTGCCAGCACGGTGGCCGCACCTGCAACTTCGGCAACTTCACCCGCAACCTCGACACCGGAGGTTGCCAAGCCCGTGCAGGATTCCAAGAGTGCGCCAGCAGCGCCTCGGTTGCAACTTAACGCTGCTACGCCGTTGTTGCAAGAAGGGCCCGCCAAACCGGCCTTTGCTTGGAAGACGTTGCCCGATCTCATTGGCGCTGAAAAATCGCAACTGATGAACACGTTTGTCAAATCGGAAGTGAACACCTTTGAGGCCAACCATGTGCATTTGTTGCAGCGCCTGAAAAGCAAGTGGGATGCGGCTGCACAAGGCCGATTTACCGTGCTGCATTTTGGCGACTCGCATGTTCAAGGGGGGCATGCTGCGCTAATGGCGCGCCACAGATGGCAGGCTATGGTGGGCAGTGCCGGTCGCGGCATGGTGTTTCCTTATGCCATTGCCAAAACGTATTCACAAAATGATTACCGATCCAGTTTCGAGGGTGAGTGGGTCACTGCTAACAGCATTCAGGTGTATCCCAAAATGCCCTTGGGGGTGTCGGGTTTTGTGGCACGCACCAGCAGTCCCCAATCAGCGTTCACACTGCAATTCAACCAACAGTTTGAACCGGGTGCCAAGGTGCTGAAGTTTTTGTATCGTGCCACTTCAGCCGCCTACCGACTGCGCTTGCAATCAGGCGACTTGTTGTGGGAGAGTGAGTTGCAAGGCAAAGAGGGATCGCAGGGCGGAACACAGATGGTCGAGATTGCCGTGCCTCAATTGTTTGACACCCTCCGTTTCGAAATCTCCAACGCCGATGCCAAACCCGAAGACACTTTTGAGTTGTATGGTGTGAGCATTGAAAACAGTACCTCCGGTGTCATTTATCACAACCTGGGCGTGGGTGGGGCCGCTTATGCGGCCTTGCGCTCGCAGGCTTTTTTTGAGTCGCAGTCCAAAGCACTGGCCCCCGATTTGGTGATCTTGGATTGGGGCACCAACGATCTGATTTACAAAAATACGGTGCCGGATCAGCTGAAAGCCACCATTGTGGAAACCATCCGCAAAGTTCGGGCAGAGCACCCAGACGCCCTCATTTTGCTGACCAGTGTGCAAGACACCTACTTCCGCAAACAGCCCATCACCGCGACTTGGGAATTTGCCAAATTGATTCGCCGTTTGGCCAAAGAAAACGATTGCTTGCTGTACGACTGGTACCGTGTCGCCGGCGGATCAGATGCTATGCGGACTTGGTATGCCTATGGCTTGGCCCAGCCCGACCATGTCCATTTGAGTGCTACCGGTTACGCCATCAAGGGCGAATTGTTGGCGCAAGCCATGCTCAATGCACTGAATTGGCAAAAAAACAACCCGGACAAAACCAGTTTATGGTCGGACGCTCAGCAAGCTGAATTGCCCGGATCCGTTTCAGCATGGCTCAAGGCCTTGAAACCCTTTCAGAGCCGTCCCGATCTAATTCGTGCAAGAGCCCCTGGCAAGGGCAAAGGTACAGCAGTCGCTGCCAAATCGGCTCTAAAAGCAAAGTCCAAACCAAGCAATGCCAAAAAGCCGAAATAGGGGGACCGATTGAGGGCGGCCATGCTGTTGGGCGACGGACTATTGAGTCGCGAATGAAGACGACTCGGCGGGAGGCTCAAGGCCAGTGCTGGAATCGCGGCTGTTTGGCGCTTGATCAGGGCACGATCGTTCCCATCGAATCTTGTGCAGATGGCTGGTGTAGCCTGCGCTGGCGTACCGGATGCTTCTTAAAAACGCGCTGTAATCTTTGTGTTCGCCCGCACGGTAATTCTTGTCTTGCCAAGCTTTGTAATAGGCCACGCTGTCTTTCCAATCGTCAAACACCAAATAGGCGGTGTTTCGAAAGCCAAACAGGTTATGCCGCTTCATCAGAAAAGGGGCCCGCATCCAGCCGGTTTCCAAAATAGCCTGGCGCATGACGGTCTCGGGTTGTTGAATGCCAAACCTGCAAATTTCTAAAAAAACTGCCTCCACCAATGCGCTGTTGATCTTGCCCAAGGGGTTCGACTGAGCGGTGGTCGCTTGTACAGGGACCACCAAACACAAAACTGCAAACAGGAGTCGCTTCAAACCCCACATCAGGGAGCTCCAGTACTTGATTCCGCCATCTTAAATAAGCACTTTACGAATGACTTCGACTTTCTGCTCCAACGTGGGTCACAGAGAAAAAAGCATCCATCATTTTTGCGCCAACAACACTTGAAATAACTTTAGCTCCTTGGCCTCTGTCTGAAGGCTTGGCAAGCATCCCGTGATAAGCAGCTGGACTGTATTTACCGCGCAATATATAAGTAGCCATGATTTGTCTCCCAATGTTTACAGCTGAACGATGCTGCCCCGTTTATAGCTAAGTTCAGTTAGCCAAATTTGACTTCACTGATCTGCACCAACGGCTGTGAATCTGTGTAATTAGGAATGTCGGCCATGATCTCAGCGCCATGCTGGGCCATGACGGAACCAAAAACTTCAAGAGATTTGATGTGCAGTGAGCCAATAACAGCAAAAGGAGCTGGTGATCCGGGAGCACCACCAGCAAGTCCAGATTCGACAGTAAAGCCGGTACAAGATTGGCCGATTTTGGTTTTAACCATTGGCATATGGCTGTCGATGTAATAGGTCATATCAAAACGCCCGCTGGGAGTTGGCGGATACATGATGTTGACTTTGAACAAAAGATCCTCTTGATTTATGGCACGAGCTTGAAACACAAAAACTACTACAAACAACGATTGATGGTATGGTCTCCTGACTTGGAAATCTAGACAAAGGCAAGCACAAAACATAAAAGCGAGGGTAAACACTTTCAAGCAAATGCAGCAAGTAGTTGAACTTCACACAAATTTAGTTTCGGTTGCGCTGACTGGCCAACCTATTAGGAAAGAGCCCCGACATAGGGGACGAGTTCTTCTACGATTAAGAAGCCGTAAAAGTTAGCAAACCCGAAATCTTATTTTTCGGGATTTGCAACCAGGTTTGTAGGGCGGAGTAAAAATGATGTTGCCGAAGTCAAAAGTAGCGTGGGCGTTGTAAAAATTGCAATTTACAACTTTCTACATCATGAGAGACCTGCCAATTATTCGTTTAATAACCGTGTAATGGCGACATCACCGGTGCCAATGTGCAGATGCGCGGCGCACTCGTCCCGATGATTTGATGCGGCGGGCGGTTGGGGTAGCCCAGGGGCGGTGTGCGTATTTTTAGTTTCAGTGGTGGGCTGAAAGGTAAGAAAATAGCGTCATGTCCACTTCTGCCATCCACAAAACCGCCCTTGTTTTATTTTCTGGCGGGCAAGATTCCACCACCTGCCTGGCGCAGGCGCTGTCCAGGTACGATCGGGTGGAAACCGTGGCCTTTGACTACGGCCAGCGGCACATTGTCGAGCTGGACGCGCGGCTGAATGTGCTGCGTGAAATCAAGGCGCAGTTCCCGCAGTGGGCCGGCAAGATGGGGGAAGACCACTTGCTTGACCTGGCCGTCCTGGGCCAGGTCAGTGATACCTCACTGACCCGCGACGTGGCTTTCAAAATGGAAAGTTCGGGCCTGCCCAACACCTTTGTACCGGGTCGCAATTTGCTGTTTTTGACGCTGGCGGCCGCGCTGGCGTATCGCCGTGACCTGGCCGTGCTCGTCACCGGCGTGTGCGAGACCGATTTTTCAGGCTACCCAGACTGCCGCGACGACACCATCAAGGCCATGCAGTTAGCCCTGTCGCTTGGCATGGACAAGCGCTTTTTGATCGACACGCCGCTGATGTGGATTGACAAGGCCGACACCTGGGCGCTGGCGCACTCGCTCGGTGGCCAGGCGCTGGTGGATTTGATTGTGGAACACACCCACACCTGCTACCTGGGTGACAGGGTGCATCGCCACGCCTGGGGCTACGGCTGCGGCACCTGCCCGTCATGTGAGCTGCGCGCGCGGGGTTTTGAGCGCTTTTCTGCCAGCTAAGTCTTCGAACCGGTCTCCACAACGCAGCGCGTGACCAGCGGCGGTTCTTCAGGCAAATGAAACGCCAGCTTGCGTTCGCGCAGCGACACATCGCTGGCCGTCACGCGGTCAAAGCGGCGCAGGTGTTCTGTCCACGACTCGTCAATGATCTGCTCGATGAACCGCCCCGGCTGATTGACATCACGCAGCAGATCCCAACTCAGCGCGCCTTGGCGCAGGCGGCTGCGGCGGCTCTCCTGCATCAGCACCCTGAAGTCATCGGCGCGCAGCGGGTCAATCAGGTATTCAAGCGTCACCATGATCTGGCCTTCGCCTGGCGGCGCGTCCGCTATCGGGACTTTGAACTCGCGTGATGGCGTCAGGTCTTCCTCCAGGCTGGTGTCGCGCATATAGCGCAGTGCCAGCAGCATGCAAACACTGCCACTGATGGCTGCCACCCCGAGCGCTGTGGGCACGCTGGTGACGGTGGCCACCTGCCCCCACAGCGCCGCGCCCAGCGCGCTGCCGCCCATGATGGCGATCTGGTATATCGACATGCCGCGTGCGCGAACCCAGTCCGGCAGGGCCAGTTGCGCCGACACGGACAGTGAGTTGGCGCAGGTGATCCAGGCCATTCCATTGATCACCATGGCAGGCACCGCCACCCAGGCATTGGGTGCCAGCGCCATGACGGCTGTGGACGCTGACTGCAGCATGGTGGCCCGCAGCACCAGCGAATCACGCGGCAGCCACTGGCGCAAGCGCGGCATATACAGCGCCGCCACAATCGCACCGGCCCCCATGCTGGCCAACAGCAGCGTGAAGGTGCCGGCGTCCCCCGTGTGCAGGTTGCGTGCGATCAGGGGCAGCAGCGCCAGCAAGGCGGTTGAATGCAAAAAGAACAAGCCCACTTGTACCAGCACGGCCCGCAGTCGGCTGGACTGTGCCACAAACTGCACCCCCACTCTGATCGCGCTGACCAGACGTTCCCGACCCAGCGGGCTGGGTGTGTGCGGGCGGCGCCAGCGCATGATGAGAAAGCCCGTAATGACCGACAGCACGGCATTCAAAACAAACACAAACTGCGTGCCTGCACTGGCGATCAGGGCGCCCGCCACCAGTGGCCCGATGATGCGCGATGCATTCATAGCCACACCGTTCAGGGCCAGCGCCGCTGGCCATTGGGCGCGCGGCACCAGCTCGGGCACGATGGCCGAAAACACCGGCCAGCGCATGGCCAGGCCCACGCCGTTGGCAAAGGTCAATGCCAGCAGCAGGAGGGGCGTCATGATGCCGGTGACGACTGCAATGCACAGCAGCGTGGCAACAGCCGCTATCCAGAACTGGGTGGCAATAAAGTAGCGCCTGCGATCCAGAATGTCCGCCAGCGCGCCGCTGGGCAGGCCGAGTAAAAACACCGGCAATGTGGCTGATGTTTGCACCAGCGCCACCCAAAGCGGCGTGGTGGTCATCGAGGTCATCATCCACGCCGACGCGACATCACTCATCCACATACAGGTGTTGGCCACCAGCCAGGTGCCCCACAGCATGCGAAACGTCAAGTGCTTCAGGGGTGCCAGAGCTGACAGGTCTGCCGGCACTGGCGGCGGTGTGTTGGGTTTGGACATCAAGCGGCAGGATCGCTGGGGTTGTTCAAGGGGTTTTGTTTCAAGGCGCTTTGTTCCAGGGCATACAGCGCCGGGCTGCCGTCTGCCTGTTTGACCAGCGTCCATTGCGCGCTATGAAAAGCTGCCACCGCAGGCCGGTGCGCGATCGACACCATGGCACCCTTGACGCTTGCGATGTGCGCTTGCAGCCGGCTGTACAGGGTTCTTTCAGCGGCTTCGTCCAGCGCGGCAGTTGCTTCGTCAGCAAAAATCCAGGTCGGTTTTTTAAGCAGCACGCGCGCAATCGCAAGGCGTTGCTGCTCACCACCCGACAATTTTTGCCCCCAGGCATCGCTGTCGTCCAGCCGCCCCGTCAGTTGCGGCAGCAGGGCATCAAGCAGGGCCTGCTTCAGCGCGTCGTCGCTGTAGGCGCTGGCAGGCTGCGGGTAGGCCAGTGCATCGCGCAGGCTGCCGTCCGGAAAGTACGGCCGCTGCGGGATAAACATGGCGTCATGCGGCAACTGCGCGCGCCCTTTGGCATAGGGCCAAATGCCCGCCAGTGTGCGAAACAGCGTGGACTTGCCACTGCCCGACGGGCCGCTGAGCAGCACGCTGTCACCCGGCTTTGCACGCAAGGCCAGGCCGCTGAGCAGCGTTTGCCCGGCAGGCAGCTGGATGGTCAGGTCGTCAGCCGACAAAATCGCGCTATCAGCTACTGAATCAGGAGCTGTTGCCCCTTGTATCTGTTGGCCTGCAGCCATGATATTGTCTTCAAAACTGGTCAAGCGGTCGGTTGTGGCGCGCCAGGCAGCCACGTTTGAGTAGTTGTCCACCAGCCAGCTCAAGGCGTCTTGTACCCGGCCAAAAGCTGACGATATTTGCATCAGCTCGCCCAGCTGAATGGCGCCGCTGAAAAACCGTGGCGCCGCCACAATGAATGGGAACACCACCGCGGCCTGGCCAAAAAAGCTGGTGAACCAGACCAGGTTTTTTTGTTTCTTGATCAGCAGCAGAAAATTCTGGAATACCTTTGAAAAGCGCCCATCCAGCTGGAGACGCTCGACCGCTTCGCCTTTGTCCAGCGCAATTGATTCGCTGTACTCCCGCACCCGCACCATGTGGTGCCTGAAGTCGGCCTCAAATCGTTGCTGCATGAAGTTCAGCCGAATTTGCGAGCGGCCAATGTAGTGCGTGATCACGCTGCCCACCACGCAATACAGCAGCGCCATCCACACCATAAAGCCGGGGATGTTGTAGCTGTTACCCCCCAGCGTGACCGCAAACGCGCCGGACAACCCCCACAAAATACCGACGAAGCTGAGCAGTGTCACCACCGAATTGAGCAAGCCCATGCTCAATGACACCGAGAAATTGGTGAACTGGTTGATGTCTTCTTGAATCCGCTGGTCCGGGTTGTCAGAGGCTTTGCTGCTGTCGCCTGAAAAGCGCGCCAGCTCAAGGCTGTAAAACGCATGGTTGGCCAGCCAGCGCTCCAGGTAATGCCCGGTCATCCAGGCACGCCAGCGCACCTGCAGCAACTGGGTGAGGTAAAACTTGTAAACCGCGATGATGATGAAGGCAAACGCCAGGTAGGTAAAGCGGCCCAGTTGCTGCCAAAAGACCGGCTGGTTTTTGTTTTGCAGCGCGTCATAAAACAGGCGGTTCCAGTCGTTCAGCAGCACCAGCATGTAAACAGCTGCCAGGTTCAGCAGCACAATCCCGGCCAGCATGGCGCGCGCCTTCCATTTGTCTTCAGACCGGAAGTAAGGCGCTGACAGGGCCCAGACGCGTTTTAAAAAAGAGTTGAAATTTTTGAGGCTGCTCATGGATCAGGGGTCACTCAGAGGAGTTTGAAACGCCGCTGGACCTATTGGCCACGCCGCTGGCGACGTGCCCCGCAGGCACATGCTGCGCGGCAGCATCGACGTGCCCGGTCTGGTCGTCAAAGAAAAAGTCGGGCTCAAATTCACGCAAGAATTCGCCTTTGGCCAGGCCGCCCAAAAACATCGCTTCATCGACCTCGATGTTCCAGTCCATCAGGGTACGAATCGCGCGTTCATGCGCCGGGGCGCTGCGTGCCGTGACCAGCGCGGTGCGGATGCGCATGTGCGGCGTGCCAGCCTGCTGCAGGCCGTGCAGCGCTTTGAGCAGCGGCATGAAAGGGCCGGGCGGCAAAGGCTTGGCCGAGTGCTTGCGTTCGTGTTTTTGAAACGCATCCAGACCGTCTTTTTGAAACACCCGTTCAGCCTGGTCTGAAAACAGCACCGCGTCGCCGTCAAATGCAATCCGTACCTCGCTCGGGTAGTTGCTTTGGGCTCTGGCCGAGTGTGTGGCTACTGTGGCGGCGGCAAATCCGTTGCCCAGGGCCGAGCGCACGTCTTCAGATTTCGCCGACAAAAACAGGTTGGCCTTGAGCGGGCGCAAGTAGCGCCAGGGCGCTTGCCCTTTGGTGAAGGTGCAGCGGCTGATGGCCAGTTTGTAGTGCTCGGCCGAGCGCATCACGCGCAGGCCACTGACCGGGTCGTTACGCGACAGGATCACCACCTCCACCCGCTGCGTGCCCGGCGTGTTGAAAGCCAGCAGTTTTTTCACCAGCGAAAACGCCACGCCCGGCTTGGCCGGTTGCTCAACCCGCTGCAACTGCAGCTGCATGTAGGCTTTGTCGGCATGCTGCTCAAAGACCTCGTTTTCCTCTTCAAAGTCAAACAGTGCCCGGGAAGAGATGGCGACAACGAGTTGCCCGTCAAGGTTGGTGGCCATGGTGATTTCTGTGAGTTGGAAGCGTCAGTTTGCACCATTGTCCATAAGCTGGCGCATCGGTGGGCCATTCATCGGCCCGGCTGATGTGCCGGATGCCACGGGCAATCAACGTGGCGGCCCGAATAACGCCCGCGTGGGTCACCCACAGGGTGTCCCGGGCTGGGTCGAGTTCGCTCAAGGCATCGGCCACCCGGGTCATGAACTGGCACACGCTTTCACCGGTGCTGCCAGCACGGTAATCGGCAAAGTCGTCGGTCCAGGCGTCAAGTTCGGCCTTATCAATGTCGGCCCAGGCGCGTCCTTCCCATTGCCCAAAGTGCATTTCTTGCAATTTCGCATCTTTTTTAATTGTTAAATCGGGCTGCAGGCCAATGATTGCCTGGGCTAACAGCTCACATCTTTGTAGCGGAGAGGTGCTGACAGAGATACCTTTGGGCAGGACATTCAAGAGCTCTTGGGCGCAGACGTGGGTGGCTTCAGGGTCGGCGGGCACATCCAGCTGGCCGTAGCAAATGGATTTATCGATGAGCGGCTGGGCGTGCCGAACTAACCATAGACTGCCGGCCCCCACGCTTCTCACTTCGTGTGTGCGCTGCCCCCCGAGGGGGCTAGCCTTGCTAGGGGCGGCCCGTCGCGGCGGCTGTGTCATAAGGCGATGGCTAATCCAAGATAAAAAGCGATCTCACAAACCTGCTGCGTTGCGCCCAGACAATCGCCGGTAAAGCCTTGCAAGCGGCGCTTGAACAGGCGGTGCATCCACAGCAGGGCGATCAATGAAAAGCCGCAAGCTACTATCAAATCAGTAGCTTCTTGCATCAGTAAAACAAGGGCTAGAGCCATAAAACACCATGAAAAAGCGACCAAAAGGCTGCGCCCGCTGATCGCATCGGCCAGGGGCTTGGATTTGGACCCCGCCACGTCGCCCACATGCGGTAGCCAGGCGATCAGCAGCAGCGGCAGCGTGCGCGACACCACGTGGCCAGCAAACAGGGCGCTGCACACATACCAGCCCTTGAAGGGCGCGGCATCGAAGCCAACAGGTGCGTCATCAACGCTGCCGAGCAGGGCCAGCATGGCGACCTTCGCCAGCAGCGCCAGGCCAAGTGCCATCGCACCGAATGCACCGACGCGCGAATCTTTCATGATGTCCAGGGCGCGATGCCTGTCATAGCTGCCGCCCAGGCCGTCCGCCACATCGGCCAGCCCGTCTTCGTGAAAGCCGCCGGTCATGAGTACCGTCACCACGGTTGACAGCACAGCCGCCACCAGCGGCGCAAAAACCGTGTCTGGCAGCAGCGCCAGCAGCAGCGCATAGGCGGCAGCTGCCACAGCGCCCACCAGCATCCCCACCGCAGGAAAGTGCCCGGCGCTGGCGCGCAGCATGGCCGGGCTAAAACCGACCCATTCAGCCAGCGCCCCGGTAACGGGGATGCGGGTGAAGAACTGCACGGCCAGCAAAAATTCGCGAATGAAGTTGATCATGTCAAGCGGCCCTGCCGCTGACGCTGGCCGACTCAAAACTCGCCATCTCGTTCAAAAGCAGCGCCGCCGACTGCACCAGCGGCCAGGCCAGTAGCGCGCCGGTGCCTTCGCCCAGGCGCAGGTCCAGGTCCAGCAGCGGCCTGGCGGTCAGGTGCGCCAGCAGCAGGCGGTGGCCGCGCTCTGCCGAGCGGTGACAAAACACCATGTAGTCTTTGACCGCCGGGGCAACAGCACAGGCGACCAGTGCTGCGCTACCGGCAATAAAACCATCCACCAGGACCACCCGGCGCTGGCTGGCGGCTTGCAGCATGGCGCCCGTCATCATGGCGATCTCAAACCCGCCCATGGCGGCGAGCGCGTCCAGTGGCTGGACAGCGTGTTTGTGCCATTGAGCAGCACGCCTTAAGACGCCTTGTTTGTGCGCCAGCTGGGGGTCCGTCAAGCCGGTACCCCGCCCGGTCGCGTCGTCGATCGACACGCCTGCCAGCCGGTGCAACAGCAGCGCAGCCGGTGCCGTGTTGGCAATGCCCATCTCGCCAAAGGCCACCACGTTGCCGGGCAGGCTGGTCAGCACGTCGCTGCCCGCTTGCAGGGCGGCATTGAGCTGGTGCGCCGTCATGGCTGGGCCGTGGGCCAGGTTGTGCGTGCCATGCGCGATTTTTCGTTGGATGAGTTGCGGGTGGTCCGCCAGATCACCGGCCACGCCCGCATCCACCACCTGCAGCGCAAACCCATGCTGGCGCGCCAGCACATTGATGGCGGCACCACCGGCCAGCATATTGGCCACCATTTGCAGGGTCACCGCTTGAGGAAAGGCCGACACGCCCTCGCTTGCCACGCCGTGGTCGGCGGCAAACACCACCATCTGCGGGGCGCTCAAGCGCACGGCTTCGCTGCCCTGAATCAGGCCCAGCTGCAGGGCCAGGCTTTCAAGCTGGCCGAGTGCCCCCAGCGGCTTGGTTTTGTGGTCAATTTTGTGTTGCAGTCTGGCGGCCAGCCCTGCATCGGCGGTTGGCTCAATCGCTGGCAACAAAAAGGTTTTTTGGGTCATCTGAATCGATCAATTGTTGAAGACAGGCCGGGCACAGGCAACTGGCTTGTGGCGCGGGGACGGCGATCACGCGCGGCAGGTCAAAGCACCAGCAGGTGGCGTCGCCGCTGACGGCACCGCAGCGCATAGCAGCGCCGCACTGCGGGCAGGTCGATGCGTTTGCTGGGGTCATGCGTTAGCTTTGCAAAAACAGCTGGTATGCCGGATTGCTGGTTTCTTCCACATGCGGGTAGCCCATGGTGTCGAGAAACGTTTTAAATGCCTTGTTGTCAGCCTTGGGCACCTGCAGGCCGACCAGAATGCGGCCAAAGTCTGCGCCCTGGTTGCGGTAATGGAACAAGCTGATGTTCCAGCCCGGCTGCATGGCGGCCAAAAACTTCATCAGCGCGCCTGGCCGTTCCGGAAACACAAAGCGCAGCAGACGCTCATCTTTTGAGAGCGCACTGTGACCGCCCACCATGTGCCTGATGTGTTCTTGGGCTAAATCGTCATGCGTCAGGTCGAGCGCCTTGAAACCGTGGCGGGTGAAGTTGGCCGCGATTTTGGCGCTTTCGCCTTTTTGCGTGGTCAGGCCCACAAACACATGCGCCTTGGCGTTGTCGCTGATGCGGTAGTTGAACTCGGTGACCGAACGCGGGCCGCCGGGCAGCGTGCCAATGACTTCACAAAAGCGCTTGAAGCTGCCGCGCTGTTCAGGAATCGTCACCGCAAACAGGGCCTCGCGTTCTTCGCCGACGCCAGCCCGCTCGGCCACAAAGCGCAGGCGGTCAAAGTTCATGTTGGCACCGCACAAAACAGCGGCATAGGTTTCGCCCTTGGTTTTGTGCAGGGCCACGTATTTTTTAATCGCCGCCACGGCCAAGGCACCAGCGGGCTCCACAATGCTGCGGGTGTCGACAAACACGTCTTTGATGGCTGCGCACACCGCGTCGGTGTCAACGCTGATGAATTCATCGACCAGCGCTTGGCTGATGCGAAAGGTTTCTTCACCGACCAGCTTGACCGCGGTGCCGTCTGAAAACAAGCCCACATCATGCAGGGCGACGCGCTTTTTCGCGGCCACCGATTGCGTCATCGCGTCGGAGTCATTCATCTGCACGCCAATGACCTTGATGTCGGGCCGCACGGCCTTGATGTAATTGGCCATGCCCGAGATCAGGCCGCCGCCGCCAATCGCCACAAACACCGCATGCAGCGGGCCGGGGTGCTGGCGCAGCATTTCCATGGCAATCGTGCCCTGGCCGGCAATCACGTCGGGGTCGTCAAACGGGTGCACAAAGGTCAGGCCGCGTTTTTTCTCAAGTTGCACCGCGTGCGAGTGGGCATCCGAGTAGCTGTCGCCATGCAGCACCACCTCGCCACCGAGGGCCCTGACGGCGTCTACCTTGAGCTGCGGCGTGGTGGTGGGCATCACGATCATGGCACGCGTGCCCAGCTTTTGCGCCGACATGGCCACCCCCTGTGCGTGGTTGCCGGCAGACGCACAAATCACGCCTTTTTTAAGCTGCGCCGCACTCAAATGTGCCATTTTGTTATAGGCCCCGCGCAGCTTGAAGCTGAACACCGGCTGCTGGTCTTCACGCTTGAGCAGCACCGTGTTTTTCAGGCGCGCGCTCAGGTTCTTGGCGACTTCAAGACCGGACTCAACCGCCACGTCATACACCCGTGCAGTGAGGATTTTTTTCAGGTAGTCAGAGGGGTTGAGTGGTTTTGTCATGGGTTTTTCGCAAGCCTTCAATGATAAGGCGCAAGAAAAAAGGCCCAAACCTTGCGGCTTGGGCCTGTAAATCCATCCTTTGAGAAGATGGAGGAGACAAACGGTACAGCAGAAATATCTTCAAAATACAATGGATCTCTGCCGAGACAAGACCAGTATAGCGCTGCGATGTTGCGCTGCACAATAGCTCTGTCGCGGAAACTTGACACTTTTAGGCACGACTGCCTGTTTTCTTCCCGTTTTGTGATTTATTTTTTGCATCAAGAAAGCTGTTTATGGAATGTACGGTGAATTGGGCGGGTCAAGCCCATGCCATGGGCTCCCGCTCGGGCATGACCTTTGTTGCAGAAACCGGCAGCGGCCACACCCTGGTGATGGACGGCGCGCCCGACGAGGTCAAGCCCGAAAACGGCGGTGCCAACCTGGCCCCGCGCCCCATGGAAACCGTGCTGGCAGGTACCGGCGGCTGCACCGCCTACGACGTGGTGCTGATTTTGAAGCGCGGCAGGCACGATGTACGGGGCTGTTCGGTCAAATTGACATCCGAACGCGCCCCAACGGACCCCAAGGTGTTCACCAACATCCACATGCATTTCACTGTGTCGGGCAAAGGCCTGGCGGCCAGCGCGGTGGAACGCGCGATAGCCATGAGCCACGACAAGTACTGCTCGGCCACCATCATGCTCGGCAAAACAGCTGAAATCACCACCAGTTTTGAGGTGCTAGAGGCTTAGGGCGCTTCTAGAAATTCAGATTTTCGGGATGAAGTGCAAGGCGCACGGCGCACAGCAACCGGAACGTACTTCATGTACGTGAGGATTGCGAGCACCGCGCAACGCAGCAATTCGCCCGAAAAATGAATTTATAAGGCGCCCTTAAATCCGGTGCGCTACTGTCGTCATCACCTTGGCGGCAGCGCCCATCAGGGCCTTGACGGGGGCTGGCAGTTCCATCGCGCCCGAAGCGCTGGCCTCCTGCGCATGGCGCGCTTCGTCGGTTTTCATTTGGGCCACGATGGCGCGCGATTCATGGTCGCCCAAAGGCAGGCGTTCCATGTGCTCGGCCAGATGCGCTTCGACCTGGCGCTCCGTCTCGACCACAAAGCCCAGGCTGATGTTGTCGCCCAGGCGGCCCGCCAACAGCCCCATGCCAAAGGCCCCGGCGTACCACAAGGGGTTCAGCAGCGAAGGCCGCGCGCCCAGCTCTTGGAGCCGCTGACGCGTCCAGGCCAGGTGGTCGCTTTCTTCGTGGCTGGCCCGGGCAAACTGCTGGCGCAGCGCAGGGTCATGGGTGCTCATGGCCTGGGCCGCATAAAGAGCCTGGGCGCAGACCTCGCCCACATGGTTGACCCGCATCAACGCACCGGCCAAGGCCTTGTCTGCAGCAGACAGCTCGGTGGCTTGGTCCGCTACGGTCGGGCAGGGCTTGCTGGCGCGGGGCTGGCTGAACAGGGTGCGCAAAGCGACGTCAAAGCTGTTGATAAGGGCGTCCATGGGGCTGATGGTGGTGGGGGGTGGTGGAAAGAGGCTGAAACCGCTGGAAGTCTAATCAATTGGCTTCAAACGGGTTTTGAGGGCCAAAATGTCCCGATATGTGGCATGTCGCCCACGGCATGATTTTAATTTGTTGCATCGGTGCAACGGAAACAAGTTTTATGTGGATATCACCTTAAATTTCTTTGCCTAAGCCTGCTGCCTCTGGTTCAATTACCTCAACTTCCTAAATGGGAGGTTGGCCCGGGGGTCCAAATCCTGGAGCCCTTTGTTTAACCTTGGAGAAATTCTCAAATGAAAAAATCACTCATCGCATTGGCAGCCCTGGCTGCTGTAGGCGCTGCTTCAGCACAGTCTTCTGTGACGTTGTACGGCGTGATCGACGTGGGCTACGGCTCACACGTCACCACCACCCGTGACAGCACGGGTAGCATCAAGTCTTCGGGCGTGATGGACGGTGCTAACGCTGGTAACCGTGTTGGTTTCCGCGGTACGGAAGACCTCGGCGGCGGCATGAAAGCCGACTTCGTGATCGAACAAGGCATCGCCATCACCAACCAAGTTAATTTTGCTCAGCGCGCTGGCGCAACGGGCCACCAAATTGACGGCTTCGCGGCCACTGCTGCCGCTACCGCCTTGTCCGGCGCTGCTGGTGCTTACGGCACCGGTACCAACCGCCAGTCCTACGTTGGCCTGTCAAGCGGCATGGGAGCCCTCAGAATCGGTTACCAGTACACCCATCTGTATGAGCTGGCCACTTTGTCTGGCTACGCAGTTGGCTCTGAAGGCGTTCCCGGTGCTGACAAGGCTCACTTGCATGGCCAGGCTGGCGTTGGCGGCACCCGTGCCAACCAGATCCAGTACATCAGCCCTGCTTTCAGCGGTTTCACTGTCCGCGCTTCGTACGGCTCAGGCACCGGTCGCGAGAACATTGAGTCAACTGCTGTTGGTACCAACGGCTTCACCACTGACACCAACCGCCGCGTGAGTGCGTTGCTGTCATATGCAAACGGTCCAGCGTCAGCTTCTGCTGCCTACACCAGCATGCGTATGCTGACAGGTAATGCCAACGCTGCCGGTACGCAGCTAGTCGCTGGTGCGGCTACAAGCGTATTTAACGTTGCTGGTGCCGCTGGTACCGTTGCGCAGTCAGGAATCGCCCGCAACGGTAACATCTTCCAGTTGGGCGGTAGCTACGACTTCGGTGCTGCCAAGCTCGGCGGTACCTACAACCGCGGTAAAAACGGTGGTGCAGCTACCACCGCCACAGTTGGCGTCGCTGGTTTTAGCTCTGACTACAAGGCTTACCAGATCGGTGTAACTGTTCCGTTTGGCGCCGTGGTTCCTTTCATCGCTTACGGCCGCGCCACGACTGACAGCAACAACCCAGCTGGTGTTGCAGCGGTTGGTACAGCCGCTGCTACCGCCCGTACTGAAGATTACAGGCAGACTCAAGTCGGTTTGCGTTACAGCCTGAGCAAGCGCACCACGGCTTACGCTTTCTACGGTCAAACGATCAACAATGCAGCTGCTATCACTGGCTCTACATCGTTTTACAGGGACAGCAAGACCCTTGTGGGCGTTACCCACTCCTTCTAATTCACGGGCTGGCTAGTCCAGCCTTGAAGCAGAAATCAAAAGCCCCGCTGCTTGCAGCGGGGCTTTTTTATGCCTAAAACCACGATGATCTCTTCACTTGTTCAATCTGCTGCTCGTTGGGGTCTTCTTTTGGGCCTGGCCTCGCTGTGCGCCTGTGCATCGCGCAACCCTGAAACTGTCGAACCCCTAGAGGCCTTGAACATGCGCATCGCGCCCTGGGTTTCGGCCTCTGGCGCTGGCAGCAAGTCTGCGACGTGGTCGCACTTCAAATTACCCGGCAAGCGACCGACCACATTTGAGGTTGTGCTGGAAGAAAAACGCGTTGCCATTGCCGCTCACGCACAGTCGTCAGCCAGCATGTTGCGCCAGGTGGTGCGGGTCGAAGCCAGTGACTTGGGAAGCGTCAAGTTTTCGTGGAAGCTGCCCGACCTGATTCAATATGCCGACATGTCGATACGCGAGTTCGACGATTCACCCGTCCGCGTGGTGTTGGCGTTTGACGGTGACAGAAGCAAATTTTCAGCCAAAAACGCCATGCTGTCCGAGCTGGCGCAGGTGCTGACTCGCGAGCCGATGCCTTATGCGACATTGATGTATGTCTGGTGCAACGAATGCGAGCCAGGCAAGGTCATCATGAATCCGCACACCGACCGCATTCGCAAGCTGCCGCTAGAGTCGGGCCCTGGCAAGCTGAACCGGTGGATGGACTATGAGCGTACGGTGCGTGCTGATTTCGTCAAAGCCTTTGGAGAAGAACCAGGTGCGTTGACCAGCGTTTCCATCATGACCGACACCGACAACACCAAAAGCGTGGCACGTGCTTTTTATGGGCCGGTGCAGCTGGCACCCAAAGCCCCCTGATTTTGTATTTTCGATACAATGAATCGATGTATTCACTGTATTTTATTTGTTTGGGGTAACTGATGGCAACTTCTATTCGACTAGAACCTGCGATTGAGCAGCGGCTCGACAGACTCGCGCAAATGACGGGGCGAACCAAGGCCTATTACCTGCGTGAGCTGGTGACGGATGGCTTGGACGATTTAGAGGACTATTACAACGCCGCCGCCACCATGGAGCGAGTTCGTAAAGGCAATGAAGCTACTTACTCCAGCGCACAAGTGAGGCAACAACTTGGCCTGGAAGATTGATTACACCAGCACAGCGCTGAAACAGCTCGGCAAGTTCGACAAGCCAGCAGCAAAGCGCATTGTTGACTTTATGGATGAGCGGATTGCCGTATTAGAAGATCCGCGCGATACAGGTAAGGCCTTGACGGGCGCCATGCTTGGTGCGTACTGGCGTTATCGGGTGGGTGAATACCGGGTGATATGCGATATTCAAGACCATGTCCTTTGTGTCTTGGTTGTTGAAGTTGGAAGTCGCAAAGATGTTGACGCCAAACGCTGATAAAAGCTTCACGCATACCGCTTGTTGCGCAGATTGTTCTTCATCTCCAAGAGCCGCGGATGCAACTTGCGGCCAATTCGCAGCGCCAGGCAGGTGGCCAAAATATCCGTGATCACCCAATGCAGCAAGCGTGACACCACGGGGCTGTAGCGGTCGTAGCGCTGTAGGCAACCGTGTTGACACCAGCCGAAAAAACGTGTGCTGCGCGTCTTGCGCCACGATGCCTGAGTTGCCCATGCCAAAAAACCAATCCGCTTGCCGCTGTCGCAGGTGGCCGCTAGCGCACCGGCGGTTTTTTTAGAGCGAACGGGGAGGCGTTGTTGCAAAGCGAACGACCGTGAGAGGCAAGATCAGCATTCCTCAGTCCAGCAAAAACCATCACGAGCAATCATCGCGCTGCTGGCACTCGGCCCCCAGGTGCCTGCGGCGTAAGGCCGTGGCCCTTCGGCATCGGCTGCCCAGCTTTGCATGATCGGCTCGACCCAGCGCCAGGCTTCTTCCTGTTCGTCGCTGCGGACAAACAGGTTCAAGCGCCCGTCAATCACGTCCAGCAGCAGCCGCTCATAGGCGCCCACACGTTCTGAGCCAAAGCGTTTATCGAAGTCCAGATCCAGCTGCACCGGCGATAACGGGGTGTCCGAGCTGGCCGAGCTGATGCGGTTTTGCTGACCTTGGGCAAACAAGTGCAGTTCCAGTCCGTCTTTGGGTTGCAGGTGAATCACCAGCCTATTGCCGGCACCTGATGGAGACTTGTAAATGGCATGCGGCGCTGGCCTGAAGTTGACTTCAATGTAGGCGCTGCGGCCGGCCAGCCGTTTGCCGGTGCGAATATAAAACGGCACACCCGCCCAGCGCCAGTTGGCAATCTCGCAGCGCAGCGCGACAAAAGTCTCGGTCTGGCTTGCATCGCGAACACCGGCCTCAAGGCGGTAGCCCACGACCGGTGCGCCGTCCACGCTACCCGCGCTGTACTGGCCGCGCACCACATGCTGGCGCAGCGTCTCGGGTGTCCACGGCTTCAAAGAGCGCAGCACCTTGAGCTTTTCGTCGCGTATGGCATCGGCGTGGGCGTTGCTGGGGGGCTCCATGGCCACAGCGCACAACAACTGCAGCGCGTGGTTTTGCACCATGTCGCGCAGCGCGCCGGTGGCGTCATAAAAGGCGCCGCGTTTTTCAATGCCAATGTCTTCTGCAATGGTGATTTGAATATTGGCAATGTTCTCGCGCCGCCAGAGCGGTTCAAACAGGGCGTTGCCAAAACGCAGCGCAAACAGGTTTTGTACCGACGGTTTGCCCAGGTAGTGGTCAATCCTGAAAATCTGCTTTTCATCAAACACCTGTCGCACGCTGGCATGGATGGCGCGGTTTGATGCCAGGCTGTGACCGAGTGGCTTTTCAAGCACCACCCGCATGTTGGGCCGCTTCAAACCAGCTGCCGCCATCTGCTCACAAAAGACGGTGAACAGCGCCGGTGCGGTGGCCAGGTACATCACCACCGTGTCGGCAGCGTGCTCTTGCAGCTTGCTGGCCAGTCGTGGGTAGTCTGGCGCGCTGGACAAATCCATGCGCAGGTAAAACAGCAGCGCCGCAAAACGTGCAAACTCTTCTTGTGTAGGCCGTTTGGCCAATTCAACCTGGTCAAAGCGCGACTTGATGAGCGCACGGTAGGCCTCGTCTGACAAGTCATCGCGCGCCACGCCGACAATGCGACCGCCTTCAGGCAGCGATCCATGGCGAAAGGCCTGAAACAATGCAGGCATGAGCTTGCGCCACACCAGATCGCCCGTGCCGCCAAACAAAATCAGGTCAAAACTCATGGTTCAAAACCAGGTGACGTCGTGCGCAGCGCTGGGCCGCGCCAGGCAAGCACAGCCCCCTCGGGGGGCAGCGCAGTACACCAAGAGGCAGGCGTGTTGGCTACATCGGTCATGAAGTTTCGCATCGTGTTGATATCATCGTAACCAGAAAACGAACCTTACAACGCCATGAATCAGCTCGAAGCTCTCAAACAATTGACTACTGTCGTGGCCGACACCGGCGACTTCATGCAGCTTGCGCAGTTTAAGCCGCAAGACGCCACCACCAACCCATCGCTGATTTTGAAAGCGGTGCAA
Source organism: Comamonadaceae bacterium (assembly GCA_947478725.1). Taxonomy (GTDB): domain Bacteria; phylum Pseudomonadota; class Gammaproteobacteria; order Burkholderiales; family Burkholderiaceae_C; genus Polaromonas. The sequence goes on from CANJWZ010000033.1 coordinate 26,619, forward strand.
AAGCCTGACTACCAGCCCTTGATGGCCGGCGTTGTCAGCCAGTTCAAAAGCCGGCAACTGGATGAAACCATGGACCGCCTGCTGGTGCGTTTTGGCTGCGAAATTTTGCAGGTCATCCCTGGCCGCGTGTCGACCGAGATCGATGCGCGCCTGAGCTTTGACGCCAACGCGACCTTCACCCGCGGTGAACGCATCATCGAGCTGTACCAGGCTGAAGGTGTGCACATTGATCGCGTGCTGATCAAGGTCGCTGCCACCTGGGAAGGCATACAAGCCGCCCAAAGGCTGGAGCAGCGCGGCATCCACACCAACCTGACGCTTTTGTTTTCCTTTTGTCAGGCCGTGGCCTGCGGGCAAGCCAAGGTGCAACTGATTTCGCCTTTTGTCGGCCGCATTTATGACTGGCACAAAAAAGCCTGCGGCAGCGCTTGGGTAGAGGCTGACAACGTGGGCATCAATGACCCCGGTGTGCAGTCGGTGCGCGACATTTACCAGCACTTCAAGCACTTTGGCATCGCCACCGAAATCATGGGTGCGAGCTTTCGCAACATCGGCCAGATCACGGCGCTGGCGGGCTGCGACTTGCTGACCATCAGCCCTGAGCTGCTGGGCCAGCTGGCGGCTACCGATGCGCCTTTGCAGCAAGCCCTGAACGCCGATGCGGCCAAAGCACTTGATCTGCCGCCTGTTAACTTTGATGAAGCCAGCTTCAGGTTTGCACTGAACCAGGACGCCATGGCCACGGAAAAGCTGGCCGAAGGCATACGCGGCTTTGTCACCGACGCCATCAAGCTTGAGCAACTGATGCTGGCGCTGTGATGCGTACACGGTGTGACCAGACCCCGGCCTGGGCGCAGCTGACAAGCGCGTTTGAGGCGGCCGGCAAATCCTTTGATGTGCGCGCTTCCTTTGCAGCCGATCCGCAGCGGTTTTACCGTTTTAGCCAGGACGCGCCGCACGTTTTTGCCGATCTGTCGAAAAACCTGGTGGACGCTCCCACGCAATCGCTGTTGTTTGAGCTGGCGCGCCAGTGCGGGCTGGAGCAACACCGTGACGCGATGTTTGCAGGGCAGGTCGTCAACAGCACAGAAAACCGTGCCGTGATGCATTTTTTACTGCGAAATCCGCCTGCAGTTCAATATAATCCTGGGCGACCAGCTATCAATAAAATAGCAAAAGTGCGCGCTGAAGTGCAAGCTGAAGTTGACCAGACCTTAAACGCCATGCTGGCCTTTGCCGGCCAGGTTCGCGCCAACGATCACATCACCGACATCGTCAACATTGGTATTGGCGGCTCAGACCTGGGCCCGCAAATGGCGGTGCTGGCACTGCGTGCGTTTGCCGACAAGCCCCAGCGGATTCATTTCGTCTCCAACGTTGACGGCCAGCAGCTGCTGGACGTACTGGCTGCGTGCAAGCCGGAGAGCACGCTCTTTTTGATCGCTTCAAAAACCTTCACCACGGCTGAGACGATGCTGAACGCGCAATCTGCCAAAGCCTGGTTTGAAGCGCAAGGCGGGCAAGACATCAGCCACCATTTCGCCGCACTGACGACCAACATCGCAGCCGCCAACGCATTCGGCATCACCACCACCTTTGGTTTTTGGGACTGGGTAGGCGGCCGCTACTCGCTGTGGTCGGCGATCGGTTTGCCCTTGGCCATAGCGATAGGCGGTAAGGCTTTTCGTGAATTTCTGGCCGGTGCACACGCCATGGACGAGCATTTTTGCCGTGCGCCGCTGGAGCAAAACCTGCCTGTGCGCTTGGGCCTGCTGGACGTCTGGTATCGCAACTTTCACGGCTTTAGCAACCGCAGCATTGCCCCCTACAGCCATGCGCTGCGCCGCCTGCCCGCGTATTTGCAGCAGCTTGAAATGGAAAGCAATGGCAAACGGGTGGACACGCAGGGCCATGCCTTGCCTTACGACACCGCACCGGCCCTGTGGGGCGAGCCGGGCACCAACGGCCAACACGCCTACTTTCAAATGCTGCATCAGGGCACGTCGGTCATTCCGGTTGAATTTGTCGCTGTCAAAAAGGCAAGCCACCCTTTGCCGGGCCACAACAGCCAACTGCTGGCCAATATGCTGGCACAAGCTCAGGCGCTGATGGTGGGAAAAACGGACAACGGCGGTCACCGGCACTTCCCCGGCAACCGGCCCAGCACGGTGTTGCTGCTGGACGAGCTCACACCCGCCAGCCTGGGCGCGCTGCTGGCGCTGCAAGAACACCGGGTCTTTGTCAGCGGGGCCGTTTGGGGCATCAACAGCTTTGACCAGTGGGGGGTCGAGCTCGGCAAAGTGCTGGCCAAAGATATCGAATCACGCTTGCACAGCGGCGATGCCAGCGGCCTGGACCCATCGACCGCCGGTTTGCTGGCGCGGCTGAAAACCTGAAAGCCTGAATGGCTGGTCAGTGACAGGCCCTGCTCAAGGGTTCCCTATAAAAAGGAAAATGCGCGCAGCGTTGCCGCTGGCCTTGGCCAGACCCAGATAAATCGGGCCCAGCACCGTCTCGCCGCCCAGGTAGACGCTGGTCGAGCGGACCAGCCCGCTGCCTTGGGTTTCTGAGTAGCGCTTTTGCATGGTGCCACCCTCCAGCGACAAGCCGATGCGCAAGTCACCGCGCAGGCCCAGCGGCATCTGGCTGATGATTTTTTCGCTGCGCAAACCCAGGTAGCGCATGTCCGAGCCCAGCAACTGCTTGAAGGCCAGCCCCGAGAGGTTGTTGACGCCGCCCAGCGCGGCGGCATCGCTGATCGGCAGCTGCCCCTTGCTGGCCTTCGTGAAGGCCACACGTCCGGTAAGCACATAAGTGCCGAAACCCAGCGCCTGACTGTAGCTGCCGTCCAGCTTGCCGTAGTCGCTGGCCTGGGTTTGCATCAGGCGGGCGCGCCAGCCTTCGGTCGGAAAGTAGGGGCCGTTAAAGCGGTCCAGGTCGGCCAGTGCAAACAAGGCGCGGGTATTGCTGGAACGGTCTGCGGGCAGCAGGCTGTCGCTGCCGATGCTGGTGCTGGCATGCTGGTTGCGCAGCAAGAGCCCTGACTTGAGGATGCCGTGTCGGCCCAGGTTCAGGCCCAGGCCGGTGTTGATTTCGGTGAGCACGGTTTTGAGGCGGGCTTGCGCCCGGCCGTCTTGGTAAAAGTCCACCGATTGGGCGCCCAGCAGCGCACTGGTTTCGGTAAACCAGGGGCGGTCTGTCTCCAGCGGCTGGTACCAGTTGACGCCCACAAGGTTGTCCGCGCCCAGTTGCCCGGTGAGCAGCAACTCGCCGCCGCTGCGGTTGAGTTGCGTCATCTGGTAGGCCAGGCGGATGTTGTAGCGCGCATCGTCACGCGATCCCCAGCCGAAGTTCAGGCCAAAGCGCAAAAAGTCCGGGCCCCAGGGTTTTTCGGTCGGGTAAAGCCGAAGCATGTTTTTGTCCTCGCTGCGTACCAATTGGTAGCCGAGGTTGCTGTAACGGCCTTCGCCATAGGCGTACAGCAAGTCTTCTTCCAGCGCCTTCACGTCCAGCGGCGCGCCGGCCTTGTTGCGCATTCTGGCGGCAAACAAGCGGGTCTGCTCGGCATCCAGACCCACCGTCTCTACCGCGTCCAGCGTCAACTGTGGGATACCGCTGCGCGTCATCCGGCGCAGCCAGACGGCGTAGTCAGCAGCACCCAGCGCCAGGCTTTGCAACTGGTTTTGCGCCCGGGAGGCCGCTGCATAACCGCGTGCGATGGTGTCGTCGCTGCGCTCGAAGTCAGCAGCCGTGATGCCGTCCAGATCGGGCTGGATATAAATGTCGATGCCCGGCCGCAGCAGGCTCAGCGACTTGGTGACATTTTGTTCGGTCAGCAGATTGATCATCTGCGCCGTCACGGACAGCGGCGAGGCGTCGATGTCCTCGGCCTTGAGCAGCGGCGAACCGACGTTGATGGCAATCACCACATCGGGCCGGCACAGATCCGTCACCTCGGCAATCGGCACGTTGTCCACCAGGCCGCCATCGACCAGGCTCAGGCCCTCGTACTTGACGGGGGACATCAGGCCAGGTACAGACATGGTCGCGCGCATCAGCGAAGCCAGGTCGCCGTTGCGCCAGGCACGCCGCTGGCCTGTGACGATGTCGGTGGTGAGCAGGGCTAGCGGCAGTTGCTGGCTTTCGACGCGCTGGGGCGCCAGGTCGGCGCGTACCAGCCGGTCAATGAAGAACTTGATTTTCTGGCCGCTGAGCACGGCCGATGGGAACTGTAGCGAGCCGTTTTTAACGCCCGCTTCAGAGCCCGGGATATAGCTTTGCGACAAGCCCTTGAGGCGCGGCGTGAAATCGGCATAGCTGGCGGCGTCTTTGAACATATCGCTCCAGTCGGCTTGCCGCAGCGCCACTTGCATGTCGGCGGGCGACAGCCCTGAACTGAAAGCGCCTGCCACCAGGCCCCCCATGCTGGTGCCCGCCACGCAATCAATCGGAACACGCAACTCTTGCAGTTTTTGCAGCACCCCGACGTGGGCGGCACCACGTGCACCGCCACCACCCAGCACCAGCCCGATACGCGGTACCGCCTGGGCATGGGCCAGCGGTGCCAGCGTGGCCAGCCAGATCATCAGAAGCGGCAAGACGAGCAGGCGAGCGGGAAAAGCAGGCGGGTAGGTTTTTGTCACATTTAGACACATGTTGTAAATTGGTATCTTACTTCAGCCTGCTTTGTCCTGGTCAGCGGGGCCGTTTGGGGCATCGACAGCTTTGACCAGTGGGGCGTCGAGCTCGGCAAGGTTCTGGTCCAGGTCATGGAGCCGCGCCTCAAGACTGGCGATGTGTCAGGCCTGGACGCCTCGACGGCTGGGCTGCTCAAGCGCCTGCTGTCAGCTGCGCCGCCTCTGGTAACCGAGCATGGCGCAGCCCATGCGCCGACTGCATAATTTCCAGATTCATATCAATCCTGGAGACTACCCATGCTTTATCGTTTCATCGCTGGATGTGCCGCGCTGGCCGGCCTGCTTGTCGCAGGTTGTGCGGCGACGCCACCGGCGCCCGTGCCAGCAACGCTGCGGGTCAATGTGTTTCCAGGCTCCAGCAATCTGCCGCTGCTGACGGCCATCAACAAAGGCTTTTTTGCCAAGCGCGGCCTGACGATTGAGCTGCAAAACACCCCGGACTCTAGCTCCCAGCGCGCTGGCTTGCCTGCGGGTCGTTTTGAGATCGCGATTGCGGCGGTCGACAACGCGGTGGCGATGGTCGAAATGGCCAAAAACGATGTGATCATCGTCACTGGCGGAGACTCTGGCATGAACGAATTCATGGTACGGCCCGACATCAACACTTTTGCCGATATTCGCGGCAAGTCACTGGCGGTCGACGCGCCCAACACCGCCTACGCACTGGTGGCTAAGAAAATCCTCAAAAACAAGGGCCTTCTGGAAGGTCGTGACTACAGCCTCAAGCTGGCCGGCGGCACCCAGGGGCGATCTGCCGCGATGGTCGCCAATCCAGATCTGGCCGCCAGCATGGTGAATCCGCCGTTTTCTTTCACGGTGCGTGAACGGGGCATCAAAAGCCTGGGCCGCGCCACAGACCTGGCTGGCCCTTATCAGGCAACCGGCGCTTTCGTGATGCGGAGCTGGGCCGCTCAAAATGCGTCTGCCCTGGAGCGCTACATTGCCGCTTACATTGAAGGCACCCGTTACGCCATGGACCCGGCAAACCGCGCTGAAATGGCCAAGCTGCTCGAAGACCGCTTCAAGCTGCCGCCTGCCGTGGCCGCCCAAAGCCTGGAGGCGCTGACCACACCCGGTTTTGGAATGTCTACCGATGCAGGCTTGAACCGCGAAGGTTTTCGCAACGTGCTGTCCATGCGGGCCGAGATGGAAGGGCAGTGGGGCGGCGTCGTGCCTGACCCCGCAAAGTACCTGGATTTGTCCTATTACGACCGGGCGCTGCGTGTGGCGGGTAAATAAACGCCCATTCGCAAGGCATTAAAAAAGGGCTGCAGCGCTTTCGCACTGCAGCCCTTTGATATTTAGGCTTTCGATTGCCGAGCCAGACAAACTCTGGCTCGGCTGGACATCACATGTCCATGCCGCCCATACCACCCATACCGCCCATGCCGCCACCACCCATGCCGCCGGCTGGGGCGTCATCTTTTGGTGCTTCTGCAATCATGCACTCGGTCGTCAGCATCAGGCTGGCAACAGAAGCTGCGTTTTGCAGTGCGGTGCGGGTCACTTTGGTAGGGTCCAGAATACCCATTTCAATCATGTCGCCGTAGGTTTCGTTGGCTGCGTTGTAGCCGTAGTTGCCTTTGCCAGCCATCACAGCGGCCACAACCACAGAGGCTTCGCCGCCGCCGTTGAACACGATTTCGCGCAAGGGTGACTCAATGGCCTTCATCACCAGCTTGATGCCGGCGTCCTGGTCAGCGTTGTCGCCTTTGATGACACCAGCGGTTTGCTTGGCGCGCAGCAGGGCCACGCCGCCGCCGGCAACAATGCCTTCTTCCACAGCAGCGCGGGTCGCGTGCAGGGCGTCTTCAACGCGGGCTTTTTTCTCTTTCATTTCGACTTCGGTGGCAGCACCAACCTTGATCACGGCAACACCGCCAGCCAGCTTGGCTACGCGCTCTTGCAGTTTTTCGCGGTCGTAGTCGCTGGTCGCTTCTTCGATCTGAACGCGCACTTGCTTGACACGTGCTTCAATGTCAGCAGCGGCGCCAGAACCGTCGATGATGATGGTGTTTTCTTTGCCGACTTCAATGCGCTTGGCCTGGCCGAGGTCAGCCAGCGTGGCTTTTTCAAGCGACATGCCGACTTCTTCAGCGATGACCTTGCCGCCGGTCAGGCAAGCGATGTCTTCCAGCATGGCTTTGCGGCGATCGCCGAAGCCGGGGGCCTTGACAGCCACTACTTTCAAGATACCGCGCAGGGTGTTGACCACCAGCGTTGCCAGAGCTTCGCCATCAACTTCTTCAGCGATGATCAGCAGTGGACGGCCAGCCTTGGCGACTTGTTCCAGCGTCGGCAGCAGGTCACGAATGTTGCTGATTTTCTTGTCGTAGAGCAGCACAAACGGGTTGTCCAGAATCGCGGACTGCTTTTCTGGGTTGTTGATGAAGTAAGGCGACAGGTAGCCACGGTCAAACTGCATGCCTTCAACCACGTCGAGCTCGGACTCGAGTGATTTGCCGTCTTCAACGGTGATCACGCCTTCTTTGCCGACTTTGTCCATTGCATCAGCAATGATCTTGCCAATGGTTTCGTCGCTGTTGGCGGAGATGGAGCCAACTTGTGCGATTTCTTTGGAAGTGGTGGTGGCTTTTGACGCTTTTTTCAGCTCTTCAACCAAAGCCGTCACAGCCTTGTCGATGCCGCGCTTCAAGTCCATCGGGTTCATGCCAGCGGCAACGTACTTCATGCCTTCGCGGACGATGGCTTGTGCCAGAACAGTAGCTGTCGTGGTGCCGTCACCAGCGATGTCAGACGTCTTGGAAGCGACTTCCTTGACCATCTGCGCGCCCATGTTCTGAAGTTTGTCTTTGAGTTCAATTTCTTTGGCGACGGACACACCGTCTTTGGTCACGGTAGGGGCGCCGAAAGAGCGCTCCAGCACGACGTTACGGCCTTTGGGGCCCAAGGTGACCTTGACGGCGTTGGCGAGAATATTCACGCCTTCGACCATACGTGCGCGGGCTTCGCCGCCGAAAACTACATCTTTTGCTGCCATGTGTGGCTCCTAAATAGGGTTAAAAATTCAAATACGGGGATTGATCAGCTTGGGGACAGAGCGAACCGGCCTAACTTGTGAAAATGGGGCGCGTTGTTCGGTCAGTCCCACAAAGTTTTCGGGTTTATTTGCTGAGAAAATTATTTCTCAACGACAGCAAATAAATCTTCTTCTTTCATGACCAGCAACTCATCGCCGTCAACCTTGACCGTCTGGCCGCTGTATTTGCCGAACAGAACGCGGTCACCCACCTTGACGCCGACGGGCTGAACTTCACCCTTGTCGTTTTTCTTGCCTGGGCCAACAGCCAGGATTTCGCCCTGGTCCGGCTTTTCAGCGGCGCTGTCAGGAATGACGATGCCCGAGGCGGTTTTGGTTTCGTTTTCCACGCGTTTGACGATCACGCGGTCGTGCAGAGGGCGAAGTTTCATGGGTTCTCCAGTTGTAAAACAGTGGGTTTTAAGATTCAAAGGTGCCAGCCACAAGCAGCTGACACCAACGAGACTGCGGCATGAGGCAGTTGCTAGCACTCATTGCCGTCGAGTGCTAATGATAGGGGCTTTTCATGACTGTTTCAAGTCTTGGTCGTTGAAAAAAGTCGATTTTTGTCGATTTTCAGCTAACTCTGAACTTTGAACAGCGCGATATTGCGGCTAAGTCCCTGAAATACATGGGTATTTTTAAGCATTGAAAAATTAGGTGGCCCTCAACCGCTCTGGGGACACCTGAGCCATGCCCTGCTTAAGCGTAAATTCAACACCTCGCCTGTTGGCGTCGGTATGACGAACCCAAGGGCGATCCAGACAACAGCTTGAGCGGCCAAGAGATCACGGACAAAGCTCTGGGTTTGGCCGCCTTCAATGGCGGTGCTTGTGACGATGCGATGCGAAGGCGCTGCCGATGCACTGCGGCAGGTGGGCAGGTGGGCGGCTGGACCCGCGTGGGGGTGCTCTCGAATCGATCTTGACGGAGCCAGTCCGTCGTTATTTTGCCGCCGACTTGGTGGACTTGGGAGCCGTGGAAGCCGCGGTTTCCCAGTCGCCTCCGAGGGCCTTGATCAAAAACACCGAGGCCAGCTGGCGCTGCCCCAGCAGTTGGGTGACCAGTCGCTCGGTGCTGAGCAGGGCTTGTTGCGCGATGATCATGTCTTGGTAGTTGGAGACACCGCCTTCATAGCGCGCCTGGGTGATGTCCATCACGCGGCGGCTGCTGTCCACAGCGCTCCGGGCCTGGGTAATGGCCCGGTCCAGGGCGCCGACATTGCTCAAACCGTCTTCCACCTCTTGCATGGCAGTCAGCACCACGCGGCGGTAGTTGGCGACGGTGAGGTCGTAGCCAGCGCGGCTGAAGTCGACGTTGGCCTTGATGCGCCCGCCGTCAAACAGCGTTTGTGTGGCTGACACGCCCAAAGACCACAGCACGCTGGGCCCGCTGAAGAGGGTCGCGATATTGCGGCTGTCATTGCCATAGCTGGGGCCAAAAATCACGCTCGGGAAAAACGCGGCTTTGGCCACACCGATTTGTGCATTGGCCGCCGCCATGGCCCGTTCGGCTGAGGCCACATCGGGCCGCCGCTCCAGCACATCGGAAGGGATGCCCGCCGCAATTGCCGGCGGCGTCAGGGTCACCAGGCGTGGCGCCAAGTTGAAGCTGGGTGCGGGGGTGCCGGTCAAAGTGGCTAAGGCGTGCTCAGACTGCGCGCGCTGGCGTTGCAAAAGGTCCACCTGGGTCAGCGTGGTGTCCAGCAAAGCTTGCTGCTGCGCCACATCCAGACCCGAGGCGTTACCGCTGTCACGGCGGTGATTGGCCAGGGCCAGTGACGATTGCTGCAGCGCCAAAGCGCGCTTGACAACATCCAGTTCCAGATCGATGGCGCGCAAGTTGAAGTAGTTGATGGCCACATCCGCACCCAGCACCAAGCGGGTGTTCTCCAGATCAGCGGCCACCTGCTCTTGCGACGCTGTGGCTCCGTCAACCAGGCTTTGCACCCGGCCCCACAGATCGGCCTCGTAGCTGGCGGACAGCTGAGTGCTGTAGTCGTTTTGCAGTGTGGACCAGTTGGTGGAGTTGTAGTTGGTCAAAGGCCGGCTGGCGGAAATCCGCAATCGCGACACCTTGGCGCCCAGACCGATTTGCGGCATTTGGTTGGCGGCGTTCTGGTTGACCACAGCTCGCGCTTGTACCAACCGTGCTTGGGCAGCCACCAAGGTCTGGTTGGCCTGTTGGGCTTTTTGCTCCAGGGCATTCAAATCGGCATCACCAAACCGCTCCCACCACGGGCCCTTAGGCAGGGCGTCGGCTGGACGCGCAGCGCGCCAGGGTTCTTGCGGTTGCCAGCTCGCCGGCAGCTCCACCACGGGTTTGACATAAGTAGGCCTAGCGGAGCAGGCCGACAACAAAGCGGCGCAAGCCAAGGCCCATGCCCACCTGGACAGTCCGGCGCCAGCAGTCAGCGGGAAGATACGCTGCGCAATCACGGTTTGTCCTTGGCTGGTGCGGCGGCATCCTTGGGCTTGGCTTGACCGCCCGCAGGCTCTTTGGGTGCATCGGCGGCAAACGTCACGACATCACCATCGGTCAATGCGTCAGGTGGGTTCAGCACCAAACGCGCGCCGCTTTGCAGGCCGCTGGTCACCTCGACTTGTTCACCCAGGTTGCGACCCAAAGTGACGACTTGCATTTTGACCCGCTTGTCGGCATCGAGCATGGCCACTTTCACCGTGCCTGCGCGAATAATCAGTGCGTTGTTGGGAATGGTGAGGGTGGCTTTGCTTTGCAGCGGCATCTCGACCTGCACGAAGGCGCCGGGCAGCAAAATGCCTGATTTGTTGGGTAGGCTGATCTCCACTTGCATGGAGCGGGTTTGCGGGTCGATGGACGCGCCAGTGCGGGCCATTTTGCCTTCGAATTTTTGGCCTTGCAATTCGGTTTGCCGCACCGTCACCGTTTGCCCCGGTTGGATCTGCTGGGCGTAGCTTTGGGGCACGTTCACATACAGGCGCAGCGGGTCGGTTTGCGTCACCACAAACAGGGCGCGGGGCAGGCCACCGACTGCGCCGGCATCGACCAAGTCGCCAGTGTCGACGTTGCGGCGCGTGATCACACCATCGGTGGGGGAGAGCAGGATTTTGAAATTACTCAACTGTTTCAAGCGCTGCACATTGGCCTCGGCCACGGCCAAATTGGCGCTGGCTTGGGTGCTGTTGCTGCGCTTTTCGTCCACCTCTTGCTGGGACACGGCGTCTTTGGCGCGCAGCGCGACCCAGCGCACTTCGGTGCTTTTGGCCAACTCCAAGCTGGCCGCAGTTTGCTGGCGCGCAGCCAAGGCTTGGGACAGCAATTCGTCAGTTTCTGGGGTTTCCAATTCGGCCAGCACCTCGCCTTTGCGCACGCGGCTGCCGATGTCTTTGTGCCAGCGCTTGATGTAGCCGGGCACCCGCGCATAGATAGGCGACTGCACATAGCCTTGCAAACTTCCCGGCAAAGCCACGGTTTGGGCGGCATCGCGCAACTGAATCACTGTGGTCTTGACATAGATTTGGCTGCGGGCCTGGACATCGGCTTTGAGCTGATCCATGTTGCGCGATTGGCTCAGCACGGTGCGCGCGCCACCGGCCAGCAACAGCAGGACCACCACAGCTGCCGTGATTTTGCTGCGCCGAATGACTTGTTGGCGCTGCACCAAATCATGCGGGTCGTCGACGCCGGTTGAGTGAATGGCCAATGAGGAATGACGTTCTTCAGACATGGATCAGTTCTCCTGCGCAACAGTGGGCGCATGCTTCAAAGCTTGTTTGTGGGCTTGCCGATGCAGCAAGCGTTGGTGAATCGAGGCGTAGACCACCGGCACAAAGTACAGGGTGGACACGGTGGCAAACAGCAAACCCCCAATAACGGCCCGTCCCAGCGGTGCGTTTTGCTCTGCGCCTTCGCCCACACCCAGGGCCATCGGGATCATGCCGATGATCATGGCCAGGGCGGTCATCATCACCGGGCGAATGCGGGTGGCACCGGCTTCGAGCGCAGCGGCCAGGGGCGCGATGCCTTCATCACGGCGTTGACGTGCAAACGACACCACCAAAATACTGTTGGCCGTAGCCACCCCCATGGTCATGATGGCTCCGGTCAAGGCCGGCACACTCAAGGTCGTACCGGTGATAAATAAAATCCATGCAATGCCCGCCAAGGCTGCGGGCAGGGCGGTGATGATGATGGCGGCATCGATCCATGACTGGAAGGTGACCACGATCAGCAGGTAGACCAAGACAATCGCCATGGCCAGACCGACACCCAAGCCGATGAACGACGATTGCATGGTTTGCACCTGGCCGCGCAGCGTGACCTGGTTGCCGCGCTTGAGCTTGGGGGTGATCTCGTCCACAAGTCGCTGTACTTGCTTGGCGACGCTGGCCAGATCGGTGCCCTGCACGCTCACATACACGTCCACCGCCGGTTGAATGTTGTAGCGCGAGACGATGGGCATTTGCCTGCCGGCTTTGGCCTCCACCAAGTTCCCCAGCAGTTGCGGGGTGGTGGTGGGCAGGGCCACGCCGTTGGCACCGCTGTTGGCATTGGGGGCCGAGCCGATGTTCAGGCCCAGCAGGGCGTCCATGGAGTCGATTCTGTATTGCGGCGATTGCACCACCACGTTGTAGACCACCCCGTTTTGCGGGTTGAGCCAAAACGCCGGTGCGGTTTGCGAGCTGCCCGACAGCGCGATCAGCACGTTTTGCCCCACGTTGGTAGCGCCCAAGCCGAACTGCTGCAAGCGGGTGCGGTCCATTTGCAAGTCCACCACTGGGCCATCTAGGCGTTGGTGTACGTGGGCGTCGACCGCGCCCGGAATCTTCTGGATCGCCCGGGTCAACTCCGAGGCCAGCACGGTGTTGCCGACCACATCGGAGCCGGAAAACTGCACGTCAATGGCCGCGGGCAAACCGAAGTTCAAAATCTGCGTGGAGATGTCGGCCGCTTGAAAAAAGAACTCCACATTCGGAAAACGCTTGGGCAATTCGTTGCGCAACTGAGTGATGAATTTATCCGTCGGCGCATGCCCGCGCTTGAGCGACATCAGGATCTCGGCGTCCATGGTGCCGATGGTGCCGGCATTGCTGTAAGACAAATTGATACCGCTGTTGGGCAAGCCGATGTTGTCCAAAATGGTGTCGAGCTGATCTTGGGGAATCATTTCACGTATCACGCTTTCCACCGCGTCGGCAATGCGGGTGGTCTCTTCAATGCGGGTGCCGGTGGGCGCGCGCATGTGCAGGCGAATTTGGCCGGCGTCCACGCTGGGAAAAAAGTCGCGGCCCAAGAACGGATAGATCCCGCACGACAGCAGGCAAAAGCCAAAGAACAAGGCCATGAAGCGGCCGCGGTGCGTCAGCGCGGCCGAGACGGACAGGGTGTAGACCCGGCGCACTTTTTCAAACTGGGCGTCAAAGCTGCGGTAGACCCGTTGCAGCAAACTGGGCTTGCCTTCGCTTGCCGCGCCATGGTCTTTCATGAGCATCATCACCAAGGTAGGCACCAGGGTCCGCGACAAAAAATAGGAGGCGATCATGGCCAACACCACCGCCTCGGCCAGTGGCACAAACAAAAACCGCGCCACGCCCGGCAAGAAGAACATGGGCACAAACACAATACAAATACACAAGGTCGAAACCAGGGCGGCCGAGCCGATTTCTTCGGCCCCCACTTCAATCGCGGGCAGCAGCGGTTTGCCCATTTGCATGTGCCGCTCGATGTTTTCAATCGTCACAATCGATTGGTCTACCAAAATGCCGACCGACAACGCGAGCCCTCCCAAGGTCATCAGGTTCAGGGTTTCGCCCAGGGCGAACAGGGCCAGAATGGACGCCAAGATGGACAAGGGAATCGTCAGCGCAATGATCAAGGTGCTGCGCCAGTTGCCCAAAAACAGCAGCACCATCATGGCCGTCAGACAGGCGGCAATCAGCGCTTCAATGACAACACTCTCGATGGCGGCCAGCACGAACACCGACTGGTCAAACAGCGGTGAAACTTTCACGTCGGGGGGCAGTGATTGCACCGCTTTGGGCAGGAGCGCTTTGACGTTGGAGACAATGTCCAGAGTAGACGCACCACCGTTTTTCAACACCGAAATCATCACGCCGCGCAAGCCGTCTTGCCGAACCACATTGGTTTGCGGTTGAAAGCCGTCGCGCACATACGCCACGTCTTTGACGTACGTGGTGCTGCTGCCGATGGTGCGCACCGGCAAATCATTGAGGCCCGACAAGACCCCCGGCGAGCCGTTCATGCGCACGGTGTATTCGGTCTCGCCGAATTTCACCGTGCCCGAAGGCAAGATCAAATTCTGGGTATTGACGGCATTCACCACATCGGCCGGCGACAGGCCCCGGGCCTGCAAGGCTTCGGTGTCTAAGTCCACCGAAATCACACGCACTTTGCCGCCATAGGGAAAGGGCGAGGCCACACCCGGCACGGTGATGAGTTGCGGGCGCAAGCCATTGACGGCTGCATCGAACAGCGCGTTTTCAGCCAGGGTGGGGCTGGACAAGGCCAGTTGCAGCACCGGAATACTGGAGGCCGAGTACTTGATCACCAGCGGCGGCGTGATGCCCGGGGGCAATTGACGCACCTGGGTTTGCACCGAGGCCACGACCTGGGCAATCGCGGTCTGGATATTGACGCCAGGCTGGAAAAAGACTTTGACCACCGTCACCCCGGCCAGCGAGGTGGATTCAATATGCTCAATGTCACTCACCACCGTGGTCAAGCCGCGCTCGGTTTGACCCGCAATGCGTTGCCCCATTTCCTGGGCGGGCAGGCCGTTGTAGTTCCAGATGATGCTGATCACTGGAATGTTGATCTCGGGGAATATGTCGGTCGCCATATTCTTCAAGGCGAACGGCGTTCCCAACACAATCAAAATGGCCATCACTATGAAGGTGTAGGGGCGCTTGAGCGCCAGCTGAACCATGGACATCGGTGTCTTGCTCCGTTTTGAAAGTTGTAGCAGTGTATGTTATGGGCTGGCTTGGAGCATGCTGTGCCTATGTCGATCACGGCAAGCAAACGACCGGATCGTTCCATCACAGCGCCATCGTTGAGCTGGACGTCGACCACATTTGTTTTTGCCGCCGAAGCCTTCGCGCTGCATACACCACGATCGTCGATGGTCAATGACTGGTTTGGATCGGTTCGATTTGGTGTCAGGCATCGGGTGGCTCAAAGCAGTCGTTAGCTTATTTCTAAAGTCGCTAAACTCCGATGAAAGCATCACCACAGGTTCGAAGGCAAATGGCCAAGAATTTCCGGATTGGATGGTGAGCGCTGCGGTCGGTGCCAGTGGGCCGCTACGTCTGAGTGCATGACGATTTACCTATTTTCTGACCTATCAACAAATTATCCCTGTCATGTCCCCCTGGAAAGCCGCACACCCCGCCGACCCCGTCAGTGCCATTGACACACCCGCGCTGGTGCTCAATCTCGACGCCTTCGAGCGCAACTTGCAGCGTATGGTGGATGCGCTCAAAGGGCATCCGGTGCGACTGCGGGCCCATGCCAAAAGTCATAAATGTCCTGAAATTGCGCACCGCCAAATCGCGCTGGGCGCGGTTGGCGTCTGCTGCCAGAAGGTCAGTGAAGCTGCCATGTTCGTGGATGCAGGCATCCATGACGTCCTGCTGACCAATCAGGTGGTGGGAGCAACCAAGCTGCTGCACTTGGCCGAACTGGCCAGACGCGCGCGGATGGGTGTGCTGGTGGACGACCCGCTGCAGGTCCTGGCGCTGGCCGAGGTGGCTCGCAGTCAGAAGGTCTCCATCGATGTCTATGTGGAAGTGGATGTGGGCGGACGGCGCTGCGGTGTCACGCCGGGCGAGGTAGCAGCACGTCTGGCGCGCTTGATTGCCGACCAGGCACCCCTGCGCTTTGCAGGGCTGCAGTGTTATCACGGTCCGGCTCAGCACAAACGCACGCCGCTCGAGCGCGAGCAGGCTATTGCTCAGGCGTGTGACGCCGCCCGAATGACCCGATCGCTGATCGAAGCCGACGGCCTGCAGGTCGAGCGCATCACTGGTGCGGGCACCGGTACCTTCCTGCTTGAGCGGGACTCTGGCGTGTTCAACGAGATCCAGGCCGGTTCCTATATCTTCATGGACCGCGACTATGCCGACAACCAACTGGGGCCGCACGATATACGGTTCGAGCAGGCACTGTTTGTTCGAAGTGCGGTCATGAGTCGTACGCAGCCAACACGGGCAGTACTCGATGCGGGGCTGAAGGCCTCCAGTATCGACTCTGGCATGCCCGCCCTCTGGCAGCGTCCGGAGCTCAAGTACGTCAAGGCCGCTGACGACCATGGTGTGCTGGAGATACCAGCGGATTCGCCGCTGGCCCTCGGTGACGTGCTGATGCTCGTACCGAGCCATTGCGACCCCACTGTGAATCTGTACGACGAGCTGGTGTGCATCCGGGGTGATCGCGTTGAGGCCGTTTGGTCCATCGCAGCGCGCGGTGCTTTGCTCTGATCTGTATTTTTTCTTCATTTCCAGGACACGCCCTATGAACCAGATATTCGACCTTCTGATCCGCAACGCTTTCATCGTCGATGGCACCGGCGCACCACGCTTTCGGGCTGACGTGGGTGTCCAGGGCGAGCGGATTACGCGCGTCGGCGATCTGCAAACCGCGCAGGCCAGGCTTGAAATTGACGCTGCGGGTCTGGTGCTGGCTCCGGGCTTTATCGATGCGCACACCCATGACGACCGCCTGATGCTGTCAGGCGGCGACATGGCGCCCAAGGTGAGCCAGGGCATCACCACGGTGATTGGCGGCAATTGTGGCGTTTCGCTGGCGCCTATGCCCAGGCCGATTCCCGACCCGGTGACGCCACCGCTCAATTTGCTGGACGACACCGGCGACTGGTTTCGCTTTACCAGCTTTGCCGCTTACCTTGATGCGCTGCGCGCCCAGCCGGCCGCGACCAACTGCGCGATGCTGGTGGGGCACACCACGCTGCGGGTCGCGACCATGGATGACCTGACCCAGCCCGCCAGCGTGACCGAGACCGAGGCCATGCGTCAGTTGGTCGAAGAAGCCATGACGGCAGGTGCCATCGGCGTGTCGACTGGCCTGTTTTACGAGCCTTCGATCGCCGCGCCCACTGAAGAGGTCATCGGGATCTGTGAGCCGCTTGCGCGCCATGGCGGCGTCTACTGCACCCACATGCGCAACGAGGGCGATGACATCATCAAGTCGCTGACAGAAACCTTTCGCATCGGCCGTGAAGCCAACGTGCCGGTGGTGATCTCGCACCACAAGGTGGTGGGCGTTAAAAACTATGGGCGCTCTGGCGAAACGCTGCAGTTCATTGCCGACCACATGCAAAAGCAGCCGATCTGCCTGGACTGCTACCCGTACCCGGCGTCATCAACCATTTTGTCAGCCCACCGCGCGGCCAATGCGACGCGGGTGACAGTGACCTGGTCCAAACCGATGCCGCAATATGCTGGACGGGATCTGTCAGACATAGTGGAGGAGCTTGGCGGCAGCGTCGAAGACGTGATTGATCGCCTGACGCCCGCAGGTGCCATCTACTACATGATGGACGACGCCGATGTGCAGCGCATCCTGAAGTTTGATGAAACCATGATCGGCTCGGATGGGCTGCCGCATGACGAGGCGCCGCATCCGCGTTTGTGGGGCAGTTTTCCGCGCGTGCTGGGTCACTATGGCCGGGGGCTGGGCCTGTTCTCGCTCGAGACAGCGATCCACAAAATGACCGGACTGACGGCTAAAAACTTTGGCCTGACCGATCGCGGTCTGGTGCGGGAAGGCTCCTATGCCGACCTGACCCTGCTGGACCCCGAGACGGTCGGCGCAGGCGCCACCTACGAGTCGCCCAAAACACCGGCTGTTGGTATTCATACCGTCATCGTCAATGGCGCTGTCGTGTGGTCGGGCGGAAAGCCCAGCGGGGCCCGACCCGGCCGCGTGCTGCGCCGCGAGACCGCATGATGGTCGCCGCCACGACCCTCGCGGATCACCAAGTGAACCCGGCTCTCGCCGCTCTTGAAACACCCGCGCTGCTGCTGGACGCCAACAAGATGGACCGCAACATCGAACGCATGCGCGCCAGGCTGGCCCGGCACCAGGTGAGCTTCAGGCCACATGTGAAAACCAACAAATGCATGCAGGTGACCCAGCGCCTGCTTGATGCTGGCGCAACTTCGATTACCGTCTCGACGCTGCGGGAAGCCGAGTATTTCAGTTCTCACGGCGTCAAAGATATTCTTTACGCCGTGAGTATGTCGCCCAACAAACTGGGCCACGCACTGCGGCTACGCGAATCGGGGGTGAAGCTAGCGGTGATTGTGGACAACGTCGAGATGGCGCTGCAACTCAATCCGGACCGCTTGAGCGGTGCCGACAGGCTCGACGTGCTGATTGAAATAGATTCCGATGGCCACCGCTCGGGGGTTGTGCCAGAGGCTGCTGCACTGCTTGAGATTGCGCAGGCACTGCAAAGCGTGGGCCTCGAGGTGGGCGGGGTGATGACCCATGCCGGTGACTCTTACAACTGCCGCTCAGCGGCTGCCCTGTGTGCACTGGCTGAGCAGGAGCGAGCAGCCGTCGTCAGGGCTGCACAGCGCCTGCGCGATGCAGGCCATAGCTGCCCAGTGGTCAGCGTTGGCTCCACGCCGACCGCGCTGTTCGCCGAGCACCTCGAAGGTGTGACCGAGGTACGCGCCGGCGTTTTTATATTTTTTGATCTGGTGATGGCCGGCATTGGCGTCTGCAGCACCGATGAAATCGCCCTGTCGGTTCTGGCAACCGTGATTGGTCATCAAAAGGAAAAGGGCTGGACACTGACCGACGCCGGCTGGATGGCCATGTCGCGCGACCGGGGCACGTCCAAACAGCCGGTAGACCAGGGCTACGGGCTGGTCTGCGATATAGCCGGGCAACCGCTGGGCAATATGCTGATGGTCGATGCCAACCAGGAGCACGGCATTTTGGCGCCCCGCTCGGGCAGCACGCTGGATGCACCTTACTTGCCGGTGGGCACGCAGGTCAGGATTTTGCCGAACCATGCCTGCGCCACGGCGGCGCAGTTTCCGGCCTATCAGGTGCTGGATGCGCAGCAGCGTGTGACCGATTGCTGGCCGCGCTTTTATGGCTGGTAACAGGAGAGGCCGTTGAGATTCATCAGCACTAATCAGGCGCCGAAGCCCGGCGGGCATTATTCGCAAGGCGTTCAGGCAGCCGGCCTGATCTTCGTATCCGGCATGCTTCCCCAAGGAAACAACCAGCCGCCCATGGGTTTTGAAGCCCAAGTTCACTCAGCGCTGGACCATTGCAGCGCGGTGTTGGCTGCAGCAGACTGCAGTTTCAGCGATGTGGTGCAGTGCACGGTGTACATCGTCGGCGTAGAGAATTGGCCTGCATTTAACCAGATCTATGCCGAGCGGTTTGGTGAACATCGGCCGGCTCGGGCGGTGGTGCCAGTGCCGGCCTTGCACCACGGGTTTTTAGTCGAGGTGCAAATGGTGGCTGAGGCAGGCCTTAAAGCTCATCAAGCCGCCCAGCGAGCGCTTGAGGCGAAGGCCTAGTCGATCTTGGCGCCGGACACTTTGACGACCTTTTCCCACTTCAGGGTTTCGCGGCGGGCCAGCTCGCGAAACTCCTCGGGTGAACTCGGGTCGGTCTCGGCCCCCAGCGTCTTGAAGCGATCACGCACCGCCGCGCTGGCCAGTGCCTTGCGCACTTCAGTGTTCAGCCGCACCACGATGTCTTTTGGCAAGTTCGCCGGACCGATGAGTCCGCCCCCTGCCACCACTTCAAAGCCCGGCACGGAGTCGCCAATCGCCGGCACATCCGGGTAAGTGGGTGATCGCTGCGCGGACGAAATACCCAGCGCGCGCACCCGGCCCGCCTGCGCCTGCGGGCCCGACACCGGCGTGTTGACCATCATCAGCTGGATGTTGCCCGCTATCAAATCGGTCATTGCGGCGGTGGCAGCGCGATAGGGCACATGCAGCATATAGGTTTGTGTCATGGACTTGAACAGCTCAACGCCCAGGTGCGCAGTCGTGCCATTGCCATCAGAGGCGAAGGCTATCTTGCCCGGGTTCTTTTTGGCGTAGGCAATCAGCTCTGACACGTTCTTCACGGGCAGGTTGTTATTGACGATCATCAGGTTGACGACCTTCAGTGCGTTGGAGATCAGCGTGAGGTCTTTGTCGACGTCGTACGGCACGTTGCTGATCAGTGCCCGGTTGGTGGCCAGAGACACCACGTTGCCATAAGCCAGCGTGTACCCATCTGCTGGCGAACGAACCAGGTCCGTGGTACCGATGACATACGAGCCGCCCGGCTTGTTGTCGATGACAAACGGCACGCCCATTTGCAGCGACAGTTGCTGGGCCAGTGCCCGCATCAGCACATCGGGCGATCCACCGGGCGCTGACGGCACGATCAAGCGTATCGGTTTGTCGGGGTATTCGGCCATGGCTGGCAGCGACAAAGCCGCCAGCATGCCGAACACCAAATTGACAAGGCGGATTCGGTAACAACACATCTTGCGGTACTCCTGAAATGAAAACTTTCGCACCTGGCACATCAGTCATTCTAGGATGACTGGAACGGTTTGTATCAAGCGTCCTTATCGGCGGACAGCTAGCCGAGCGGAGAACATACCAGCCTGATACTGGTGACACCGGTCAAGTGGCTGAAGTCACCGAGGTGATGAAGCAGCGCTGCTCGAAATGGAATTGCGGCGTTATTGCTCGGCGCTGCATCAATCATTAACTCACCTCGGAGCCTATCGGCAATCACGTTAATTCAGAGGCCCGTGAAGCTGCACAAGATGGCCCCCAGAGCAACAATCTCTAGCGTTGAAGGTGATCGAGATCAGCCTTGTGACTGGGGTCAACGTGAGCCATCAGGTTCAGTACACGGTGCCGCTGCATGACGCGCTGACGGGCATTCACTGCGATGTTGTGCCCGATTTCTACAGTGAGCAAGGCGTTAACTTCAAGGTGAGCGTCGACCACCACCATATCGCCCATTTTTCGGGTTTTCAGGTCGTGCACGCCATCGACGCCGGGCGTTGCGAGCAAGGTCGCTTTGATGGCCGCCAACTCCTCCTCATCAATGCCGCGATCCATGAGGTCGTTCATGGCTTCCCAGCCGAATACCCAACCCATGCGCGCGATCATCAATCCGACAATCAGGGCTGCAATCGGGTCCAGTATCGGATAGCCCATCAAATTGCCGACGATACCCAGCCCTACAACCAAGGACGAAGCCGCATCGGAGCGGGCATGCCAGGCGTTGGCAATCAGCATGCTTGACTTCACCTTTTTTGCGATGGCCAGCATGTAGCGGAACAGGGCCTCCTTGGCCACCAGAGCCAAGCACGCGACCCACAATGCCATCGAATGGACCTGCGCTATGTCTTCTGGCTGGTGCAATTTCATGAGCGCTGACCAGCTCATCCCAACGCCGACAGCCAAAAGTAAAACGCCAAGAACCATGGAAGCGGCGGTTTCGAAGCGATGATGCCCATAAGGGTGCTTCTCGTCTGCGTCTTTTTTACTGTGATGGCTTGCAAACAGCACCACGAAATCCGCTACCAGGTCGGACAGCGAATGGATGCCATCGGCGATCAAGCCTTGCGACTTGGACAAGGTACCCACGATGATCTGAGTCGCCGACAGCACCACATTGACCGCCACGCTGACCCATGTACTTTGGGATGTGGCTGCGGCCCGCAGTGCGGCGGTCTGCCCACTTTCTTCGTGGTCTTCGGGCTGTTCTGAAAATTGCATAGCGAGATTTATGTGAGCGAGACGGGTTATTTACGGGCCAGATTAGCCATGGCTGATGGCAGATTTAAGACTCAGGCTAGTCTATACCTCGGTGCTGGAGTTCCAGAGGGCCTGTGGACTTGACCCGCTGTCATGGCCACGTTTGAAATTCAACGACGAAGCGGCGCGATTTGAGATTCGCCCACTGCTTTTCCTCAGCAGGTCCCCTCTGCTGCGATGGCCCAAGGTCAGTCAATTCAGAGCCAACTGAATCAGGTCAAGCCAAGTGATTGATTTACATGAATAATGAATCCCGACTGCAACGAGAGTCGACAACTTTTTGGAAGCTGTTCATGCTGAAGTACCTGGGAACCTATCTCGCCATTTTCCTGACCATGTTGGTGATCGACATGGTGTGGCTGGGCGTGATTGCCAAAACAACTTATGCCAAAGCGATGGGGCCTTTGCTCAGCCCCAACCCGAATTTATGGGCAGCGGCAGGCTTTTACCTGATGTTTCCGGTCGGCCTGCTCGTTTTTGCGGTCTTGCCGCAGACCGACAGTCCCCTATGGAAAGCCGCATTGATGGGGGCCCTGTTTGGCTTTTTCGCCTATTCGACCTACGACCTGACCAACCTGGCGGTCATCAAAGACTGGCCGCTGGCCCTGACGTTTATCGACATGGCCTGGGGCACGCTGGTCAGCGGCATTGCGGCGACGACTGGCAAGCTGGCGCTGGATCAC
>CANJWZ010000034.1 GCA_947478725.1 Comamonadaceae bacterium
AGCTTCATCGCGTCATGGCCCGCGCCGCTGGGCATTTTGTACAGCGGCAAGCCAAGTGATTCGACCGCCTTTTCCCAGCGCGCCTGCCAGTCCGGTGCGCTCGGGGCGGCGGCGGCGCGTTCGGTCAGGTCGACCGTGTAGTCAAGCCCTCGCCGCTGGCAAATGGCGGCCAGTTCTGCCAGCACATCGGCCTCCACGGCATCGCGCTGTGCATCATGGGGTGCGCGCATGTCCAGTGAAAAAAGGCAGCGCCCCGGCACCACATTGATCGAGCCGCCCGGCACCTGCAGCATGCCGACCGTGCCAACAGAATCTGCATCTTGCGCCGCACGTTTTTCAACGTACAGCAGCAGCTCGGCAACACCGGTTGCAGCGTCTTGCCGATTGGGCATGGGCGTGGTGCCCGCATGGCAGGCCATGCCGACTGTCTCGCACAAGTAACGCACATTGCCATTGATGGAGGTGACGACGCCAAGCGGCAAGTCAAGCGCATTGAGCACCGGGCCCTGCTCGATATGAATCTCGACAAAACCCAGATAGTGCGCCGGGTTACGCTGGATGGCCGGTATGCCCTCGAGGTTCAGCCCGGCATTGGCCATGGCTTGGCGCATTGACACGCCGTCCACATCTTTTTGGTCCAGCCATTCGCGCTTGAAGTCGCCCACCAGTGCGCCCGAGCCTAAAAAAGTGGCTTTGTAGCGCTGACCTTCTTCTTCAGCAAAGCCCACCACTTCGATGTTGAAGGGCAGGCGTTTGCCAGCACGGTGCAGCTCGCGCACACAGGCCATGGGCGCAAAAATACCGAGGCGACCGTCGTACTTGCCGGCGTTGCGTACGGTGTCATAGTGGCTGCCAGTGAGCAATGTTTTGGCATGGCCAACGCTTGCTTGATAGATGCCCACCACGTTGCCCACCGCATCAATCTCAACGGAGTCAAATCCGCAGTCGCGCATTTTGCGGCTGATGTAGGCGGCGCAGCTGCGGTGCGCATCGGTCAGATACGTCACCGTGAGCTGATTTTTTTCCTTGAAGCCCGGGTCGCTGTACTGGGCCAGCTCTTCATGCCAGTCCCACAGATCATTGCCCAGTACCGGGTGGCTGGCGAACTTGTCGTTGATGCGCAATTCCACCACGCGGTGAACGTTACGCAGCGCTTCTTTCAATTCAAACGCCGGCTGGTTGTGCAGCCTGCGGGTGAAGGTGTCGATGATCTGCTGTTTGGTCAAGCCGTGGCCGCGCATGCCGCGTACCGCCAGGATAAAAGGAAAGCCGAATTTCGCGCGGTATTGCTGGTTCAAGTCGGCCAGGGTGGCCATCTCTTGCGGGGTGCAACTGGTCAAGCCCGCCCTGCTCTGCTCGTTGGCAGACTCCGCCGTCAGCGCATCGTCCCGCATGGCTTTACCTGCCAGTTCGGGGTGCGCGCACAGCAGTTTGATCTGGTCGGCTTCAGGCACAGCATTGACCGCCTGCGTCAGCGCGTGTTTGAGGTGGCCCAAGGATTTGTAGGGGCGTGCACTGAGTGCTTTTTCAGCGACCCAGGGCGAATGTTCATACAAACCATCAAGCAGGGCCAAGGCTTTATCAGCGCTGACCTGATTGACATGGTCAAGAGTGATGGTCATGTTGAAGCTTCAAAAGGATAAGTTTGTTGCCAGTGCTGGGCCAGGTCGATACGGCGGCAAACCCACACATGCTCGCGGGCAGCCATGTGATCTAAAAACTTTTGCAGTGCCACGATACGCCCTGGTCGGCCCAGCAAGCGGCAGTGCATGCCGACGCTCATCATCTTGGGACGGTCCAGTCCGGCGGGGTCGCCTTCAGCGTACAGCGCATCAAAAGTGTCGCGCAGGTAGGTGAAGAAATCATCGCTTTGCGCAAAGCCCTGCGGCGATGAAAAGCGCATGTCGTTGGCGTCGAGCGTGTACGGCACCACCAGCCGCGGCACCACCGCGCCGTCGGTGCGCGCGACCTGTGTCCACAAAGGCAGGTCGTCGCCGTAGTAGTCGCTGTCGTAGGCGGTGCTGCCTTCGTCGGCCAACAGGCGACGCGTGTTGGGACTGTCGCGGCCGGTGTACCAGCCGAGCGGCCGGTGCCCGGTCATTTTTTCAATCGCGTCAAGGCCCAGGCGCATGTGCTCGCGCTCAGTGGCCTCGTCAATTTGCTGGTAGTTGATCCAGCGCCAGCCGTGGCAAGCGATCTCGTGGCCAAGCGCAACAAAGGCTGCCGTGACGTCTGGCGCGCGCTGCAAAGCCATGCCCACACCAAACACCGTCAGGGGCAACTGGCGCTTTTCAAACTCACGCAGAATGCGCCACACACCTGCGCGCGAGCCGTATTCGTAAATGCTTTCCATGCTCAGATGCCGGTCCGCAAACGCTGCCGGGTTGAACATCTCAGACAAAAACTGCTCTGAGCCCGCATCCCCGTGCAGCACCGAGTTTTCGCCGCCCTCCTCGTAATTGAGCACAAACTGCACGGCAATCCGTGCCTTGCCCGGCCAGCGCGCATGCGGCGGGTTACGGCCGTAGCCTGCAAGGTCACGAGGGTACTGAATTGGGGGAGCTATCATGGTTTTAATTATCGGTGAATCTGCGCACCGTTTTGCCTTTCACTCTGTTGCAACCCTGATTTGAATCAACTGGAAAACCACCATGGGCTTGAGCACACATGTACTGGACACCATGAATGGCGCACCTGCCAGCGGTATGGTGGTTTCGCTGTACACCACGCACGGGCAAGACGCCACCCTCGTCAAAACGTTCACCTTAAACAGTGACGGCCGCAACCCGGACGGGCCGCTGTACGACAACGCCTCGCTGAAAGCGGGCACCTACCGACTGGTGTTTGATGTGGCAGCCTACTTCAAAGCGCGCGGCGTTGAATTGCCTGAGCCTCCATTTTTAAATCGGGTGTCGATTGACTTTGGCGTGGCCGACAGCAGCGCGCATTACCACGTGCCGTTGCTGGTCAGCCCCTGGAGCTACTCCACCTATCGGGGAAGCTAGTTTTTGCCGACGCCTCAGCGTTGACCTTCGGTCAGCGTATCAAGCTGGAACTTGCCGCTTTGATCCCACAGCCAGGTGTCCGTGTAAACCACCCTGCCCATGCGCTCAGGTGCCGGAAAAGGCGCGGCGCTGCGCACGGTGCGTTCAATTTCAGCGACCACTTCTGGCGCATGGCTGGGTGCACGCATCCAGTCGAGCTTGGTCACGCGACCCGCGCGGTCAATTTCAACATTCAGCACGCCAATCGCATACAGCAAGGCCGGCATTTTTCCTTTGTAAATACGGTCAGCATTCAAGCCATACAAGTGCGTTGCACCGTCAGAACGGTAGGCACGCGGCGTTGTGGCAGCAGAACTGCGCGCCGAGCCTTGCGCGGCCGGAATCGGGCTCACCACAGGCGATGAAGGTGCGGGCGCTGGGACCTCGGGTGACTGGACGACCGGCGGGGGCGGCTTGGCGATCGGCATGGGGGTCTGGCACGCGCTGAGAATGGCAGCTGCTACGCTGGATGCCAACGCCAACATCCAGAATCTGCGCGGTTCGGTGCTCAGGTTTTTGTGTCTCATGATGGTTCTATCGTTAGAGTTTCGCAGGGGCATTGATTCCCGTTTTTTGACCATTTTGCCCAAAAAATTGGTTTTAAAGCTACCCTGACAATCACCTATGGTTTCACAATCGCCGCATCATCACCTCGACAACTTTTTGGCCCTGCTGGCGCAGCAGCCGGCCGTGCTGGTGCAAGTCGAGACCGCGCAGGGTTCGGTTCCACGCGACGCCGGCACCTGGATGGCAGTGTTTGCCAGCAAGCTGGTCGGCACAGTTGGCGGTGGGCAACTGGAGCATGAGGCGATGGCCAAAGCGCGCACGCTGTTGGAAAAGCAGCCTTTGCCCACAACGCCTGAGGTCATGCGTTTTGCGCTGGGCCCGTCACTGGGCCAATGCTGCGGCGGCGTGGCGTCTCTGCGCTTTGAGCGGGTCCAAGCGCAAAACGTTGCAACTTTACGCGCCAGGCTGCAGTCTGCCTTCACCCCGGTGGTCTTGTTTGGGGGCGGTCATGTCGGCCATGCGCTGGTGCGGGTGTTGTCGCCCCTGCCGTTTGCCGTGATGTGGATCGACAGCCGCGACGGCGTCTTTCCCGCTGATGTGCCGGGTCATGTGTATTGCGAACAGTCAGAACCGGTTGAGGCCGCTGTTCACACGCTGCCGCCACAGTCTCGTGTGCTCATCATGAGCTTTAGCCACGCCGAAGACCTGCAAGTGCTGGCGATGTGCCTGCTTCGTCAGCGTTCAAAGGCAGACTTGCCCTACATTGGCCTGATTGGCAGCCACACCAAATGGGCCACATTTCAGCGTCGGCTGCTGGCGCGCGGCTTCACCCCTGACGAGCTGGCGCATGTCACCAGCCCGATTGGGGTGCCCGGCATTTCTGGCAAGGAGCCAGACGTGATTGCCATCGCCGTCGCGGCACAGCTGTTGCAAAGCCTGCCTGCCCAACCATGATTCATCGTTAAAATCACAGCTTCAGGTCGCAGCGGAGCCGGGAAACCACACCATCAGCCTTTGGTTTCTTTAGTTCGTGGCCGGGTTACTGTTCAGAGCGCCCGCAGTGGTGAACAGGTTTGCATCACGGTCAACCGTTTTGCTGAATAAGGCGCACTCCATGGAAAGCTATCTTCTCGACTGGGCCAATTTGCTGCTGCGCTGGGTGCATGTCATCACAGCCATCGCCTGGGTTGGTTCGTCGTTCTACTTTGTCTTTTTAGACTCCAGCCTGACATCACCGGTCGATGAAGACCTGAAAAAACAGGGCGTCAGTGGCGAGCTGTGGGCGCTGCACGGCGGCGGGTTTTATCACCCGGTCAAATTTGCCAGCAAGCCGCCCCAGATGCCTGAGCACCTGCACTGGTTTTACTGGGAAAGCTACAGCACATGGCTGACTGGCTTTGCGCTTTTTACCGTGTCTTACCTCTGGAACGCCAGTGTCTACCTGATCGACAAATCACTGATGAACTGGTCAGCCGGCGCTGCCATCGGTGTGGCCCTGTCTTTCTTTGTGGTGTTCTGGCTGTTGTACGACGCGATTTGCCGGGTGTTTGGCAAGGGCAAACATGGCGAGGCTATTGTTGGCGCGGGCGTGGCAGTGCTGGTCTGTGTCGCCTCTTGGCTGGCCTGCCACTGGTTTGCCGGACGTGCCGCATTTTTACTGGTAGGTGCCATGATGGCCACCGCCATGAGCGCAAATGTGTTCTTCTGGATCATTCCTGGCCAGCGCACCATGGTGGCCGACATCAAGGCTGGCAGACCGGTGGACCCCATCCACGGGCAGCGCGGCAAGCAGCGCAGCGTGCACAACACCTATTTCACCCTGCCCGTGCTGTTTGCCATGCTGAGCAACCACTACAGCTTTACCTGGAGCCATCCGCAAAACTGGCTGGTGCTGATCCTGATGATGTTTGCCGGTGCGGCCATACGCCAGTTTTTTGTGCTGCGCCACGGCTACAAGCTGGGTCGCAACCGCCACCCCATCGCCTATGCGCTGGTGGGTATCGCCGTCATCATGGCGGTGGTGGTGTGGCTCAAACCTGCGCCGCCAGCAGCCCCTGCCATCGCTCTTGATTCAGGAGCATCTCGCCCACAGATTCAGGCAGCTGCAGACCAAAATGACTTTCTAAAAGTGGCAGAAATCATGGAAACCCGCTGCTACCAGTGCCACGGCGCGCAGTTGCAGATGAAAAACGTCCGGCTCGACTCCCCCGCACTCGTCAAGCAGCATGCGCAGTCGATTTACCAACAAGTGGTGGTCAGCAAAATCATGCCCATGAACAACTCGACAGGCATCACCGACGGTGAACGCGCGCGGATCAAACAGTGGTTTGAGGCGGGCGCAAAGACGCCGTAGTCAAAGCCTCAAGTCCCAGGTCTCGCCCACCAGGTCTTGACCGAAGCCCTGATAAGGCTCAGCCTTGACTAGCTTGAAGCCGCGCTTGGCGTAAATCGCCCGCGCCGCCAGCAGGCAAGAATTGGTCCACAGCGTCATTTTTTTGTAGCCAGTGGCGCGCGCAAAGGCAATGCATTCGTCACACAGCTTGCCACCCAGGCCCAGCCCCCGCGCCTCGGGCGTGAGGATCAGCATGCGCAGTTGCGCCGTGGTTTTTGACTTGCGCACCACAAAAGCAGACCCGGCCCGCACACCATCGATCTCGGCGATCCAGCACTTTTCGAAGTCGCTTTGATATTTGGTGACATAGCCAGACACGATGCCAGCCACCAGCGCCTCAAAGCGCATGTCCCAGCCGTATTCACGCCAGTAAATCTCCCCGTGCTGCTGCACCACCCAGCCCATGTCGCCGGGTTGTGGGGGGCGCAGAGTGATGGTGGATTGGTTCATAGGCGTGATGTTGATATGCGGGCAACTGAAGTGAAATGAATTGAATTGAAGAAAACATTTAATGGCGCAAAGTAGTCAAATGGGACAAGCTTTAACGCAAGTTATTCTGGATTGACATGCCGCGTTTTATCGCAGTTACCTGCAGCCTCAATCACGCCAAGTTTTAAAAATGCGTCTCGTCACCTGGAATACACCCGGTGACAATTTTGTTCGCACATCGGTCCTCATTGACCATCTTTAAGCGGATGTCGCTGTTATACCGGAGATTGTGGCTACGAAAACGAATCTGCGCAGGTGCTCTGGTGTGCAAACCATCCGAAGCAGGGGGTGGTCGCCTTTCCCCTCAGCAAAAAACCACCTTTGCACGCCCTGAAGCTGGCTGGCGCTGCGGGTACACCCCATGGGTGTTTGCTGCCGGTGTTTGGTAATCTTTGTGGTCAGAGTTTTGGAACGCTTCACAACCGGATCACAACTCACTCCAAACTCACCTGCAAACGACTCGGACACCCATGAAGACCTACAAAATAGCCTGCATACCCGGTGATGGCATCGGCAAAGAAGTCGTGCCTGCCGGCCAGGCGGTTCTTGAAGCACTGGCCGCGGCCGGCGGCAGCTTTGCGTTTGATTTTAAAAATTTTGGCTGGGGCGGTGACTGGTACCGCGCTCACGGTGAAATGATGCCGCAGCGCGGGCTGGACGAGCTGCGCGGTATGGATGCGATTTTGTTTGGGTCGGCGGGTGACCCGCACATCCCGGACCACATCACACTCTGGGGGCTGCGGTTAAAAATTTGCCAGGGCTTTGACCAATACGCCAACGTGCGGCCAACGCGTATTTTGCCGGGCATTGACGGCCCGCTTAAACGCTGCAAACCAGAAGACCTCAACTGGGTCATCGTGCGCGAAAACTCTGAAGGCGAATACGCAGGCGTGGGCGGTCGTGCGCACCAAGGCCAGCCGATTGAAGTGGCCACCGATTTGTCGGTGATGACGCGGGCCGGTGTCGAGCGCATCATGCGCTATGCCTTCAAGCTGGCGCAGTCGCGCCCCCGCAAACTGCTGACAGTGGTGACCAAGTCCAACGCGCAGCGCCATGCCATGGTGATGTGGGACGAGATCGCGCGGGAGGTCAGCCATGAATTCCCGGACGTGACCTGGGACAAAGAGCTGGTCGATGCCTGCACGGCCCGCATGGTGATGCGCCCGGCCACGCTGGACACGGTGGTCGCCACCAACCTGCATGCCGATATTTTGAGCGACCTGGCTGCCGCACTGGCAGGCAGCCTGGGCATTGCGCCAACAGCCAACATTGACCCGGAGCGCCGCTACCCCAGCATGTTTGAGCCCATTCATGGGTCTGCTTTTGACATCATGGGTCAAGGGCTGGCCAACCCGGTGGGCACTTTCTGGAGCTGCGTCATGCTGCTGGAGCATTTGGGCGAGCAGGCCGCGGCCCGGGCATTGATGGCTGCCATTGAGCGTGTGACAGCCAACCCGACATTGCACACCCGCGATTTAGGCGGTAACGCAACGACCGCCCAAGTCACGCAAGCTGTCTGCGCGCAGTTCTTGCCTGTGCCTGCATAGCCTGTACCGGTATCAAAAGGCTGAAGAAAAAGACGACCCGGCATATCAATCTGTCATCACCACAAGGAGACATCGTATGAAAATCGCTATCCGCTACTGGTTACTGATGGCCAGCGTTTGCATGACACCCAGCGTTTGGGCGCAAGCCGTCAGTTGTTTTGATAAAAACGTGCTGTACTGGCAGGCGTTTCCGCCCGGCGGTGAGTCTGATCTGTCTGCTCGGCATCAGCAAATGGTTTTGAAGAAAAAATGCCCCGCGATTGACACCATCATTCAGTACAAGGCTGGCGCTGGTGGCGGGTTGATGTGGTCGCAGATGAACAGCCTGCCCGGCGATGGTGTCAATGTGGTGGGGGTGAATCTGCCGCACATCGTGTTCCAGCCGATTGAAGGCGAGGTGCAGTACAAAACCGCAGATGTCACGCCGGTGTACTGGTTTCATTTCACGCCTGATGCACTGGTGGTGCCTGAAAACAGCCCCTATAAAACCTTTGCGGAGTTCATCGCTGGGGCCAAAAAAGACCCTGGCAAGATGAACCTGGGCGGCTCTGGTTTGAACTCGGCCAACCATGCGTCGCATGAGCGGCTCAATGCTGCTTTCAACATCAAGAGCACCTACGTGCCCTACAAAGGCACTGGCGATATGACGTTGGCGGTGGTTGGCAGCCAGATCGATGGTGCGGTGACCTACACAGCCTTTGCAGTCAATAACAAAAGTAAGGTCCGCGCTTTGGCGGTGGCCATGGAAAAACGGCATCCGCTGCTGCCTGACGTGCCCACCTTTCGGGAGCTGGGTGTGGACTGGGTCGATGGTGCCTACCGCGGCATTGGCATGCCCAAATCGACGCCTCTCGATGCGCGCAAAAAAATGTCTGACATGTGGGCCGCGCTGAATGCCGAGCCCGAGATGAAAGAGCTCGCCGCCAAGAGCGGCTTTGAACTGGTCAATGTCGGCGTGCAGCAGATGGATGCATTCATGGCTGAGCGCACCAAGGTGTATGTTGAAAGTGCTAAACGGCTGGGGCTGGGTAAAAAGTGATCAATGTCCGGCAGATTTAGAAAGCAGATTCAATACCGCCACCCCCGCCACAATCAGCGCCATGCCGACCATGGCGATGCCCAGGGCTAGGTAAGAGTTCTTGTTGTGTCCTCGTGCAGATTTTGCAAATTCTGAATTCCAGGTAGCAAGCTGGCCGCTCGGCTGATGATCCCTTCAAGGCGCGGCACAATTGCAGCTGGAGACTTTTCATGAATTCGAGTGCTTTGAATCCGGCTTTGCAGCCTAAAGAATTTTTGCGACATTTATTTGACGTGGCCGTCAAGCGTGCTTTGCCACTTGAAAATACTGCTGACTATTTGCCCGCTCCACCCAAGTCGGGCCGTACCATCGTCATCGGTGCGGGCAAGGCGGGCGGCTCCATGGCGCAGGCGGTTGAAGCGCTGTGGCCACAAGACGCGCCCCTGCAAGGTTTGGTGGTGACACGCTATCACCACATTCCGCCGCTGCCTGAATTACTCAAAGCCCAGTCGCTCAAAGCCCAGTCGCCCAAAGGTTTCAAGCAGCGTATTGAGATCATTGAAGCCGCTCATCCGGTGCCAGATGCAGCGGGCCTGGAGGCGTCTGAGCGGATGTTGGCGATGGTGCAAGGCCTGACAGCCGACGACCTGGTGCTGTGCCTGATCTCTGGCGGCGGCTCGGCGCTGCTCACCTTGCCTGCCGACGGTTTGACGCTGGCTGACAAACAACGCATCAACAAGGCGCTCTTGCGAAGCGGGGCCAACATTTCAGAGATGAACTGCGTGCGCAAGCACTTGTCACGCATCAAGGGGGGCCGCTTGGCTGCCGCCTGCGCGCCTGCACATGTGGTGACGCTGACCATCAGCGATGTGCCGGGCGACGATCCGTCCATCATTGCCAGCGGCCCCACCGTGCCGGATGCCACCACTTGTGCCGACGCTCTGGCGATATTGAAGCGCTACCGCATTGAGGTGCCTGCTGCGGTGCTGGCGCAGCTCGGTAGCGGCACCTTAGAGACGCCCAAGCCAGGCGATGCGCTGTTTAACGGCCACGAAGTTCACATGACAGCCACCCCGCAGCAAAGCCTGGAAGCCGCAGCCGTAGCGGCGCGTGCTGCCGGGCTCAAGGCGTATATTTTGAGCGACGAGATGGAAGGCGAGTCACGTGAAGTCGGCAAGGTACACGCAGCACTAGCCCGAGCTGCGGCGCGCGGCACAGGTGCCTTTGAAAAGCCCTGCGTGATATTGAGCGGTGGCGAAACGACGGTCAGCGTGCGGCCGCTACATGAAGGCGCGGCCCCAGGCCGGGGCGGACGTGCGGGTGAATTTTGCATGGGCCTGGCGCTGGCTCTGCAAGGCCAGAGCGGTGTGTATGCGCTGGCCGCTGACACCGATGGGATTGACGGCGTTGAAGACAACGCAGGCGCTTTTGTGGCGCCTGATAGCTTGGCCAGAGCCACCGCTCAGGGCCTGAAAGTTGACGACCATTTAGACCGCAACGATGCCTATGGTTACTTCAGCCCCTTGGGTGATCTGGTGGTCACAGGCCCCACGTACACCAACGTGAATGACTTTCGAGCGATTCTGGTCTTGTAACCCTGATGGCCGGCCCTCAGGCTTCAGCGAATTGGCCCACCTTTGAACTGGAGACTTGCCTTGTTCAAACAAGCCCTGACCCGGCTTGCCCTCGGACTGAGCCTTGCGGCCCAGGTCCACACCTAGCCGACCAAGCCGATGCATCTGGGTTCGGCCCTGTTCGAGACCGTGACCGGCACCGAGATGCAGCATGTCATTTACAAAGAAACCACCTAGTTCCACTCCGCCGCATCAACCTGCGAGCTGGCCTTTGCCATGGGCACCAGCGGCACAGCGGGCCTCTTGTACTGGGCCGATGGCCTAGCCAGGACAGGTCAAAAGCACCAAACCCGCTGGTCCGAATAGGCTTATCGCCAAAATCGTAGCCTTGTGGCTACAATCCAGCCATGTATACGGTACTGGAAACAGATGCCTTCATCGATTGGGTGAACAGCCTGCGGGACCGGCCAACGCGGATTCGGTTGCGCAGAAGGCTGGGTAAGGCCGCGCGCGGCAACTTGGGGGATGTCAAGTCGGTGGGCGACGGTATCTGGGAAATGCGCGAATTTTTCGGCTCCGGCTGGCGGATGTACTACCTGCAGCGCGGCGAGATCGTCATCATGATGCTGGGTGGCGGCGACAAGTCCAGCCAAGCCAGCGACATTGAAGCTGCAAAGGCCATAGCAAAGGAATTAACACCATGACCACAACCACCATCAGAACCCGGCCTTTTGACATGGCCAACTACCTTGGCACGGACGAAGATGTGGCTGAATACCTAAGCCAAGTGCTCGCCGACGGCGACCCGGCCGAACTCGCTGCGGCGCTCGGCGACATTGCCCGGGCACGTGGCATGACGCAACTGGCCCGCGACACCGGCCTGTCCCGCGAAAGCCTGTACAAAAGCCTGTCGGGCGAACGCGCCCCCAGCTCGGACACCTTGTTCAAGGTGATGAAGGCGCTGGGGTTTGAGCTGACGCTGAAGGTGGCGAAGAGGTGAGTGCGCTGCGGCGCAGACATTTACCTTTAGGCCCAAAGCGAATGCTCCCTGAATCGGGATGAATGACCGGTTGAATCCAAGGCTGAGAGCGGTCATAGACACTGAGCAAGTGGCCGACAGCGACCGACGCGTTACGGACGTTAAAAGGCGTTATTCGTAAAGGCTTATCGGGCCACTACATTGAATGTTGGCTCATAGCTCACTGGAAAATTAACTGATCGAGCAATAAAGCAAAAGTCATGAACGTTATGGTGAAGTTCTCCAGCAAATCCCAAATCTACGCCTTCTTGCACCGAAATTTTCGGCCGGAGAACTGCAGCAAGAAACCGTCCTGCGCCGTTCGGCAGAGTCTCCCCATGGCCAATCGGATCGTCACGGTAGCCTGTCACAACGATCCCAGCATTGCTCGCAAGATGTAAATACCAAAGCATATGGCAGGCGGACAAAGCAGAAATCAGGAAATCTTCAGGATTCATCTTGGCTGGATCACCACCAAGTAGAGGATCATTCGAGCAATGAATGATGTCCTTGCCGGGCAAAGCAATATCCCAGGTCCGGTCGTAACCTTTGTAAGCGCGGGTTCCTACTCCACGGTTTCCCGTCCAAACAATCGACGAAACGAAATCGTGCAGCTTTGCCATGTCTTGTCCTTTTCATTTGCAGCAATGATTTCTAACTACTTTAGTTTATGGATCAATCCATACCGTATCGAAGAGGCCCGTCCGCCCGACCCCGCTGCGTTCTGCCCGCACTTCCGGTTCTGGCCGATACCCGCATGAAGCTGCGACGACCAATGACGGCTTTCGCTGCAAACAGGACATACATTCAATCGAAGTGCAGGACCGCTCCGACCTCGATTTCCGGTCAGCCACGATGCGGACCGTGAGGGTCAAAAACAGACTGGCGCAATAACTCGACACCATGGCCAACACCAAGGTAGCCAACACTCACTGACCTGTAGCCAAAGCAGAGACAGCCAGCGCCCTGAGTACATTCTCCGCCGTAGCCGGCGCCGTCAGCTGCACCGCCCCACCATCCGCCCGCGCGTTAGCCACGGCGTCTTTCATCGCCTCATACACGCTGATGGCCAGCATGAAGGGTGGCTCGCCGACGGCTTTGCTGCCGAAGACGTTATCTTCGCGGTTGGGCTCGGGCCAGAAGGCGACTTTGAAGTGTTCGGGTATGTCGCCCGTCGCCGGTATTTTGTAGGTGCTGGGCGCGTGTGTGGTCAGCAGGCCCTCGTCGTTCCACACCAATTGTTCCGTGGTCAGCCAGCCCATGCCCTGCACAAAGCCGCCTTCAATCTGGCCTATGTCGATGGCTGGGTTGATGCTGGTGCCCACGTCGTGCAGGATGTCCACTTTGAGCACCCGGCTTTCACCGGTCAGGGTGTCGATGGCGACTTCGGTGCATGCCGCACCGTAGGCAAAGTAATAAAAAGGACGGCCCGTCAGCGTGGTTTTGTCGTAATGGATTTTGGGCGTGCGGTAAAAGCCGTCGCTCCAAAGCTGGATGCGGTTGGCGTAGGCCAGTTTGACAACATCCACAAACAGCCTGGCGTTGTTGGGCGTGATGACACGCCCGCCTTCAAAGCGCACCGCACCCGCACCGACGTTGTCCAGGCCACTGACAAATTGCGCCAGGTTGTCGCGCACGTTGCGCGCGGCATATTGCGCGGCCCGGGCGTTCAGGTCTGTGCCGGCCGATGCCGCGGTAGCTGATGCGTTCGGAATTTTGCTGGTGTCGCTGGCGGTTGCCAGCACACAGTCAAACGCGACGCCCAGCTCGTCCGCTACGATCTGACAAACCTTGGTGTTCAGGCCCTGTCCCATCTCGGTGCCGCCGTGATTGACCTGCACGCTGCCGTCCAGATACACATGCACCAGCGCACCGGCCTGGTTGAACAGTGTGGCGGTAAACGAGATACCAAACTTGACCGGCGTGATGGCCATGCCTCGCTTGATGACCGGGTTGGCAGCATTCCAGGCCGCAATGCTGGCTTGCCTTTGGCGGTAACTGCAGGTGTGTTCAAGCTTTGCCAGCAGCGGCTCAAGGATGTTGTCCTCCACCTTCATCTGGTAGTGCGTCACATCGCGTTCGTCCACGCCGTACAGGTTGCGCTTGCGCACGTCCAGTGCGTCCATGCCCAGATGCCGTGCGATGTCGCCCATGATGTTTTCAATCACCAGCATGCCCTGCGGCCCGCCAAAGCCACGAAAGGCCGTGTGGCTCTGGGTGTTGGTTTTCAGGCGATACGAGGTGATATCAACATCGGCCAGAAAGTAGGCATTGTCGAGGTGGAACACGGCGCGGTCGGCCACCGGGCCAGACAGGTCGGCACTGAAGCCGCAGTTGGCCAGCATCTGCATTTTCAAGCCGGTGATGCGGCCTGTGTCGTCAAAACCGACGCGATAGTCATAGGCAAACGGGTGGCGCTTTCCAGTGATCAAAAAGTCATCGTCCCGGTCGAGTCGCAGCTTGACCGGGCGCTTGAGTTTGTGGGCAGCAACCGCCGCCCACACCGCCATGTGCCCGGCCTGCGTTTCTTTGCCGCCAAAGCCGCCACCCATGCGGCGGCATTCCACCACCACCCGGTGGTTGTCAATGCCCAGGGCATGGGCCACCCAATGCTGCACCTCGCCTGGGTGCTGGGTGCTGGTGTAAACCAGCCACTGGCCTTGCTCTTGCGGCAGCACGTAAGCCACTTGCCCTTCCAGGTAAAAGTGCTCCTGGCCACCGACCTCAAGGGTGCCGTCCAAGCTGTGCCGTGCATCGCTCAGCGCCGCGTCAGCATCGCCGCGCCTGACCACGACGGGCGGCAGCACAAAGCTCTTGGCAGCTAGCGCAGCATGAACGTCAAGAACGGCAGGCCATGCTTGTATACGGCATTGCACCTGCCTTGCGGCTCGCCTGGCCTGCATGACGGACTCGGCCACCACCAGGCCGATGACTTGGCCAACATGTTCGACGATGTCAAACGCAAAGACAGGCTCATCATGCGCAAACGCAGCCAGCACAGCGTCTCCCGGAATGTCAGCTGCCAGCACCACATCCACCACGCCGGGCATGGCCAGAGCGGCTTGGCAGTCAATACCCAGCAGCTTGCCGTGGGCCACGGTTGACATGATGGGCGCGGCGTACAACGTGCCTTTGAGCTCTGGGATGTCGTCCACGTAAGTTGCCGCGCCCGCCACCTGGGCCCGCGCACTTTCATGAAAGGTGGAATGGCCAGCGGCTGTCATTCGTGACCCGCCAGACTAAAGGATTCAAGATTGATTTGTTGCACACCCTGGCTTTCAAGCCAAAAGCGCTCCAGCAGATGACCCAGCACCTGGGTGCGGTAGGCCTTGCTGGCCCGCATGTCAGAAATCGGTGAAAACTCAGCTCTAAGCACCGTTTTCAGCTGCTCAACAGTGGCTTTTGACCAGTCTTGACCGGTGCAAGAAGCTTCTGTTTTTATAGCGCGTACCGGCGTTGCTGCGACGCCGCCCACACCAATGGAAGCTTTGGTGACGATGCCACCGTTGATCTCCAGCTTCAGCCCCAGGCAGATCGCCGAGATGTCGTCGTCAAAGCGTTTGGAGATTTTGTAGATACGCACAAACTCATCTGGCGTCGGCTTGGGTACTTTGATCCAGGCCAAGACTTCATCTGCCGCCAGCACGTTTTGCCGATAGCCGGTGTAGAGCTGCTCCAGCGGCATGTCTCTGTGTCCACGAACGCTCATCAGCACCACATGGGCCCCCAAAGCGATCAAAAGCGGCATCGAATCACCAATCGGCGAACCGTTGGCCACGTTGCCGCCCAGCGTGCCCGAGTTGCGCACCGGCAAGCCTGCAAACCGCGCTGCAAAGTCGCGCAACAGGGGACGGTCTTTGATGAGCGCATTAAAGGCGTCGTTCAAAGTGACCGCCGCGCCGATGGCGATGTGCTGCGGGTAGTCTTCAATACGGCGCAGCTCGGCTACCTTCGTCACGTCAATGATCTGGTCAAACTGGCGGTGCTGCTTGGTGACCCACAGGCCCACATCGGTGGTGCCGGCCACGATTTGTGCACCCGGCTGTTTTGAGCGGCGTTCGAGCAAATCTTGCAGTGTGGCAGGCGATTGATAGCCACATTTATCTACTGAATTGGCCTCTAGGCCAATATTTTTATGGGTAATATGCTCTAGTTTTTGTAGCACTTCAACTTCATTGAATCGCTGCAGTGGCAGAGCATCCAGCATTTGCGCCGCGTCCAAAATAGGCCGATAGCCCGTGCAGCGGCACAGGTTGCCAGACAGCTCAGCTTGCGCCAATTCGCGCGAGATCGCCTGCCCTTTGCAGCTGTGGTTCTGGTACATCGCGAACAAGCTCATGACAAAACCCGGCGTACAAAAGCCGCATTGCGAGCCATGGCACTGCAGCATGGCCTGTTGCACGGCATGCAGTTGGCCGTTATCAGCAGCAATGTCTTCAGCCGTCCACACCGACATGCCATCGACAGAATGCGCCAAGCGAATGCAACTGTTAACGGCCTTAAAACTCAGCTTGCCATCGACTTGTTCACCCAGCACCACCACACACGCACCGCAATCACCTTCGCCGCAGCCTTCTTTGGTGGCAGTGCTGCCCAGGTCCTCACGCAGCACCTCCAGCAGGGTGCGGCTGGGTGGTACATTGGCTAAAGACACGAGGTGACCACGCTTTAAAAAGCGAATGGGGCGGGTGCTGATGGCAGTTGTTGGTAGCAAAGACATAGAAGGCATTCTTGCAGGGTATTTCAGCAGGCGCGCTACTTGCATACAAAAAACCATATTGACGCTATGAACAAAGGCCTGTGAACAAAGGCGTAGGACAGATCAGACGCTTTTCGGCAAGATTGATTTTCATCTCATCAAAGTCTTCAATACCGTGCACACCGAGCCATAAAATAACTCCGAAAATTCACAACCGTCCAGCATGTCTTTGTTCACACCACAACCTGCCCTGCATCCCCGGCTGGAACTCGCAGGCATCACCAAGGCATACCCGGGGGTGGTGGCCAACAGCGACATATCGCTGAGCGTGCAGGCCGGCGAAATTCACGCCGTGCTGGGCGAAAACGGGGCCGGCAAGTCCACCCTGATGAAAATCATTTACGGCGCTGTGAAACCGGACGCGGGCAGCATGCGCATGAACGGCCAAGAGGTGACCGTGCACAACCCCAACGAGGCGCGCGCCTTGGGCATCAGCATGGTGTACCAGCATTTCAGTTTGTTTGAAACCTTGAGCGTGGCTGAAAACGTGTGGCTGGGTCTGGGCAAACATTTGAGCCTGGCCGAGGTTTCCACCCAGATCATGCAAACCACCCAGGCCTACGGCTTGCAGCTCGACCCGGCCCGGCCGGTGCACACGCTGGGTGTGGGTGAGCGTCAGCGGGTTGAAATTGTGCGGGCGCTGATGACCCACCCCAAGCTGTTGATTTTGGATGAACCGACATCGGTGCTGACGCCCCAAGCGGTAGAAAACCTGTTTGTCACGCTGCGCCAACTGGCCAGCGAGGGCTGTAGCATTTTGTACATCAGCCACAAGTTGCATGAAATCCGCTCGCTGTGCACCGCTTGTACCGTGCTGCGGGCCGGCAAAGTCACCGGCGTGTGTGACCCGGCCCAAGAGTCCAATGCGTCGCTCAGCCGCCTGATGATTGGCAGCGAGCCGCCGGCGCTGGTGCCCCGCCACGAGCGCGCGGGTGCGGTGCTGCTGGATGTGCATCAGCTGAGTTTGACCAGCACCGAGCAGTTCGGCATCGATCTGACCCATGTCAGCCTGCAAGTGCGGGCGGGCGAGGTGGTCGGCATCGCGGGTGTGTCAGGCAGTGGCCAAAAAGAATTGCTCTATGCGCTGTCGGGTGAAGACACGCGGTCTGCCCCAGGCAGTGTGCTGGTCAATGGTGTTGACGTGGGTGGGCACGGCCCGCTCAAGCGCCGCGCATTGGGGCTGCATTTTGTGCCAGAAGAACGCCTTGGCCGGGGAGCAGTGCCTCAGTTGGCATTGAGCCGCAATGTGATGCTGACGCGCAACGAAGCGGTCGGCAGGGGCGGCTGGCTCCATGATCAAGTCTTGCAAGGCCAGGCCGAAAAGATCATTGCGCGCTTCAAGGTCAAATCCGGCGGGCCCCAGGCGCTGGCCCGGTCGCTGTCGGGTGGCAACTTGCAGAAATTCATCATGGGCCGTGAGATCGATGCAGACCCGAAGCTGCTGATCGTCAGCCAGCCCACGTGGGGTGTGGATGTGGGCGCAGCCGCGCAAATTCGGGGCGCACTGCTGCAACTGGCAGAGCAGGGCTGTGCGGTGCTGGTCGTCAGTGAAGAGCTGGACGAATTGTTTGAAATATGCGATCAGCTCTACGTGATGGCCAAGGGCCAGCTGTCGCCCATGCTGGCGCGCACGCAGGCCAGCACCGAGCTGGTGGGCCAGTGGATGAGTGGCTTGTGGGACCAGCACACGCCCCTTGACAGGAGCGCTGCATGATCAAGCTGGAGGCGCGGCCTGAGCCGTCAAAATTTTGGACGTATGGCTCGCCCCTGCTGGCGCTGCTGATCACCGTTGTCATCGGCGTGCTGCTCTTTTTGCTGCTGGGCAAAGACCCGGTCAAAGGCCTGGGGGTGTTTTTTTGGGAGCCGATCAAATCAGCCAACGCCTTGAGTGAGCTGATGGTCAAGGCCACGCCGCTGCTCATCATTGCCTTGGGCTTGTCGGTGTGCTTCAGATCGAACGTGTGGAACATTGGCGCTGAGGGCCAGTTTGTGATGGGCGCAGTTGCCGCAGGTGGCGTGGCGCTGCTGGCTGAAAAGGACACCGGCCCCTGGATCATCCCGGCGATTTTGCTGGCTGGCGTGCTGGGCGGCATGGCATGGGGCGGCATCACTGCGCTGCTGCGTGACCGGTTCAATGCCAGCGAGATTTTGGTGAGTTTGATGCTGGTCTATGTGGCAGACATGGTGCTCAGTTACCTGGTGTTTGGCCCGTGGAAAGACCCGAATGGTTATAACTTTCCGCAAACCAAAACCTTTGAAGCGGTGACGCAAATCCCGCGTTTGATGCAAGGCTCCCGCGTCAACGTGGGCATTGTGGTGGCCGCGCTGGGTGTGTTGGGGCTGTGGCTGTTTTTGTTTCGCTCCTACGCAGGCTTTAAACAAGAAGTCAGCGGCTTGGCGCCAGCGGCGGCCCGCTATGCAGGGTTTTCGTCGCGTCGCGCGCTGTGGACGGCGCTGCTGGTGTCAGGCGGTGCGGCAGGTTTGGCAGGCGCGCTTGAAGTGGCCGGGCCCATCGGTCAGCTGACGCCGTATGTGCCTGCGGGCTACGGCTTTGCGGCCATCATTGTGGCGTTTGTGGGGCGCTTGCACCCGGTGGGCGTGGTGTTTTCAGCCTTGCTGATGAGCATGTTTTACATCGGCGGCGAACTGGCGCAGTCACGCCTGGGTTTACCCAAGTCGCTGACCGGCGTGTTTCAAGGCTTGCTGCTGTTTAACCTGCTGGCTTGCGACACGCTGATGGCTTATCGCATCAGGTTCACCAAGTCCACAGCCATCACAGCCGTCAAAGCCAAAGGAGCCAACTGATGGATTCCATGGCATTGCTTCTGGCTGCCACCTTGTCAGCCGGTACGGTTCTGGCCATTGCGGCGCTGGGCTTGCTCATCAATGAAAAAGCGGGCGTTGTGAACCTGGGCGCTGAAGGCATGATGCTGTGCGCCGCCATTGCGGGTTTTGCAACGGTGGTGCACACGGGCAACAGCTGGCTGGGCTTTGCGGCGGGCATGGCGGCAGGCGCGCTGTTAGCGGCCTTGTTTGGCATGCTGGTGATCTGGCTGAACACCAACCAGTACGCCACCGGCTTGGCGCTGAGTTTGTTTGGAACAGGCTTTTCAGCATTTTTAGGCATCCGGTATGTGCAAGAGAAGTTGCCTGAGCAAACCCAATACACCGTCCCTTTTCTGAGCGACCTGCCATTTTTAGGCATTGCGCTTTTCCGCCATCACCCGATGGTTTACATCGCTGCTGGCCTTGCTGTGGGCTTGATCTGGTTTTTAGGCGCTACCCGCGCCGGGCTGGTGCTGCGCTCGGTCGGTGAAAGCCCTGAATCTGCCCACGCGCTGGGCTACCCGGTGCGCCGCATCCGGCTGGCCGCTGTGGTGGCGGGCGGCGCGCTGTGCGGGCTGGCCGGTGCCTATGTGTCGGTCATTTACACGCCCCTGTGGGTCGAAGGCATGATTGCCGGCAAGGGCTGGATCGCCCTGGCGCTGACCACCTTTGCCACCTGGCGGCCGGCGCGTGTGCTGTTGGGTGCTTATTTGTTTGGCGGGGTGACCATGCTGCAGTTTCATCTGCAAAGCCAGGGGGTCGATGTGCCGCCACAGTTTTTGACGATGCTGCCCTACCTGGCCACCATCGTGGTGCTGGTGCTGATCTCGCGCAACCCAGTGTGGATACGTGTCAACATGCCCGGCTCACTGGGAAAGCCTTTTTATCCTGGCAGTTAAATGGTTTGGCGCGGTGTGCCACTGCATAATTGTGATTTTTAACCTTGCCCGACTGTTCTGATGATTCTTTTACACCTCTCTTCAACGAAAGCGATATGACATGACAAATCTGCAAAAACGTTACTTCACCATGACTGCCCTCACAGCAGTGGCGGTAGCCGCTCTTGTCGGTTGCGGCAAAAAAGAAGAAGCCAAGCCGGTTGCGGCCAAGCCTGAGCCGCTCAAGATCGCTTTTGCTTACGTCGGCCCGGTGGGCGACGGCGGCTGGACTTTTGCACATGACAACGCCCGCAAGGCCGTCGACAAAGCTTATGGCGACAAGGTGATGACCACCTTTGCTGAAAAAGTACCTGAGTCAGCCGATGCCGAGCGCGTGATTCGCGACATGGTCAGTCAAGGCAACAAAATGATTTTTGGCACCACCTTTGGCTACATGGAGCCGATGCTCAAAGTCGCCGCTGACAACAAGGGCGTGAAGTTTGAACACGCGACCGGTTACAAACCCGCTGACAACATGCGCACCTACGACAGCCGCACCTATGAAGGGGCCTACATGGCAGGCGTGATTGCAGGCAAGATGAGCAAGACCGGCACCGTGGGTGTGGTCGGGTCGATTCCGATCCCCGAAGTGATCCGCAACATCAACAGCTTCACGCTCGGCGCGCAGTCGGTCAACCCGAAAATCAAGACCAAAGTGGTGTGGGTCAATGAGTGGTTCAACCCGCCCAAAGAAACCGAAGCCGCGACCGCTCTCATCAATGGCGGCGCGGACGTGCTGATGCAAAACACCGACTCGTCGGCCGTGCTGCAAACCGCCGAAAAAATGGGCAAGCGCGCCTTTGGATGGGACTCCGACATGACGGCCTATGGCCCGAAAGCCCACCTGGGCTCGGCCATCATCAACTGGGGGCCGTACTACGTCAAGGCCGTCGGCGAGGCGCTTGAAGGCAAATGGACAGGTGGCAGCAAAACCTGGTGGGGCGTGAAAGAAGGCGCGATTGACATGGTGTCCGTGGCTACCGACGTGCCCGATGACACCAAAAAACGGATTGACGAGATCAGGGCTGGGCTGAAAGACGGCAGCTTCACGATCTGGAAAGGCCCGATCATGGACAACACCGGCAAAGAGCTGATCGCCAAGGATACGGTAGCCGACGACCAGTTTTTGGGCGGTCTGAAAACCTACGTCAAAGGCGTTGAGGGCAAAGTGCCAGGCGGCGACAAGAAGTAAGCTGCTGACAAGATATCAAGGCCGCTGAAAAGTCAGTTTTCA
Source organism: Comamonadaceae bacterium (assembly GCA_947478725.1). Classification (GTDB taxonomy): domain Bacteria; phylum Pseudomonadota; class Gammaproteobacteria; order Burkholderiales; family Burkholderiaceae_C; genus Polaromonas. The sequence continues at coordinate 21,347 of CANJWZ010000034.1, forward strand.
GCGGCCTTTTTATTTCAGGAAAGACCATGAACCCCATCCGACCCATGACCCGTGACCGCCTGCCCGAGTTGCTACGCGCCATGCCCAAAGCCGAGCTGCACATTCACATCGAAGGCTCGCTGGAGCCTGAACTGATTTTTGCACTGGCTCAGCGCAACGGCATTGACATGGCTTACAGCAGCGTTGCCGAGCTTCGTCAAGCCTATGCCTTTACCAACCTGCAAAGCTTTCTGGACATCTATTACGCAGGGGCCAGCGTGCTCATCACCGAGCAGGATTTTTACGACATGGCATACGCCTACTTCGTGAAAGCCGCTGGCGATAACGTGGTGCACGCCGAGCTGTTTTTTGACCCACAAACGCACACCGCACGTGGGGTCAGCATCGACACAGTCATCCGTGGCCTGTACCGGGCCTGCGTCGATGCATACGCCAAACTGGGCGTCAGCGGCTCGCTCATCAGGTGCTTCTTGCGGCACCTCAGTGAACAAGAGGCTTTTGAAACGCTGGAGCAGGCGCTGCCCTACCGGGACAAAATCGTGGGTATCGGGCTGGACTCCGGCGAAGTTGGCAACCCACCAGAAAAGTTTGCACGCGTGTTTGCGCGCTGCCGCGAGCTGGGCTTTCATTTGGTGGCGCATGCGGGTGAAGAAGGCCCACCCGCTTATGTGTGGACTGCCCTGGATGTGCTGAAAGTCGAGCGGATTGACCACGGCGTGCAGTCCAGCAAAGACGCCGCCCTGATGCAGCGTCTGGCCTCAGACCGCATAGCACTGACGGTCTGCCCGCTGTCCAACCTCAAGCTGTGCGTGTTCCCTGACCTGGCCAGCCACAACCTCAAGCAGTTGCTCGATGCTGGCCTGGCCGCAACGGTCAATTCAGACGACCCGGCTTACTTTGGCGGCTACATGAATGACAACTTCACGCAAACCTTTGCGGCGACGGGCTTGCAGGCACAGCATGCCTACACCCTGGCGCGCAACAGCTTCGAGGCCAGCTTTATTGAGGCATCAGCCAAGCGCCGCTACATCGACCAGTTGGACGCCTGTTTTGCGACATTTGCTTGAGCTTTAAAATCAACGAGAACGCTTGCCGCCCGACAAGCGATTCACCTCCCATTTTTCGGCGCCATGTAGAGGACTACCATGTATAAAAACCTCACGGCCCCGCCCATTGCGGCGTGGAGCGCCGCATGAGTTATCAAGTCAAAGAAATTTTCTACACCCTGCAAGGCGAAGGTGCCAACGCAGGTCGGCCTGCGGTGTTTTGCCGCTTTGCAGGTTGTAATTTGTGGTCGGGCCGTGAGCAGGACCGAAGCACAGCGGTTTGCCAGTTTTGTGACACCGACTTTGTGGGCGGAGACGGGAATTGGGGAACGCTGGGCGGCAAGTTTGCAGATGCCGATGCGCTGGCCGAACAAATCGCCGCCCAATGGCCAAGCGCTGACAGAACCCATCGCTTTGTCGTCATGACAGGCGGCGAGCCGCTGCTGCAAGTGGATGACGCTTTGACTGATGCCTTGCACGCGCGCGGTTTTGAAATTGCTGTGGAGACCAATGGCACTTTGGCCGCACCGGCAGGCATCGACTGGATTTGTGTCAGCCCCAAAGCCGGTGCGCCGTGGGTGCAACGCACAGGCCATGAATTGAAACTGGTGTGGCCACAAACCAGCTTTGACCTGGACGAGCTGGAAGCGGCAAACTTTACCCATCGCTATTTGCAGCCGATGGACAACGTGCTCAAAGCGGCCAACCTGAGCGACTGCATTGCCCTGTGCATGCAGCGACCCGCTTGGCGACTCAGCCTGCAAACCCACAAAATGACAGGCATACGCTAAAGCCAAAAATGAATTATCAGATCAGCCAAACCTTTTTCTTTGATGCCGCGCATACGTTGAAACGCGAAATCGAAGCCGACCCACAGGCCGAGGTCAGCCGCCGCATCCACGGCCATACCTACAACGCAGACATCACACTGTCAGGCCAACCCGACCCCGCCACAGGCATGGTGCTGGACCTGGGCCGTGTGCGCGCCGCCATTGAGATGCTGCGCCCCGAGCTGGACCACCGCATGCTGGACGATGTCCCCGGCCTGGGCACGGCAACGCTGGAGAACCTATGCGCCTACATCTGGCGGGCGCTGGCCCCCAGTTTGCCGGGCCTGACAGCCGTGCGCGTGTGGCGCGCTGGCATGGGTGACAGTTGCACCCTGACAAACTGACCCCTTGATGAAAGCCTACCGGGCCAGCCTGCTGTATTTCAAAGACCGGCAAGCCGTGTTCGAGCAAGACGGCCTGCTGGTCGTCGGCCCGAACGCTCACCGTCGCCAGGTCGTCCAGGCCATCGGCAGCTTTCAAAGCTTGCATTCAGGCTACCCAGGCTTGCCCGTCGAACACCTGCCAGGCCGCATCATCGCGCCCGGCTTCGTCGACATGCACGTCCACTACCCCCAGCTGGATGTGATCGGCTCGCCCGCTGATGGCTTGCTGCCATGGCTTGAAAACTACACGTTTCCAGAAGAAAAACGCTTTGTATCGCCCGAATACTGCGCCCAAGCAGCGACGTTTTTCATCGCTGAATTGCTGCGTCATGGCGTCACCACTGCGCTGACCTTTGCCACCTCACATCCTGAGTCTGTCAATGCCCTGCTGGGCCAAGCGCAACAGCAAAGCCTGCGCATGATGGCAGGCAAGGTGCTGATGGACCAAAATGCACCGGACGGGCTGCGTGACGACACCGAACAAAGCCTGATCGATACCGAAACCCTGATCAAGCAATGGCACGGCGTGGACCGCCTCGGTTACGCCATCACGCCGCGTTTTGTACCGACCAGCAGCGCTGCGCAACTGCGCGGTGCAGGTGAGTTGGCCGCCCAGTACCCGGATGTGTGGATTCAGTCCCATGTGGCAGAAAACCTTGATGAAATCGCCTGGGTCAAACAGCTTTACCCCGCAGCGCGCAGCTACCTCAGTGTGTATGCGCACTTTGGTTTGCTGCGGCCCCGGGCCGTCTACGCACACTGCATCCATCTTGACGATGAAGACCGGGCGCTGCTGCGCGCCACCGGGACGGCCGCCGCCGTCAGCCCGACCAGCAACCTGTTTTTAGGCAGCGGCTTTTTTGACTACGCCGCGGCTGACCGCGCGGGACACCTGTACGGCCTGGCCAGCGACGTGGGCGGCGGCACCTCGTTCAGCCCGTTTCACACCATGCTGGCGGCGTACTACGTGGGCCGCACAAAGGTCGAAGGTGGGCAGACCCAACCCGGTGTGTCGCTGTCGCCCCAGCATCTGTGGTGGCAGCACACCGCCGGTGCAGCCCAGGCGCTGGGCCTGAGCGGTGTGGTGGGCAACCTGCTGCCCGGCTGCGAGGCGGACTTTGTCATCCTCAACCCCCAGGCCACACCGCTGCTGGCACGCAAGACGGCGCGCGCTGGCAGCCTGGACGAGTTGCTGTTTGCACTGATTGTTCTGGGTGATGACCGCGTGATTGAAAAAACCGTGATTTCGCAGGCGTCAGCGTAAAAAACTTTGCTTTCAGACCTGCAAAGTGTCTGAAACCCAATAAATACCTGTTCGAGTAGCTCCTGATTGAGGAGCGTTTAGTGATTTCAAACCGCTTGAAAAAAATCAGGGCTCGCTGCCGGCGACCTGTGAATAGCGGAACTGGCGCAGCGGCAGGCCCAAGAAGTATTTGCGTACATATTCAAACTTGGCAGCCAGAGACGAGCTGTAGGCTGCGTCTGCAGGCACATACCAGCTGTTCAGGCCAGTTCGCATCAGCAGCTGGTAATTGTTTCGCCGCATCAGCTGGTGTTTGTTCAGGTGGGTGACATGGTCTTCCAGCAACACCAGGCGCGGCTGCCAGACATCAAAACTAAAGCCTGACAGAGCCACCAGCTCGTGGCCTTCAATATCAATCGACAGCAAATCAAAACCTGCCGGCGCGTTGTGGTCGCGCAAAATCGCATCCAGGGTGTCGCATTGCACCGCAACCTGCGACCTAACCACAGCGCCGAGCGCAATGGGCCGGTCTTCGAGTGTGGAGTGCGGGCCGGCGCGGTTCAGCAGCAATTGCTTGCCCGCGTTCTGGGGACTGGAACACGCCATTTGCACCACCGTACCGGTACGGTTTTTTCTCAGCAGTTCGCAGCAGTCAGGGTCTGGCTCGATCAGCAAACCCGTCCAGCCCAGGGCTTCGAGGTGCTGCGACTGGGAATCCAGCACCGGGTCGTTGGCCCCCACATCGACATAAAACCCCGGTTTGCCAGCAAAAAAGCTTTGCACCAGCTGCTTTTCAATGGCCGGCTCGTTGCTGAACTGCTCGATGCGTTGGGTGGTGAAGTCGGCACGTTGTGGCATGTCTTGGGTCTGGTCAGAAAAGCCCGATTATCAATGCGCTAGTTGCTGGCGATCGCCTCACGCACCGCGCTGAGTTGGCGACGTGACACGGCCACCAGCTCGTCGATACCGCTCAGCCGCACGGCCCAGCCCTCACCTTCCTCGGCGTCAAAGTGTTTGACCAGTGCCCTGACGGCCCGCCTGGCAACCAGGGCGTTGCGGTGCACCCGCATGAACTGCGCGGCGTATTTTTCTTCCAGCTCACTGAGCGCACCGTCAAAAATATAGCTGTGTGTGGCTGTGCGTACGGTGATGTATTTCAACTCTGCCTTGAGGTACAGCACTTCAACCAAGGGTACTCGTTCGGTGCGGCCACGGTCTTGAATGATCAGCACGTCACCCATAAAATCAGGCTGCAAGCCAATATTAATATGGGCAAGTCGCTCTACTTTTTGTAGCGCCTGTTGCAAGCGTTCGAGCCGCACCGGCTTGGTCAGGTAGTCCACGGCCTGAACTTCAAAGGCCTGAACTGCGTGCTCGGCATGCGCCGTGACAAACACCACCGCCGGTGGCTGGGGCATGCTGGCAATGGCTTGCGCCAGCTGCACGCCGTCCATGCCGGGCATGCGCACATCCAAAAGAACCACGTCAAAAGCCTGCTGCCGCAGGGTTGTCACGGCCTGTGCGGCGGTGGCGGCTTCAGCCAATACTTCAGCGCTGGGGCTCTGGCAGTCGGCCAGCAGCACGCGCAGCCGTGCCCGCGCCAGCGCTTCATCGTCAACCAGCAGCGCTCGCAGCTTCATGCCCGTGCCTTCATGCGGGCAGCTCCAGCCGAACCTGGAAAACACCATCCTGATAGACCGCCTGAAAGCGCGCCTGCACATCGTGCAGCAGCAGCAAGCGTTCACGCACATTGGCCAGCGCCAAACCGTGACCCCGCGCGCCCACACCTGCTGGCGTGCTGTTGCTGACCTTGACCACCACGACGCTGCCGCGCCGCTCGGTAGAAATTTTTACCAAAGCACCCGTCGCGCTGGGCTCTACGCCATGCTTGATGGCGTTTTCAACCAGCGGCTGGAGCAGCAGCGGCGGCAGCCGGGCTTGGGCGGCCTGCGGGTCAAGATGCCAGCTGATTTGCAGGCGATCGCCAAAGCGGATCTCTTCTATGGCCATGTAACGCGCAGCCAGAGAAATTTCTTGCCCCAACGTGACCGACTCTGCCGGGTCGGCCAGTGCGCTGCGAAACAGCTCACTCAGGTCTTCCAGCACCGCTTCGGCCTTGAGCGGCTCGGCCCGGACCAAAGCGATGGCGCTGTTCAGGGTGTTGAATAAAAAATGCGGCCGGATGCGCGACTGGAGCTCCGCCAGCCGTGCTGCCGTTGCCGCGGGCGTGCGGGCCCGGGCGCGCCAGAACAGCCCGGCCAGCAGCATGCCCGACAGAAATGCGCCCGCAGCCGCGCTGGCAAACCAGGGCGCAGGCTGCAACAAGCCGATAAAACTCAGCAAGCCGCAGCCATACAGGCCTGCTACGGCGCCCAGAGCGATGCCCATCAGCCATTGGCCCGATGGGTTGAGCCGGGCCAGGCGAGCCTTTAAAGCGCAGGCCGCAATCAGCCAGGCCAGCGTGGCAGGCAACACGCCCCCTGTCAGCAGCGAAAAGCGCAGCAGCCAGTCCAGCGCTTGGGTGGACACAAACATGGCGCCAATACCCACCACGCTCTCAACAAACAGCACCGCCCGCAGCACCACGCCCACATGACAGGCATCAAACATGTTGGGGCGCGCGGGCGCAGCATAAGCGCCAGCCAAGCCATCATCCAGCGGCAGCAAACCGCCGTGCAATGTGGATTCAGCAAAAGCCGGGGGGACTGTTTTCATCAGTGGCAGGGACAGGGCAGATAAAATCAACGGGACAAGTATTGCATTGCCGGCTCCTGCCGACAAGCAAAACGCGCCTTTGAAAGTTTAATGTGAACCAATTCGACAAAAAATCACAAGCCTGGTCTGCCCTGTTTTCTGAACCCATGAGCGACCTGGTCAAACGCTACACGTCCAGCGTGTTTTTTGACAAGCGCTTGTGGCAGGCCGACATTGCCGGCTCATTGGCGCATGCCGACATGCTGATGGCGCAGGGCATCATCAACGCTGCTGACCACGCTTCCATCCAAGACGGCATGGCAAAAATCACGTCAGAGATTGAGTCGGGTGCGTTTGAGTGGAAGCTGGACCTGGAAGACGTGCACCTGAACATTGAGGCGCGCCTGACGGCATTGGTAGGCGACGCTGGCAAACGGCTGCACACGGGCCGCTCGAGAAACGACCAGGTCGCGACCGATGTGCGTCTGTGGCTGCGCGGTGAGATTGACGCCATCACCGGTCTGCTGACGGATCTGCAACGAGCCTTGGTAGACATTGCTGACAAAAATGTGGATGTGATTTTGCCCGGCTTTACTCACCTGCAAGTGGCCCAGCCAGTGAGCTTTGGCCACCACATGCTGGCCTATGTCGAGATGTTTTCCCGCGACGCGGCTCGTATGGCCGACGTTCGAAAACGCGTCAACTGTTTGCCGCTCGGCGCGGCCGCGCTGGCGGGCACCAGCTACCCGCTGGACCGTGAGCGCGTCGCCAGGTCGCTTGGCATGGTCGATGAAAATGGCCAGCCCTGTGTCTGCCAAAATTCTCTTGATGCTGTCAGTGACCGCGACTTTGCGATTGAATTTACCGCCGCTGCCTCGATTGCGATGGTGCACATCAGCCGCATGAGCGAGGAGCTGATCTTGTGGATGAGCCAGAACTTCGGCTTCATCCACATTCCTGACCGCTTCACCACCGGTTCGTCCATCATGCCGCAAAAGAAGAACCCCGATGTGCCCGAGCTGGCACGCGGCAAAACCGGCCGGGTGGTGGGCCATTTGATGGGCTTGATCACACTCATGAAAGGCCAACCCCTGGCCTACAACAAGGACAACCAGGAAGACAAGGAGCCGCTGTTTGACACGGTAGACACCTTAAAAGACACGCTGCGCATCTTTGCAGACATGGTGGCAGGCATCACTGTCAAACCAGACGCGATGGAAAAAGCCGCCCTGCGCGGCTACGCCACCGCAACGGATTTGGCCGACTACATGGTGAAAAAAGGGTTGCCATTTCGGGACGCACACGAGGCTGTGGCCCACGCCGTAAAAGCCGCCATGGCACACGGGGTCGACCTGTCAGAACTGCCTCTGGCCGTGCTGCAAGAGTTCAACCCGAAAATTGAAAAAGACGTGTACGACGTGCTGAGCCTGCGCGGCTCACTGAATGCGCGGAACACGCTGGGCGGCACGGCGCCGGTGCAGGTGCGGGCGCAGATTGCGCTGCACAGGGCCAGGCTGTCAAAATAATTTCAATGTGCTCAGCTCAGTTTTCATGCCATGACTGTGCCGCGCCCTTACCATCGCAAGAAGACCGAAGTAGACCCAAAGACAAAGACAAAGACAAGGACAAAGACATTCCATGACCATCATCACCAATATTGAAGATCTGCGGGTATTGCACCAAAAGCGCGTACCGCGCATGTTTTACGACTACGCTGATTCAGGATCATGGACCGAAGGCACTTACCGCGCCAATGAAGCGGACTTTCAGTCCATCAAATTCCGCCAGCGCGTGGCGGTCAACATGGAAGGGCGCAGTACGGCGACGCAAATGATTGGGCAAAACGTGGCCATGCCCGTGGCTATTGCGCCTACCGGGATGAGCGGCATGCAACATGCTGATGGCGAGATTTGCGGCGCGCGCGCTGCCAAAAAGTTTGGCATCCCGTTTACCTTGTCGACGATGAGCATTTGCTCGATTGAAGATGTGGCTGAGGCGACCGACCGGCACCCGTTCTGGTTTCAGCTCTACGTTTTGAAAGACCGCGACTTTATCGAGCGCCTGATTGACCGGGCCAAAGCCGCCAACTGCTCGGCGCTGGTGATCACGCTTGATTTGCAAATCCTGGGTCAACGCCACAAAGACTTGAAAAACGGCCTGTCCGCACCACCCAAGTTAACCATTCCCAACATCATCAACATGGCCACCAAGCCGCGCTGGGGCTTGGGCATGCTAGGCACCAAACGCCACGGCTTTGGCAACATTGTGGGTCACGTCAAGGGCGTTGACGACATGAGCTCGCTCAGTGACTGGACAGCCAAGCAGTTCGACCCAGCCCTCAACTGGAACGATGTGGAGTGGATTAAAAAACGCTGGGGCGGCAAGATTATTTTGAAGGGCATTCAGGACGAAGAAGATGCGCGGCTTGCGGTCAGCAGTGGCGCAGATGCGCTCATCGTGTCCAACCATGGCGGCAGGCAACTCGACGGTGCGGAATCCTCCATCCGCGCCCTGCCCCGCATTGTGGCCGCCGTTGGCGACAAGATAGAAGTCCATATGGATGGCGGCATTCGCAGCGGCCAGGACGTCATCAAAGCGGTCGCCCTGGGAGCCAAAGGCGTGTACATCGGTCGCGCCTGGCTGTATGCGCTGGGCGCACTCGGCGAGGAAGGCGTGACCAAGGCGCTGCACATCATTCACAAAGAGCTGGACCTGACGATGGCCTTTTGCGGCAAGACCGACATCAACACCGTCGACAAAGGTATTTTGCTGGCGGGCAGCTACCCGGTGGCGCCGACCTGAAGGCCGGTGTCAAGGGGTCCAGCCACCGCCCAGTGATTGAATCAGCGCCACCGCAGTTGTCTGGCGGTCAGCCGTGGCCTGCACCAGCGCACGGCGGGCACTGAGGGCGGTGGTTTGGGCGGTGATGACCTCGGAGTAGCTCACTTGCCCGCTGCGGTAGCGGTTCAGCACTTGCTGCTCCACCTGATCAGCAGCGCTTGACGCCTGGGCACGCAGTGCTTGCTGGATTTGCAGCACACGGGCAGCAGACAGCTGGTCTTCAACATTTTGAAACGCGCTCAGCACCACCTGGCGGTAGCGTGCCACGGTCTGGTCGTAGGCGGCTGTCGCGCCGTCCAGACGCGCGTCAAGTGCGCCGCCCTTGAACAGCACTTGCGCTGCGGACAAACCCAGTGACCACAAGGCAGCAGGCGCGCTGAACAGATCAGCCACGCGGCTGGCTGATGTACCGACAGACGCATTCAGGCTCAGGCTGGGGTAGTAAGCCGCTTTGGCCACGCCAATCTGCTGGTTGGCACTCGCCATACGGCGCTCTGCGGCGGCGATGTCAGGCCGGCGCTGAAGCAAGGTAGACGGCACGCCAACCGGAACGTTGGGCACAGTGGCTTTCCAGTCGGGCGCAGCTGCCAACGTGAAGTTGCCGGGTGCCCGACCCACCAGCACGGCAATGGCGTGCTCGAGTTGCGCGCGCGTACGCTGCACGCTGGCCTCGTCGGCCTGGGCGTTGGCCAGCTGGGTTTGCGCTTGCAGCACATCGGTCTTGGCGGCAATGCCGGCGCTGTAGCGGTTTTGCGTGATCTCGAGTGCACGCGCGTAGCCTGCCAGCGTGCTGGCCAGCAAGGCTTTTTGCGCGTCCTGCTGGCGCAGTGACAAATAATTGACCGCCAGCTCACCCTGCGCCGACAACTTGGCGGTGGCAAGGTCGGCGGCGCTGGCGGCGGCTGTGGCCGCTGCGCCGTTGGCCACACTTTGCAGGCGGCCCCACACATCGGGCTCCCAGGCAGCGCCCAGGCTGGCTTGGTAGTTGCTGCTGGTGCGGTTGCTGTTGCTGGCTGTGGTGTTGACTGTGCCCGTACCGCCGCCATTGCCCGAACGGGAAGTGCCACCATTTAAGGTGACGGACGGGAAAAGCGCCGCGCGTTGCTCGGCGACGAGCGCACGCGCCTGCGCATACGCGGACACCGCCGCGGCCACGTTCTGGTTGGACACCTCCACCCGCGCTGCCAGTTCATGGAGTACCGGGTCGTTGAACAACTGCCACCAAGGCCCGCGCTCCAGTGCGTCTGCGGGCTGGGCCGTGACCCAGTCGCCCGCTTCTTTGTAGGCGATCACCTCTGGCGTTCTGGGACGCTGATAGCTTGGGCCGACGGCGCAACCGGTGATCAGCAAGGCCAGCGCAACAGGAAAAAGAGGTTTTAAAGCGTGAGTTTGCATGGTCATCGTTTCAAGAAGTTGCCCGCGCCAGATGGACTTCATTGGCACCGCGCCTGCGCAGCTTGTCCATCAGCACATACACCACAGGCGTTGTCAGCAGCGTCAGCAGCTGGCTGGCAATCAGCCCGCCAATGATCGCAATGCCCAGCGGGCGGCGCAGCTCGGCACCTTCGCCAAAGCCAATGGCCAGTGGCAAAGCCCCAAGAACTGCCGCCAACGTGGTCATCAAAATCGGGCGAAAGCGCATCAAGCACGCCTGGCGCACAGCATCTACAGCACTCAGTCCGCGCGCGCGCTCGGCATCAATGGCAAAGTCAATGATCAAAATCGCATTTTTCTTGACGATGCCAATCAGCAAGAAAACACCAATCAGCGCGATGATGGAAAAGTCGAGCTTGAAGATCATCAAGGCCAGCACCGCACCGACCCCCGCGGAGGGCAGCGTCGACAGCACGGTGATGGGATGCACCAGGCTTTCGTACAAGACGCCCAACACGATGTAAATCACAACCAGCGCCGCCAGTATCAAAAGGGGCTGCTGGCCTTGCGATTCTTGTGCGGCACGGGCGGTGCCTTCAAAGCTGCCGCGCACGTTGTTGGGCAGGCCGATCTCAGCTTCGGCTTGCTTGACGGCGACCTGACCCTGCTGGAGGGTACTGCCTTCGGCCAGGTTGTACGACACGGTGGTGGCGAGTTCGCCGTCTTGATGATTCACACTGGATGCCTTGGCACTTTCAGAAAACCGGGCAATCGCCGACAGCGGCACCATGGTGCTGCCTGTGTTGCTCAGGGCCTGACCTGTTGACTGATCGCGCAGCGCGGGGTTGACGAGGTTGGCCGCAGTGGTTCCCACGCCTGTTGCGCGCGCGGGCACGTAAATATCTTTCAGCGCCTCGGGGCTTTGCCTGAAGCGCGGGGCCACTTCCATGATCACTTTGTACTGGTTGATGTCGCTGTATATCGTGGCCACCTGGCGCTGCCCAAAGCCGTTGTAAAGCGCGTTGTCCACATCACGCGATGTGACGCCCAGGCGCGAGGCGCTGTCTTTGTCGACCGTGACCATCGTCTCGACACCGTTTTCCTGCTGGTCGGTGTCAATGTCGATCAGCGCATCTTGCCGCTTCATCTGGTCTGCCAGGCGCCGCGCCCATTTGCGCAGGTCGGCAATGTTGTCGCTTTTCAAGGTGTACTGGTAAGTGGCGTTGCTGCTGCGACCGCCGCCACGCAGGTCTTGCACGGTACCTAAAAACAAACTGATGCCGGTGACACGCGCCAACTGCGGACGCAGCCGCGCAATCACCGCCTGGCCACCTACTGCGTCAGGTCGCTGTGCCAATGGTTTGAGATTGATAAACATGAAGCCGCCACCGGCCCGGCCGCCACCGGTAAATGCCACCACCGCGTCGACTGCAGGGTCGGCACGCACAATGTCGGTCAGTTCCTTGAGCTTGCTTTGCATGGCCTGGAATGAAATGCTTTGATCGGCCCGCAGGCCGCCGTTGATCTGCCCAGTGTCTTGCTGCGGGAAAAATCCTTTGGGAATTTTGATGAACAGATAAACGTTCATGCCGATGACCGCCACCAGCACCAGCATGACCAGCCAGCGCATGTGCAGCGCCCAGTCCAGGCTGAGTTCATAGCCACGCAACAGGCGTTTGAAACCGCTGTCAAACCAGCGCGAAACCAAGCCCGGTTTCTTTGTCGAATGCGGCTCGTTTGACTTCAAGAGCCAGGCGCACATCATGGGCGTGGTGGTCAGTGAGATCACGAGAGAAATCATCACCGCTACAGACAGCGTCACGGCAAACTCACGAAACAAGCGCCCCACCTGGCCGCCCATGAAGAGCAGTGGGATAAACACCGCCACCAGTGACAGGCTGATTGACAGGACAGTAAACCCCACCTCGCGAGCACCCAGCAGCGCTGCCTTGAAGCGGTCCATGCCGGCTTCAATATGACGGCTGGTGTTTTCCAGCACCACGATCGCGTCGTCCACGACAAATCCAGTCGCAACAGTCAGCGCCATCAGGCTCAGGTTGTTCAGGCTAAAGCCCAGCAGGTACATGACGCCGAAGGTCCCCAGAAGCGACACCACAGTCGCAACGGCGGGGATGACAGTCGCGCGGGCGCTGCGTAAAAACGCGCTGACCACCAGCACCACCAGCACAATGGAAATGAGCAGCGTGATTTCAACCTCGCGCAAGGAAGATCGAATCGAGTTGGTACTGTCAGAGGCGACCGACAGCTTCACATCCGGGGGCAACTGGGCCTGGAGTTCAGGCAGCAAAGCGCGAATCCCATCGACCGTAGAAATCACATTGGCATCTGGCTGGCGGCGTATCAGGACGATGACTGCTGCGTCGCCATTGAAAAGTCCCAAGGTGTTGGTGTTTTCGGTGCCGTCACGCACGTCCGCCACATCGGCTAGCCGCACGGCTGCGCCATTACGCCAGGCCACCACCAGCCCGTGGTAGTCAGCCGCCTTCAGCCCGCCAGTGGCGGTGTTGCCAACAGCGTAAATTTGCAGGCGCTGGTATTTACCTTCACTGTTGTCTTCAATCGCACCCTTGGGCCGATTGGCGTTGGAGGCCTGCAAGGCCGCACGCACGTCCTCCATGCTGATGCCGTAACGGTTCAGTGCAAAAGGAATCAACTCAACCCGCACGGCGGGCAGCGAGCCGCCGCCGAGTTCCACATCGCCCACACCAGGCACCTGCGCAATTTTTTGCTGCAACAGGCTGGACACATCGTCGTAAATTTGCCCGGGCGTTCGCGTCTTGGACGTGAGCGCCAAAATCATCACAGGTGCCGCCGCGGGATTGGCTTTGCGGTAGGTCGGGTTGCTGCGCAGGGCAGCCGGCAGGTCGACCCGGCTGGCGTTGATGGCGCCCTGCACTTCACGCGCTGCCGCATCGATTTTGCGGTTCAGGTCAAACTGCAAATTGATCCGGGTCTGGCCGTTGCTGCTCGACGAGGTCATCTCGTTGACGCCCGAGATCACGCCCAGACGCCTTTCCAGCGGCGTTGCCACACTGCTGGCCATGGTGTCGGGGCTGGCCCCCGGAATGGCCGCGCTGACAGTGATGACTGGAAAATCGACTTGCGGCAGCGGCGAAACCGGCAGGACGAAGAACGCACCGATGCCAGAGAGGGCCAAGCCCACAGTGAGCAGGACTGTGGCTACTGGGCGGCGGACGAAGGGTTCTGAGAGGTTCATTGATTGGCCTCTTGTTGCCACTGCGCTGGTTTGAGAGTGCTTTCTTCAGCCAGCATGCCGGGACTCGCCCCGGCGGGCGACTTACTTTTCTTTGCTTCGCCAAAGAAAAGTAACCAAAAGAAAGGCGACCCGCAGTCTGGGCCGCTTCGCGGTTCCTTGAAAAAGCTGAAGGAGCCGGAAAATCTAGAAACTAGCCAGCTTCGCTGTCGTCGGACATCTAGATTTTTTAATCCGTCTCCTCCAACTTTTTCAAGCCCAGCCAGGACGGGGGAGGTCATGGACTCGGCGAGCAGCCAAGCGCTGCGGTATTTGAATTTGTCTTTTTCTCCAAACCCCGTCCTGGCTGGGCTGAGGAGCGCAGAGGGCAGCGGAAATAAATTTTTAGATGTCCGACGGCTGCGAAGCAGAGTAGTTTCTAAAAATTCCGCTGACTTCGAGCACCGCAAGTTGCCCGAAGCGAAGCGCAGGGACCCAGACTGCGGGTTGCCTTTTCTTTGGTTACTTTCTTTTGGCGAAGCAAAAGAAAGTGACTCGCCGCCGGGCGACCCCGGCAAACCACGCGAAAGCAAACCGCTATCAATGAAGGAGCTATTCACACACGTATCTATTGGTCTGGAGGCTAAAAACATCGATAAAAACTAGTTTTTTCGGCCAAATTTCCGGCCCAGTCGGTCAAAACCCAAGTAAATGACCGGGGTGGTGAACAGCGTCAACACCTGACTGACCACCAGACCGCCAAAAATCGCCAGACCCAGCGGTCTGCGCAGCTCGGCACCGTCTCCCCAACCCAACATCAGGGGAACTGCGGCAAACAACGCCGCCAGTGTCGTCATCAAAATCGGCCTGAAGCGCAGCAAGGCAGCCTGATGAATCGCCTCGCGTGCCGACTTGCCCTGCGTGCGCTCTGCATCGATCGCAAAGTCAATCATCATGATGGCGTTTTTCTTGACGATACCGATCAGCAAAATGATGCCGATGATGCCAATCACGCCGAGGTCCGAGCCACTGATCATCAGCGCCAGCAGCGCACCGACACCCGCCGACGGCAAGGTTGACAGGATCGTCAGCGGATGGATGTAGCTCTCGTACAGCACACCGAGCACGATGTACACACACACCAGTGCCGCCAGAATCAGCCACAACTGGCTCGACAACGAGGCTTGGTACGCACCCGACGCGCCCAGGAAAGTCAGGCTGACGCTGGCCGGCAAGGCGATGTCTTTGGCAGCTTGTTTGACGTCATCCACCGCCTGGCCCAGTGCCACACCCGGCGCGGTGTCAAAGCCCAAAGTGGTGGCGGGGAACTGGTCAACGTTGGTGACCTGTAACGGTGAGGCCCGCTCGGTGATGGTGGCAATGCTGGCCAGCGGTGTGGTGCCGCCCGCCCCTGTTTTGAGCTGCAGGTTGCCCAGTGTCGCAGCACTCGTCAGCTGGTTGGGTAGTGCTTCCAGAATCACGCGGTACTGGTTTGTCTCGGTAAAAATCGTGGACACAATGCGCTGGCCAAAGGCGCTGTACAGCGCGTCGTCGATCGATGCAGTAGAAATACCCAGACGCGAGGCCGTGTCGCGGTCTACCGTGACAAAAATCGATGCGCCCGTGGCCCCGGCATCGGTTGCCACGTTGCGCAAGCTGGTCAAACTGGTCATGCGTTCAGCCAGTTTTTTGGCCCACAAGACCACCAGTTTGTTGTCAGCACCTTCGAGCGACAGGCGATATTGGGTCGGCCCGGTTTCGGCGTCAATCGTCAAGTCCTGTGTGGGTTGCAGGTAAAGGGTGACGCCGGCAATCTTGCTGGCGCGCTCACGCAGTCTGTCCATGGTGGCCTGCTGGCTGGTGGTGCGCGTTTTTTTCAGATTGATCAGCATGCGGCCGGTGTGCAGCATGGTGTTGTTGGCCGCATCAACCCCGACGAACGAACTCAGGTTGTCAACATCCGGGTCTTCAAGCATGGCTTTGGCTGTGGCTTGCTGCAGCTGCGCCATGCGGGCATATGAAATGGATTCAACAGCCTGCACCCGTGCTTGCAACTGTCCGGTGTCCTGCGTCGGGAACAGTCCCTTGGGAATCACAACGTAGAGCAGCACGGTGAACGCCAGCGTGGCAAACGCCACCAGCAAGGTGAGCCCCTGGCGCAAGAGCACCCAGGTCAGGGCGTGGTCGTAGCGGGTGATGACAGCAGCAAAAAACGCTTGCAGCTTTCCTTCTTCATTTTTAGCAGGGACGTCGGCCGCCAGCGCCGGGCCGCCCCAAGCAAGGCCAGCCCCATCTACTCGTGAAAGGGGAAGCGAACTGCCGAAGGCTCGCGAAGCGACAAGCGTGGGGGCACGCTTTTTCAGCCAGCGGGCAGACATCATGGGCACCAGCGTCAGAGACACCAGCGCTGATATCAAAATCGTGATGGCCAGCGTGACGGCAAACTCCCTGAACAGACGACCCACCACATCGCCCATGAACAACAGCGGAATGAGCACCGCAATCAGCGACACGGTCAGCGAAATAATCGTGAAACCAATTTGCGCCGCTCCGGTGATGGCGGCCTGCATCGGCTCCATGCCTTCTTCAATATAGCGCGAGATGTTCTCGATCATCACAATCGCATCGTCCACCACGAAGCCGGTGGCAATCGTCAGCGCCATCAGGCTCAGATTGTTCAGGCTGTAGCCGAGCATGTACATGGCGCCGCAGGTGCCAATCAATGAAATCGGCACGGCCAGACTGGCAATCACTGTTGCCCGCACGCTGTGCAAAAAGGCAAAAATCACCAGCACCACCAGCAGCACGGCCAGCAGCAGTTCAATCTCGACATGCAGCACTGACGCCCGTATCCCGGTGGTGCGGTCACTCAGCACATCCACCGATAGCGCGCCAGGCAAGCCGGCCTGCAATTCTGGCAAGCGCGCCTTGATGGCATCGACGGTGGCAATGACGTTTGCGCCGGGCTGGCGCTGGACGTTCAAAATAATGGCGGGTACTAACTGGCCCCCACGTTCGCTCGCTTCGCGTAACTCTCTGCCCCCCAAGGGGGCTAATTTTTCTTGGGGCGGCCCGGCGGAAAATTGCTGACTTGACAAGTCGCCAAGCGATTGATTGACGCCTTTCCACGCACCCAGCTTGATGTTTTCGGCACTGTCAACGACTTGCGCCACATCTGAGACCCGAACCGCCGCACCATTGCGGTAAGCGATGATCAGGTTTTTGTAGTCACTGGCGGCCACCAGCTGGTCATTTGAATTGATGGTGTAGGCCCTGCTGGGACCGTCAATGCTGCCCTTGGCGGCGTTGGCGTTGGCCGCTGTGATGGCCGTGCGAAAAGCATCCAGGCCCAGACCGTAGGAGGCCAGTGCCCGGATGTCAGCCTGAATGCGCACGGCAGGCCGCTGCCCACCGCTGAGCGTGACCAGGCCCACCCCATTGACCTGACTGATTTTCAAAGCCAGGCGGGTGTTGACCAGGTTTTGGACTTCGGTCAGTGGCAGCGTGTCAGACGTGATGGCCAGCGTGAGCACCGGGGCGTCTGCCGGGTTGACCTTGGCATACACCGGCGGGGCGGGCAGGTCGGCAGGTAACAGCGAGCCTCCGGCATTGATCGCTGCCTGCACTTGCTGCTCGGCAATGCTGAGGTCCAGACCCAGACCAAATTGCAGCGTGACGATAGACACACCCGCTGCGCTGGTCGAGCTCATGCGCTGCAGCCCTGCCATCTGGCCAAACTGGCGCTCCAGCGGTGCTGATACGGTTTGCGCCATCACCTCGGGGCTGGCGCCAGGGTACAGGGTTTGCACCTGGATGGTGGGGTAATCGACCTGCGGCAGTGCCGACAAGGGCAGAAACTTGAAACCCATCAAACCCGCCAGCACGATCGCCAGCATCAGCAGCGAGGTAGCAACCGGCCGAAGAATAAACGGGCGTGAGGGACTCATTGCGGGGGACGCTCACGCCCTGGGCCGCCGCCCTGCTGCATGCGCTGCTGCATGCTTTGCCAGCGCTCGAGCGCCTCGGCATCGCCACTGTCGAGTTTTTCGAGAAACCTTTTACGCCGCTCCAGTGCCTCGGGGTTGTCTTTGACTTGCTCGAGCATGCGCTGGCGTTGCTCGGCGGATGGACCTGCTGTTTTGACGCCTGGGGTGGCAGCCACCGATGGCGTGCTTGGCGGCGCACCCGGCGCTGCATTGGCAGGTGCGGCACGCTGCAGCATGGCGGACGGTGCAGCTCCGGCTGGCGCAGCGGCACTGGATGCACCCTGCGGCGCACTGGCACCCTGGCGACGACCGCCACCGCGTGGTGCATCGCCGGCCAGCAACACGCGTGACCCCTCTTTGAGCCGGTCGGCACCTTCGGTAATCACCTGCTCGCCTGCTTTCAGGCCCGATGCAATGACTATTTTTTCACCAGTGGCCTGACCACGCGTCACAGGGCGAACCGACACCGTGCGCTCCGCCGGATTGAGCACAAACACAAAGTCGCCACTGCCGCCCAAGCGCACGGCCGTCACGGGCACGACCACAGCGTTGTCAATCGACCTGATGAGGAGCTGGATATTGACAAACTGGTTGGCAAACAGGGCTGAGTCAGCATTGGCAAATCGTGCTTTGGCTTTGACAGTGCCGGTGGTGATGTCGACCTGGTTGTCCAGCGATGCAAATGTACCGGTGCCCAGTACGCCGGTGCGGGTGCGGTTCATCGCCATCACCTGCATGTCTGTTTTGGCGGCATGGAGTACATCACCGACCCGGTCTTGCGGCACGGAAAATACAACATCCATGGGCATGACTTGCGTGATGATGGCCACACCATTGACGTCGCTGCTGCTGATGGTGTTGCCGACATCTACCGCGCGCAAACCGACCCGGCCGCTGATGGGCGCAGTGATGCGGGTGTAGCTGAGGTTCAGCTGTGCCGTGCCCACAGCAGCGTTATCGAGCATCACCGTGCCTTCAAGCTGCTTGACCAGTGCGGTTTGGGAATCAACCTCCTGGCGGGCAATCGAGTCTTGTTCGAGCAGTGTTTTAAACCGTGCCAGCGTGACCCTGGCGCTGTCCAGTTGCGCTGCATCGCGCTGGCGCTGGCCAGTAGCTTGCGCCAGCGCCAGCTCAAACTGACGCGGGTCAATCGTGGCCAGCAAATCGCCGGCCCGCACCATCTGTCCTTCCTTGAACAACACCTTTTCGAGCACACCGGATACCTGTGGTCGCACGCGTGCCGTGGCCAGCGGCGTGACCGTCCCCAGCGCATCCAGAGTGACCGGCATGCTGGCCCGCTCTGCCGTTGCAACACCGACCGTACTGGCACCTCCACGGCCCCCACCGCCAGGACCGCCTCCACCCCCACTAGCCCCGCCACCAGGGCCAGGACCACCAAAGCCACCGGCGGCAGCCACGGGCGCAGCGGGCCGGGTCAGATACCAGGTCAGCCCTGCCAGGCCGGCAAGCACCACCATGGCGACAACGGCACCCATCCACTTGCCTTTGCGACTGATGGCTTGGGTGGATTTTTTTGCTGTGGGCCGATCAGGGCTTGAAGCTTGCGCTTCGTCAGGCGGGATCATCGAAGAGTCCTCAGAAAAATGTTGATTCAGCTGGATTATTACGTGATGCTTTTGCAGTGGATGAAGGCTTGCAGGCCATCGGGTAAATGTCTGGTAAAGCCAAATGATCAACTGCTTAGTTCAGTGGGATTTTGTTGGCCCGATCAACAGGAACAGCCGTGACGCTGTTTTGCGGTGAGCCGTCGATCAGGCGGTCTGAATAGGTCAGGTACACCAGCGTGTTGCGGGGTGCATCGACCATGCGCACCACCCTGAGCTTTTTGAAAACCAGAGAAATACGCTCTGACAACACGTCTTCCTGCTGATCCAGTGGTTTTGCAAAAGTGATGGGGCCGGTCTGACGACAGGCAATTGACGCTTCCGACTTGTCTTCAGCCAGGCCGAGCGCGCCCTTGTAGCCGCCAGTTTTGGCACGCGACACATAGCAGGTCACGCCGGCCACTTTGGGGTCGTCATAGGCATCGACCACAATTTTGTCGTTTGGACTGAGCAGCTTGAAGACTGTGCTGACCTCTCCGACCTGCTGGGCACCAGCGCGAGTCATGAAAAACAACAAGAACAATATCGCAAGCAATGACATCGCCAGGGCACCAAAAACTTTTTTCATCTGATTTACTTTCATCAAAAACAGCAGGGTACACAAAGCAAAAAGGCCCTTGACAGGGCCTTTGTTTAAAAAAAACGGTATTAACGTGCGCCGCGCTGCGGTGCACCGCCACCGCCACCGCCACCTGCGCCAGGCCCAGGGCCACGGCCCGCAATGTGCCGGAAGGTGATGCGGCCTTTGCTCAGGTCATAAGGGGACAACTCGAGCGATACCTGGTCACCGGCCAGTATCCGAATGTGGTTTTTGCGCATCTTGCCGGACGTGTAAGCCACCAGTTTGTGACCGTTGTCGAGTGTGACGCGAAAACGTGAGTCGGGCAAAACCTCGTCCACCAGCCCGTGCATTTCAATCAGTTCTTCTTTAGCCATAGATGTATTGTCCTCGAAAATTAAAAACTGACTTTAAAAGCCAAATTCAGACAGTTCGGGCGCAGGCCGGCACGCTGCGCTCCTTGATCCAGCCGAGCGCATGCTCGGTGGCGTACTGCAATGCCTGGGCAGCGCTGTCAAACAGGCCAGAAAAGCGCATCACGCGGTCATGGGTCGCGCTGCCCTTGCCTGAGCGGATCGATACCGATGCGGCATAACGGCCTTCGCCTTGCGGTTTGGCCAATGGAGAAACAAGATACTTGCCTACCGCCATCTGGGTAGGGGTGTTGTGAGAAATCATCATAAAAATCAATACTGAAAACGTCTTCGCCTGATTTTAAAAATCTGGCAGATACACGGGGTACATTCGCCATTCGCAAATAAATGCCAAAAATGAATGCGTGAAAATAAGCAACTCGCGTAGCCCGAGTCGCGCGGTTTCGTCAACGGTGATGGGGTTTCAATTCAACGGCGATGCGCAAATGCATGCCGGGTGAGCCACGATTGTTCGCAAAGCTGTCAGCTTTGCATGCAAGAGAAAGTGGCCAGTGTTTGTAGGCTTTGAGGCTGTGTGGGCCAAAAAAGCAGTCAACTTAAATTTAAAACGCTGTAGCGTATCAGAACGCTCAAGTATAACCACTATCCCTCGAACTGGGGATGGAGCTGCCTGATGCGATTCATGGCCATACCTGCAGCGGCCGTGCGGGTCTCGACACCCAGCTTGGCATAAACGCGCTCCAGATGCTTTTTGACGGTGGCCGGGCTGGCACCCAGAATGTCGGCAATGTCGCGGTTGATCTTGCCTTTGATGACCCAGTAAAGCACCTCAGCCTCGCGCGCCGTGAGCTTGAAGCTCAGGCTCATGGCCTCGACAATCGCGTCTTCAGAGGTTTCACGCATCACGATCAGCCAGTCACCGGTGTCGCCACCTGCGCCCTCTTGACCGTCGTCTGTGCGCTGATGCAGGCGACAACTCAAACGGCGTTTGCCCATCTCGATCAACAAGCGCGGCGGCTCTACCTGAGGCACGGTACCCAGCACATGCTTGCGTAACCAGAAAAGCACGGGCTCTGGCACGTGGGGGGCTGATGTCCCGTAATAGGTCAGCAGCAGGTCACGTGCCAGCGGTGTTTGCCAGGTCAGCTTGCCCCGTCCCTGAGGGTCCAAACGCACGGTAATGCTGGCGTAACCAAAGGCATCCAGCGCATTGCGCGCCTGGCCCGCCTGCTGGGCTGCTTGCCGGGCGCTGCGTGCCCCCTGCAAATGCACGCCCATGCGGGCCATCACCTCTTTGGGCTTGATGGGCTTGGTCACGTAGTCCACACCGCCGGCATCCAATGCGGCCACCAGATATTCCGTCTCGGTCAGTCCGGTCATGAAAACGATGGGAATATGCGCGGTTTCAGGCATGGCTTTGAGTCGCTTGGCGACTTCAAAACCGTCCATGCCTGGCATCATGGCATCGAGCAGCACGATGTCGGGCAGGGCCTGCCGGGCGCGCTGCAAAGCGGCTTCGCCATGGGTGGCCACCAGCACGGTGTAACCTGATTCTTCAAGTGCATCGTGCAGCACCGACAGGTTGTCGGGCACATCGTCGACGATCAACACCACGTCGCTGTTGGCACGGTCGAGCGCGCGGTGAAGGGAGTCGTCACGCATTGGCTTGGTTGTCCATCAATTTTTGGGCCATGGCCTCAAACTGAAACTGCCTGGCCAGGGCCCGCATGCCTTCGACAAACATCAAGGCTTGCGGGCTGTGCTTTTCAATCTCGTCAAGCGTGTTCATGATGCCCCTGTAAAACCCGAGATTCACCACCTCCAGCAGGGCCGCACGCTGCTGTGCGTCTGGCAAGGCATGCGTCACGGGCAAGTCAGCAGTCAAGTCAGCAGCCAAGGGCGCAGACTGTTCGTACAGCCATGTGAGCTGCAAGCGCCGCTTCAGCCAGTCGAACAGCTCGCTATGGCGGTAGGGCTTGACGATGAAATCTTCCGTGCGCACCCCCAGATCATTTTGCAAGCCCTTGTCAAAGGCGTTGGCAGACACAATGGCCAGCGCAATATCGGTGTGACCGTCCACGCGCAACCGGCGTATCGTCTCCCATCCGTCGATGCCGGGCATGGCCAGGTCCATGAAAATGGCATCGGGCCGGTAGCCCGCCGCCAGCAAGTCCAGGCAGTCGTGGCCGCTGGCAGCCAGCCTCAGTTCAAAGCCCATCGGCTGCAGCAGTTGCACCATCAGCTCGCGGTCGGGTTCTTCGTTGTCAACCACCAGCAGTTTGCGGCGCGGGCCCGCATAGCCACGGGGCTGGCGCTTGGGCGTGGCTGCAAGGGGTTGACTGCTGCCGCGCACTTCTGGCAAGAACAGGCGCACCCTGAACACCGAGCCTTGCCCCGGCGTGCTGACCACCGTCATCTCGCCGCCCATCAGGTCGGTCAGCATTTTCGCAATCGTCAGACCCAAACCGGCGCCTGGGTTGACGCTGGAATTTTGAGGCGTTGAAGCGCCATGCTCGCCGCGAGAAAAAGGCTCAAAAATATACGCCAGCTCAGCCTGATTCATGCCTGGTCCGGTGTCTTCAATGTCGATGTGCGCCATCTCGCGTGCGTAACGCAACTTGAAAGTCACCTGCCCCTGCGCTGTGAACTTGATGGCATTGCCCAGCAGGTTGATCACAATCTGCCGCACCCGCTTTTCATCAGCACGCACCATTTCGGGCAGATTGCCACTGACTTCGAATTCGAAGCGCAGGCCTTTGGCGGCGGCTTGCAGCTCAAACATGCCCGCCAGCTCGTGCACACCATCAGAAAACGCCATGGGCTTCGGATTCAGCGTGAGCTTGCCGGCCTCAATGCGCGCGATGTCGAGCGTGCCTTCAATCAACTGCAGCAAATGCTCACCACCGCGCTTGATGACGCTCACCGCCTGTTTGCGGTGCGGCGGGATGCCTGCGTCCTCACCCATCAGCTGGGCGTAGCCCAAGATGCTGTTGAGCGGCGTGCGCAGCTCATGGCTGATGGCGCTGATGTAGCGGCTTTTGGCCTGGTTCGCATGGTCGGCCAGGCGTTTGGCTTCTTGCAGGGCTTGATCGGTTTGCCGGTGCGACTCAATCTCTTGCATCAAAAGATGGGTTTGCCGGTTCGACTCTTCTTGTGCCACCTGCCTGCTTTTGTGGGCCAGCACCAGCCACCAGGCCACCATCCCGGCTATCACCAGCAGTGCCATGAAGGCCTTTAAAAAACCTGAGCGCAAGGCTGCCTCGGACGCGGCCGGGTCTGTGAGCACACCGATGGGGTTGATCTCCTGGTGGTACAGCAAACCGAACACGCTGGCCAGCAGCGGCACGATGATGAGCATGAGCAGCAAAAAGTTGCTCAAGCCGGTGTCAAGGTAGGGCCAGATGCGGCGCGGCAGCAGCCAGCGCAGCGCGCTCGACCACTGCGCCGACAGACTGGCCTGAGGCTTGCACAAATCGCCGCAGCGCGCGTCCAGCGTGCAGCACAGCGAGCAAATCGGCCCCCGATAGGCCGGGCAATGCGCCATGTCCGGACCTTCGTAGTCACGCTCACAAATGACGCACTTCTGGGTGCTGTAGCGCTTGTAAGAAGCCTCTTCTGGCTTGCGGGCAATGTAGTACCTGCCTTTGGTGGCCCACGCGATCAAAGGCGCAGCCACAAAAGCGGTTGTCAGTGCAATCACCGCCGAAAACGCCTGCGCCATCTGGCCATACAGCCCCAAGTGCGCTGTGACGGACAAGGCCGACGCCAAGGCCATCGCGCCCACACCCACCGGGTTGATGTCGTACAAATACGCGCGTTTGAACTCAATGCCCGGCGGCGACAGGCCCAGCGGCTTGTTGATCACCAGGTCAGCGACCACCGCCATCATCCAGGCAATTGCGATGTTGGAAAAGAGCCCCAGCACGTCGCCAAGGGCCTGAAACACATTCATCTCCATCAGCATGAAGGCAATCAACGTGTTGAACACCACCCACACCACGCGGCCGGGGTGGCTGTGCGTGATGCGTGAGAAAAAATTAGACCAGGCCAATGACCCCGCATACGCATTGGTGACATTGATTTTGAGCTGCGAAATCACCACAAACAGCGCCGTGGCCGCTACCGCCCAGCCGTAGTCGGGAAAGACATATTCATAAGCCGCCAGATACATCTGGTTGGGGTCCACCGCCCGTTCGATCGGCACCATGTGCGAGATGGCCAGGTAGGCCAGCAGCGCGCCGCCCAGCATTTTGACCACCCCCAACACCACCCAGCCCGGCCCACCGACCAGCACCGCACCCCACCAACGCCAGCGGTTGGCGACCGTCTGCACCGGCATAAAACGCAGGTAATCCACCTGCTCGCCGATTTGCGTGATGAGCGCGATGCCGACAGTCAGGGCTGCACCAAACAGCGCGACATCAAATCCGGCACCACCTTTTTGTCCAACGTAGTTTGAGACCCCGGCAAACGCCGCCGGGTCTTTGGCCAGCACATAGGCAAACGGCACCACCAGCATCACCAGCCACAGCGGCTGCGTCCAAACCTGCAGGCGGCTGATCGCCGATACGCCGTGGGTGACCAGCGGAATCACCACCAGCGCGCATATCAGATAACCCCAAATCGGCGGAATGTTCAAAGCCAGCTCGAGCGCGTAGGCCATCACGGCTGCTTCAAGTGCAAAAAAGATGAAGGTGAACGACGCGTAAATCAGCGATGTCAGCGTCGAGCCAATGTACCCAAAGCCCGCGCCCCGCGTCAGCAAGTCCATGTCCACACCATAGCGCGCTGCATAAATGCTGATGGGTAAGCCGGCCATGAAAATAATCAGCCCGGTGGCCAATATGGCCCAGAACGCATTGGTAAAACCGTATTTCACCAGCAGCGTGGCGCCCACAGCCTCCAGAATCAAAAACGACGCCGCACCAAACGCCGTGTTGGCCACCCGCCACTCAGACCACTTGCGAAAGCGCTGCGGGGTAAAGCGCAGCGCATAATCTTCCATCGTCTCGCTGGCCACCCAGCTGTTGTAGTCACGCCGGACCTTGATGACGCGCTGCACCGGAGCGGCCGGCTCATTGCCCTGCCTGGATATTTGGGGTGCGTCTGCGGTGCTCATGTCGCAATGATAGGGTGCCAGCTGTTCTATTCCCAAGGCAGTCTTGATTGCTATTAAAAAATGAGCTGGTTACCCCTGTATTTATAGGCCTGCATGCACTTTTTACATCTAAATGCGCCCTTTTTTGCTTCTTTTGCAGGATTTGAAACTCCAAAAACACGCCCTCACCCGACCGACAGCAGCCCATGCCAACGTCTGTTTCAAGCTGTTAGACTAATGGGCTTGGAAGCTTGGCAGAGCGGTTGAATGCAGCAGTCTTGAAAACTGCCGAGGATGCGAGTCCTCCGTGAGTTCGAATCTCACAGCTTCCGCCAACTATTGAGCAAACAAGCGCCTTCAGGGCGCTTTTTTGTTTAGGCGTACCATAAAACATACCAAAGACGGATGTGCTTGGTCGTGTCTTGCGGGCTCAGTTTCGCTGGTCCTTGAGGCACGCCAAAGCCTCAAGCCAGAACCCCCGGGGTAGGGTATCGATTTCTCAGCAGCCAGACAACCGAAGTACCCCCACCCCCCGTTTGCCAGATGGGACTCCGGTCGCAGGCTTACACACCAATCTGCATTAACGATTAGAGGTGCCGGCGAACCGTACTCAGTAATTAAACCGCTACCGCTACGCCACCCCTCATACGATCTCTCGGAATATCTATCCGGCAGTGGGGTACGAGACCGCATGTTGGGGCCACCAGCAAATGTCGTTTGCTCCCATTTTTTTCCCCGATCTGTCGGGTTGGGGCCTACGCTTTGTTGTGCCATTGGCGCTTTCATCATTGCCCCGCCGATGCTTTGCCATCGCCAAGCGATTCCCTCAAATTCGTCGTATTGGGCACGGCCCGATTTCCACAACGCCTCAACGACCCCTGCCTTCTCCTATTGCAGAAAGCGGGCATGGATTGCGCTGGCACTGCCATAACGCTCTGCGGGAAGAGCTTTCCACTGACAGCCCGTTCGAAGAACAAACACGATGCCCTCAAATACCAATCGCGGATCTTTGGGCTTGCGGCCGCCACCGCTCTTTCTGGCGTAGGCTTGATCTGCAAGCCTCTGACGTACCGGGATCAGTGGCTCAACACGACTCCAAAATTCATCAGTGACTTCCCATTCCTTTGTCTTTGCCATCTTCACTCCAAGCGCGGGAGTCGCGCATGGAAACTTATTATCCTTTATTTACGGATAAGTTCTTAACCTCCTGTCCCATTTTCGGGGTCCACTTCACACCTATAAAAGACACTAAACCTATTTATTTTTTATCTTCCGCGGGTATTCCCTATGGTGCTTAAAGATTATTCTGTCATGCTATTTGAATTTGTCGGTGGGCCTGAGCAAATACTTTGTGGAATACAATGGCGATCGGCCCCATCAGGCTTTGGGCAATAAGAGGCCCGATGAGGTCCACCAAAGTGCAAGCGGGGGCGGCGCCATGATCGTGGACAAGTACGGCGCCAAGAAGGGGCTCCTAGTTGCGCTTCGCTCCAGCGGGACTGCGTTCAGAAAAGACAGCATTGAAAAGACATTAGGAATAGTATTCAAAAACCGGGGCAGCGCCGAGCAGCTGCATGAAACCTGAGTGCAGCTTAAACTGGCATCAAGTTTGTCTTGGAGAATTTGAACATGTCATCTTATATTTTTAAAAAGTTAAACCAATTTTTAAAATCTACGACGTTTGGCGTTTTGCTTGTTACGTTCGCAATGACACTTGGCCTTAATGCAAGCTGGGCACAGGGTACAAACAAAGAATTAAAGATTGGATTCATCGCAGCACTTACAGGTCCTGGACAAAGTTGGGGTTTAGGGATGCTCGGTGGGCTTGAATTGGCCGCGGATGATGTGAATAAAAGAGGCGGACTAAAAGTTGGTAACACAACTTATAACATCAA
>CANJWZ010000035.1 GCA_947478725.1 Comamonadaceae bacterium
GGAAGGTCTGCACAACCCCCGCCGTAGCGTGAGTTGAACGTCAAGAATTCATTCGATGAAACCTGAGGTGCGTTTTTACCGATTTTGTGGGCATATTGCCCCCGGTTTACTGCCTTTGCAGGCCGCTGGCGTGCGTTTGCCCGCCTTGCAGACGCACTCATCCCAGCGCTCCCTGAAGAATTCGTTTTCTAGCCATCCACAAGTTGCTCAAGGCAAACAGCGTCATCAGTTGCGCCGTGTTCTTGGCCAATCCTTTGTAGCGGACCTTGGTAAAGCCGAACTGGCACTTGATGACCTTGAACGGGTGTTCCACCTTGGCGCGCACACTTGCCTTCAACTGCTCGGCCTTGTCCAGCAAGCTGCCCCAGGCAGAGTTCTTGTCAAGGGCGCGGCGCTTGCCAGGGCGCATTGCGATCTGCCAGTCCACACCAGTGGCCTCGGCTCGTTTGGTCGCACCCTGGTAGCCCGCATCAGCAAACACGACCTGCTCATCGCCATGCAGCAATCCATGACCTTGTGTAACGTCATGGACATTGGCCGCTGTGCCGATGACGGTGTGTACCAAGCCAGAGTCAGCATCGACACCGATATGCGCCTTCATACCGAAGTGCCACTGGTTGCCCTTCTTGGTCTGGTGCATCTGCGGATCCCGCTCGCCCGTACTGTTCTTGGTCGAGCTGGGCGCGGCAATCAATGTGGCATCGACCACGGTGCCGGTCTTGAGCATCAAGCCTTTGGCGATCAAGGTGGCGTTGATCGTGGCCAGCAATTGAATGCCCAAGTTGTGCTCTTCGAGCAGGTGACGAAAGCGCAGGATAGTGGTTTCATCAGGCATACGGGCCATGCCAGCATCGAGGTGGGCGAACTCGCAGTAAAGCGGGGTGTCGTGCAAAGCCTCTTCCATCGCTGGATCAGACAAACCGAACCACTGCTGCAAGAAGTGGATACGCAGCATGGTCTCGAGGGCAAAGCTCGGACGGCCGCCTTTGGCGCCCGCGCCCGTCGGCGCAAATGGCTGGATCAAACCCACCAGTTCTGTCCACGGCACAACCAAGCTCATCTCATCGAGAAACACACGCTTGCGCGTGCGCTTGGTTACAAGCTCGAATCCGCTGCTGGCAAGGCTGATTTGTTTCATCTTCGTTCAACGTCTTTCAGACCGGTATCGTTGTCAGGGTTTTGCAGAGGTTCCCTAAGAAACAAATCATTTTGGCGCTTGTAAAAGATCATAATAGTTTTATGATTTGGAACGTATCCTCTGAACCCCAAAGAAGAAAAGACCGATATGGACAACCTGAAGCCGGTGACCGATGCCAGTGCGTGGAAGGCTGCGCAGATGATGAACGACGATTCATGGATTTACCGTTTTGATCAGCAGGCCATCGACGAGCTCGACGCCGCGCTGGCCAGGGTTTGCCACATGGAGATCACCGACATCCGCCGCGAGCATTTCCCGCTGGATCGTGTGGCGCAGGACCTGAAGAAGGTCGCCGCGCAGGTGGAAGATGTCATTGGCATGGCTGTGCTGCGCGGCCTACCCGTGCTGAAGTACTCCAAGGACGACGCCTCGCGCATTTACTGGGGTATAGGCCAGTACCTGGGCAAGCCCGTGACGCAGAATTCTCGCGCGCACCTGCTCGGCCATGTGCGTGACGAAGGCGTGACGTACGGCCACAAGACCCGGGGCTACAACACCTCGGCCAAGCTGAATTTCCACACCGACAACTGCGATGTGGTGGGCCTGCTCTGCTTGCGAATTTCAAAGACTGGCGGCCTTAGCCGCATTGCCAGTTCGACATCGATCTACAACGAAATGCTAAGGCGCCGTCCGGATTTGCTGGAGCCGCTGTTCGCAGGCTTTTATTACGACCTCAAGGGCGAGCACCTGCCGGGACGCACCGAACTGAGCGACCACCCAATTCCCGTGTTCAGTTTCTGCAATGGCAAGCTGAGCTGCCGCTACCTGCGCAATGCCATCATGCCGGCCTTCGAAAAACTGGGCGTGCCGCCCACTGTCGCACAGCTTGAAGCCATGGACATGTATGACGAACTCGCGGGCAGCCCGGAGCTGTGCTTTGAGATGGCCATGGAGCCTGGCGACATGCAGTTGCTGAACAACCATGTGGCGGTGCATTCGCGCACAAGCTATGAAGACTTTCCCGAGGAAGAAAACAAACGGCACCTGCTGCGTTTGTGGCTGCGCACCGACTGCCGACCCCTGGCGCCTGAATTCGCCGAGCGGTTTGGCCCGGGTACCGCACGCATGGGCGTGCCGGCGCCTGAAGCTTTCGGCTTGCCGCCCCGTGCAGCGTCCGCTTCTGCGACTGAACCGGCCATGGGGCACTGACAGTGGCCGATGCAAAGGCCGTCAACACGCCCCAGGAGCGTGAATCCATCTCCGCGGCGCTGGTGTCTTTTGGCACGGCGACGGTGGTGGATGCCTGCGCGCAGGCATCCATGCTCGACGCCGCGTGGATTGCGCTGGTGCCCGCGCGTGCGGTTGCCGGCCCTGCGGTGACGATACGCTGCATTCCGGGGGACAACCTGTCCATTCACGCCGCCATGGACCAACTCTCGCCCGGTGACATCATGGTGATTGCCGGGGCTGAAAGCTCCAGCATCGCACTGCTTGGCGACATGCTTGGCACGCAGGCAAAGGCGCGTGGCGTTGCCGGCGTTCTGCTGGACGGGCCGGTGCGTGATGTCAAGGCGCTGTGCGCGCTGGACTTGCCGGTGTGGGCGCGTTCAATACGGCCCAGGGGCCCGGTCAAGAAGGTGTTCGGTTCGGTGGGTGAGGACGTCACGATTACCGGTGTGTGCATTCGCAGCGGGGACTGGATCGTGCTCGATGCTGACGGCGCGGTGGTGGTGCCGGCAGAGGCGGTTGGCGGCGCGATTGACAGTGCCCGCTTGCGCCATGACAACGAAGGCGTGAAGCGTGAGCGTTATGCCGCCGGCGAGCTGTCGCTCGATGTCCTCAGGTTGCGACCGGTCATCGAGGCGCAGCGTGCCCAATCCGGGCGCGGGCGCTGATGATGCAGGAAGCGCTTTCTCACGCAGTGGTGACGGGCGCGGCTTCCGGAGTAGGCGCCGCAGTGGTGCGCCGCCTGCTGGACGACGGCTACTGCGTGCATGCCTTTGACATTGATGATGGCCGCCTGCGTGCGCTGAAAGAGCAGATGGGCTCCGGGCGTTTGATGACGATGGTGGGCGATGTCTGCTCCCCGGCCAGCGTCGCCGGCCTGCGGCAAATGCTGCAGGATGACGAGGCCAGGCTGGATGTTCTGGTGTGCTGCGCTGGCGTGCTGCGGGTGGCCCCGCTGGCGGAAACCAGCGAGCAGGACTGGGACAGCCTGTTCAGCGTGAACGTGAAAGGCGCATTCCTCATGATGCAGGCCCTGACCCCGCTGATGATCCGTGAAGCCGGCTTGCCGCGCGCTTGCGTGGTTGTGCTGACCTCCGCTGCTGCCGTGAGGCCCAAGACAGGCGGCGGAGCTTATGCGGCGACCAAGGCCGCGCTCACACAAATTGTCAAGGTCTGGGCCGTCGAGCTCGCACCGCACGGCGTGAACGTCAATGCGGTCGCCCCGGGCACGGTGAACACGCCGATGGCCGCCGGTCTTGCCTCGGCAGGAGGCGGATTTGCACTGTCAGGCAAAGCCCCAATAGGCCGCATGGCCGAAGCAGTGGATATTGCGGATGCGATTTCCCTGCTGTACGACAGGCGCGCACATTTCGTGACCGGTGCCGTGCTTGCTGTGGATGGCGGCCTGACTGCCGCCTTCGTTCCTCCTTCCCCTCCTGTTCCTTCCATTGTCTCCATCCGGAAATCCTGACCCATGAAATTTGCAACCCTATACACCGCCGAAGGCCTGCAACCCGCGCTGCAGGACGGCGACGTCTGGAAGCTGCTCGATGCACCTGATGTGAAGAGCGTTCTGGGCCAACCTGTCAGCTCCCTGAAGTTCAGGCAGGCATCGGCCATTGCCGCGTCTGCGGCGAAGTTTGCAGCACCCATTTCGAATCCGGGCAAGGTGTTTTGTGTCGGCATGAACTACCACTCACATGCGGCCGAGCTTGGCATGCCGATTCCGAAATACCCCAACCTGTGGGCCAAGTTCACCGAGTCCATGATCGGGCCTTCCGACGACATCCATCTGCCACCGCCCGAAGAAAGCACTTCGGGCGACTACGAAGTGGAACTGGTCATCGTCATAGGTCGCACCTGCAGGCGCATCAGCGAAGCGGAGGCGCTTGGCGCCGTAGCGGGTTTTTGTGTCGGCAACGACAGCAGTGTGCGGGACTGGCAGGTTCGCACCCGCGAAATCATGCAGGGCAAGGCATGGGAGCACATGACGCCCACCGGCCCGTGGCTCACCACGCTTGATGAGCTTGCCGAACCATCCGCGCTGAAGATGAGCGTCCACGTCAACGGCGAAATCCGCCAGGATTCGTCCACCTCGGACATGATTTTCAGTCCTGCGTGGCTTGTGGCCTACATCAGCACCTTCATCACGCTGCAACCCGGCGACCTTATCCTGACAGGCACCCCTTCGGGGGTGGGATTCACCCGCAAGCCGCCGGTCTTTCTTCGCGCAGGGGACGTCGTCCGCTGCGAAATCGAAGGCCTTGGCATCATTGAAAACCGCTGTTCATTACACAAGGAGACGCTCGATGAAAAAATTTAATCCCGCTTCCCGCCGTTTCGGCATCGCCCTGCTGGCAGCAGCTGCGGGCGCGGCATTCATCCCCGGTGCACAAGCGCAGGCGCTGTATCCCAACAAGCCCATCCGCATGATTGTCCCGTTTGCCGCCGGCGCTGCGACCGATGCCATCGCCCGCGTGGTCGGCCTCAGGCTTGGCGAGAAGCTGGGACAGACGGTCATCGTTGACAACAGAACGGGCGCGGGCGGCATGATAGGCATGCAGGCAATAGCCAAAAGCCCGCCTGACGGTTATACCCTGGGAATCGTCATTTCCACAGTGGCAACGGCTGAACCCAATCCCCGCAAACAGGGGTTTGACCTGACCAAAGACCTCGCAGGCATCTCGCTTCTGGTCCAGATGCCGGTGGTGGTCGTGTCACATCCCGGTTCGGGCATCGGCAGCTTCCAGGAACTGGTGACCAAATCCAGGGCACAGAAGGACCCTTACAGTTACTCAAGTGCGGGCGTAGGCAGCATGACGCACCTGACCGGTGAGCTCATCAAGTACAAGACCGGCGCTCAGCTCATGCACGTGCCTTACCGCGGCGGTGCCCCGGCGCTTCAGGCTGCTCTCTCCGGCGAGGTGCCGCTTCAGTTTGCCATGCCGACGACGGTGGGTCCCCACGTCTCGGGCGGCAGGCTGAAGGCGCTGGCGGTCAGTTCGTCGACGCGGTCCGATGCCGTGCCGGATGCGCCCACGTTGATGGAACTGGGCTTCAAGGAGCTGGAAACAACTGAGTGGTATGGGCTGGTTGCGCCCGCTGGTACCCCGGCCGAGATCATCAACAGGCTGTCCAGACAGGTCGCCGAAATCCTCAAGGAGCCAGAAGTCACCGCCAAGCTCAAGGGCATGATCATTGTCGGCAGCACGCCCGAAGCCTTCAACAGCTTCGTCGTGCAGGAGCGTACCAAGTGGGGTGCCTTGATAAAAGCCGCCAACCTGAAGCTTGAAGAATGAACATTCTGATTCTTGACGACTACCAGGAAGGCATCCCCAGCCTTCCGTCCATGGAAAAACTCAAGGGCCACCAGGTCACGGTATTTACCCGCCCCATCTCGCAGGAACCGCAGGCAGCCGAGGTCCTGGCAGAAGCTGAAGGCCTGGTACTGTTACGGGAAAGAAGCCGCGTTGACGAGGCATTGCTTGCGCGCATGCCGAACTTGCGCCACATCGCCCAGACAGGCAAGGCCGGCAAGCACCTGGACCTGGAGGCCTGCCGCGAACGGGGCATCACCGTTTCCGAGGGGGTTGGTACAGCCTATGCCGCTGCCGAACTGGCGTTTTTACTGGTCATGAGTGCGTTGCGCCGCCTGCCCCAGGAGATCGCCGGCTTGAAAGCGGGCAAGTTCGGCATCCGCTTTGGCCGCACACTGCAGGGCCGCACCCTGGGGATCATCGGCTTTGGCAAGGCGGGGAGCTGGCTGGCGAAGTTCGCTTGCGCATTCGACATGCGGATTGTGGTGCATGGCACGGAAGGCTCCATGCAACGTGCTGTGGCCGCCGGCTACAGCGCAGAGCCGGACAGGGTGAAGTTTTTTTCGGGGTGCGATGCGATTTCAGTCCAGTTGCGGCTGACGGCCGAGACGCGCGACTATGTACAGGAGAAGGATCTCCTCCTGATGAAGACCGATGCTGTGTTGGTCAACACCGCCAGGGCAGAATTGGTGGAGCAGGCAGGACTCGCCAGGGCGCTGGCCAAAGGCTTTCCGGGTCAGTACGCTGCGGACGTCTTCATGCAGGAGCCGCCGACGACCGGGAGCGATCCAGTCCTCGGGATGCCGCAGGTGATTGCAACTCCGCACATCGGTTACCTCGATGTCGACAGTTTCGAGATCATGATGGCGTCGGCGCTCGACAACTTGCTGGCTTTTGCAGCCGGTCATCCGCGCAATCTGAAGGTTTGACTAGATGTTAAGTTGCAATAGGTTATTGTCGCCAAGCCGGGAGGCTGGGGGCTTGCATCCCAATGCCAAGCGAGGCCTGCGGGCGTTGTAGTAGGCCAGGAATGAGGGCAGCCACGCAGTGCGCTCGGCGCTGTTGGTATACATCGGGTTAGGGCCTTATATCTTCAGCATGCCATCCAAATAAACGCCTTGGGGTGTCCCAAAGTACAGCTTGGCGGCCTGCTGAATCTGGGAACCAATCGACGACTTGCCGCCGAATGGGCCCATAGTCCAAGCGCGTTGGGGCGCGCAAAAAAGGCCAGCCAGAAGCCCACACCAGTGATTGCGGCGTGAATGCTTCGATCAAGGCCTTCACATAGGGCTGCGCATCGGCGCAAAACGGCAATTGTTCTGAAAATTTGGCCATGCCTGACAACTTGACACAGGCCCGCCCAGTCTGAGCCCACTGCAACAAGGTCTGAAAGCCGGGTTGTTCCAAACCTGCTGCCGTACGAGGACGACCGCAATGGTCAAACACCACACGCACACCACTGTTCAACAGCAAAGCATTCATGTCCAAAAGCTGGTCGTGTTGAACTTGCACCTGAGCCCATAGATTCAAATCGCGCAAGCGTTGTAACAAGGGTGCTGTATCGGCATAAAACCCACTTCCCAGCAATGCGACATTAATGCAACGCCGACCACGCCTTGTGCTTTTAATTCTTGCAACTCGCTCACGCTTGCGTCGTTTTGTACCACGGCAATGCCTTTGTAGCGGCCTTGACCTTGCACCAATGCATCGAGCAGGCAGCGGTTGTCTAAACCATAGCCTGAGTTGGGGCCCACGATCAAGGCATGGCGCACATGATGCGCGTCCAGCACCTGGCCCAATTGCAAGGCAGTGCCGGATTCTGCGGGCACAGGTCGGTACCAGGCATCGGCTGCGTAGGGGAAGCGTAAGGGGTCAAACACATGCACATGACAGTCAATGGCGGGTTCGACTTGCATAGCGGTCATAAGGTGTCTGTCAAAGAGTAAAGTTCATCAAAGCATAACGAATCAGAAATTGAGCCCCAGAGTACATGTTGAACAATTGAAGCTCAAACCCAACCTTGTCGCCAGACTTGATCGTTTTGCAGGTCACGCCAGGCAATGATCTGTATGTTTTTGGAAAACACAGATTCAACTTCAACCAACTCAATCGGATCGGTGGGCAACTCTGGCTGGATCACCCGGCAGACAAGAAAGTGCTTTTGTTTTTTCACGGGCGTCAGTGCTGTCCATTTGCTTAACAACAGTTTCTTGGGGTTCAGGGGGTTCATCAGGACCTGGTCTTTGTATAAGGACTGGGAGGGCTGCAATCTTCGCTTGCAGGCAAGCTCCTACAAAGTTGCGTGGTTCTAGGCTGGCTCAGCGCAGTCGTGCCGCTTTGATTTCTTGCCCCAACTCGATCACCGCCATGGCGTAATAGCTGCTCCAGTTGTAGCGGGTGATGGTGTAAAAGTTTTCTGTGCCTGCCACGTACTGAGGCGTGTCCGGCCCGTTGAGCAGTTCGATCAGGGCCAGCGGGCCTGAATGGGCCTGCGCCGGGCCGTCCAGCACAGCGCCTTTGGCGGTGAAGCTGGCCATGCTGAAGGTGGGCAGAATGTCTGGCGCCATCAGGGCGTCCATGTCCAGGCGGGTTTTGTCGAAAGTAACGGGGTAGTGGGTGGGCATGCCGGGCTGCCAATTGAATGTCTTGAAGTAGCTGGCAACCGAGCCAATCACATCAGCGGGGCTATTCCACAGGTCAATCTTGCCGTCACCGTCAAAGTCAACCGCGTACTTGGCCACGCTAGAAGGCATGAACTGCGGCATGCCCATGGCGCCTGCAAAGCTGCCGCGCGGCTCAAGCGGGTCTGCGCTGCGACGGCTCTGCAGGGTCAAAAATTGCTCGATTTCACCTTTGAAAAATTCGCTGCGTTCTTTGGCGCGCGGGTGACTGGCTGGAAAGTCAAAGGCCAGTGTTGTCAGGGCATCCAGCACCCGAAAGCTGCCGGTATCGCGACCATAAATGGTTTCAACGCCGATGATCCCGACGATGATGTCGATGGGCACGCCGTATTCTTTTTCGGCGCGCTCCAGCGTCGCCTGGTTGGCCTGCCAAAACCGCACGCCGGCAGCAACGCGGACCGGGTCAATAAAGCGGCTGCGGTAAACACGCCAGTTTTTGACAAAGGGTTTGGCCGCCGGTTGCATCAGTTTGACGACTGTGGCGCTGTAGCGCGCTTGACCGATGGCGCTCTTTACCCAAGCAGGATCCAGGTCGCGCCGGGCGGCCAGGTCGCCAGCAAATGCCATAACCTCTGGTCGAGTGGCGTACAGCGGGCCAGCACTGTTGCGCTGCATGGCTACCTGCCGGGAGCTTGAACCAGGCCGCTTTGAGAGGTGTTTTTTAGAGTCATTCTGGCTCTTGGACCAGGTATTTCCTGGGCAAGCAGATCCTAAAAAAAGAGCAACTAAAACGGTGACAGCGTGCCTTGAAAATATCATTCGGTCATTTTACGCAGGCCATACCAGGGAAGTGAACTGTCGCCTGAGCTGGTGGAGTTGCTGGCCAGACGGCGAGGCCCTGGCGTAGCGTAGCGCCTCCAGTTGCATCAGCCAGGTGTGCAGCGATTCATACTGGCTGCCATGCTGCGCCTGCAAAAGTTTGGCCAGTTGGCGCGGTGTCGTCGCCTCAGCCATGTTCTCTGGGGTGATGATGCCGGCCTTGATCAATTGCTTGCGGGCCTGGTTCAGCAGGCGTAGCCAGGGGTCCTGCTGGTTTCGTTCCCACAGCGACCATAGCGCACCCATCAGGCTGACGGCGACGATGATGGCGATCAGCACGATGCTCAAGTCTTGCCAGCTGGGGGATTCAAAGCCGATGTTTCTCAAGAGGTCAAGCTGCTTGCTCTGGGTGTAATTCAGGACGCGCTGGTTCCAGGCATTGTTGACAGCGTCCCACACAACACGCAACTGGCTGGGAAAGCCAGGGTTGATGTTGCTGAAAGCCCGGCCAACCATGCCCTGCGGGGCGACCAGTCTTTGCGCTGTGCCCGTGCGGCCCGGCGATACTGCGGACGTTGGGTCAACCCGAAGCCAACCGCTCCCTTCGTGCCAGACCTCGGCCCAAGCGTGGGCATCGCTTTGGCGAATCACCCAAAAGTCGTCAACCGTATTTCGCTCGCCGCCCTGGTAGCCCGTCACGACACGGGCGGGCACGTCCAGCGCCCGCATCAAGATCACAAAGCTGGACGCAATGTGTTCGCAAAAGCCTGCTTTTTTGTCAAACCAGAACTCGTCAGCCGTGTTGGGCCCGTATACCCCGGGCTCCAGGGTGTAGCTGTAGCCGCCTTTGCGAAGCCGGTCGATCACCATCTGAACCAGTTCGGCGCTGCCTGCCTGTGTGTAGCGCGCATCGCGCCGTATTTCATTGGCCAAAGCCAGGGTGCGCGGGTTAAAGCCGGGCGGCAGCTCAACAAACTCGCGCAAGCCAATGACGGGTTTTTCAGGCCCGTGCCTGAAGCTGGTGAAGCTTTGCGTCTTGTAACGAATCAGCTCGCTTGCGGGCTGATTCAGCAGCCACTGCAAATCTGGCTGCATGGCAGTCTGGTAGCCCGGCAGTCGCGGGCCGTCGGGGGCGGCATCCAGCACAAAAAGCCAGGGGCGGTTGTTGGGCTCCAGCGTTACTTCGTAGTTGGTCGGCATGCCGCTTACTGTCAGGCTGGCGGCAAGGCTGAAGCGAGACCCGAAGTCGGGGCGGGCGGCGCGCCACTCGCGTCCGTCAAAGTTGGACAGCACGGGGCCGCGCAGGTAAATATCGCGTTGGGGCGGCGGCTGGCCCTCAAACTTGATGCGCATGGACACGCTGTTGTCAAGCGCCAACTGGGCAACGGTGCCGACTTGCATGGTTTCGCTCAGACCGCTTTTGCCTCGGACTGTGTCACTGGAAACGCCCCACAGTGGCGACAGCCTGGGAAACAGCACAAACAGCACCACCATGATGGGTGCACCGAGTAGCGTCATCCAGCTGGCTGTTTTGGCGGAATCCATCAGAGGTGGTTTGCCAACCGGCATGTGCGCATTGACCAGCACCGTCAGCAAGCCCAATAGTGCGATCAGCATGCTGGCGGCGGTGAGCAAAGACTGCGAGTAAAAAAAGTTGCTCAACATACAGAAAAACCCGAGATAAAACACCACAAAAGCATCGCGCCGAGCGCGCAGTTCAAGTGTTTTCAGGGTCAGCAGCACGACCAGCATCGTGACGCCTGCGTCCAGCCCCAGCAGGGTTTTGTGGGTGAGCAGCGTGGCACTGACGGTGACGGCCAGCAAGCCCAGCATCCACCAGCGGCCGGGTAAAGGCTGGTTGTCGGCGACCAGGTAGCCGCGCCAAAGCAGCACACCGCTGGCCAGCACAATGCACCAAAAGGGCAGGTTGACCGCCTGCGGCAACAGCACCCAGGCGATCACCAGCAAAAAAAACAGCGTATCGCGGGCGTCACGCGGCAGGTTTTGCAGCAGCGTTGACAGCTTGGTCAGCACAGGGCGAGTGCCTCCAGGCATTGCCGCTTATGCACCTCGCCGCTGGCCGGTGCAATGCTGAGCGTCGGCAGGCGCAAGCCGTAAACCACCGCCTGCTTGTCCGCCGCCAGTACCCAGGCGCACAGGCGCGACAGCTTGTGTTCCTTGTCGCCCGTACCGGCCTGCATGAAGTCAAGCCACAGCTCAAGGGCATTGGCTTGCGCGCTGTCACGCACCACCAGTCCATTGCCTGACTCGTCTGCTTTGGCGGCTTTCTTCCACACCACCAGCCTCAATGGGTCACCCCGCCTGTAGCCACGCACGCCATCCAATTCGCCGGTGTCGCGCGCACGCGAGGCGTTGGCTGCATCGCCAGAGCGCGGCTCGCCGGGCGGCAGGGGCGGTGCATGGCTTTCAGGTGCGGGATACACCAGCACCTGTGCAGCAGGCCGCCAAACGGTCCAGACGCGAAACGTTCCTAGCGGAAATCGTGTCTCGGCCGTCAGCGTTGGCAGGCGGTGCAGGCCGCGTCCGGTGGGCTTGAAAGCCACTTGCACGGTGCTGTTGCCCTGACCGGGAACATCCGTCCAGACCCAGTGCTTTGACGCGCGGCTGTCCAATACGCTCAGGCCTATGCCGTGGCGGGTGGCGCGCCGGGTATTCGTCAACCGGATGTCAACAGGAGCTGTGGCACCGGCGTAGTGTGCGCCGGGTGCCTGCAGATGCAGGGCCAGCCCGCGCAGCGTGCCGTGGCACACGTGCATTCCTATCAGCGCGCTACCTGCCAGCAAAAAGGTCAGAAGGTAGCCCAGATTGAGCTGGTAGTTGATCGAGGCCACCAGCAGGATCATCAGCGTGACACCCAGCATCAGCCCGGGCCGGGTAGGCAAGATGTAAACGGTGCGCTGCGTCAGCGTGATGTGGTCGCTCAGCGGAAGCCGGTTTTCAAACCAGCTGCGAAAGCGCTGCCGAAAATAAACTGCGGGTCGGGAAAGCACGGGACTCAACACCCATCACGGCAGCGGTACAGCTGCCAGCATGGCGCGTACCTGCTCCGTCGCGCCGCGTCCTGCGTTGCTCACAGGTATCAGGCGGTGCGCAGCCGTTTGCGGCAACACCGCGGCGATGTCGTCGGGCGCCACATAGTCGCGCTGGTTTAAAAATGCCTGCGCCTTGGCGGCGCGCATCACGGCAATGCCTGCCCTCGGGCTCAGGCCCTGCAAAAACCAGCGGCCTGAACGGGTAGCGGCCATCAGGTCTTGCATGTAGTTCAGCAGCGGCTCTGCGGCATGCACCTGCCTGACCTGACTTTGCAGCGCCATCAGGTCGTGCGGCGTCAGCACAGCCTGCAGCTTGTCCAACATGTCGCGCCGGTCGGCACCTTTGAGAAGTTCACGTTCTGCCGCGCGGTCCGGGTAGCCCAGCGATATCCGCATATGAAAGCGGTCCAGCTGCGATTCAGGCAGCGCATAGGTGCCGAGCTGGTCATGTGGGTTTTGCGTGGCAATGACGAAAAACGGCAGGGGCAGGGGGCGCGTGGCTCCTTCAATCGTGACTTGCTTTTCCTCCATCGCCTCCAACAGCGCGCTTTGGGTTTTGGGGCTGGCCCGGTTGATCTCGTCTGCCAGCAGCACCTGGGCAAACAGCGGCCCCGGGTGAAACACAAAGCTTTCTTTTTGCCGCTCGTAAATCGACACCCCCGACAAATCGCTTGGCATCAAATCGGCCGTGAACTGAACGCGAGAAAATTGCAGTCCAAATGATCGGGACAGCGCATGCGCCAAAGTCGTTTTGCCAACACCGGGGACGTCCTCAATCAGCAAATGACCGCCCGCCAACAAGCAGGCCACGCAGTCTTGCACCTGTGCGGGCTTGCCCACAATGACCGTGTTAAGCTGATTCAACAGTGCGGTGAGCTTTTCTTTAACTTGCATTTGGTTACGATAACTCAAAACATTGACACCATGAACGCGACTGGTTATTTCACACATCCGGATTGCCGGAAACACGAGATGGGACGCGGCCACCCCGAATGCCCGGAGCGGCTTGACGCGATTGAAGACTGG
This sequence comes from Comamonadaceae bacterium, assembly GCA_947478725.1. Classification (GTDB taxonomy): domain Bacteria; phylum Pseudomonadota; class Gammaproteobacteria; order Burkholderiales; family Burkholderiaceae_C; genus Polaromonas. The sequence continues at coordinate 13,202 of CANJWZ010000035.1, forward strand.
CTTTTGGCCACCGGCGTCAAAGACGCACTTGATTGTCGCCAGGCACCCGAGGCTCCCATCGCTGACATTGAGCTGGGCCATGACCGCATGATGGTGGCCAGTATTCGCGGCCTGGGCGCGCAATTACTGGACGACATCAATGCCGGTGGGCCGGCCTACGCGTCGATCGACCCTGACACCACGATGAATGTGCATACTTGGAAAGCCGCTTTGCACGCATCAGGCGCTGCTCTGGCTGCGACCGATGCCGTGATGGCCGGCGAGATGGAAAACGCTTTTTGCGCCGTGCGCCCGCCCGGCCACCATGCCTGCCATGACAAAGCCATGGGTTTTTGTTTCTTCAACAACATTGCGATTGCCGCACGTTATGCGCTGGAGCGCCATGGCCTAAAGCGCGTGGCGGTGGTTGACTTTGACGTCCACCACGGCAATGGCACAGAAGACATTTTGAAGGGTGACGACCGGGTGCTGATGGTCGGGTTTTTCCAGCATCCGTTTTACCCCTACAGCGGCACCGACCATCCAGCCAGCAACATGCTGAACCTGCCCGTGCCGGCCTACACCCAGGGCATGGCGGTGCGCGAGATGATTGAGTCTTACTGGATACCGCGGCTGGACGCGTTTGAGCCGGACATGATTTTCATCAGCGCCGGGTTTGATGCCCACCGTGATGATGATTTGGGCCAGATGGGCCTGGTCGAGCAGGACTATGCGTGGATCACCCAGCGCATCAAGGACGTGGCCAAGCGGCACTCACACGGCCGCATTGTTTCAAGCTTGGAAGGCGGCTATCAGCTGGACGCCTTGGCCCGCAGTGTAGAAGCGCACATTCGTGTGCTGGCAGATTTGTAGACGCGCCCATGACCTCAACACCCACCGAACTCCCCCCAACCGTACTGCACACCCGGGACGCCCGGGGCGTGCACACGCTGGTACTGAACCGCGCCGCCACTTTCAATGCCCTGAGCCACGACATGCTGGCCGCGCTGCAAGCGGCGCTTGACTTTGTTGCCGACGATGCCACGGCTCGATTGGTGGTCATTGCTGCCGAAGGCAAGGCCTTTTGCGCTGGCCACAACCTCAAAGACATGCGCGCTCACCCCGAACTGGCGTACTACCAAAAGTTGTTTGCCCAATGCACGCGCATGATGCTGACGATTCAAAATTTGGCTGTACCGGTCATTGCCAGGGTTCAGGGCTTAGCCACTGCTGCAGGTTGCCAATTGGTGGCTCAGTGCGATCTGGCCGTGGCTGCCAGCAACGCCACTTTTGGTGTTAACGGGATTGACGTGGGCCTGTTTTGTGCCACACCCAGTGTGCCGCTGGTGCGCAACATGCCCGCCAAGCAAGCCATGGAAATGCTGCTGACGGGCGACTTCATCAGCGCAGATGAGGCGCGTGTTCGCGGCCTGGTCAACCGGGTAGCGCCGCCTGACGCGCTTGATGCGGAGCTTGAAAAACTGGTGCTGTCCATTCTGGCCAAACCGCGTGAAGCCGTTGCCATGGGCAAAGCACTTTTTTACAAGCAGCGCGAAACCGGTATCGAAGCGGCTTATCAGCTGGCAGGCCAAACCATGGCCTGCAACATGATCCACCCGGTTGCCCAAGAAGGCGTGCAGGCGTTTATCGACAAGAGGAAGCCGCAATGGCCAGTGTGAGTTTTTTAAGCTCGTTGAGCCTGAGTACGATTTTTCCACCGGGCTTGTTTTCCGGGTCGGCGGCCTACCCCAAGCAGCGGATTGATAACTTTGACCAATGGCTGTCGGCCATCACGCAGCCCACCGCGCTGGTGGAACTGGCCGTGTTGCTGGCCTGTGTACTGCTGGTCTGGGCGGTGGTGCGGCTGGTTCGCCACATCAGCCGCAATACCGACGTGACGTCAATCCTGTTTGGCAAACGCATCATTGATGGGGTGCTGTTTCCCTTGCTGCTGTTGCTGACGGCCTACACCGTCAGCGTGCCGTTGGCTCGGCTGTTTCCGCTGGCGGTGTTTAAAGTGGCGATTCCGGTGTTGCTGTCACTGGCCGTCATCCGCCTGGGCGTGAAGGTGCTGCAAGCCGCGTTCAGCAATGCCCCCTGGGTGCGCGCGCTGGAGCGGTCCATCTCCTGGCTGGCCTGGCTCGCCATGTTGCTGTGGGTCAGTGGCTTGCTGCCGGTGGTTTTGGAAGAGCTCGATGCCATTTACTGGAAAACGGGCAGCAGCACGCTCTCGGTGCGTACCTTGCTGCAAGGGTTTTTGACAGCCAGCGTGGTGATTTTGATCACGCTCTGGATATCGTCGAGTATCGAATCCAAGCTGCTGCGCAAAGCCACGGGCAATGAGCTGTCGCTGCGCAAGGCTGCCAGCAACGCAATTCGTGTGGTGCTGCTGTTTGTCGGCCTCATGGTCGCCTTGTCGGCGGTGGGCATTGACTTGACGGCGCTGTCGGTGTTGGGCGGTGCGATCGGCGTGGGTGTGGGCTTTGGCCTGCAAAAGCTGGCTGCCAACTACGTCAGTGGTTTTGTCATGCTGGCCGAGCGCAGCGTGCGCATTGGCGACAACGTACGGGTTGACGGTTTTGAAGGGCTGATCACCGACATCCGGGCGCGTTACACCGTGGTGCGCGCACTATCGGGGCGCGAATCTATCGTGCCTAACGAAATGTTTATCAGCAACCGGATTGAAAACCTCTCGCTGGCTGATTTGCGGGTGCTGCAATCGACTGTGGTGTCTGTTGGATATGACAGCGATGTCGATTTGGTGATGCGTCTGCTGTCCGATGCAGCGCTGTCTCAGGAGCGCGTTTTGAAAGACCCCGGGCCTGGGGTGCATCTGACCAATTTTGGGCCTGATGGCCTCGAATTCACCCTCAATTACTGGATGACGGACCCCGAAAACGGACAGCAAAACTTGCGTTCGCTGGTCAACCTCGCGGCTTTGGCAGCACTGCGTGCCCATGGCATTGAAATTCCGTTCCCTCAACGGGTGCTGCACACGAAGGTCGACGCCAAAGCGCAGCCTGATACTGGTGCAAATGCCTAAAGTGAATTAAAAATAGAACGACCGTTCTTTTTCTGTAAACTTAGGGCTATTAAAGCCTCTGGTAAACCATGCACCCAACATAGAAGCATAAAATGCAGGGTTTACCTTTACGTCAACGTCAATTAACCATCCTGGAGCCGCGCAATGAAGGTTTTGGTACCCGTCAAACGAGTCGTCGATTACAACGTCAAAGTTCGCGTTAAGTCCGACGGCACAGGCGTTGATATCGCCAACGTCAAAATGAGCATGAACCCCTTTGACGAGATTGCCATTGAAGAAGCCACCCGCCTAAAAGAAAAAGGCCTTGCCACTGAAGTCATCGCTGTGAGCTGTGGTGTTTTGCAGTGCCAGGAAACCTTGCGCACGGCCATGGCCATTGGCGCAGACCGCGCGATTCTGGTGGAAACCGCTGAAGAACTGCAGCCGTTGGCGGTCGCCAAGCTGCTCAAGGCACTGGTTGACAAAGAGCAGCCACAACTCGTTATTCTGGGCAAGCAAGCCATTGATGATGACTGCAACCAGACCGGCCAGATGCTGGCTGCCTTGCTGGGCTGGCCGCAGGCGACTTTTGCCTCCAAGGTTGAAGTTGCCGATGGCGTTGCCAAGGTCACCCGTGAGGTTGATGGCGGTCTGGAAACCCTGTCCCTGACGCTGCCTGCCATCGTCACGACTGACTTGCGCCTGAACGAGCCGCGCTACGTCACGCTGCCCAACATCATGAAGGCCAAGAAGAAGCAGCTGGATAACTTCAAGCCTGAAGACCTGGGTGTCGATGTCAAGCCGCGTATCAAAACCCTCAAGGTCAGCGAGCCGCCCAAGCGCAGCGCGGGTATCAAGGTGGCCGATGTGGCCACGCTGATTGACAAGCTCAAAAACGAAGCCAAAGTGATTTAAGGACGCACGCCATGACCTCTTTAGTAATTGCCGAACATGACAACGCCAGCATCAAGCCGGCCACCCTGAACACCGTGACAGCTGCCGCCCAGTGCGGTGGTGAGGTTCATATTCTGGTTGCAGGCAAGGGCGCTGAAGGCGCTGCAAAAGCCGCTTCAACGATTGCGGGCGTCGCCAAAGTCATTCACGTCGAGGGTGATCATTTTGCCCATGGCCTGGCGGAAAACATGGCGACGCAAGTTTTGTCGATTGCCGCCAGCTACTCACACATTCTTTTCCCAGCGACAGCGTCCGGCAAAAACATTGCCCCTCGCGTGGCCGCAACACTTGATGTGGGTCAGATTTCTGACATCACCCAGGTGGATGCACCGGACACCTTTGAGCGTCCCATTTACGCTGGCAACGCGATTGCCACCGTGCAAAGCATGGATGCCACCAAAGTCATCACCGTGCGTACGACGGGTTTTGATCCTGCTGCCAGCACGGGCGGCAGCGCCGCCATTGAAGTGCTCGCAGGCGTGGCCGACAGCGGTAAAACCGTATTTTTAGGCTCAGAAATCGCCAAAAACGACCGCCCTGAATTGACAGCGGCCAAGATCATCGTCTCCGGTGGTCGCGCTTTGGGTTCTGCGGAAAAATTCAACGATGTCATGACACCGCTGGCGGACAAGCTGGGCGCCGCGCTTGGCGCGTCGCGCGCCGCGGTGGATGCCGGGTATGCCCCGAACGACTGGCAAGTGGGCCAGACCGGCAAGATCGTGGCGCCTCAGCTCTACATCGCCGCAGGCATATCGGGCGCCATCCAGCATCTGGCTGGCATGAAAGACAGCAAGGTCATCGTGGCCATCAACAAAGACCCCGAGGCACCGATTTTCAGCGTGGCTGACTATGGCCTTGAGGCTGATCTGTTTGCCGCTGTGCCTGAGCTGACGGCAGCACTTTAAGTGTTTGACGACCCCGCCGCAGCACATTGCTGCGGCTTGAACACGACGACAGAGACATCACATGACTTACAAAGCCCCACTCAAAGACATGCTGTTCAACATCCGGCACATCGCTGATATCGAACAGGTCGCCAAAATTCCTGGTTTTGCAGATGCGGGCTTTGAAACGGCACAGGCGGTGCTCGAAGAATGTGCCAAATTCAATGAAGGTGTGCTGGCACCCTTGAACTGGGCGGGCGACATCAACCCGTCAAGCTTCAAAGACGGTGTGGTCACCACCACGCCGGGGTTTAAGCAGGCGTTCCAGCAATACGCTGAAGGCGGCTGGCAGGCGCTGCAGCACCCGTCTGAATATGGCGGCCAGGGTTTGCCGAAAACCATTGGTGCGGCCTGCGGCGAAATGCTGAACTCGGCCAACATGAGCTTTGCCCTGTGCCCGCTGCTGACTGATGGCGCGATTGAAGCGCTGCTGACGGCGGGCAGTGATGAACTCAAAGCGACCTATCTGGAGAAACTGGTCATCGGCGAATGGACCGGCACCATGAATCTGACCGAGCCCCAAGCGGGCTCAGATCTGGCCGCTGTTCGCTCACGCGCCGAACCACAAGCCGATGGCACCTACAAGGTGTTTGGCACCAAGATTTACATCACCTACGGTGAGCACGACATGGCCGACAACATCGTGCACCTGGTGCTGGCCCGCGTGACGGGTGCCCCTGAAGGCGTGAAGGGCATCAGCCTGTTTGTGGTGCCGAAATTCATGGTAGGCAAAGATGGCTCTTTAGGTGCGCGCAACGATGTGCACTGTGTCAGCATTGAGCACAAAATGGGCATCAAAGCCTCACCGACTGCCGTGCTGCAGTACGGCGACAACGGCGGCGCCGTGGGCTATATCGTCGGGCAAGAAAATCGCGGCCTCGAATACATGTTCATCATGATGAACTCTGCCCGCTACGCCGTCGGCGTGCAGGGAATCGCGATTGCCGAGCGCGCCTACCAAAAAGCGGTCAACTTTGCCAAAGATCGCGTGCAAAGCCGCCCGGTTGATGGTTCGATCAAGGCCAGCGCGCCCATCATTCACCACCCCGACGTCAAGCGCATGCTGATGACCATGCGCGCCTACACGGAAGGTTGCCGCGCCATGGCCAGCGGGGCGGCTGCAGCTTTTGATGCAAGCCATCATCACCCAGATGCGGACGTACGCAAGCAAAACCTGGCGTTTTATGAGTTCATGGTGCCGCTGGTCAAAGGCTACAGCACCGAAATGAGTCTGGAAGTTACCTCGATGGGTGTGCAAGTTCACGGCGGCATGGGCTTTATTGAAGAAACGGGTGCTGCGCAGTACTACCGGGACGCCAAGATTCTGACGATTTACGAGGGCACAACAGCCATTCAGGCCAACGACCTGATTGGCCGCAAAACAATGCGCGACGGCGGTCAGACGGCCAAGGCGATTGCGGCGCAAATTGAAGTGACGGAAAGCGAGTTGCTCAAACGAGGCAACGCCGATGCGCTGGCTCAACTATCAGGCAGCGCTGACGCGCTGGCCGTGGCCAAGCGCCTGAAAGCCGCGCGTTTGGCGCTGATCGACGTGATTGAGTTTGTGGTCGATTTCGGCAAGAACAGCCCCAATGCTGTCTTTTCGGGCAGCGTGCCGTACCTGATGCTGGCCGGCAACGTTGTGGCCGGCTGGCAAATGGCGCGTTCATTGCTGGCAGCCCAAGAGCAGCTCGACACATCGGAAGGTGGGGGCGTCGATGTTGACTTCATGAAGGCCAAGATCATCACGGCGCGGTTTTATGCCGACCACCTGCTGACCAAAGCGCCCGGCATGCGCGACAGCATTGTTGAGGGTGCAGACTGTGTGACTGCGCTGGCGCTTGAAGCGTTTTGAATATTTTCAAGCGCTATATTTTTAATAGCTGCTGGTGTATAAAGTTATTGGGCTAGAAGCCTATTCGATGCCACGATTCAGCCCTTTTTGAGTCAAATTCATGTCCAAACTGCCAGCCCCTCTCAATAACCTGCCACTGCCCATCATCGGATCGCCGCTGTTCATCATCAGCAACCCCAAGCTGGTGATTGCCCAGTGCATCGCTGGTGTGGTCGGCTCCATGCCTGCGCTGAACGCCCGGCCTGCCGAGCAGCTGGAAGAATGGCTGATCGAGATCTCTGAGACGCTGGCGGCCTACAACAAGGCCAACCCAGACAAGCCCGCTGCACCGTTTGCCATCAACCAGATCGTGCACAAGTCAAACGACCGGCTGGAACACGACATGGCGATGTGCGTCAAATACAAAGTGCCCATCATCATCACCAGCCTGGGGGCGCGTGAAGACATCAACGCTGCCGCCCACAGCTACGGCGGCGTGGTGCTGCACGACATCATCAACAACAAACACGCCCACAAAGCCATTGAAAAGGGTGCTGACGGTCTGATTGCCGTCGCCGCAGGAGCAGGCGGTCATGCGGGCGTCAAAAGCCCGTTTGCCCTGATTCAGGAAATCCGTCAGTGGTTTGATGGCCCGATCGCGCTGTCGGGCGCTATTTCAACCGGCGGTGCGGTGCTCGCCGCCCAGGCCATGGGGGCCGACTTTGGCTACATTGGCTCGGCTTTTATTGCAACCACCGAAGCACGCGCCTCTGACGCTTACAAACAAGCCATTGTGGACAGCAACTCAGACGACATCATCTACAGCAACCTGTTCACAGGCGTGCACGGCAACTACCTGGCGCCGTCGATTCGCGCAGCCGGCATGGACCCCGACAACCTGCCTGTCAGCGACCCCAGCAAGATGAACTTCGGCGGCGACAAGTCCAAGGCCTGGAAAGACATCTGGGGCTGTGGGCAAGGCATTGGTGCCATTGACAAGGTGCAGAGCACGGCCGACTTCGTGGCGCAACTGCGGCGTGAATACGAGGCAGCCAAAGCGCGATTGATGTAGTCTGGCTTGTGCACGAAGATTGTTCATTCAGTCGGCCCCGCCTGCAGCGAAATGAACAGGATACCCATGCTGATGAATGTTTTAGACCATCCGCGCCGCTTTTTGGCACTGGTGTGTGCTGCTTGCATCGCGATGTTGGCTTTTGGTTTGTACCTGCAGCACGTGGTCGGGCTGGAGCCTTGCCCGATGTGCATCGTGCAGCGTTATGCGCTGGTGCTGGTGGCTATCGTTGCGGGTATCACGGCTCTTGCCACGCGCAAAAGCGTGCTTGTCACCGGCTCTGGCCTGATGGCCGTGCTGTCTGGACTGGGCGCTTTTGTCGCAGCCCGACAAAGCTTTTTGCAGTGGTACCCGCCTGAAATTGCCAGTTGCGGACGCGACCTCTACGGCATGATCGAAACCTTTCCCCTCAAACGCGCCATCCCGATGATTTTCAAGGGCAGCGGCGATTGCACCAAGATCGACTGGACGTTTTTGGGCTTGTCGATTGCCAACTGGTCCTTTGTGTGTTTTGTGGTGATTGCCGTGCTGGCGATCGCACTGGTTGCCAGGCGATTGAAAAAGTAAGTTACCGCCCGTTTTTGACCCGCGCCGCCTCGGGTAACATTGAAACTTGCGATTTCTCAGGCCGCTTGCCTTGCAGGCAATAAAAGCCAAAAAAATCAACGACTTACAAAATAAACACGGGTTGTCTTTTGCGTCTTAATTCCATCAAGCTTTCCGGCTTCAAGTCATTTGCCGAGCCGACAAACTTTGTGCTGCCTGGTCAACTGGTGGGCGTGGTGGGGCCCAACGGTTGCGGTAAGTCCAACATCATGGACGCAGTGCGCTGGGTGCTGGGTGAAAGCAAGGCGTCCGAGTTGCGCGGCGAGTCGATGCAGGACGTTATTTTTAACGGCACGACCACCCGCAAGGCCGCCAGCCGATCCAGCGTCGAGCTGGTGTTTGACAACGCCGATCACCGTGCAGGGGGCCAGTGGGGCCAGTTTGTCGAAATTGCTGTCAAGCGCGTGCTGACCCGCGACGGCACCTCCAGCTACTACATCAACAATCAGCCCGTGCGACGCCGCGATGTGCAGGATGTATTTTTGGGCACCGGGCTCGGGCCAAGGGCTTACGCCATCATTGGCCAGGGCACGATCAGCCGCATCATCGAGTCCAAGCCTGAAGAGCTGCGGCTGTTTCTCGAAGAAGCTGCTGGTGTGTCCAAATACAAGGAACGCCGCCGCGAGACAGCCAATCGCCTGTCTGACACGCGTGAAAACCTCACGCGGGTTGAGGACATCTTGCGTGAACTGAACGCCAACCTGGAGCGGCTTGAAAAGCAGGCCGAGGTGGCCAAACGCTACAACGCCTTGCAGGCCGACGGAACGCTCAAGCAGCAGCAACTGTGGTTTTTGAAGCGGCTGGATGCTCAGGCCGATCAAGCCAAGATCAAGGAAGGCGCTGAAAAAGCGGTCAACGAACTTGAAAGTCGCGTGGCTGATTTGCGGCATATTGAAGCCGATCTGGAGACCATTCGTCAGGCGCATTACGCCGCCGGTGACCATGTCAACCAGGCGCAGGGCAAGCTGTATGAGGCCAGCAGTGAGGTGGGGCGGCTTGAGGCAGAAATCCGCTTTGTTGTTGACGGCCGTGCGCGAGCCGAGCAGCGCCTGGCGCAGCTCAATGAGCAAACCGCCCAGTGGGCCACCCGCCAGGACGATGCAGCGGTTGAAGCTGAAAATCTGACAGCGCTGGCTACTGAGGGCGAAGAAAAAGCCGAACTGCTGGCTGCACAAAGCGAAGAGCAACAGGCCCAGTTACCAGCACTTGAAGAAGCCCTGCGCAGTGCCCAAGCCAAAGCCAATGAGCAACGCACTGGCGTGGCTCAGGTGCAGCAGCACATTCAGGTGCTGGCCGCTGACCAGCGCAACATCCGCGAGCAGTCGCGTGCACTGAGCCTTCGGCTTGAAAAGCTGACCACTGACCGCAACGCCTTGAATGCGCCTGATGAAGCGCGCCTGGTCAACTTGAGCAGCCAGTTTGAGGCGGCGCAAGAATCGCAACTTGAAGCCGCAGCCCGCCTGCACGAACTGACCGACAGCGTGCCTCAGCTGGATGAAGATCGCCGTGCCAAACAAGTGGCGGTCAACACTGAATCGGCCAAACGCGCTGATCTGTCGGCCAAGCTTGAGGCCCTGAAGGCGCTGCAAGAAAAGGTGAAAACCGATGGCAAGCTCAAACCCTGGTTGGCCAAACACGGGCTGGATGGCTTGCAAGGGCTGTGGAGTCGCATCCACATTGAGCAAGGCTGGGAGAACGCCCTGGAAGCCGCGCTGCGAGAGCGGCTGGGTGCCCTTGAGGTCAGCAGGCTGGACATGGTGCGCGGCTTTGCAGGCGCGCAGGGCCAGGACGTGCCACCCGCCAAGCTGTCGTTTTATTCGCCCCCCGTTGGCGCTGCTCCTGCCAGATCGACCAGCCTCAGTCTGAAGCCTTTGGCAGAATTGCTGCGCTTGAATGATGCGGGCCAGTCGGCGCTGCTGGGCGATTGGCTGCATGGCTGCTACACAGCGGCCAGCCTGGACGACGCCTTGGCAGCGCGCGACAAGCTGCAGGCTGGCGAATCGATTTACATCCAGAGCGGTCACGCAGTCACCCTGCACAGCGTCAGTTTTTACGCCCAAGACTCTGAGCAAGCAGGCCTGCTGGGCCGCGCGCAAGAGATTGAAAACCTGGATAAGCAGCTCAAAGCACAGGTTCTCATCAGCGACGAGGCGCGCAGTGCCTCGATACGGGCTGAATCTGTGTACCAAGACGCCGCCCAGCGCTTGGCCACGGCTCGCCTTGAAGCCGCGGAAGGCCAAAGCCGCGCTCACGAGCTGCAGGTCGAGCTGCTGCGCTTGAGCCAATTGGCTGAACAAACCCGTGCACGCAGCGAACAGATTCAGCTCGACATGAGCGAGATTGAGGCCCAGCTGGGTGAGCTTGAAGAACGCAAGGTCGCGGCTGAAGGCCGCTTTGAAGAGCTCGACATGCAGCTGGCTGACAACCAGGAGCGGCATGCGCAGTTGGATGACCGGGTGATTGAGGTCGAACGCAAGCTCAATGAGTCACGCGAACAGCAGCGCGCGCTGGAGCGACAAAACCAGGAAGCGCAGTTTGCGCTTCGAGCCTTGGCGGCACGGCGCGAAGAGCTGACACGGTCCATCCACATCGCGGCGCAGCAGGCAGACACCATCGCGCAGGAAATTGCGCGCGCGCAAGAAGAGCTTTCGCGCCTGACAGACGCCGCTGCACAAGCCGGCTTACAGGCCGCACTGAGCGTGAAAGTCGAGCGCGAGGCTGACCTGGGTGCCAAGCGCAGCCAGTACGACGACCTGACGACCAAGCTGCGCGCCAGCGACGAGCGCCGCTTGGCGCTGGAGCGAGATCTAGACCCGATGCGTCAGCGCATCACCGAGTTTCAATTGAAAGAGCAGGCCGCGCGGCTGGGCTTTGAACAATACGAGCAGTTGCTGAGCGACGCCCAGGCCGATCTGGCTGCGCTGGCGACGTCTATTGAGCAGGGCAATGTGCGCATCGCAGGCCTGCAAGGCGAGATTGACCGCATCAACCGCGAGATGGCATCGCTCGGCGCAGTCAACCTGGCAGCGCTGGACGAGTTGGCCACCGCGAGCGAGCGCAAACAGTTTCTGGACGCGCAATCGGCTGACTTGAACGAGGCCATGACAACGCTCGAAGACGCGATCAAGAAAATTGATGCCGAAACCCGCGACTTGCTGGGCAGCACCTTTGACAAGGTCAACGAGCAGTTCGGGCGTATGTTCCCCGAGCTGTTTGGTGGCGGCAACGCACAGTTGAAAATGACAGGCGAAGAAATACTCGACTCCGGTGTGCAGGTGATTGCCCAGCCACCCGGCAAGAAAAACCAGAGCATTGCCCTGCTGTCCGGCGGCGAAAAAGCATTGACGGCGATCGCTCTCGTTTTTGCCATTTTTCAGTTGAACCCGGCGCCGTTTTGCCTGCTGGACGAGGTCGATGCGCCGCTGGACGACGCCAACACCGAGCGCTATGCCAAACTAGTCAAATCAATGAGCAAGGAAACCCAGTTTCTGTTCATCAGCCACAACAAGATTGCGATGGAAATGGCAGAGCAACTGATTGGCGTGACCATGCAGGAGCAGGGCGTTTCACGCATTGTGGCGGTCGATATGGAAGCCGCGCTTGGCTTTGCAGAAGTGCTATGAAAACGACAAGGCGATGAGTAATTTACAGATTGGTCTGGCCATAGCCGGTGGTTTGGTACTGGCGGGTGTGGTCGCGCACAGTGCCTGGTCCGCCCGTAAAAACCAGCCCAAACTGGCCACGCCCGAAACGCTTTCAGACGAACCCCTCATGCAGCCTCGCGCTGACGACATGGCTGAACGACAGGAACCCAGCTTTGAGGCTGATTCCAGCTTGGGCTCTCTGAGCAACCTGGCCAGCATGATGGCGATTGACAAAAGGCCTGGGCTGGATGCGTTGATTGACGTGATTGCCCCGGTCGCCATTGACCAGGATGTGTCAGGTGAAGCCGCACTGGCTGCGCTGCCGGCCACCCGCCGCGCAGGCAGTAAACCATTTGGCGTTGAAGGACTGAACGCGGTCACCAGACAATGGGAATTGCCAACCGCAGGACAGCGCTACAGCGCTTTTCAGTGCGGCCTGCAGCTGGCCAATCGACTGGGTGCACTGAACCAGATTGAATATTCAGAATTCGTCATGAAGACTCAAGCTTTTGCCGATGCTCTGGGCGGCGAGCCGGAGTTTCCAGAAATGCTTGATGAGGTTGCCAGAGGCCGTGAACTGGACCAGTTTGCCAGTGCCCATGATGCGCAACTCCGTTTTACCTTGCAAGCTGCAAGCACCGCGTGGAGCCCAGGCTACGTTGCGCAAAGCGCCGCCCGGCTGGGTTTTGTGGTCGGGGCGATTCCTGGCCGCATGGTGCTGCCCTCTAACGAGCGCGGCGGTGCGCCACTGCTCGGTCTGTCGTTTGATAAGCAGGCTGCCATGGCCGAAGACCCCGAACAAAGCGCCCTGCGCGAAGTGACACTGTCACTGGATGTTCCCCAAGTGCCGCGACATGAACAGCCTTTCGTACGCATGCGTGAATCGGCGCAGGCTTTGGCCAACAGCATGGGCGGTGTGGTGATGGACGACAACGGCAATCTGATTGCGCCGGATGCAATGGACGTGATTGGCAGCGAGCTGGAGCAACTGTACGACACGCTGGATGAACGCGATTTGTCGGCGGGCTCTAGCCTGGCGCGACGACTCTTCAGTTAGGTAGCGTGACTGACGACCTCTTCAGCAGCGCGGCTTCAGGGCCGCCTGACCATGCCGCTGAACGCATGGTGGAACTTCACAGGCAACTGCATGCCCACGCCCACAGCTACTACGTGCTCGACGAGCCGTCGGTTCCCGACGCCGAATACGACCGGCTCTTCAACGAACTGCAAGCGCTCGAAGCGCAACACCCTGAATTATTGACACCCGATTCGCCGACCCAACGGGTTGGCGGCAAGGCGCTTGACCAGTTTGCCAGCGTGCGCCACAAAGTGCCGATGCTGAGCATTCGCACAGAGACTGACACAGAGGCAACTGGCGCGCAAAACTTTGACACCCGCGTTCGCAAAGAGCTGGGTTTGGTCGAGACCGATCCGCCGGTTGAGTACGTGGCCGAACTGAAGTTTGATGGCCTTGCGATGAGTCTGCGCTACGAAGGCGGCGTGCTGGTGCAGGCTGCCACGCGCGGCGATGGTGAGTCCGGCGAAGACGTCACGCAGAACATTCGGACGATCAAACAGATTCCCCTGCGACTGCCCGGCGATGCACCTGCGGTGCTGGAGGTGCGTGGCGAGGTGTATATGCGCCGCGATGATTTTGAAGCCCTCAACGAGCGCCAGCGTGCCAGGATTGCCCAAGGCATGAAAGGCGAAAAAACCTTTGTCAACCCACGCAATGCGGCTGCGGGTGCTGTGCGTCAGCTCGACCCGGCGATTGCGGCGCAGCGCCCCTTGAGCTTTTTTGCCTACGGCCTGGGTGACATTACTGCGGCGGATGCGGGCGGCCCAGCCTTTGAAACCCATTTTGAGTTGCTTAAAACCTTGAGAAAATGGGGTTTTCCGGTCGCAGACCAAACGAAACTTGCACAAGCCGCTCCTGAATTAATAGCGTACCACCAGCTGATGGGGAAAACTCGGGAAAGTCTACCCTTTGACATTGACGGCGTGGTTTACAAAGTCAACAGCCTGGCGCTGCAAAAGCAACTCGGTTTTGTGACCCGCGAGCCACGCTGGGCGGTAGCGCACAAATACCCAGCCCAAGAGCAACTGACCACCGTCCTCAGCATCGATGTGCAGGTGGGCCGCACCGGCAAACTCACGCCGGTAGCCAAGCTTGCCCCGGTGTTTGTGGGCGGCGTGACTGTGACCAACGCCACGCTGCACAACGAAGACGAAGCCCGCCGCAAGGACGTGCGGGTCGGCGACACGGTTGTGGTGCGACGGGCGGGCGACGTCATCCCTGAAGTCGTCAGCGTGCTGCCAGACAAGCGTGTGCCAGGCGCAGAAATCTTTAGCATGCCGCGTGTTTGTCCGGTGTGCGGCTCCAGCGCCGTGCGTGAAGAAGTGAACGGGGAGGTCATGGCCGACTACCGCTGCACGGGTGGCCTGTTTTGTGCTGCCCAGCGCAAGGAAGCCATCCTGCACTTCGCGCACCGCCGCGCTGTCGAAGTCGACGGCCTGGGGGACAAGCTGGTCGAACAACTGGTCGACGCCAACATCATTCGCACGCTGCCTGATTTGTACAAACTGGGTTTGACGGCACTGGCTCATCTGGACCGCATGGCCGACAAATCGGCCATGAACCTGCTGGACGCGCTTGAAAAATCCAAGCAAACCACGCTGCCGCGCTTCGTATTTGGCCTGGGCATTCGCCATGTGGGCGAGGCCACAGCCAAAGCGCTGGCCAGGCACTTCGGCAAGCTCGATGCCATCATGGACGCGACCGAAGAGCAATTGGTAGGCGTCAGTGACGTTGGCCCCATCGTCGCCAAAAGTCTGCGCACGTTTTTTGACCAAGCGCATAACCGCGAAGTCGTCGAGCAACTGCGCGCTTGCGGCGTGACATGGGAAGAAGGGGAGCCCGCAGCTGTTGGACCCAAACCCCTGCTTGGCAAAACCTTCGTCATCACCGGCACACTGCCCACCCTCAGCCGCGACCAGGCCAAAGACATGGTCGAGGCCGCTGGCGGCAAGGTTGCCGGGTCTGTCAGCAAGAAAACCGACTATGTGGTCGCGGGTGCCGACGCAGGCAGCAAACTGATCAAGGCGCAGGAACTGGGCGTGGCGGTGATTGACGAGGCCCATCTGCTGACTTTGGCGGGTGCGCCAGCGGATTGACGGCTCAACGTTTTACATGCCGTTACCGTGCTTTGCAGACGGTAAGTCAGGCGGTAAATGGTGTCGAGCGTTAAGGGTTCTGGACGATGCAACCGGTTAGCCACAGCGTCCAGCCAACGCTTGCGGATTCACGACATTGATCGGCCGTCCGCCCTCCCAGGCCAGGATCTGATCGAAAATTTCTGAAAACTGAGACTCCAGACTGTCGCGCTCCACGTATCCGATGTGGGGAGTACATACAAGATTGTCCAGTTGGAGCAATGGAAGCAAGGCATCGGTGACGGGCTCTTCGTCGTAGACATCGATGGCGGCCATTCCGGGGTGTCCGGCCTTTAAGGCCGCTTCGAGCGCCCCAGTTTCTATCAGTCCCGCGCGACTGGTGTTCACGATGACGGCGTCAGCTTGCATCAGCGCTAGGTCTCGGGCGGTCACGATCGCCCGCGTGGAATCGGTCAGCCTAAGGTGTAGCGAAACCACATGGCATTGTGCAAAAAACTCTGCCTGCGTTGTCGCGGTGCCATAGCCATCAGCCGTGGCTTGGGCCCGCGAACCCGGGCTGCCCCACACCTGGACACGCATGCCGAAGGCACGACCATAGCCTGCAACGACTTTTCCGATTCGGCCATATCCGAAGACACCTAGCGTGCGCCCGCGCAGATTCAGACCAATCCCGTCTTGCCAGCGGCCGGCTTTCAGCGAAGCCATCTGCTGCGGGATTCGCCGCATGGCTGCCATCGCCAGCGCCCAGGTCAATTCGGCCGTTGCGTGCAGAGTGGTGAACTCCGGTGCGCCGGGGAACAGTGAGGACGACAACACGACGCCGCGCCGTGTGCATGCGGCTACGTCAATATGGGGGTGGCTGCTGAGTTGACTGATTAACCGAAGGCGATCCAGGCGTTCGAGCAAGGGACTTTGCACCGGCGTTCGTTCACGCACCAGCACCAGTACTTCCGTATCCTTGAGCCGCTGGGCCAGCAGGTCAACGTCCTTGGTGTGGTCATTCCAGATCGTGACGCTGTGATGTGCAATCTTGTGAAAGCACTGCAGTGTCCGGACAGTATCGAAGCTGTCGTCCAGGATTGTGATGTTCATGGCCTCACCAGAAAAAGCATCAGGCAATGGCCCGCTGCCCGGCCCTTACTGATCGACCTTGATGTTCGCGTCCTTGATGATCTTGGCGAACTTGCTCGCCTCCGATCGCATGACCGTGCCCAGCTGGTCTGTTGTCACCACGTATGAATCCATGCCTAGCGCCGCGAGTTTTTCCTTAAACTCAGCCGTTGCCGCAATTCTTGACAGTTCTGCGCCTAATTTGTTGGCGATATCCTTCGGCAAATTCGCCGGCGCGATGACGCCATACCACTGCTTCATCTCGAATCCTGGCATCCCTTCCTCGGCGAATGTAGGCACATCAGGCAGCGCCGACAGACGCTTTTCCCCTGTGACGGCGATCGCCTTAAGTTTTCCTCCCTTGATGAGCGTGATGGCCGACCCGGGTATCGCAAACGACATGTCGACCTGTCCGCCCGCCAAGTCCACAAGCGCCGGCACGGCTCCCTTGTAGGGAATGTGTCGGATGTCCACGCCAGCCATGCTGTTGAACAGTTCACTGGCAAGGTGGGTGGCCGAGCCAGCGCCTCCCGTCGAGTAGTTGAGGGCCCCAGGTTTTGTTTTCGCCAGTGCAATAAACTCTCGCAGGTTTTTGGCGGGCGAGCCGGGATACAGGACCATCACCGTCTCAGTAGCGCCAACGGAAGCAATCGGCGTGAAGTCCTTGACCGCGTCGTAGGGGGCCGTTACGAGTTGGGGAATCAGTACATGGCTGCTGACACCCAGCAAAATGGTATACCCGTCGGCGGGTGCCTTGGCAACAATTGCTGTTCCGATCATCGTGTTCGCACCGGGGACGTTGTCGATGATGACGGGCTGACCCAAACTTTCACTGAGTCGCTGACCGATCAGCCGCGCGACATTGGTCGTGCTGCCCCCCGTGGCATACGGTACGACAAACCGGATGGGCTTGGCCGGGTAAGCCTGTTGGGCAGGGACCGCACCAGCAAAAAGACTCAGGCCCGCACTGGCAGCGATGCAAAGCAGCGAATTGATTCGAGGAATTCTCATGGTCCAATTTCCTTTGATAAATAGCTTCGGGGAGCACGACGAGACTTGCGTCAAAACGGGGCGACCTTCAAATCGTTGTCACCGGTGGCCAACAGACAAGAGACGCATGGCTGTGCCAACGTCGGCCAGTTGGTCGATACCGAGGGCCATGAAACGCAAGGATTGCATCGCTTCAAGGTCAGGCCAGTCCCCCGTCAAGTCATCAAACTTCTGCAAAAGGATGACCTCCTGCGCCTCCAGATCAAGCATGGGCAGGCTGGTGTCAGCACGAACCGACGCCTCAGCGCCATCCTCGAAGCGCACCTGCATATCCGCTTGAGTCAGTGGGCGTCCCGGAACAAAAACCACGTCTATCTTCGCGAGCAGTTCTAGCAATGCCGGAGACCGACAGGTCTCGTCGCAATAGGTGGCCACCTTGCCGGTTGGCAGACCCAACAATCCCGCGGCAACATTGAACCGGAGACTGAACCTGGCCTGGGCGCCAGTCGTCGGCCGTTCGATGTTGCAGGTGCGGACGCATTCCTCGCCCACCGCAATCCGTACGGATCGCACACCCGTTATCGGCGTTGCGCGGTCACGGCGCAATTGGGCCGCACATTCGATCGCTGCGTGGGTGCCGTAGCAGGCGGCGTGCACCTTAAAAAGGTTCTCGCGGATGTAATGGCCATAACGCGGCGTTGCCCGCGCAGCCTCAATCCGGCAATCGGAACTGTGTGTTGCGGCGAATCCCGAAACACAGTCGAGGACATCTTCGTTGGATGTCAGCCCACGTTCTGCCAATAGGGCTGCTGACAGGCCATTGGCCGCGGCATTGCCCGCGTGCAGAGGTTTCGTGCCTGTGCCAAACATGGAAATCAACCCGGCTGCCTGCGTGGCGGCAATACCCATCGCGCGACGCGTGGCACCGGTATCTAGCCCGATAAGGCGCGCGCATGCCAGGGCCGAAGCGAAGGTCCCGATGGTGGCGGTCGCATGAAAGCCTCGCGCGTAATGGCTGGGCGCGACCATCGCGCCAATCCGGCAGGCGCCGTCATATCCTGCAAGAAATGCATCCACCACATCATGTCCGCTGTGTTGGCGTGCCTCGGCTAAAGCAAGCAGGCCGGGAAACAGAACCACGCCGGGATGCCCCGGCATCGTGAGATTGGCATCATCGAAGTCCAAGGCGTGTGAAATGACCCCGTTGGCATGTGCTGCCAGCGAAGGGCTGGTGCGGTTGGCCGAGCCTACCAACGTGGCCACTGGCGTGGCACCTTGTTCCATAGCCATTGCTGAGGCGATTTGCGCAGGTGGTTCGCGGACTCCTCCCACCGTACAGGCGATCCAGTCGACCAGGCAATGACTTACCAAGCGCCGGACATCCGGGTCATCAGCGCCATCCCTTCCGGTTGCCACACGATGCGCAATCTCTTCTGTGATGGACATGATCAATGTGCTTCAACCGCGCGTGGCGCTGTCACTAACCTTGCTGCCGCCTGTCCCGAAAGAAAGCCGAGGCCGATGGCCGACAACAGGCCATTGCCTGCCAGGTAGCCGGCATCAGCAGAGCCGGACACACCACAAGCGGTGCCGCCGGCGGCAAACAGGTTCGACGTTATGGGCCCCTGCGCGCCCAGAACCCGCCCCTCGGCGTCCACACGCAAGCCACCTTGGGTGTGGTAGAGACCCCCGGTGACTCGGACGGCATGGTACGGTGGCACCAGCGTGGGCTGCCCAGTGAAATCACGGCCGAGCGGGTCGGACGCGGTACCAGCAGCATAGGTGTTGACCAGCTGCATGGTTTTTTCGAGAGACCCAGGCGCAAGATCCAATTGCTGTTCAAGTTCCGGCAGGGTTGCGGCAAGCCGAACGGCGCCCGCCTTGAAAGCCTCGCGGTAATGGTCGAAACCCATCGCCACCTGGTGGCAGCGCGCATCGAAAATGTCGAATGCAACCGCCCCAGGCTGGCGCAGCACGTCTGCCGCTTGCTCAGAGTAGCCCCGGTGTTCATTGGCGAAACGCTGACCCAATGTGTTGACCTGGATCCCGCCCGAGACCATGATCGCCCAGGTGATCCCGATGTTGTGCGGTATGGCTACGGACCCATGGCCCTGGAAGGCGCCCATATGGCGAAGTTCCGCACCAAGCGCCTTTCCCCATTGAATACCATGGCCTTCATTGCCATGGTGACCGAGAAATACCGCATTACCTATTGCCGGCAGATACTCGCCCACCATTGCCGCATTACCGCCGAAACCGGAGCAAGCAAGAATGAGGGCCGAACAGGCAATGTCCTCGCCGGAACCGTCTGGTCGCGCCACATGCACACCGCAAATGCGGCTGCCGTCCCAATACAGCGTGTCGACCTTGACGGACGTCAGAATCTCTGCGCCGGCGGCCTCTGCGGCCCGGTGCAGGTGATCCATCATCTCCTGCCCAGTACGCCGGGGCAGGCCATGCATACGCCGCACAGAATGTCCTGGATAGGCAAATCCATCCACCAGGACGAAAGGAACACCATGGCTAACCGATAGCCAGTCAATGACGGGGCCGATAACTGTCGACAAGGCATCGACCACGACTTCATCGGCCTGGCCGTCGCATTTCTTTTGGATATCGGCCGCCAGTTGCGCAGGTGAATCCTGTACGCCTGCGTCACGCTGCAATTGCGTCCCGGCAGCTGGAAGCAGGCCGGATGACAAGGCTGTCGACCCTCGGGGTAGTGCGTCGCGCTCCAGCACGATGACTTCTGCACCGAGTTCTCGCGCTGATATTGCCGCTACCAGACCTGCGGCGCCTGCCCCAACAACAAGTACCTGCGCTTGGCCATCGAAACGCGCATCATCCACCGATTTGATTGTCAAATTGACCCTCCCGTTTAGAGAATGATCGAGGGCTCCAGATGCCGTTGCTCAACGCAAGTGCCCCCATGGAATCGGTCGCGACCTTCATCGTGACCAATTTTGATCACTATAACAGCGGGTCTCCGCTGTACTTACCGTGATACGATGAAATTTAACAAGGAGGTTGCGGGCTATGACTTCTACCGTCGGCATAGTGATCGTAGCGCTGCTCGGGGTCTTCGGGGGGGGCGTCGCGCAGGCGCAAGACTATCCCACACGACCGATCCGACTGATCGTCCCGTTTGGCACAGGAGGCGCCACGGATTCGAGTGCACGCATAGTGGCGGATCGACTTGGACGGCGCTTAGGCCAGTCGATCATCGTGGAAAACCGTGCAGGCGCTGGGGGCAGCATAGGGGCGCAGTATGTGGCTCGCGCCGCGCCAGATGGCTACACCCTGCTGCTCGGGCTGGATGCCACCATGGTGGTCAATCCCTTCACCCAGTCCAATATTCCATTCAACACAGTTAACGACTTCACACCGGTGACCAAACTGGGAGATGTCGGGTTGATGCTGGTCGCCCATCCTGTCCTGCCGGCCAAGAACCTCTCCGAGTTGTTGCATTACTCGAAGGCCAATCCGAACAAGCTGTCTTTCAGCACAGGCGGTGCCGGCAGCACAACTCATGTTGCCGGTGAGTTGCTCAAGCAGCGCACCGGCTTGGATATGACGCATGTTCCCTACAAGAGTGGTGGCCTGGCCGTTCTGGATACGGTATCCGGCCAAGTCCAACTGTCCTATTCGGCCATCGCAGGCGCGGCCTCATTCGTGCAGTCGGGCAAGTTGGTCGGAATCGGCGTGTCCTCGACCAAACGCAATCCAAGCTTGCCCGGAGTACCCACATTTATCGAACAGGGGCTGCAGGACTTCGAGGCGGTCTCCTGGGTCGGCATCCTTGTGCCGGCTCAGACTCCGAAGGTCATCGTTGACAAGCTCAACAGCGAAATTGTGGCTGTTCTCAGGGAACCTGCGATACGTGAGCGGTTTGCAGCGCTGGGCATTGAGCCAGTGGGCAACAGCCCCGCCGAATTCGGTGAACAGATCAAGGCGGACTTGGTCCGATGGCAACGAGTGGTTGAACGCGGCAATATTAAGGGGGATTGATCATGCGCATATGGGAGCAAGGACTGGTGGCGACCTACTCGCTACCGGGTTACAAGCAGATGATTCTGGACCACTACGCGCAGTATCAGCGTGCTGATACGCAGATCGTGATCCACGGCGTCAGGGACGATGCGTCTGCCATGGCTGCCAAGATTGCCGGGCGTGCCGTCAACTATGCCTATCTGCACCGTTTCCACGACACACAGATCATCGAAAACGTGCGCCGGGCCGAGCGTGAGGGATATGACGCGGTCATGATCGGAGTGCTCCAGGATCCCGGACTTCAGGTGGCGCGGTCTGTGGTCGACATTCCTGTCATCGGTTATGGTGAAGTGTCGATGCTGACAGCCGTGATGCACGGCAGCCGCTTCGCATTTGTTTGTATCAACCCGGACATGGACCCGCTGATCCGCGCCATGATCCGGGAACAGGGCCTTGAGGGACGGGCAGCGCCCACTGCCTACATGGAATGCGGTTACCCGGACCTCAGCGATGCGGTGGGCGGCAAGCCTGAGGTGTTTCTCCATGCGTTCAAGGCCGCTGCGCGCAAAGCGATGCGAGAGCATGGCGTGGACGTCCTTTTGCCGGGTCAGACGATCATCGCCGAACTCTTGTGGCGCGA
Source organism: Comamonadaceae bacterium (assembly GCA_947478725.1). GTDB lineage: Bacteria > Pseudomonadota > Gammaproteobacteria > Burkholderiales > Burkholderiaceae_C > Polaromonas. Next base: position 35,161 of record CANJWZ010000035.1, read on the forward strand.
AGGCCTACGCGAACTCGATGGCGCGCTGGTGCTTGATCCGAGACTTCCGATGCTGCGCATGGCAGAGATGCTGGTTGACATGCGCAAAGCGGGCTTTGGCACCTCGCGCCGGGGATTTTTCTGGCAAAAGCCCCCCGAAGATCTGGAACGGGGAGTGCATGAGTTCTATGCCACTTCAGAAAAGTTCGGTGATGGCTGAGCATGCCGCAGCGCCAGGTGCATGGTGCAGTAGTCATCCAGCCGCTGATACCACCTTAGACTCCTCGACTGGAAACGTTTGTGTGAGATCCGTCGATTCGTGCGCCACCCTTTAACGCGGGGCAATGCATGCATCCCAACTGAAGAATCTACTTTGTACGTCAGCCTGGCCAGGGGTTGATTTCAGCCTGAATTTGGGCCGAATGTCCGTCGTTTTTAGGTCGCAAACCAAACAACCAGTTTCTTAACCACAAACCGCGGCTTTCCTGAGTTTTCAGAGAAACCACTTGGCTCAAAAATTCCGCCTAAAGTCGGACCAGTTTGTACGCGACATCAACACGCCCTTTATTCCGGCTTGATATTCGCTTTCTTGACAAGTGGGCCGAACTTCGCTGTTTCCTGGCGAATGTAATCGGTGAATTCTGCGGGCGTGCTGGCCACTACCTCCAAGCCCATGGCCGTCATCTTCGACTCCACTTCAGGGCTGCGCACAATGGCCGCCACTTCAGACTGGATTTTCAGAAGAATGCGCGGTGGTGTACCGGCTGGCGCCAACATTTACACTCGACCTGCCGTTGAAGGGTGGATCCGACAAGCCATCACGTTTGAAGGCGCGGTTGGTCAACTCGAAGGAAACACCATGAAAAAATCATTTGTACTTGCATGTTTCATCTCTGCCTGCGCCGTGTCCAGCTTTGCGCAAACACCCGCCAACGTGGAAGGGGCTCGCCTGGTAGCTCTTCGGGATGCAGCTTATGCGAAGGCACATCCAAGCGCCATGACGACCGGCAAGCCTGCGGTCAAGCACCGCGCACATCGAAAAGCGGTTAAAAAAGTAACAAAGTAAAACGACAGTCGCTGAGGTTTATTCAGCCCCCAAAAATTGAAAGCCGGATGAACTTTGACGTTCATCCGGCTTTTTTAGTGCGGCAGGTGATTTGCGCCTAGTTGACCATCACCAGCTTTCCCTTCACCGCGCGTGAACCCATGTGCGCATAGGCCGACTTCAGCTCGCTCATGGGCAGGGTGCTGTCAATCACGGGTTTGATCTTGCCTTGGGCGTACCAGCTGGCCAGCTCGGCCATCATGGCGGCGTTGGCTTTGGGCTCTGCTTTGGCAAAGCCGCCCCAGAACACACCGACGATGGAGGCGCCTTTGAGCAATGGCAGGTTCAGCGGCAGCGATGGCGTGGGGCCAGATGCGAAACCGACCACCAAGTAGCGGCCGCGCCAGGCAATCGATCGGAAGGCGGGTTCGGTGTAGTCACCGCCCACTGGGTCGTACACCACGTCAGGGCCTTTGTCGCCCGTCAGCAGCTTGATTTGTTCGCGCAAATCATGCGTGCTGTAGTTGATGGTGTCGTCTGCGCCGATGGATTTGCACAAGGCGCATTTTTCGTCTGTGGACGCAGCGGCTATCACTCTGGCCCCCAAGGCTTTGGCGATTTGAATGGCCGATGTGCCCACGCCGCCGGCTGCGCCCAGCACCAGCACGGTTTCGCCGGCTTTGAGCTGCGCGCGATCCACCAGTGCGTGATGCGATGTGGCGTAGATCATGATGAAAGCGGCTGCATCCACAAACGCAAAGCCTGCTGGCAGCGGCATGCACAGTGCGGCTGGTGCAATGGTATGGGTCGCAAAGCCGCCTGTGCCTGAAAGGCAGGCCACGTGCTGACCGACCTTGAGGTGCGCAACGCCGTCGCCCACAGCCTCCACGACGCCTGCGTATTCAGAGCCTGGCACGAAGGGCAGGGGCGGCTTCATCTGGTATTTGTTCTGCACGATCAGCAGGTCGGGAAAATTGAGCGATGCGGCCTTGATCTGGATCAGTACCTCACCCGCTTTGGGCGCGGGGGTGGGCAGCTCTTGCCAGGTCAGGGCGTCAGCGCCGGTCGGGTTCTCGCAAAGCCAGGCATGCATGGTGTTCTCCGGTGGTTTCATTTCAGGCGTCATCATAGGTAAATTGCGGCGTGGTCATCGGGGGCATGTGTCACCTTGGTGTGCTCGGTCACCTAGAATCAGCTGATGAAAATTCTTATCTCCAACGACGACGGTTACCAAGCCACTGGCATTGTGGCCCTGTATGAGGCTTTAAAAGACATTGCTGACGTGGAAGTCGTGGCACCCGAGCAGAACAACAGCGCCAAGTCGAATGCGCTGACGCTGCACACGCCGATGTATGTTCAAACCGCGGCCAATGGCTTCAGGTACATCAATGGCACGCCGGCAGACTGCGTGCACATCGCGCTGACGGGCCTGCTGGGTTACAGGCCTGATCTGGTGGTGTCGGGCATCAACAACGGCGCCAATATGGGGGACGACACGATCTATTCAGGCACTGTGGGTGCGGCGATGGAAGGGTATCTGTTTGGCATTCCAGCGATTGCTTTTTCCCAAACCGAAAAGGGTTGGGCGCACATTGATGCGGCTGGCAGGCGCGCCCGGGCGCTGGTACAGCAGCTGATGCCCTCCTTAACTCCCGCTACTTCCAAGCCGGGCCACCCCTGGCTGCTGAACGTCAACATTCCCAATCTGCCAGATGCCGAACTGAAAGAAACAAAAGTCGTGCGCCTGGGCCGTCGCCATGCGGCTGAAAGAGTCATCACCCAAACCAGCCCGCGTGGAGAGACCATGTACTGGATCGGTAGCGCGGGCCCAGCCAAGGACGACAGCGACGGCACCGACTTTCACGCTGCCAAACAGGGCCACGTGTGCCTGACACCGCTGCATGTTGACCTGACCGAGCATGCGCAGTTACCGCATTGGTCAGAGCGCATCGCCAAGCTGGAGTCAAGCGGCGCATGACAGCGGGTGACCCGCCCCGCAGGCCCGGCTTTCCACTGCGAATGCCAACTTCCGCCAGTCCTCAGAATGCTATTAAATCGGGAGCTTCTGGTGCATATAAACAGGGCGATTCAGCCCTAAAAGGCACTTCAAAAGAGGCTCACAGGCGCAGTTCTGGCACGACAGCAGGCCTTGCCACCGGCTTGGGCCTTGATTCTCAGGCGGTTCGCGCGCGCATGGTGCAAAAGCTCGCCGCTCAGGGGGTGGCGGACAGCCGCGTACTGGCCGCCATGATGCAGGTTGAGCGGCACCGCTTTGTGGATTCAGCCCTTGTCAATCAGGCCTATGAAGACACCAGCCTGCCCATTGGCTTGGGGCAGACCATCAGCAAACCCAATGTGGTGGCCCGCATGCTTGAACTGCTGGTCAAGGGCCAGGACGGCAAGCTGGGCCGGGTACTGGAGATTGGCACAGGCTGCGGCTACCAGGCCGCCTTGCTGGCGCAACTGGCTAGCGAGGTCTACAGCATTGAACGCCTGCGCGGACTGCATCACAAGGCACGCGATAACCTGCGCCCGCTGCGGGTGGGCAATTTGCATCTGCTGTTTGGCGACGGCATGCTGGGCTATGCCAGCGGCGCACCCTATGCCGCCATCATTGCAGCAGCCGGTGGCGAGGCGCTGCCGCAAGCCTGGCTGGATCAGCTGGCCGTGGGCGGGCGGCTGGTGGCGCCGGTGCATGGCGCGGGCGGTTCGCAGGCGCTGGTGGTGGTTGACAAGACCGCGCGCGGCATCACCCAGACGCTGCTGGAGGCGGTGCATTTCGTGCCTTTAAAATCAGGCACAAGCTAGCATCAAACAGCGACGTCACCGTCAAAATCTAGGTCAAAGGCAGGAAACCATGCAGCATTCAAGCCCTTCATTCACTTCAACATGGCAACGCTTTTCGATAGCTTTGCTGGCCGCCGTTGTGGTGCTGATGGTGGGCTGCGGCTCGCGTCCGCTGAGCCCCGCGCCGGTCGAAAACCGGGGCACAAGCGCAGGCCGGCCAACCGTGGCGGCGCCTGTCGCAAGCCCTGAGGTCAAGCAGCTGCCAGGCTTTGAAAACGCGGGCAAGCCCGGCTACCACACCGTCAAACCGGGTGACACGTTGATCCGCATTGGTCTGGACGTCGGCCAGAGCTTTCGAGACATCGTGCGCTGGAACAATTTGGAGAACCCCAATCTGATTGAAGTGGGCCAGGTGCTTCGCGTCTTGCCGCCAACCAGCGACAACGCGTTGGTGGTGACGCGGCCTGTTGTGTCCGGTACGGCCAACAGCACAACCTCCTCCAGCACGGCTGCTCTGCCTGCACGGGTCACATCGGCCCCGGCCAGCAGCCCACAACCAGCAGCGTCCGAAGACGACATGGGCTGGATATGGCCTGCACAGGGTAAGCTGATTGCCGGTTTTGACGAGGCTAAAAACAACAAGGGATTCGACATTGACGGCAGATCCGGCGACGCCATCCTGGCGTCCGCTGACGGCCGGGTGGTGTATGCCGGTGCCAGCCTGCGCGGCTACGGCAACCTGATCATCCTGAAGCACAACAACACCTACCTGACGGCCTACGCCCACAACCAGACACTGATGGTCATTGAGGACCAGATCGTCAAAAAAGGCCAGAAGATTGCCGAAATGGGCAACAGCGATGCAGACCGCGTCAAGCTGCACTTTGAGATTCGCCGCCAAGGCAAGCCGGTAGACCCAGCCAAGTATTTGCCTGCCCGATAAACAGTGGGGCGGGCTCCTGAATCGCCGGCAAAACCCGCTGGCTGAACGCTACCCACCGTCAAACTGATCGCTTGGTTTGATGCCTATTCCAGCAAGCAAAATGGCATACTCTGCGGGTGAAAAAACACATCTACATCTATTCCCCCTCCAGTGCAGTGCGAGACAAAGCCAGCTTCAGGCGGGGCATCAAGCGCCTGAAGGCGCTGGGCCACGAAGTCGAAGTCGACGAAGCCGCGTTGGCCAAATACCAGCGCTTTGCCGGCGACGATGCCACCCGGCTGGCCGCCATTACCCGGGCAGCCGCCAGCGGTGCCGATGTGGCGCTCATCACACGAGGTGGCTACGGCCTGACACGCATCCTGCCTGCCATCGACTACAAGGCAGTGGCCAAGTCGATTGCCAAGGGGACCCAGTTTGTCGGCCTGAGCGACTTCACCGCCCTTCAAACGGCTCTGCTGGCCAAGACCGGTGCCATCACCTGGGCTGGACCGGCACTGGGCGAAGACTTTGGCACGCTCCAGACGCCTGATGACATCATGGCGGCTTGCTTTGACGACCTGATAAGCGGCCAAGGCGAGGGAGCGGGCTGGCAACTGCCCAGACTGCCAGCACTAGACGCTATTCATTCAGTAGCTGCTCGCCCTCATAATCAGGGCTCTACGAGTCAATTTCTCATCAAAAATGCGCCCCTCTGGGGTGGTAACCTGGCGGTTTTGGCCAGTCTGATCGGAACGCCTTACTTTCCGAAGCCTGACGTCATCAAAGGCGGCATATTGTTTGTTGAAGACGTCGGTGAGCACCCCTACCGTGTTGAGCGCTTCCTGACGCATTTGCTGCATGCGGGTGTGCTGGCCGGCCAGAAGGCCATTGTGCTGGGCCAGTTCAGCAACTACAAACTGGTGCCTGGTTATGACAGTGGGTTTAACTTTGGCGCAGTGGCAGCGCGCTTGCAGGGCCAGGTCAAGGCCCGGGTGTTAACGGGTTTGCCGTTTGGCCATGTGGCCACCAAGGTGATGCTGCCGGTCGGGGCCAGAGTGACCTTGGCGGTTGACAGTCGGGACGCGCTGATTTTTTGGGGCCACCAGCATTGACCCTGGCTGCTGAACTAACGCCGTCTGGAGCCGATTCTGCCAGTCAGACTTTTGGGCAGCAAACCCACGAAAAGGCAGCTGATGCTGGCAATCTTCTTTCTGGCGATGGTTTCGCCACAGGTGATGGCCAAAATCGCCATCAAGTCGCTTCGCGCGTACCACAGGCCCTGCACGTCAGGTGCGTAGCGCACGCGGCGGGCCACAGCCGGGAATTTCCTTTCGCCATAGTCGCCCAGCTCACGCAGCATCAGTTCGCGAATGATTTGGGTGCGTGCATCCAGCGCCTGGGGTGTTGGCTCTGCTTTACCCAGCAGAGCCATGAAGCTGGAGCGCAGCTGTGGCATCAAGCTGGGGAGATTCAAAGGAGGCAACAGAGAGCTCATGAAATGAATTTGTTAGGACGGAATCATATTGAAAATCGCTACAACTTGAAACTACTTTCTGTTAAATTTGAGCGACTTTCAAAAATTAAGAATTGTAAAAAACTCCTTTGCTTTACATAAAATATGTTATAAATCAAATGGTTATAAACAAAATATCAAGTAATTTCTAGTTTTGCAGTTGGCTGCCAAGCGCAGGCAATACCCATCATTGTTAATTTACAACCCTTCTATGACAAGCACAAAACGCTACGCATCCCACTACATCAATGGCCAATGGGTTGAAGCCAACTCATCCGACTCATTGCCCGTCCATGACTCCAGCACCGAGGCCGTGATGGCCACCGTGCCCGCTGGTACGGCGCATGAGGCCGAAGCCGCCGTGCTGGCCGCCAGGGCCGCTTTTGATGGCTGGGCCGCGTTGCCGGTTGAAACGCGCGCTGCGTACCTTGACAAAGTGGCTGCCGGCCTCAAAGCCCGGTCTGACGAGATGGCCACCGCCATTGCGCGCGAGGTCGGCATGCCGCTCAAAATGGCCAAGGCTGTTCAGGTAGGCGGCCCGGCCTGGCACTGGGGCAACTTTGCCAAAGTCGCACGCAACTTTGAATGGGAAAAGAAAGTCGGCAACTCCCTGGTCGTGCGCGAACCGATCGGGGTGGTTGGCTGCATCACGCCTTGGAACTTTCCGCTCAGCCAGATCACTTTGAAAATCGCACCCGCCATGGTTGCAGGCTGCACGGTGGTGCTCAAGCCCAGTGAAATCGCACCGGTCAACGCCATGATCCTGGCCGAAATCATTCACGAAGCCGGCATTCCAGCGGGCGTCTTCAATCTGGTCAATGGCCTGGGCCCGGTGGTGGGCGAGGTGTTGGCCACGCATCCTGAAGTTGATATGGTCAGCTTTACAGGTTCTACCCGCGCAGGCAAGCGGGTCAGCGAGCTGGCCAGCCAGTCTGTCAAACGGATTGCACTTGAGCTGGGCGGCAAGTCTGCCAGCGTGATTCTGGACGACGCCAATTTTGAGGCGGCTGTCAAAGGGACGGTCGCTGCCTGCATGCTCAACAGCGGTCAAACCTGCTCGGCCCACACCCGCATGCTGGTGCCCAGCAGTCGCTACGACGAAGTCAAGGCTTTGGCGCAGGCTGCGATTGCCAAATTCAGCGTCGGCCCCAGTCTGGACGAAGCCAGCAAGCTGGGCCCGTTGGTCAGCGCCATGCAGCGCGACCGGGTGCTGGGCTTTATCAGGACCGGGATCGAAGAGGGCGCTGACGTGATTGCAGGTGGGGCCGAGCCGCCAGCTTTTGCCACAGGCTACTTTGTGCAGCCGACGATTTTGGGCATCAAGCCGACAGATACGCTGGCCCAAGAAGAAATTTTCGGCCCCGTGCTGGTGGTCATCAGGTACCAGGACGAAGACGAAGCGGTGGCCATTGCCAACAGCACCATTTACGGCCTGGGCGGCGCCGTGTGGGCGGGCACCGACGAGGCCGCCATGAAACTGGCACGCCGCATGCGCACCGGGCAGGTCGACATCAATGGCGGGCCGTTCAATGCCAATGCACCGTTTGGCGGCTACAAACAGTCGGGCAATGGCCGCGAAAACGGTGTCTATGGTTTTGAGGAGTTTCTGGAATTCAAGTCCATGCAGCTAAAACCTGCAACAGTTTGACGCTGCGCCCACCCACCTAGCAGCTGCCTTCAACCATGGCAGACGTCACCGTCGTTTTTGTTGACCTGGCCGGAAGCACCGGGGTCTTTCAGGCCCTGGGCAACGCCAAAGCAACCCAGGCCATCACCTGCCTGACCAACTGGATGGGCGCCGTCTGCACGTCGTGGCGCGGCCGTGTGGTTAAAAACCTGGGCGACGGCGTGCTGATGGTGTTTGTGCAGAACAATGATGCCCTTGAGGCCGTGACCGAGATGCAGCGCATCCACACCGAGCGCATCAAAACCTGGCCCGATAAGCTCAATATGCGGCTTCAGATCGGCGTGGCCAGAGGCGAAGTGATCGATCAGGGCGGTGACTATTTCGGCGACGCAGTGAACGTCGCCGCGCGCTTGTCTGACCTGTCTGGCCCCGACCAGATCCTGGGCACCGACGCCGTGATCAATGAACTGCCGCCAGATACGCCGATACGCTTTCGCAGTTTGGGCGTGATGGACATTCGAGGCCGCAACGAGTCCTGCACGGTCTACCAGGTGGAATGGCAAAACGAGGCACTGTCAGATTTTTTCACCGTGCCTGCGGAATTGATGCCAATGCCGCCCGTTAAAAGTGTGCCGCAGCTCGGCACGATTGCCATCTCATGTCTTGACGTAGCGGCCAGCTTCACATCGACACAGTTGCCGATTCAGATCGGCCGGTCGGCTCAGACGCAGTTTGTCGTCAACGACCCGCGCGTGTCGCGCTGGCACGCCAAAATCCTCTGGCGGGCCGGCAAGTTTTACCTGGAAGACGTCAGCAGCTACGGCAGCTGGGTGCGCTTTGCGGGAAGCGGCGTCGTCCTCGCGTTGCGCCGACAAGAGTGTGTGCTGCTGACAGCTGGCGAGATTGCGCTGGGTGCACCGTTTGAAGACCTCACCGTGCCGACAGTCAGCTTCAGCTTCTAGGGCAGGCCGGGCAGGGCGCTCTGCTGGCGCAACCCAGCGTGGGCAACCGCAGCGCCTGGTGGCACTGCATTAAATGGCCGGGACTGACTCCGGACCGGACCGCAAAAGGGGTAAAGTCGGCGGGCGCTTGTAAACTCACAACAGCACCCGACCACAACCACAATGCCGGACTCATCCCCGGCTATATTTGGGAGAATCTCGTGAACAAATCATCTCTGCTCCGTCGTGGCGCCATCATGGTCGCTGCGCTTGCAATCGCCTTGCCCGTGCTGAGCCAGGCTCAGGAAACCTACCCGAGCCGCCCGATCAAACTGCTGGTGCCGTTCGCGCCGGGCGGCACGACCGACCTGTTCGCGCGCAAATATGCCGAACGTCTGGCGCGCCGCCTTGGTCAGCCGGTGGTGATTGAAAACAAGTCCGGTGCCGCCGGCGCCATTGCCGCCGCCGAAACCGCACGCGCCAAGCCGGACGGCTACACGCTGTTTTTTGCCTCGTCGACCACGCTGGCCATCTTGCCTTCGATGATGGCCAATCCGACCTACGATGTGGAGCGCGACTTCGCGCCCATCGCGCTGCTCGGCATCACACCGCTGATGGTCGCCATCAACGGCGCCGTGCCAGCCAAGACCCTGCCGGAGCTGCTGACCCTGATCAAGGCCAATCCCGGCAAATATTCTTACGGCACATCGGGCACCGGCAGCGCCAACCATTTGGTCGGTGAGCTGTTCAGGAAAATCGGTGGTGTCGAACTGCTGCACGTGCCCTACAAGGGCAGTGCGCCGGCTCTGCAAGATGCACTTTCGGGCATCAACGCCGTATTTTTTGACAGCTTCGTGACCATCCTGCCGCACCACAAGACCGGCAAGATGCGCATCCTCGCCATCTTTTCGGAAAAGCGCTCCAAACTCGCGCCAGAACTGCCCACCGCCATCGAAGCCGGCATGCCTGGCATGGTCGGCGGCTCGTTCCAGGTGATCGTCGCCCCGAACGGCATGCCTGCAGCCGTCATGAATACGTTGCAAACGGCCACGGCCGAAATCATGCGCGACGGCGTGTTCCAGGATGAACTCGACGCGCTGATGTTCGAACCGGTGTCGGAGTCGACGCCGGAACGCACCAAGGCCTTCATCCGCGGCGAACTCGCCAAGTGGGCACCGATCATCAAGGCGACCGGTACAAAGCTCGACTAACGCCGTCGATCAACCCGGCCAATCAAACAGGACGCCATCATGAACTACGAATGTTTCAAGCTTGAAATCAAGGACTACATCGCCACGGTCACCTACAACCGTCCGCCGGTGAATGCCCAGAACCGGCGCTCGCGCGACGAACTGACGCACATCTTTGATTCGCTGTCCGACAATAGCGATGTGCGCGTCATCATCCTCACCGGTAGTGGAAAAACCTTCTCGGCCGGTGCCGATGTCAAGGAACGCCACGTGATGGAAAAGGAAGCCGGCGAATACATCCGCCACAACCGCGTGACGCGCGAGTATTTCTACGCCGTCGAAGACTGCGCCAAGCCGGTCATCACCGCGGTCAACGGTCCGGCCATCGGCGCCGGCTTTTGCCTGATGATGAGCGGCGACATCATCATCGCCTCGGACAACACTGTGGTCGCCATGACCGAGATCGATGTTGGCCTCTCGGGTGGCATGAAATTTTTGACGCAGCATTTCGGTCGCTCGTTTGCACGCACCATGTATTACACCGGCGACCGCGTGCCCGCTGCAGAGCTGTATCGCCTCGGCGTGATCCAGGCCTGTGTGCCACTCGACAAGCTGATGGACACCGCCATGGAATACGCCCGCAAGCTCGCTTCGAAAAGCCCGCTGGCGCTCGAAACCGCCAAGCGCGGTTTCAACACCGTGGCCGAGATGCCGATGCGCGATGCCTACCGTTACGAACAGAGCCTGACTGTGATGTTGTCGCGCACCGAAGACACCAAAGAAGCGCAGGCAGCCTTCGTTGAAAAGCGTACGCCGGTCTGGAAAGGCCGCTGAGCAGCACACAGAAAGACTTCATGGCCAAGCCGTTTGAAAACGTACGTATCCTCGACTTCTCACAGGTTGTTTCCGGTCCGTTTGCCACCAGCCTGCTGACGCTGATGGGCGCCGATGTCATCAAGTTCGAACGTCCGCCGGGCGGTGATGAGTCGCGCACCTTCTGCGCCAGCAAGGAATTGCTCGCGCTGGGCATTGGCTCGGCCTATCTGGCGCTCAACGCCGGCAAACGGTCGATGTCGCTGGA
>CANJWZ010000036.1 GCA_947478725.1 Comamonadaceae bacterium
AAGTAGGCACGGGCAACGTGACCACGGCGGCCTTGACGGCTGGCATGTTGTCCATCAACGGCTACCAGGTCGGTGCATCCGTATCAGACGGTGTGTCTTTTGCCAACGCCGATGCCAGCGGCATTGCCAAAGCGGCAGCGATCAATGCGGTTTCGGGCCAAACTGGGGTGAATGCCACGGTGGGTGCAACGTCCATAGCTGGCATTGCTGCGACCGCGTTTATAGCCACCGTGGCCGGCGCCGTGGTGATCAACGGTGTCGATATTGGCGTGATCCCCGCAGGCACCGCCGCTGGCGACCGCGGTACCCAAACCGCTGCAGCGGTCAATGCCAAGTCATCGCAAACTGGCGTCACGGCAACGGTTGCTACCGGAGGTCTGGTGACACTGACTGCAGCCGATGGCCGCAACATCACTGTTAAAACAACGCTTGCTGGCTTCGCCGCAACTGGCCTGGGCGCTACGGCTGGCGCTGACCCCGCGACCTCAACCACCACCACGACCTCGAAGTTAACACTGTCAAGCAGCAGCCAGGCAGGCATCACCGTGGGTGGCAACGACGGGTGGGCAGCCGCCGGCTTGGACATTACGGCCGTCGCAGCCACAGCAACAGCTGGCGCGGGTGTCTCCTCGCTCGACCTGACGACAGCGGCCGGCGCCCAATTGGCGTTGGCAACCCTGGACAAGGCCATCAACACCATCACCGACTCCCGCGCCTCGATGGGTGCTTACCAAAACCGCCTGGCTGCTTCGGTTTCTAACCTGGAAACCTATTCGCAGAATTTACAAGCCTCACGCAGCCGCATCCTGGACACCGACTACGCCAAAGAGTCGACCAACCTGGCCAAGTCGCAAATCATCGCCCAAGCCGCCACCGCCATGCTGGCCCAGGCCAACCAGTCGCAGCAAGGCGTGCTGGCCCTGCTCAAGTAAGCGCAAACCCCTGACGCATCGGGCGCAAGCCCGACACCCTAAAAAAGGCCAGCTACAAGCTGGCCTTTTTTATTGCTTGATATGACGACGGACAGTACAGTTAGGTTTTTGGCTTAGGTGCGTTCGACCTCGGCTTAGCCTATCGGGTAGCTGCTATCAGTTTTGTAAATCGTACCAAGTTTGATACACTAGGCCATGGAGAACAAAGCCCCACCAACTTTAGGCGCACAGTTTTTCCGGACGGATGCCGGTGGTGAACCGGTTCGTGATTGGTTGAAGGATCTGCCCGTCGTTGAGCGTAAGACGATTGGCGAAGACATCAAGACCGTTCAGTTCGGCTGGCCCTTGGGCATGCCGCTGGTAGCGCATCTCGAAAATGGTATCTGGGAGGTCCGCACGAGGTTGAGCAATCGAATTGCCCGAGTGCTGTTTGTTCTGGATGGAGACGTGATGGTTTTGCTGCATGGTTTCATCAAGAAGGAGCAGAAAACTCCCAAGCCGGAACTGGATTTGGCAAAAGAACGGCTCAAACTGTTGAAGAGGAAAAAATGAAAAATCCAAACATTGGCAGCGACTTCGATGACTTCCTTGCGCAGGAGGGCATGCTTGAAGAGGTGACTGCTGTGGCGGTTAAAAGGGTAATCGCCTGGCAGATTGAACAAGAGATGTCGGCTCAAAAAATCACCAAGACTGCGATGGCGAAGAAGATGCGAACCAGTCGCGCCTCGCTCAACCGTTTGCTGGACGAAAACGATACCAGTCTTACTTTGACAACTTTGGCGGGGGCAGCAGCGGCTCTTGGCCAACGCATCAAACTTGAGTTAACGCCCGTCTGAATGCCCGATCAACTTGACGGGTTGTGATTGCGTGCCGGCCCACAACGCTACAAATGCTCGGCGTCAAGGTAGATGTGTTGACCCCAAACGCATTACCAGATTCTTTTCGCTCACACGTCCTTAGCCAAGCCCAGCCCATATGAAAGATCCGCAGCGGTTAGCGGACTATGTCTGCTTGCAGGCGGCTTTTTTTCGACTCTACCGGCTACTGCGGGCCCGTACAGTGGTTCATGCTGCATGGATCTTGGATTTAGCCTGGGATGACAACCAAAGTTCGGGATGATGACAACCTGGCCAAGTCGCAAATCATTGCGCAAGCCGCCACCGCCATGCTGGCCCAGGCCAACCAGTCGCAGCAAGGCGTGCTGGCCCTGCTGAAGTAAGCAAGAAGCCCCTGGCGCGTCGGGCGCAAGCCTGATGCCCTCAAAATCGGCTACACCCGGCCTGTCAAATGCAAGGACGCCCACGGGGTGTCGGTGATCAAGCCCCCCATCGCCAGTGCAAAAGCCACCCTGGCAATTTGAGGGAAAAACCAGTTTCGGAGATAGCTCACGAGGTACAGCCCCGCGCCGACTGAGCGGAGTGGCACGGTCTTTGCTGCTCATGGTGTATCTGACGCTTTACCGACACCTACCAATTACTTGAACATGCCTACGACAGCCCCTCTCCACCTTGTGTGGTTGGACCCCTTTCACCCGCTCGCGCCGACTGAGCAGGCGCAGCTGGCGCAGGCGGGCCTGTTGGTTGGTGTGGTTCGCACAATGGATGAGCTGCAAGCCGAGCTGGCGCAAGAGCGCGCCGCGGTGCTGGTGTTGGGACTGGGCAGCGATGTCTCGTTGCTGGTTGACAGCCTGCAGCTGATGGAGGAGGCGCCAAGCCTGCCGGTGATTTGCCGGGTAGAACGGCGCCACCTGGAGCTGGCGGTCAGCGCGATCCGGCACGGCGCCTGCCATGTTTTGGCCGCCGACGACTGGACCGCCAAAAGCTGGGCGTCAGCCCTGAGCTGCGCCACTGGCAGCAGCCAGCCCAACGACACCAAAAGTGCCGAGCCCGCGCGCCACGCCAAGTTGGCAAGCACCCCAGCCGCCCGAACCGAGCCTGAAGCCGCCGTGCGCAGTGTCGTGTATGTGGACCCGGTCAGCCGCAATTTGCTGGCGCTGGCCCAAAGAGTGGCCCAGGCCGATGTGACGGTGTTGGTAGAGGGCCCGACGGGCTCTGGCAAAGAAGTGTTGGCGCGGGTGTTGCACGAATCGTCGCCCGCTGCTGCTGGCCCTTTTATTGGCCTGAACTGCGCTGCCATGCCCGAGCACATGATTGAGGACATGTTGTTTGGACACGAAAAGGGCGCTTTCACGGGCGCTCTTAAAGAGCACCGGGGCTTGTTTGAGCAGGCTCAGGGTGGAACCTTGTTTTTAGACGAAATTGCCGAGCTGGCCCTGCCCTTGCAGGCCAAGCTGCTGCGGGTATTGCAAGAGCGCAGCCTGACCCGACTGGGCGGCGAACGCAGCATTGCACTGTCGCTGCGGGTGATCGCCGCCACCAACAAAGACTTGCGTCAGGCCATTGCCCAGCGCGAGTTTCGCGAAGATTTGTACTTCCGGCTGAGCACTTTCAAGTTGCGTATTCCAGCGCTGACCGAGCGCAAGGGCGACATTTTCCCGCTGGTGTCACGGCTGCTGGCGCGTTATCAGCCGAGCGGCATCAGCCCTGCCCCGGGTTGGCAGCTCAGCGCCGCCGCGCAGGCCCAGCTGCTGGCTTATGCCTGGCCGGGCAATGTGCGCGAGCTGGAAAACGTGGTGCAACGCGCCATGGTGCTGTGCTCTGACCAGAAAATTGACACCCAACACCTGATGTTTGACGACACCAGCGAGCTACAGCTGGTCGCCGGGTCGGTGGCATCTGGCTGGGCTGACCTGCTGCCAAGCCCGGTCGCAACTGCCCACAGCCCAGAGCTGTCGGTGCCAAGCGGCGAAGCGCTGAGTTCCAGCAAACCACTGCAAGCCGCCGTCAAGCACAACGAGCAGCATTTGATACGCACCGCCCTTGAAAGCTCCGACAGCCGGATCGAAGCGGCTCAAAAGCTTGGCATCAGTCCGCGCACCCTGCGCTACAAACTGGCCCGTTTGCGCGACGCTCATCCTGCGTCCGCTCTCAGTTTAGAAACCCTTAGCCATTAAACCGCCCTGTCAGGAAAGCCACCATGATTGAACAAGCCACCTCTGCCAGCAGCATCGCCGCCATGCTCAAGACCTTGCAATCCCACGCGGCGCAAGCCAGTGGCCAGGGGCAAAACGCGGCAGCGGGCGTCGCGGCCCCCGCCACCGATTTTTCTGACCTGATCCGTCAGGCCATTGGTCAAACCAATGCGGCTCAGCTGAATTCGCAAAACACCACCGAAGCCTTCGAGCGCGGCGAATCCGTTCCCCTGACGGATGTCGTGCTCAAAATGCAAAAAGCGTCACTGTCTTTTGAGGCCACCTTGCAAGTCAGAAACAAGGTGCTCAAGGCCTACGAAGACGTCATGAACATGCCTGTGTAACACCATCGCTGGCACACGACTCCCCCTACCGCGCTGAAAGACCCTGCTCATGGCAACTGCTACCGCACAAGCTGAAACGTTTTTACCCGCCACCGCCGACGCCGGTAGCCAGATGGTGCGCAGCGGCGTGGCCGACAGGCGTGCACCTGGTGGTGCCCAGGCGCAGGACCAGACCGGCCTGACCACGCGGTACAACGGCGGCAACCCGATGGCTTCAGCTGACCAGGGTCTGTTCGCTCCCATCAGGCAAGTGATGGCGCAACCCACCGTCAAAAAAGCCTTGCCCCTGATGTTGGTGGCGCTGGCACTGCTGACCTTTGCGCTGGTCTATTCTTTGATCAACGCACCCAGCTATCGCCCGGTGGTCACGGGTGTGACCGAGGGCGACCAGCAGGCGGTGCTGGAGGCTTTGAAGGCAGGTGAATTCAAACCCCAGATCGACGCGAGCAGCGGCCAAATCACCGTGCCGAGCAGCCGCTATCACGAAGCGCGAATCTTTTTGGCGTCCAAGGGCTTGCCAAAAACCGCAGCGGGAAGTTTGGACAACTTCAAAGACCAGTCGTCCTTGACCAGCAGTCAGTTTATGGAACAGGTGCGCTACAACGCTGTCATGGAACAAGAAATGGCGCGCAGCATTCTGAAAATCGATTCGATTCAAAGCGCCCGTGTCCATTTGGCGACCACCAAACCGTCGGTGTTTGTGCGCGACCGCACACCGCCCAAAGCATCAGTTGTGGTAACGCCGCACACCGGGCGCAGTGTCACCTCCACGCAAGTTCAGGCCATCGTCCATTTGGTCGCCTCCAGCGTGCCCTCGCTGACGCCGGACAACGTGGTGGTGGTGGACAACGTTGGCAAATTGATGACCGACGCTGAGTCTGACCGTTCCATGGGCATGAACGCGGGCCAGACCAAGCACAAACAAGCCCTGGAAGAGGTGTATCGCCAGCGCGTGATTCAGATCCTGTCGCCCATCGTGGGCGAAGGCAATGTGCGCTCACAAGTCAATCTGGCGCTGGATTTCAGCCAGACTGAAATCACAGTGGAAGACTTTGACAACCAGGGCAAGGGAAGCAAAACCCGGTCAGAAACCAAGAGCGAGGACCGCAGCAGCACCAAAGAGTCAGCAGGTGGCGTTCCGGGCAGCCTGTCCAACACCGCCCCGACTGCGCCAGTCGCCACGACCAACACCAGCGCGACGCCGACTGCCGGAGCGACCGATGATCGCGGTACGGTGGCAAGCCGCAGCACCCTCAATTACGAAATGGACCGCTCGGTACGCCACACCAAGAGCGCCAGCGGTAACGTCCAGCGCATGAGCGTGGCGGTGGTGATCAACGAACGCGCGCCCACACCGCAGCCGAAAAACGACAAAGGCGAAGCGCAGCCCGCCAAAGCCAACCCGTTTAGCACGGAAGAGGTGGCGCGGATGCAGGAACTGGTTCGCGGCGTGGTCGGCTTTGACGAAGCCCGCAAAGACGTGGTGAGTGTGGTCCAGGCCAAATTTGAAGTGGAAGCACCGGTCGACCTGTCGGTTCCCTGGCACAAAGACGAGGCGATGCTGGCCAATATCAAAAGCGGGTTTTTAGGTCTGCTGTTTGTGGTGTTCTTGCTGCTGGTGGTGAGCCCGGTGATCAAGCACATGATGAAACGCGACAAAGAAGCAGCCGAAGCCGCAGCCACCACCTTGCAGCTGGCCAACGCAGCAGCACTGGGAATTGAAAACGCCGCCGAAGGTGGCGAAGAACCGGTCAAGGAGCTGTCTGCGTCTGAAACCCTGGAAGACATGAAGGCAAAAATGAAACAGAAAAAATCCAATATTTCAGCCGAAATGCTCGATACCGCCAATACTTACGACGACAAGGTCGCGCTGATTCGAATGATCGTTTCCGACGATTCAGCACGCGTTGCCAGCGTGCTGAAGAACATGATCCGGCCGGGCTGACGCGACCTGGGGACACCACAAAATGGCAACACAAGCAACACCCGCGACACCGACCAGCAGCGAACCGAATGAGCTGGTCGATGAGGTACTGCGCAAAGAGCTCGACGGATTAACCGGCACCCAGCGCGCTGCGGTGTTGATGCTGCTGTTGGGCGAAGAGCAGGCCTCCGACATCATTCGTTTCCTCAATCCCAAGGAAGTTCAGGCGCTGGGCATGGCGATGGTTCAAGTGGCCGAGCTGTCGCAAGAAGCCGTCAATACCGTGCTCAATGATTTTCTGGCAACCATCAAGCGCCAGACGAGTTTGGGCTTGGGAAGTTCAGACTATGTCGAGAAGGTCTTCAAGCGCGCTTTGGGCGAGGACAAGGCCGCCTCCGTGCTGGGCCGCATCAACCCAGGCGCGGCCAGCAAGGGATTGGAGATTTTGAGCTGGATGGACGCGCGCTCGATTGCCGACATGATCCAGGCAGAACATCCCCAGATGGTGGCGATTATTTTGTCGGTTCTCGACAATGGGGTGGCCGCCGAAGTTCTCAACTTTCTGCCGTCTGAGTCCCGTGCCGAGGTGATGCAACGCGTCGCCAGTCTGGAGACCGTCCAGCCTTCAGCCATGGAGGAGCTGGAGGGCATCATGAAAAAACAGTTCTCCAGCAACTCCTCAGCCAAGTCCTCGAGCTTCGGCGGAATCAAGGCTGCCGCCAATATTTTGAATCTGACCAAAACGGCACTGGAGACCTCGGTGATGGGCGGGCTGCGCACGCTGGACCCGGAGCTGATGCAGAAGATTCAAGACAATATGTTCACCTTTGAGAACCTCGTCACGGTCGATAACAAGGGCATCCAGGTCATCATGCGCAATGTTGACCCTGACCAGATGATGGTGGCTCTGAAGGGCGGCAGCGACGATGTCAAAGATAAATTCTTCAGCAATATGTCTGAACGCGCCCGGGGCATGTTCAAGGACGACATGGAGGCCAAGGGTCCGATGCGTTTGTCGGATGTCGAAGAAGCTCAAAAAATCATCATGCGAACGGCGCGCAAACTGGCCGATGCGGGTGATCTCGTCTTAGGGGGCGGGGCAGACTATGTCTGATGCGCAGAGCGCCCCACCAGGGGCCGCTGCGCGAGCCGTCGGCCCGCGTCCAGCCCGGGTCTGGCAGGCGCTCGATTTGCTGCAACCCCAGGTCGCAGCAAGCAAATTTGAGGCGAACGCCTGGAACGCCAGCACCATTGCCTTGTTCGACGCCACGGACTTCTCCCGTTTGACCGACGAAAGCGCGCGCGACCTGGCGCCGGCCTCAAGCGACAGCATCCCGGACGCTGCCCAGGCCGAGCTGAACATCAAACCCGCTGCCGCCCTTTCAGACCCGCTGGCAGCTGCCACGGCAGAAGCTGTGGCGCAGGCTCGCCTTGAAGGACACGCACAGGGGGTTGCAGAAACCCGGGTGGCGATGCAAGCTGAAATGGAACAGGCGCTCGAAACCCGCTTGGCCAGCGACCAGTCCCTGTTGGCGTCGATTCAGGCAGCCCTGGCGGTGCTGCAGCAAAGCCCCGACATTTATTTTGAGCCCCTCAAACGTCTGGCCTTGCATTTGGCCGAACACCTGGTGTCGGCCGAGCTGAATCTGGATGGCCACGCGATCGAACGCTTGGTGCAAGCCTGTGTCGATGAGCTGTCCGTCAGCGATACGTCGGTGATTCAGGTGGAACTGCATCCCAATGACCTGGCCGCCTGGGAAGACTTGCGCCAGCGCACTGGCATCAAAGGCGCGGCAGGCTTGCGAATGCAGGCCAATGAGGCGCTGTCCCAGGGCAGTGTCCGTGCCAGCACCAATCACACACAGGTCGAAGATTTGATCGCCGATCGACTCGCTGGCCTGGCCAGTGGGCTGGGGCTGAATGTGCAGCGTTGGCGCGACAACTCGGCGTTCAATCCCGACCGCGCAGACAGCAAGCGAGCGACCGCGACACAGCAGCCGGCCCCACATCATGCCCCGCTGGATTCGACGCCAGCGCTGACCGATGCCAGGTCCAACCGGCCGGATGGCCTGGCGGCTGACCCGAGCGACAAAGCTGTTCTTGAGGTCGAGTCAGATGTCTGACTTTGACGCCGTTGTGGACCAAGCCATCAGCACGCTGGAACTGCCGCGGCAGCGACCGGTTCGCAGCGGCACCTTGGTCCGCCTGGTGGGCCTGCGCCTGGAGGCGCGAGGCATCATGGCCCCCATCGGCGCCTTGTGCGACGTGCGGGCACAAGACGGCAGCCGGATCGATGCGGAGGTGGTGGGGTTTTCTGACCAAACCCTCTACCTGATGCCGCTTTCCGAACCCACCGGTATTGCACCGGGTGCCGCGGTGCGGGTGCGCAGTCACAGCGGTCATGCCCAGTTGGGCGATGCACTGTTGGGGCGAGTCATTGATGCCCAAGGCGAACCGCTGGACGGAAAACCAAAACCTCTTTACAGCACCCAAGTGGGCCTGCTGGGCTTGCCGATTAACCCCATGGACCGCGGCCCGATTGACCGCATCCTGGACGTCGGCGTCAAGGCCATCAACGGGCTTTTGACCCTCGGTCGGGGTCAGCGCGTGGGCCTGGTTGCCGGCTCAGGGGTTGGTAAAAGTGAGCTGCTCGGCATGATCACGCGATTTACCAAGGCCGACATCGTCGTGATTGGCCTGATTGGCGAGCGTGGCCGCGAAGTTCAGGCCTTCATCAACGAGACGCTGGGGCCTGATGGCCTGGCCAAATCGGTGGTGATTGCCGCGCCGGCCAATGTCTCTCCGGTATTGCGCCTGAAAGCGGCCCACCTGTCGCATGTGGTGGCGGAATACTTTCGAGACCAGGGCAAAGATGTGCTGCTGCTGATCGACAGCTTGACCCGGGTGGCACATGCGCAGCGCGAAATCGGCCTGGCCATTGGCGAGCCGCCCACCTCCAAGGGCTATCCACCGTCGGTATTTGCGTTGTTACCCAAGTTGATTGAACGCGCTGGCGTCGGGCGGCATGGCCACGGCTCCATCACGGCGATTTATACCGTGCTGGCCGAAGGCGACGACGCCAATGACCCGGTTGTCGACATCGCCCGGGCCTCGCTCGATGGCCAGGTCATGCTGTCACGCCAGCTGGCCGATGCCGCCCATTACCCGGCCATTGAGCTCAATGGATCGATCTCGCGCGTGATGCAAAACCTGCTTTCGCCAGCAGAGCTGAAGATGGCCAATCGCTTTCGGCGTCTCTGGTCGCTGTACCAGCAAAATGTGGATTTGATCCAGGTCGGGGCCTACCAGGCGGGCAGCAACGTTGACATTGACGAGGCCATCGAGCTGCGCGAGACGATGGAAACCTTTCTGCGTCAGGACAGGCTGTCAGGTGTGGATGAGGCCAAGACCCGGACTGACTTGCGCATCATGATGGAACTCTAAGGACCGCCCCATGAAAGTTCGTAGCTGCTGGGCAGCGCTGGAAAACAGAGTGGAGAAACGCCTGGCGCAGCTTCAGGCTGACACCGGACAAGCGCTGCGGGTGCGCGAGTCGCTGCTCAGTAGTCGGCAACGGCTGGATCAGATGCTGCAGGAGTACCAGGCGCAAACCGTCGGCCCAAGCAGCTCTACCGGCATGTCGGCCACCCTGAACCACCGTCAGTTCATGACGCGGCTGGTGCTTCTGCGCGAACGTGTGGAGCAGGACCTGGCGACAGCCAGCAGCCATCTGGCCAGCCTGGAGGAACGCACCCGCAGGGCTCAGGAAGATCGCCTCAAAATGCAGTCACTGATAGAAAGCGATCTCAAAGCGGTGCAAAAGTACCATCAGCTGCGTGAACAGGCAGGCATGGACGCGCTGGGCGTGATGCAGTTCAACCAGTCAAAGGCCGCATGAACCGCACCGGCGGCCTGTTTTGGCATTGGCGCGCCTGGCAGCGGCAGAGCCAATGGCAAGGCGCGTGTGACGACATCGGCCAATGGCTGGGTCAAGTCCAGCCCGCCCACCAGGAGCTGGTGATCATTGGCGCGAGTGCCGGCTGGATGATGCCGGTCCGGTGGCTGCAGGGCTTTAAAAAAATCACCACCTTTGATATTGACAGCTGGGCCGCACCCCTTTTTCGATGGCGTCATGGTCGCCAGTTGCAAGCCTCAGGGACCGAGTTGCTGTGCAGCACCAGCGATGCATTGACACCGCTTGACGCGGTTTTGCATGCCCACCCGAAAGCTGCTGTTTTGTTTGACAACGTGCTGGGGCAACTGCGCTTTCAGCAGCCCTCGATCGACCTGGCCTGCGCGCAAATCGACAAAATAAGCCGCAGCATGCGCGGGCGGGAATGGGGCAGCGTGCACGATGCCTATTCGGGGCCGGTCTATCCCGCAAGGTCGGCAGCTGGCGCGCCGCGCAGCCATCCCAGCGTTCGGCTCGCGCACCCCAGCCCCGCCCAGAACCCGGAACTGACCCAATTTAGCGCCCGGTTCAATGCCCGGGGTGATTGGCTTGACCACCTGACAGCGAACCTTTTCCCGAGCGGCACACCTGTCCACCACATTGCCTGGCCTTACGCACCCAACTACAGCCACTGGTTGCAAGCTGGATGGATTGCCCCATGACAACCGACATGAACCGGTCTGATATGGCGTCAAGACAAGGCGATCGACCCATCGTGACTCAAGTTTTGACAATTCCATCCGATTCCCGAAGGTTCAGCCCGGCAGTTATCGGTTCACGCGTTGCGGCAAGTCGCCTTTTATTAACCCATCCTGTTGAAAAACATCATGAAAAGAACAATCATTGAAGTCTTTTTAGCTCTGGCACTGATCGGTGCCGGCGTGTTTGGTTGGCTGAACTGGCAACAAAATCAAAAAAGCTCGAGCCAGTTGAAAGTCTTGCAAACCGCTGCGGATGAAGCTGCCAAATCGCTCCAGACCTCAGGCGAGTCGGTGAAAGCAGCCGAAGAAAAAGCCGAGTCGCTGCAACAACAACTCACGCCCATGGAGGTCCAGCTGCAGGAACTGGCAGCGGTCAAAGCGGGCTTGTCCAGCGGGGCCACCTTGGCCGACTTGCAAGCAGCCTACAAAGCGAAAAAGAAGTTGTCAGAAGAGCAACAAGTCGGCTTAGCTGCTGTGCTGCTGCTGACCAAGGGCAGCACTGACCCCGCCACGCTGGAAGCCTTTCGCAAGACGCTTAAAACATCGGATTTGGGAAACCGAAAAAACACCATTTGCGCAGCTCAGATGGCTTTGATTGCCGGGGGAGAGAAAGTCGATTTATTGCCTGAATGCAAGCCATCGCCTGCGGCTGCCGAAGGCAAGGAGTCCAAAGCCGAGCCAGAAGAAAAAGGCGGCGCTCACAGCAAGGCTGAATCGCATGACAAAGCCGGGAAGTCTGAGAAGTCCGAGAAATCCGACAAGGCCGAGAAATCCGACAAGAAGGCTGGCCATGACGCCAAGCACGATTGGGGTTACGACGGGCTCATGGGTCCAGAGCGCTGGGGCAAGGAGTTCCCGACCTGCGCCAAGGGCAAATCGCAAGCACCCTTGGACATTGAGGGACCTTTTGTCAAGGCGCGCACCAATGTGAGCGCGGACTACAAGGAAGGTCCGCTCAAAATCATCAACAATGGCCACACGATTCAGGTCAACGTGACGCCTGGCAGCAAGTTACGGATTGACAGCGTGCCGCATGACCTGCTTCAGTTCCACTTTCATCGCCCGAGCGAAGAAAAAATCAATGGGGTTCCGATGGCCATGGTGATCCATTTTGTTCACAAAAACGCGGCCGGCAAACTGGCGGTGCTGGGTGTGTTGCTCAAAGAAGGCAACGAAAACCCGGCCATAAAAACGCTTTGGGACAATCTGCCGACGGATCAAGGCGCTGAGTCCAGCCCTGAAGGCATCAAATTTAACCCCGCTAGCCTGCTGCCCCGTGAATTCGAGTTTTACAGCTATGAGGGCTCGCTCACCACCCCGCCTTGCACAGAGAGCGTCAGCTTCTTTATTTTGCGGACGCCAGTCAACGTCTCAAGCGCTCAGGTCACCAAATTTCCGTTCAAGAACAACGCACGCCCCGTGCAGCCCCGCAATGGCCGGGAAATCGTGATGAACTGATGGCTTTCAAACTGTGCACGCCACCCCACTACCGGAACGACCATGAGTAAAAACTGGACTGCCATCTTGTCGACCGCTTTATTGACGACTTCAGCGTTGGGGGCGCTGGGCTGGGTTGCCAACACACAAGGCTGGATTCATATCGCCACGCCCCAGGCGGCTGACCGCGACAAGGAACTTGACAGCCAGCTGCCGAAATTAGGTAAAACGCCGGTGAGTTTTTTTTGTGAAGTGACCGTTTCGACGCCGAAAGCCGAGCTGCGGTCTGAGCCGAAGGTGACCTCTGAATACCTGGTTGCCGGGCTTGATCTCGAGGGGAAATCGGGTTGGTATCAAGGTGAGTACTCGATCTCGGAATCGCGCAAGGGTGCGCTGCGGATGGAAGGCTCGAAGGCATTTGTCAGCCGTCCCGCCATGTTTGAGCGCTTTGGAAAAATGATCACTCAGGAAGAGTTCAGTCTGGACTTGAAAAACGGTTCATTTGTACAGACCCTGACTTTCAACGATGGTACGCAGCGCCACATGATCAAGGGCGTTTGCGCCAAATACATCAAGGCGCCTTTTTAATCACCGGCGCTTCACTGCCTACGGATGCTTTAACTTTTTTTCCCTTGCCACGAAGGATTCACCATGGAAACTTTAGCCGAGCCCAAACCAGAGGCACCACCAGCGGTGCCGCCGTCAGCTTACTTTACCGTCTACGATGGCATTTTTTTAGCTTTCATTGCCCTGGTGTTTGCTGTTGTCACTTGGCTGGGCGTTTTTACCCGTCAGGAAGCATTAAAGACTGAGGCCGCCAAAGCTAACGGTGAAGCTTGGGTCACTTGGTTCAAGGACGAGGGCAAGAAGCGCTTTGAAGCCAACTACGCTTTCCCGGCCTGTGCCGGTGGCGACACGGCGAAAGCGGTAGCGGTAAATTCTGCGCCAGCACTGCCTGCTGCACCCGGGTTGCCCGAGGCCAAGGCCAGTGAGGCCGCAGCGCCAGCGGCGCCCGCATCGGTAGCGGCGCCCGCACCGGCAGCGGCGGCCGCACCGGCACCTGGCACCTGGGGCGGCTGCCTGGAGCAATTGATGCTTAGCAGCAGTTTAAAAAATCAAAGCAACCCGTTTACCGGAAAGCCACCTCGGCTCACTGAAACCTGTGTGGGTTCAAACATCAAGTTAGCCGGTGACATCGACATTGACAAATCGGTCGCAACGCCGCCCGGTTCGGCCGTTGCCTTTGTCAAATCAAATTTGACATCGACCGATTCGATCAAAGAAAAGCTGCAGCTCACTATCACCGTGTGTGACAAAGGCGGCTATCCGATCAAAATTTCTGACGTTGAATTCTGAGGTGCCCCATGAAAAGCGAAAAAGCCATCTCCATCGAAGAGTTAAATGTCGCCGACATCGTGGACGACCAACCCGAGGCCCAAATCTCCAGCGATTTGCCGCTGCGCAAATGGCTACACGCCTGGCTGCTAGACCCGAACATTCCCGGCAACCACCAAAAAGGATTTGATCGCTGGATCGGCATCCTGATTGTGGTGAATCTGTTTGCCCTGGTGTTTGAGCATGTTCCGGCGGTTTATGAAGCCAATAAACAATGGTTTCACTACTTCGATATTTTTTCTGTGGCGGTCTTTACCTTTGAGTATTTGCTGCGACTGTACTTGGCGCCAGAAGATGAGGAGTTTAAAAACAAGTCAAACCCCCGCGCACGGTATGTCAGCAGTCCCTTTGCCATCATTGATTTTCTGGCAGTGGCACCGTTTTATTTGCAAGCCTTCATCCCCATCGATCTGCGGGTACTGAGGTTCCTCAGGCTGCTGAGAATTTTGAAGTTGTTTCGGGTGATCGTTCCTGCGTATCATGAGTTTGTCCTTTTAAATAAGGGTCGAAGCTTTCGTCAAAGAATGCATGCATTGATGTTTGCCAGCCCTTATGGTGGAAAGTTGCAAGAATTTTTCAATGGCTTCATCGGTATTTGGGTGCTGATTTCGGTGTTTGCCGTGGTGCTGGAGTCGGTGCACAGCGTCTCGTACATCCTGCATGTCGAATTCGTGATTTTGGACTCCATCGCGGTGGCGATCTTCACGATTGAATATTGCATGCGAATTTACTGCTGCGTGGAGGAGCCGCGCTTTAACCATGCCTTGGCTGGCCGCATCAAACAAGCCAAACAACCGTCAACGATGATCGATTTTCTGGCGATTCTTCCCTTCTTCCTGGAAGTTTTCCTGCACCACCTGATCGACTTGCGTTTTCTGCGGGTGTTCCGGCTGGCGCGATTGCTCAAACTGACCCGCGGCAGCGATGCCACCGCCACCTTGGGGCGTGTGATCAAGCGGGAATGGCCGGTCATCGCCGCCGCTGGCTTCATCATGATGCTGTTGGTGGTGCTCACCGCTTCTTTGGGCTACTTGTTTGAGCATGAGGCACAGCCAGACAAGTTTGACAACATTCCCAACTCGATTTACTGGGCGGTGATCACGCTGGCATCGGTGGGTTATGGCGATATTTCACCGATCACCACAGCCGGTCGCGCCATGACCATCGTCCTGGCCCTGATTGGCATTGGTATTTTTGCCATTCCCGCGGCGCTGCTGTCTACCGCCTTCAGTGATGAACTGGTGAAAGAGCGAAATGCATTGAAAGTCAGAATTCACGACATATTGGCCGATGGCGTCATCGACCAGGAAGAAATGGCCTTTATCCGGACCCAATCCAAACGCCTGCATTTAGATGTGTCTGAAATCAATGCGCTGATACAGCAAGTGCGGCAAGAGCTTGAAGACAAAGCCAACTTGAGTGCCATGCCGATTCATACGATTGCCGGTAACCCGGAACACGCCGTGGAACATTTCAAGTCATTGCTGAGCACGATCAGGCAATTGACACTGCTCACTGACCCTGTTATGTTCGAAAAAGTTGCCGTCTCCAAGGACAGACTTTCTGCCAGCGAGTTGGCCTTGTGGCAACAAATCCAGGCCAAATCTTAAACACGCTCTTAAACACGCATCAGCAAGGTAAAAAATATGGAAGCCCAAGAAACTGCGGAAATGATTGGACACCAAGGCGGTGACAAATCCAAAAACCGCACGGCCTTGACCATCTCGGTTTTCGCCATGGTGCTGGCGATGGCCAGCTTGGGGGGATCCAACGCCATGAAAGAGGCCACCCACCAAAACATTTTGGCAGCCAACACTTATTCTTTTTACCAAGCCAAAGCCATACGCCAAACCAGCCTGAAAATTGCGGCTACTGATCTGGAAATACAGCTGCTGAGTGCCGTGGCTATGCCGGCCAGCACCAAAGAAGTGATTCAGAAAAAAATCGACGACTACAAAAAAACCAGTGACCGCTACGAGTCAGAGCCGGAGACCAAAGAGGGGAAAAAAGAATTGCTGGTGCGTGCCAAAGAACATGAAAAAAACCGGGACCACGCGATGCGACAAGACCCTTGGTTTGATTACGCCGAAGGCATGCTTCAAATCGCCATTGTCTTGCTCTCGGTCTCAATTTTAGGCAGCATACCGGCACTCTTCGTGGTCGGCACTTTGCTTGGATTCTTGGGCACGCTGTCGACACTGAATGGGTTTTTCTTGCTGTTTTAAGCGCCCGCTACCGACACCCTTTCTCCAGCGCTGAACTGGACATGAAAACATCAAGCAGCACGGCCAGGCTGTTTCGCTGGCCCCTGCCGGCTTTGCTTGTCTGGGGCATGGCCTGGTTGTTCCATGGCTTCTTGTTGCGCAACCGCGTGATGCCAGAACTCGCCTTATTGCTGCCTTTTCTGGCGGGGCTGGGGGCCGGCGCTGTTGCCTGGCGGCTGAACTACTCCAAAGCCAGGTTGCTCGCCTTGGTGCTGGGTTTCCCGGTTTCTTTGTGGCTCTCAGGTGCCGCCACCCTGGCGCCTTGGCTGTGGCTCTTGACCCTGGCGCTGGGCCTGCTGATTTATCCGGTTCATGTGTGGCGCGATGCACCGGTTTTTCCAACCCCCTTGCAAGCCTTGCGGGAGCTGCCCGGCCACGCGCCCTTGCCTTCCAATGCCCGGATCCTCGACGCTGGCTGCGGTGCCGGCGACGGCCTCAAGGCCCTGCGTCTGGCCTACCCCAAAGCACGTTGGGTCGGCATTGAATTTAGCCGGCCCTTGTGCTGGATGGCCGCGCTGCGCTGCCCTTGGGCGAAGGTGATGCATGGCGACATGTGGCTGGCTGACTGGAGCACTTACGACATGGTGTACGTGTTTCAGCGACCCGAGACCATGGCGAAGGCCCAAGCCAAGGCGCAAATCGAGCTGAAACCTGGTGCCTGGCTGGTCAGTCTGGAATTTGTGGCGTCGGCACTGCAGCCCGACGCCGTGTTTGATGCCAGCCCTGATCGCCCGGTCTGGCTGTATCGGGCGCCATTTAAAGCGGCCGAAAGCTAATCGCCGACGTTTCGAGGACCTCATCACCCAGCTAAAACACCCTTCGCCCAGTCATTAGACCAGTCTGGCTGGCAAAACACTACAATAAGCACATAAACACTTATCCACTTATGTCGCCATCTACCGCCTTAAATGTGACTCCAGCGCGCTGGAGTTTGTCCATCAGCCCGGAGACAGACGCCAGCCTGCGCGAATACCTGGGGGCGCAAGGCATGAAAAAGGGTGACTTGTCACGCTTTGTGGAAGAGGCTGTGCGCTGGCGCATGATGGATGAGACTGTACAGGGCATCAAGCAGCGCAATGCGGATCAAAGCGACGCGGACTTGCAGGCCTTGATTGACGAAGCGCTGGACGCGGTACGCCATCCATGAAGGTGGTGCTGGATACAAATATTCTGATTTCTGCGCTGATCAGCAAAACCGCCGCTCCCCATCACATCTACCTGGCATGGCAAGGCAAACGCCTGACGGTATTGACCTGCGCAGAGCAGCTTGTTGAAGTCCGTGAGGTCACCCGGCGTGTGGCTGTGGCCTTGCGTATCAAACCAGCCGAAGCAGGCAGGCTGGTCAACAGTTTGCGCGACTTGGCGGTGCTACAAACTGACTTGCCTGCGGTGCAGCGCTCACCCGACCCCAAAGACGATTTCATTTTGGCGCTGGCACAAGCTGGCGGCGCACGCTACATCGTGACGGGTGACAAAAGCGGGCTGCTGGCGCTGCGGCAACATGCAGGAGCTGAGATTTTGAAGGCTTCGGAGTTTGTGGACTTTAAGCCGTCACCTGACGATACTTCTCCCAGGCAGAAGCTGTAGGCGTCGTGCCCGCCCCAGGCAATTGCGGCAGCTTGAAGTGCCCGTCAACCACGTTGGCAGGTTCGGTAAAGCAGTCTTTGATCCACGGGATGTATTCGAGCACTTCGCAGGCCGGGTGGGCGTACGCTAGGTGCACATGCACCTGGCTCATGTCGCCTGCGTGTGGGGCAACCGGCAGGCGAAACGAGTGGGCCGTATCACACACGCGCAACACCTCGGTGATGCCTGCCATGCGCGTGACATCGGGCTGGACCCACGCGATCGCCTGTTGTGCAAAAAATTCAGCGAACGCATCAGTCGTGTACAGCTGCTCACCCAACGCCACGGGGATGGACGTGAGGCGCGCAAGCTGCGCGTGGCCTTTGACGTCGTCATACCACAGCGGCTCTTCAAACCAATAAACGTCTAAGGCCTCTGCCGCGCGGCAAAAGCGCTGGCAAGTTGCCAGGTTCCATTTGCCGTTGCCGTCGATGGCCAGCGTCACGTCTGGGCCAATCGCCTGGCGTACCAGAGCCAGCCGGCGCAGGTCACGCTCGACGGTTGAGCCGACTTTGATTTTGATGCCTGTAAAACCATCAGCAACCGCGCGTTGTGCACCGGCCACCAGTTGCGCATCAGGAATACTGAGCCAGCCGATGTCGGTGTTGTAGGCCCTGACCTTGTCACGCACTTGGCCGCCGAGCAACTTCCAAAGCGGTTGTGCTGCGGCCTTGGCCTTGATGTCCCACAGCGCCACGTCAATGGCGGCATGCGCCAGCGTGGTGATGCCTGCACGCCCCACCCACTGCAAGGCCGGGTTGCGTGCCAGCTTTTGCCACAGGCGGTTGATGTCACTGGCATCCTCACCTATCAGCAACGGCGCATGGCAGGTTTCAATGCAGCGGGTGATCAGCTGGTCGCTTGGCAAGTGCGCGTGCGTGCCGGTGAAGCCATAGCCAGTGATACCGCTTTCTGTTTGAATTTGCGCGCCCACCACGCCCCAATTTGAAACGGTGTGGGTGCTGTCAGCGATTTGCCCGCCCGTGACAGGCACATGCAAAATGAAAGGGGTGACTGATTTGATTTTCATGCTGCAGTTCCTTCGTGTGGGATTGACGTTTGATCAACTTTTGGAGATGCGTACCACCGCATCTGCCCGCTTGTGCAAGTCAGGCAGCAGTTCCAGACCCAAGCCGGGCTTGTTGTTCAGGCAGATCATGCCGTTTTCAACCACCGGTAACTCCGTGACCAGCTCTTTGTACCAACCGGTAAAAAAAGCACGCACGCTTTCTTGCACCAGCGCGTTGGGCGCGTGCAGCGACAGGTGGGTGGACGCGGCCCACACCACCGGGCCGGTGCAGTCATGCGGGGCGACGGGCAGTTGCCAGGCGTCGGCCATGGCGGCTATTTTGCGGGCCTCAGACAGGCCGCCGCACCAGCTCAAGTCCAGCATGGCCACCCCTGCCACGCCGGTTTGCAGGTAGTCTTTGAAGCCCCATTTGTAGCTCAGGGTTTCGCTGGCGCAGATCAGGGCCTCGCAGTCCACCGCGTACTGTTTGAGCAAATCGAGCGAGTCCATGCGGATCGCGTCTTCATGCCAGAAGGTGTTGAACGGTTTGAGCGCGCGGGCGATTTTTTGCGCCATCGGCAAGCGCCACAGGCTGTGAAACTCGACCATGATGTCCATCTGGTCGCCGACGGCATCGCGGATTTTTTTGAAGGGTTCCAGCGCCGCGTCAAGATCAGCATGGCTGATGTACTGACCATGGCTTTTTTCAGCGGCCATGTCGAAAGGCCAGATCTTCATGGCGGTGATGCCTTCAGACAGCAGCGACTGGGCCAGCTCGCCTGCGTCGTTCAAAAAGCCCTGAAGGTCTTCATACGGCCCTTGGCTTTTGCTCACATTGCCCAGGCCCCAATTGGACGTTGTTTGATTGGTGGCGCTGCGCACATACTGGTAGCCAGCGCAGGTGTTGTAAATACGAATACTGTCACGGCTCTTGCCACCGAGTGCGGTGTGAACCGGCATGTTGGCGGCTTTGCCAAAAATGTCCCACAGTGCAATGTCGATGGCCGAGTTGCCGCGTGTTTCGACACCCGAGCCGCGCCAGCCCAGGTAACCGGTGATATCGCGGTTGCGGGACTCAATGGCCAGCGGGTCTTGGCCGAGCAGTTTTGGCGCTGCCCATTCGTGCAAGTAGGCCTCCACAGCGGCCGCGCCCATGAAGGTTTCGCCCAAGCCAACCAAACCTTCGTCGGTGTGCAGGCGTACCCAAATGATGTTTGGGAATTCGCCCAACCGTATGGTTTCGAGTTGTGTGATTTTCAAGTTTTGCTCCTAAAAAAAGCCGCGCGGATGGCTCCACGCGGCTTTCTGATCAACGCCTCAGCCAATCAGCTGCCGCGCGCTTTCTTCAGTGCGTCCAACACCGTCGTCACGGCCTCAGCACCGATGGTGGGCACATTGCGGTCATACACAGGCTTGACTTTTTCAAACATGCGGCGCTGCTCGGCTGGGCTGACCTCATTGACTTGCATGCCTTTGGTTTTCAGGCTGGTCAATGATTTCTCGTTCAATGAACGGTTGGCTGCACGTTGTACTTTTTGGCCTTCCATCGCAGCTTCACGCAGCACGCCCTGCTCTTGCGGGCTGAGCTGGTCCCAGAGTTTTTTGCTGTACAAAATCAAAAACGGTGTGTAGGCGTGACGCGTCACGCTCAGGTACTTTTGCACTTCATTGAACTTGGACGTTTCAATCGTGACGAACGGGTTTTCCTGGCCGTCAATGGTTTTGGTTTCCAGTGCAGTGAACACTTCACCAAAGGCCATCGGCACGGCATTGGTACCCAGAGTTTTGAAGGTGTCGAGGAAAATATTGTTTTGCATCACGCGGACCTTGACGCCGTCAAAATCTTCCGCCTTGGCCACAGCGCGCTTGCTGTTGGTCAGGTTTCTGAAACCGTTTTCCCAGTAAGCCAGATTGACCAGGCCTGCGTCTTCAAGCTTCTTGTTGAAGTACGCGCCAGCAGGGCCGTCGAGAACGGCATCGGCTTCTTTTTCATTTGCAAAAAGAAATGGCAGGTCAAAGGCGCCGAGTTCTTTCACAATGCCCACCAGGGGTGATGAGGATGTGCAGACCATCTCTTGCGTGCCGGCACGCAGGGCCTGGGTAGCAGGCAAGTCACCGCCCGCAGCACCACCCCAGAAGGCGTTGATCTTCATCTTGCCGCCGGTCTTGGCAGCCAAAACTTCCTGCATCTTCTTGACGCCCACGCCGACCGGGTGGTCTTCATTCACGCCATTGGTGAACTTGATGGTGCGGTCTGCAAATTGAGCCATCGCCGAGGTCGTGATGAGCAGTGAGCCGATGGCCAGAGCCTGTGCCAGCTGGTTGAAAGTTCTACGTTTAAACATGGTTGTCTCCTGTTAATAAAAATACATCACTGAAAAAACTAACGCATCATCCATTGAAGTGGAACGAGGACGATTGAAGGGAAAGCAATCAATAAAAATAATACCGCGAGCTGGGCCAGCAAAAATGGCAGCACCCCTTTGAAGGCATCGTCCATGCTGATTTTCGCGACACCGCAAACCACATTGAGCACTGTGCCCACAGGCGGTGTGATCAAGCCAATCGCGTTGTTCATGATAAACAGCACACCAAAATAGACGGGGTCAATGCCGGCCTTCAACACCAGCGGCATCAGGACCGGCGTCAAGATCAAGACGGTGGGCGTGAAGTCCAGCGCGGTGCCGACAATCACCACCAGCACCATCATGATGAACATCAGCAGCATCTTGTTGCCCATGAAGGGCTCCATCATTTTGGCGACTTCGGTCGGTATGTTGGCCACTGTGATCAGCCAGGCGCTGACCATGGCGGCGGCCACCAAAAACATCACCACGGCCGTTGTCTTGCCTGCTGCCAATATCAGCCCATACAGATCTGACCATTTCAGCTCGCGGTAAATAAACATGCCCACCGCAAAGCTGTACACCGCCGCCACCACCGCCGCTTCAGTCGGCGTGAACACACCAAACTTCATGCCGCCGATGATCACCACCGGCAAAGCCAGCGCGAAGCCACCTTCGGCGGTGATGCGAAAGCGCTCGGGCATGGCCAGCCTGGGTGCTGGCTGCACGTTCTCTCGCTTGGCGACCCACCACCAGGTCAGGCCAATGGCCACGCCCATCAACAGGCCCGGCACGATGCCGGCCAAAAACAATTTGGTGATCGACACATTACCCGCGACGCCAAAGATGATCATGCCAATCGACGGCGGGATGACCGGCGCGATGATGCCGCCGGAAGCGATCAAACCAGAAGCACGGCCAATGTTGTAACCCGCAGCCCGCATCATGGGGATCAGCAGCGCCGCCAACGCAGCCGTGTCAGCCACCGCCGAGCCCGACAGTGAGGCCATGATGACGGCAGCAATCACCGTGACATAACCCAGCCCGCCCCGAAAATGCCCGACCCACGCCATCGCCAGATTCACAATGCGGCGGCTCAGGCCACCCGCGTTCATGAACTCTCCGGCCAGTAAAAAGAAGGGCACGGCCAGCAGCGGAAAATTGTCAGCGCCGTCGACAAAACGCTGGGCCAGGATCTGGCTGTCAAACGTCACCAGCCCGCTGGTCATCGACAGGAAGGCCATCAGGCTCAAGCCGCACACCAGCAGGGCATAGGCAATCGGCATGCCAATGGCCATGGCTGCCAGCAGGCTGACGATGAAAACCGTGACGGTCATGGCTTGGCTCCATGAAGCTGCTTCTGGGCGTCCGCCAAGCCCTCGGTTTCAATCACCTGCACCAGTTCGGCTTCAGACAACTGCCCGGTCAACAAGCGGTAGATGACATTCACATTCATGATGCCCATCACAACAGCGACGATGTAGCCAATGCCGTAGACCCAGATCATCGACATGCCGACCACCGGCGATATGTTGGTGACCTGCAGATCATGCATCTTGAAGGTGCCGATAAAAAACAGGACATTGCAGCCCAGCATGATGGTTTCGCTCAACAACAGGCAGATTTTTTTACCCATCAAACCCAGGTGCTTGACCAGGGTGTCCACGCCCAAGTGCCCCTTTTCGCGCATCGCCAGCATCGCGCCAATGTAGGTCAGCCAGATAAAACAGTAGCGCGACATTTCGTCTGAAATCGTGATGCCTGTATTGAAGACATAGCGCAGCACCACATTGCCAAACACCATGACCACCATGGCCAGCATGCACAGCACAATGAGCAATTCGAGGGCTTTGAAAAACCAGTCAATCGTTGCGTCTGATATTTTTTTCATATTTTTTTCTTTACGCAACCTTCAACATTCGCGCAGGCTCGTTCAAGCGTGGCAAACGGCGCCGCGACGCCAGCACTTCTTCAATATCTGTGCGCGCGCCGTCAATCAATACGCGAATGGCTTTTTCTGCACGGTCCGGGTCATGCGCAATGACGGCGTCCAGCACCTCACGGTGCAGCGGCAATGAGTTGCGCGGGCCGTCTTTGCGGCGGGTCGAAATTTCGAAACTGGTGCGCAACAGTGCGCCGAGTGCCTTGCTCATTTGCACCAGCATGCGGTTACCGCAAG
Organism: Comamonadaceae bacterium; assembly: GCA_947478725.1. Classification (GTDB taxonomy): domain Bacteria; phylum Pseudomonadota; class Gammaproteobacteria; order Burkholderiales; family Burkholderiaceae_C; genus Polaromonas. The sequence continues at coordinate 23,140 of CANJWZ010000036.1, forward strand.
CACGCAGCAAGCCCTGGTGAAAGCGCAGGTCAAAGGTCACGTAGTCGCCACCACTGTTGACGGCGCGCTTCATGCCTGCGTAGGCGTCTTCAATCTGTGCAATATCTTCTGCGGTAGCGCGTTCAGCCGTCAAGCGCACGGCTGCGGGCTCCACCACGCGGCGCAGGTCTTGCAGATCACGCAAAAACTCTGGCGTCAAACCGGCTTGGGACTGCCAGGTAATGACATCCGGGTCAAACCAGTTCCAGTGCTCTGGGGGCAACACGCGGGTGCCGACTTTGGGGCCGGTGGTCATCAGCCCCTTGGCAATCAGCGACTTGACAGCCTCGCGCACCACCGTGCGGCTGACACCCAGCTCTAGGCACAGCAGCGGCTCGGGCGGGATCGACGCGCCCACACCGTAACGGCCCGCGACGATGGCTTCTCCGAGATGGTCAACTGTATTGCCGTGGACGTTTTTGATCATGGTTACTACTAGGGATGGCGGCGCAATGGTATGACGATAATATGTTTATCAATTAAGGATTTTCCCTATGACCGACAAGATAACGCCCAAAAAGAAGCCTGAAGAGCTGCGCAGCCAGCAGTGGTTTGGCCGGCAGGACCGTGACGGTTTTGCTTACCGGAGCTGGGTCAAGGGCAAGGGCGTGCCGCACGACCAGTTTGATGGCCGCCCTGTGATTGGCATTTGCAATACCTTCAGCGAGCTGACACCGTGCAACAGCCACTTCCGCACGATTGCCGAACAAGTCAAGATAGGCGTGTACGAAGCGGGCGGCTTTCCACTCGAATTTCCAGTCATGTCGTTGGGTGAAACGCTGTTGCGGCCCACCGCCATGCTGTACCGCAACCTGGCCAGCATGGACGTTGAAGAAAGCATTCGCGGCAACCCGATTGACGGTGTGGTGCTGCTGATGGGCTGCGACAAAACCACACCATCGCTGGTGATGGGGGCAGCCAGCGTCGACCTGCCAACCGTGGGCGTGAGCGGCGGGCCGATGCTGAGCGGCAAATGGCGCGGCCAAGAGCTGGGCAGCGGCACGGGCGTGTGGAGCATGAGCGAGCAGGTGCGTGCGGGCACGCTCAAGCTGGCTGATTTTTTTGAAGCCGAAAGCTGCATGCACCGCAGCCACGGCCACTGCATGACGATGGGCACCGCCAGCACCATGGCCAGCATGGTCGAGGCGCTTGGCATTGGTCTGCCGGGCAACGCCGCTTACCCGGCAGTCGACGGCAGGCGCAACGTGCTGGCCCGGATGGCCGGGCGGCGTGCCGTTGCGATGGTGCACGAAGACCTGGTGCTTTCAAAAATCTTGACGCGCCAGGCGTTTGAAAACGCCATCAAAACGCTGGCGGCTATTGGCGGCTCCACCAATGCGGTGATTCATTTGATTGCCATGGCTGGGCGCATTGGCGTCAAACTGGAACTCGATGACTTTGACCGCCTGGCCAGCGAGCTGCCTTGCCTGGTGAACCTGCAACCGTCCGGCAAATTCTTAATGGAAGATTTTTGCTATGCGGGCGGCCTGCCGGTGGTGATGAAAGAAATCGCACAGCATCTGCACTTGGACGCCATCACCGCCAACGGCCAAACGATGGGCCAGAACATAGCGGACGCGCAAAACTACAACACAGAAGTGATCAAGCCGCTGAGCGAGCCCTTCAAAGACAAAGCTGGCATTGCCGTGCTGCGCGGTAACTTGTCGCCACGCGGTGCGGTCATCAAGCCCAGCGCCGCCACCCCTGCGCTGATGGTGCACACCGGCCGCGCGGTGGTGTTTGAAAACATTGAAGACTTTCACGCACGCATTGATGACGACAACCTCGACATTGACGAGACCTGCGTGATGGTGCTGAAAAACTGCGGCCCCAAGGGCTACCCCGGCATGGCCGAGGTGGGCAATATGCCGCTGCCGCCCAAGGTGCTGAAAAAAGGCATCACCGACATGGTGCGCATCAGCGATGCCCGCATGAGCGGCACGGCTTACGGTACTGTGGTGCTGCACACCGCACCAGAAGCCGCCGCGGGCGGGCCGCTGGCCCTGGTGCAAAACGGCGACCTGATTGAGCTGAATGTGCCCAAGCGACTGCTGCATTTGCATGTGAGCGAGGACGAGTTGGCCAAGCGCCGCGCCGCCTGGAAGGCACCCGAGCCGGCCATGGCATCGGGCTACTACAAGCTTTACATCGACCACGTGCTGCAAGCCGATGAAGGCGTGGACATGGACTTTTTGGTGGGCAAGCGTGGGTCTGCCGTGCCACGGGACAACCACTAACATGCATCTTGTGGCCCTCGACTGGGGCACATCGTCATTGCGCGGCGCTTTGATTGCAGAAAATGGTCGCGTGCTTGAAGAGCGCACGTTTGCGCGGGGGATTCTGACGGTTGACAGGGCGGCGGGGCAAGACGGTTTTGCAGCGGTGTTTGAAAGCTGCTTTGGCGACTGGATGCAGTCCGGCGGGCTGTGCCTGATCGCCGGTATGGCGGGCAGCCAGCAGGGCTGGCTGGAAGCGCCCTACTGCCCCTGCCCGGCTGGGTTTGCCGATATCGCGGGGCAGCTGGCTTGGGTCACTTTCAATGGGCCGGGTCGTATCGCGATTGTTCCGGGCCTGAGCAGCGACAAAGAAGGCGTGCCCGATGTGATGCGGGGCGAAGAAACCCAGGTCTTTGGTGCACTTGAATTGTTGGCCTTACAGCATGCGCGCCTGGTGCTGCCCGGCACGCACAGCAAATGGGTCACCGTGTCGGACCGGCGTGTGACCGGTTTTTCAACCTGGATGACGGGCGAGTTTTACGCCTTGCTGCGCCAGCATTCCATCCTGGCGCGCACACTGCCTTCGGGTGACACCCCGCACAGCGACGCCGCTTTTGAGCAAGGCGTGGCCTGCGCGCTGCATGGCGCTGGCCTGCTGCACACCGCCTTTAGCACCCGCACGCTGTCGCTTTTCAAGCGCATGGCCACCGAGGTGTTGCCGAGCTATTTGTCTGGCCTGGTGATTGGCGAAGAAATCAAATGCCAGCAGCTCCAGCGCGGCGACAGTGTTGTGCTGGTGGGCGCTGACAGCTTGACCACAAAATACGAACGCGCCTTGAGCCAGCTTGGCGTCGCGACCGATTGCGTAGGTCATCAGGCTACCTGGCACGGGCTGCGCAAAATCGCTGATACGCTGCACGCACCATGACCAACTTGCATCAAAAATTCAACACCGCGCTCAGCGCATTGCCGTTGATCGCCATTTTGCGGGGCCTGACACCGGCAGAGGCGTTACCCATCGGCCAGGCGCTTGTCAGCACGGGCTGGGCGCTGATCGAGGTACCCCTTAACTCGCCCCAGCCGCTTGACAGCATCGCTGCGATGGTGGAGGCGTTCCCGCAAGCCATGGTGGGCGCGGGAACCGTGTTGACGCCAAGCGATGTGCGCAACGTTCATGCCGCTGGCGGGCAGCTCATCGTTTCACCCAACTTCAACCCGGCCGTGGTGCGCGAAGCGGTACGCCTGGGCCTGGTCTGCCTACCGGGCGTGATGACAGCCACCGAGGCATTTGCAGCGCTCGATGCCGGGGCGGCAGGCTTGAAAGTTTTTCCGGCCGAAATCGCAACGCCTGTCGTCATCAAGGCGCTGCGGGCTGTCTTGCCGGCCAGCACCGTGGTGATGCCGGTGGGCGGCATCACGCCAGAAAGCATGGCGGCTTACCTGGATGCCGGAGCAAACGGTTTTGGGATTGGGTCAGCGCTGTACAAACCCGGCATGGCGGCAGGCGCGGTGACTGCAAACGCTATTAAATTTAGAGCGGCTTACCCTTGAATCGATTGGCCCACAGGCCGATTTGACACCCTGAACCGCAAAAACCGCCCAAAAAAGCTTAAAAAGACCCGAAAAGGCCTTTTCGGCCCTTATCAGACCAACCATCAGGCCAGGCATCAGGCTAAAAGTTGCTTGTCAGCTTCTATGTGGTCGCACAGCTGTTTCAAGCTGGTCACGCTCAAATGGGGCTTACTTTCGTGCGTCCATGCATTGTCTGGACGATTCAGCCACACGGTCTGCATGCCCGCGTTCAGTGCCCCCAGCACATCCAGCCCGGGGTCGTCGCCAATGTGCAGAACATGTTCGGGGGAAACATCCACCGCGCCCGCCGCTGCATGAAAAATCCGCGCATCGGGCTTGGCCACGCCAAACGCTTGCGCGCTGACGCTGGCCCGGAAATAAGCGGCAATGCCAATGGTTTTGATGTCGGCATTGCCATTGGACAAGGCCACCACCGGAAAGCGTGCAGCCAGAAACGCCAGCGCCGGCGTCGCATCGTCAAACAGCACCACGCGGTTTCTTTCCGCAAAAAACACCTCAAAGGCCTGCTCGGCCAGCAAGGGGTTTTCTTTGGAGCGATGCAAGGCCATCCGAATCGACTCACGCCGCAGCGCGCTCAGGTTGTGCTTGAGCTCAGGGCGAGTGCTGACCAGATGGCTGCGAATCTCGTCACGCACCGAAGCGTTGGCAAACAAGACGGCCGTCGCGGGGGCGTGCTGCTTGAGCCAGTGTTCAAGCGCTTTTTCAGCCCGTTCAATGGTGGGCCAGACGGGCCACAGGGTGTCGTCCAGGTCCAGAGTGATGGCTTTGACTATTTTTAAGTTGAGCATGGGTAAACAAAGTGCAGGTGCGCGAGAATAACCCATGCCTTTCACCACTGAACCCGTTTTTGAGCATGGCGCCGCAGTTCAAGCAACTTCCACCACAGCGGTGTTGTTTTGCAACCTCGGAACGCCCGACGAACCCACCGCCCCCGCTTTGCGCCGCTATCTTGCGGAATTTTTGAGCGACCAGCGGGTGGTGGAAATCCCCCGACTGCTCTGGCTGGCCATTTTGCACGGCATCATTTTGCGCACTCGCCCAAAAAAATCAGCCGCCAAATATGCCAGCATCTGGATGCCAGAGGGCTCGCCGCTGAAAGTCTGGACGCAAAAACAGGCCCAACTTCTTGGCAGCGAGCTGGCAGCGCAAGGCCACCACCTGCAGGTGCGCTACGCCATGCGCTACGGCAACCCGTCGATTGCGTCGCAGCTGGAGCAGCTCAAAGAACAAGGCGTGACCCGCGTGCTGATCATGCCAGCCTACCCCCAGTACAGCGCCACCACCACCGCCAGCGTGTTTGATGCGGTCTACACATGGGCTGCCAAGGTTCGCAGGTTGCCTGAATTCCGGTTCGTCAACCACTACCACGACAACCCCGGCTACATCGCAGCCCTGGCTGAGTCGATTCAAGCTCACTGGCAGGCCAACGGCCAGGCCGACAAGTTGGTGATGAGTTTTCATGGCGTGCCCGAACGCACCCTGCACCTGGGCGACCCTTACCACTGCGAATGCTACAAAACCGCCCGCCTGGTGACCGAAAAGCTGGGCTTGACCAAAGACCGCTACCAGGTCACTTTTCAGTCCCGCTTTGGCAAAGCCAAATGGCTGGAGCCGTACACCGAGCCGACGCTGATCAAGCTGGCCGAAGAAGGCACCAAAAGCGTTGACCTTGTCTGCCCTGGTTTCACCGGTGACTGCCTGGAAACGCTGGAAGAAATCAACATGGAGGCGCGCGAAACCTTTTTACACGCAGGCGGCGAAAAGTTCAGCTACATCCACTGCCTGAACGACAGCCCGGCCTGGATCACAGCACTGGCAGGCATCAGCTCGCAGCACCTGGCAGGCTGGTCCACGCAGGCCGAGCCGGATCTGCAAGCGCTGGCAGCATCAAAAGCTGCGGCGCTGGCTTTGGGCGCGAAGCAATAAAGTTGGAAGCTTGGACGGTTTGCTACTATTTCAGGAGATGCTTGCTTAGGTTTTATTGGGCTGAAGGCCGATTTGACACCTGACATGGCCTCAAAAAGCCGCGGCAGGAAATAAAACTAATAACAGAAGTCCAATAATTAATTTTACTTTTTTGACTGCATCGCTAGCATCTCCGTTTTGCACACTAAAACCGAGAGGCATGAGATGACCCGCAACCCCTTACTAACTGCAATTCTGGTCATCTGGCTTGCGACGTGCGCAATCTTTGCTTCAGCACAAGAATTTCCGTCCCGCCGCATCACATTGATCGTGCCGTTTCCGGCCGGCAGCGCAACCGACAGTATTGCACGTCGGCTAGCCGCCGATATGGGGAAGATTTCCAACGTGTCAGTGATTGTGGACAACAAACCGGGTGCCGACGGCAATATTGCTGCCATGTCGGTGCTTCGCTCCGACCCCGACGGCTACACGGTGTTTGTGACGACCAATTCGACGCAGGCCGCCAATGTCAACCTTTTCAAGACCATGCCTTTCGACCCAAAGGCCGACTTTGCGCCTGTCTCTGGCTTGGTAAAGATTCCGATGATGCTGACGGTACGGGCTGATTTCCCAGCCAAGAACGTGGCCGAGTACATCGCTCTGGCCAAAAAGAGCCCCAAGCCTCTTACTTTTGGCACTGCCAACCAAACCGGGCGCGGGGCTGGGGAGTTGTTAAAGGAGCGCGGGGGCCTGAGCATTACCAACGTCCCTTATCGCGGCTCGCCACAAGCATTGACCGACCTCTTGGGCGGGCATGTTGATTCGCTTTTTTCAGATCCCGTAACCGCAGCGGGACTGGTACAAAAAGGCTCAGTACGCGTACTGGCCGTCACCAGCGCTAAACGGGCGCCCACCATGCCAGATGTGCCCTCACTTGATGAGAGCGGGTTTCCCGGCTTTGAGCTGATTGCCTGGGTGGCAGCTTACGTGCCGGCAAAAACACCAAAAGCCACTGTCGTCAAGCTGAACGCAATGATCAGCAGCATCCTCAATGACCCTGAGACCGCCAGCTTCCTGTCGGCGACAGGAGCGACCCCCTTCCCGACAACACCCGAGCAACTCGCTTCCTTTGCTGAAACAGACACCAAACGCTGGGCCAGGATCGTAGAGGCTGCAAAAATGGAAAAGCAGTAGGCCTGTCGCGCAAAGCAACCATCCACTTCAAGACGCCATTTACTCAACACTGGAATAGATATGTCAAATCACGCCGCACAGGTTCACCTCGGGACCGCTCCGAAAAGCAGATTCGAGGCGGAGCCCGCCAAACTCGACAATGGCCATATTGCGCCAGATTGCGCTGGCCTGAATTTTTACGAGATTGACCCGAGTTTTAGGGCGTCACTTCGTGTGAACATGGATGCCGCAGCGCTCACGCACTTCGAGCCCTTACTTCAAAAACTGGGCGCAGTGGCTGGTAACGAACTCGACACTCTGGCTCGTCTTGTGGACCGCAACCCGCCTGTGCTGGAGCCGCGTGATCGTTTTGGGCGCGACCTGGACACCATCGTCTATCACCCCGCATATCGGGAGATGGAAAAAATCGGCTTTGAGGATTTTCAACTGCACTCGATGTGCCACAAATCTGGCGCCCATGGCTGGGCGGGCACGGCCCCACAAGCCATGAAGTACGCCTTCCAGTATCTCTTCATCCAATCTGAATTCGGCATGATGTGCCCGCTCAGCATCACTGATGCAACCATCCAAGTGCTCAAAACCTTTGGAAGTGAAGAGCTCAAGAGCTATCTGATGCCGAAAATGCTAGCGCCCAAACTGCAAGACCTCTGGAAAGGAACGCAGTTCATGACCGAGCGCGCCGGTGGTTCGGATGTCGGCACGTTAGAGACCGTTGCCCGCAATGAAGACGGTGTGTGGCGACTGTATGGCGACAAGTGGTTTGCATCACACACCGATGCACATATTGCGCTGATTCTCGCGCGGCCCGAAGGTGCGCCAGAAGGCATCAAGGGTGTGGCCATGTTTGCCCTGCCGCGCTACCTACCCGATGGCACACGCAACAAATATCGCATCGTTCGCCTAAAAGACAAGCTCGGCACCAAGTCACTGGCATCGTGCGAAATCGTCCTGGAAGGCGCGGAAGCCTACTTGGTAGGCCGCGCCGACCATGGCATCAAGCAGATGATGGAGCAGGTCAACATGTCGCGCTTGTCGCATGGCGTGCGTGCTGCAGGCCAGATGCGCCGCTGCTACAACGAAGCCATGCAAGTAGCACGCAACCGTAATGCGTTCGGTGCCAAGATCATCGACCATCCCCTGCTGCGTAGACAGGTTATGAAAATCCTGGTGCCCGCAGAGCAGGCCCTGGCGCTATCTATGATGGCAGCAAAGTACATGGACCTCGCCCGTGCCGGGTCAGAAGAGGCCGCCCAGCTGATCCGCATCTTGACGCCATTGATCAAGTTCCGCGCCTGCCGCGATGCCATATCTGCTGCGAGAGCGTCGATGGAAACGCGAGGCGGTAACGGCTACATTGAAGACTGGGTGAATGCCCGGCTGGTGCGCGACTCGCATATCGGCGTACTCTGGGAGGGCACCAGCAACATCAACGCCATCGACGTTGTCCGGCGTGCAGTGGGCAAAGCCAAAGCGCATACGGCACTCCACACCTTGTTGCTGGAAAAGGTCGCTCAGTTGACCATGCTGCCTGAAAGCTTCACAAAAAGACTGCTCAGGGTCGTCAACAAAAGCTTTGAATTCATTTCGGCCGTAGCAGCGGCACCAGAAAACGAGCATATGGCGCGCGAAGCCACCACAGCGTTTTATAACGCTGCCAGCGCTGTCGTCCTGGCATGGGAAAGCATCCAAACGCATGGCGAGCCGAAGAAGTTGCTCATCAGCCGCTTTGTACTTGAGCATCGGCTTGAGCCGGTAGACCCTCTGGAACCGCCCAATGGTGCGTGGGAGCATGACGCCTATGCCATCCTGCTGGCGGATGGCGGCGATCTGTCGACAAACGATGCCGTGGCGTTGGTTTCGCTTCCCGCATGACCACACCCTCCGGGCCGCTGTCTGGCATACGCATCATTGACATGACATCGGTCCTCATGGGGCCGTTTGCAACGCAGATTCTTGCAGACTATGGTGCAGATGTCATCAAGATTGAAAGCGCCGACGGTGACCTTCTGCGTGTGGCCGGCGCCATGCGCAATCCCAAGATGGGATCGCTTTTTTTGCAAAGTAACCGCAATAAAAGAAGCGTTGTGCTGGATGCAAAGACGACGCAGGGACGTACAGTGCTGCTCAAGCTGTGCGAGAGCGCCGATGTGTTTGTCAGCAATATCCGGCCCTCTGCACTGGGACGCCTCGGCATGGGGTATGAGCATGTCAAGGTGCACAATCCTGGCATCATTTACGCCTCACTTGTAGGTTACGGACAGAACGGGCCTTACAAGGACAGGCCCGCCTATGACGACTTGATACAGGGAATTTCCGCCATCCCCTCGCTGGTCAGCAGGGCACAAAACTCGAATCCCCAATATGCGCCCATCACACTGGCCGACAAGGTGGCAGGCTTGTCGGCCGTGCATGCGATTTTGGCAGCGCTTTTATGCAAGGCACGCACCGGCACAGGCCAGAGCGTTGAAGTCCCGATGTTTGAGATCATGAGCCAGTTTGTGCTGACCGACCACCTGGGCGGGCACGGATTTGAGCCGCCAATTGGGCCTGCCGGCTACAACCGCTTGTTGTCTGCCGACAGAAGGCCGTACCAGACGAAGGATGGCTTTATCTCGATCCTGGTCTATACCAATGAACACTGGCGCAAGTTTTTGAAGATCATCGGCAGGCCGGAAGAGTTTGAACGCACGCCCATGTTTAACGATCATGCCGAGCGCGCCCGCAATTACGATGAGGTTTTCCGGTATTTGGCCAACGCTGTCAAAAGCAAAACCTCTGCAGAGTGGCAGGCCGCGCTGGAGGAGCACGACATTCCATGGGCGCCTACGCATAGCATCGAAGAGCTGATCAGTGATCCGCACCTGAAGGCAGTCGGGCTTTTGCAGAGTATTGATCACCCTAGCGAAGGCCGGATCACCATGATCACGCCACCCATCTCTTTTAGCGCCACACCAGCTTCTGTGTACAGGCATCCACCCAGCCTAGGCGAGCACACCGACGAAGTCATGAAGGAATTTGGCATAGAGAAACCGCATGCAGCGCCGACCCCCTTGCAAGGAAAGTCGAAGGCGCAAACCGCGACGCGTGATGACACATTCGCGGGCGTAAACACCCATTGAAACATCGGCAGTAAATACCAAGCTATTTCAAACCCCCAAGCCTCACACCATGCATACAAGCTTTCCTGAAAAGGAATACCTGGCCTTCCTGGCCGCCGGTAAATTCATGATCCAGCGCAGCACAAAAAGTGGTCGCCATGTTTTTTATCCGCGTCTTGCCGAACCCGTTACAGGTGATGGTCTGGAATGGGTAGAGGCTTGTGGGCGCGCTACCGTTTACTCGATCACCGTGCTGCGTCCCAAGCCGCCTGAAGCTGCCTACAACCTCGCCCTGATTGACCTTGAAGAAGGCCCGCGACTCATGTCGCGTGTTGATGGTATCGCTGCTGACCGTGTCGAGATAGGCATGCCGGTTCAGGCAAAAATCATAGAAGAAAACGGACAGGCGCTGCTGGTATTTGAGCCGCGTGGAGCCATCCAACAGGCGCTTTCATGACGGTATCAGGCACCTTTCCACGCGGCCAAGCGGCGATTGTTTCTGCGGCAACCTTTGGCATGGGTGCAGCCCCCGGCTACAGTGCCATGGAACTGGCGGTGCAGGCTTCGCTCAAGGCCCTGAAGAACGTCGGCTTGACCCCGGGCGATGTGGACGGCTTGATGACCTGCCTGCCCGACGATATATTTTCAAGTCTGAGCATGGCTGAATATTTCGGCATTCACCCGCTTATTACCGATAACAACCGAACCGGCGGATCATCATTTCAAACGCACTGCGCACTGGCCAGCATGGCGCTCGCTGCGGGACAGTGCGACGTTGCATTGATCGCTTACGGCAGCAACCAGCGCAGCGCCTCCGGTAAGCTCGTCACTCCCTTGCGCCCGTCCATTTACGAGCAGCCTTATCGCGGCATTCGGCCGTTGTCTGCCTATGCACTCGCGGCGGCAAGGCACATGCACGAGTTCGGCACGACCAAGGAGCAGCTTGGCCATGTAGCACTGGCGGCGCGAAAGTGGGCGCAACTCAATCCTGAGGCTTCCATGCGTGAAGACCTGTCGATGACCGACTACCTCGGCTCGCGCATGGTCTCCACCCCCCTGGGAGTGCGCGATTGCTGCCTCGTATCCGATGGTGCTGCCGCGGTGGTCATGGTCAGGGCAGACCGGGCGCGCGATCTTGTCAAACGACCGGCTTATGTACTGGGTGCTGCAGCAGCCACCTCGCACCGCGACATCACCAATATGCCAGACCTCACAACCACTGCGGCCAGGCAAGCAGGTGAGCGCGCTTACAAACAAGCCGCCATCAAGGCCGCCGATGTAGACGTGGTGCAGGTCTACGACGCCTTCACCATCAACACGATTCTGTTTTTGGAAGACCTCGGCTTTTGCCCCAAGGGCGAAGGTGGACGGTTTGTTGCCGAAGGGCATATTGCGCCTGGCGGTTCGTTGCCGGTAAACACCAACGGCGGCGGTCTGTCCTGCGTACACCCCGGCATGTATGGCCTGTTCACCATGGTCGAAGCCACGCAGCAATTGATGGGCATGGCTGGTCAGAGACAGATTCCTTCCACTGAGATTGCGCTGGCGCACGGCAACGGTGGCGAACTTGCAAGTCAGGCCGTGGTCATTCTCGGCAGCGATGTCACGCTTTGATTCCATGGCGCAGGCCACTTCCGATTTACTCCCTGTTGTTTACTTTCGAGGAGTCGGTTGATGAACGTAGCGGCGCTTAAAGCTTATCTTATTCCGGAAGTGGTGCAGCAATATTCTGAGCGCGACTGCATTCTTTATGCCTTGGGTATTGGCCTGGGAAACGATCCTGCTGATGGCAGGCATCTTCAATTCCTTTTCGAAGAGAATCTGCAGGTGCTCCCAACCTATGCTGCGGTCATGGGTTATCCAGGGTTCTGGCAAAAGGACCCCGAAGCCGGACTGGACTGGAGGAAAATCCTGCATGGTGGGATTGATATACGTTGGCATGCACCCTTGCCCCCAGCAGGAAAAGTTGTTGGCAAAAGCCGGGTTTCGCGCGTCGTTGACAAGGGCTTAGCAAGAGGCGCACTTGTCACAACAGAGCGTTCAATAACCGACTTCAATACCGGCGTACTTCTGGCGACTGTTGAGAGCACAGCGCTTTGCCGCGGTGACGGTGGCTTTGATGGTGGTGACGTCGATGTGCTTTCATTTGCGCATCAGCGCGACGGTGTCCCGCATGCGTTTTTTGACTTCAAGACCTCGCCGCGTGCAGCCCTGATCTACCGCCTGAGCGGCGACTTCAACCCGCTGCATGCTGACCCGTCTGCAGCAAAGCTAGCCGGATTCGACCGGCCAATCCTGCATGGGCTGTGCTCATTTGGCGTCGCCGGTGCCGCAATTCTCCAAACCTGCTGCAGATGGGAAGGGCATCGGCTGAAAAGACTGGCTCTACGCTTTTCGGCTCCCGTCTATCCAGGTGAAACCATCAGAACTGAAATGTGGATTTCAGGCGCCACCATAGCTTTTCGTTCCCTTGTTCTGGAGCGTGGCGTGGAGGTGTTGGCAAATGGCATCGCAGAATTGATCCAATAACCGCAAACGGACTTCTAAGGAAGAGATACTCATGAATGATTTTTTGACACTCGAAGGAAGGACCATTGTTGTCACAGGTGCCGCACAGGGTATTGGCCGCGCCACAGTTGAGCTCTGCATGCAACTGGGCGCCAATGTGGCGGGTGTAGATCTGAACGAAGCCGGACTCACGGAGCTTGCAAACATCAATGGCGAACCACGTTTCATGCCACTGGTGGGTAGCGTGTCTGATCCGACGTTTGTTGATAGCGCCGTCGCACAAGTGGTCGCGCGTTTCGGAAAGATTGACGGCCTTGTCAACAACGCTGGTGTAGTCAGACCTGCGCTTATCGAGAAAATGACGTTGGAGCAGTGGAATACCGTGGTCGATGTGCATCTTACCGGCTCCTTTCTATGGCTGCAGGCCGTCGGACGAACCATGCTGGCACGGGCCAATGAGGGTGAAAAAAATCCGGGAGCCATCGTCAATGTGTCTTCTGATGCAGGAAGGCGCGGCTCTATTGGCCAGATCAACTACACAGCAGCGAAAGCCGGTATTGTCGGCTTGAGCATGGCCGCTGCGCGTGAATGGGCGCGCTATGGCATACGTACCAATACGGTCAGCTTTGGTGTGGTCGAAACCCCGATGACCGACACCATACGGGGCGAAAAATTTCGCGACCGCATCCTGAGCCAGATTCCTATGGGGCGTTGGGCTCAGCCTGATGAGGTGGTCAAAACCATCTGCTTTTTACTGTCAGATGCGGCGTCATACATCGTGGGGCAGAACCTGTCAGTCAACGGCGGTTATCACATCGCTTCCTGAGCAACCGGCTTTCACCAGCCCGCACTGCAACTTACTTTTCTGCCTTGCCGGGCGTGCGAGCTGCGGATTGCGGTACATCGCTGCTCTCCAGAAGGGTAACAAACTCCTGTGCTGCCTTGGACAAGGTTTTGCCCACCGAAGTTACGGCGTACACCGGCCGGTTGAGCTCGGTCGCATCCAGCTCCACAATGGCAACCTGTTTTGGGTCAAAGTAACACGCGGCCATCTCGGGAACGACACTCACGCCGAGGTTGTTGGCGACCAGGCCGGCCACCGTCGCTACTTGCTCAACCTCCAGCCCGGTATCTCGCAAGGCCAAGTTTCGCAAGGCACTTTCAAGATGCTGGGCAATGCTGCCGCTGCGAATCAGACGTATGTAATGACACCCATTCAGGTCTGCGAGTGCGAGCCTGCGTTTTTCTGCCAATGGGTGTGAGCGGTGACATACAAAAACAAAATTTTCCCGAAACAAAAGGCGTGCTTCCAGCCCTGGCCTGCCGGGTCCATCGGCCGTGATGGCAAAGTCGGCCTGACGCAAGCGCACCAGTTCCAGTGCGCGCAGGGGTGTGCAATCAAAAAGACCCAGCTCTATGCCCGGGAAATCCTTTTTGTAGGCCGCGACGATGGGCGGTAACCAGTGGGCAGCCAGCGAGGGCAAGGCGGCGATATTGACACGCCCCCTGCGCGCTGATGCGTGGTCCTTGAGGTCAATGTGAATCTCGTCGAGCTCTTGCATGACACGCTGTGCCGTGGCCAGAAAACGCAAGCCCTCTGGCGTGAACTGCACATGCCGGCGGTCGCGGTCCACCAGTTGCAGCCCGACGTCGTCTTCGAGCTTGCGAACCATTTGGCTCAGGGCCGACTGCGTCACGTGGCAACGCTCGGCAGCCAGCGAAAAATTACGCAGTTCGTCCAGGGCAATCATGGCGCGCAGAACACGTGAGGAGATATCAATCATTGGCTAATAACAGAAGTCGAATAATTAATTTTACTTTTAACACAGCGCCGATAGCATCCATTGATTCATACCAATGCATCGCCCATACATGAGCACAGACCCGCTATCAGGCACCCGCGTACTCGACCTGACTACCGTGATTATGGGGCCCTACGCCACCCACATCATGGCTGACCTGGGTGCCGAGGTGATCAAGGTTGAATCCCCCAAGGGGGATGCGTTTCGCCAGTATGGCCCCAGCCGAAATGAAGGTATGGGCGGCTCCGTGCTGCAGCTACACCGCAACAAGCACAGCGTCGTACTAGACCTGAAAAATAGCGTCGCGCGCCGCGCACTGGACAAGCTCATCGAGCGAAGCGACGTGGTCGTGCATAACCTGCGGCCCGGTCCTGCCAAAAGACTAAAGCTTGACTGGGCATCGGTCAGCAAGGTCAACCCCAAGGTCGTGCTGTGCGCGGCACCAGGCTTCGGCTCCGACGGGCCTTACGCCGACAAGGCTGCGTATGACGACATCATCCAGGCGGGTTGCGGCATGGCAGCCCTGTATGGTCAGGTTCATGGCACGCCGCGCTATGTGCCCACAGCCATCTGCGACAAGATTGCCGGCCAGACGATTGCCTATGCCGTGATGGCTGCATTGCTGTATCGCAGCCGCACAGGCGAGGGCCAGGAAATAGAAGTGCCCATGTTCGAGACTTCCATAGAATTCATGATGGCTGAACACCTGGGTCCGTCGGCCTTTGAGCCGCCGCTAGGCCCAGTTGGCTTTGCCCGTCAGCTATCGGTGCACCGCAAACCCTACAAGACAGCTGACGGCTGGATCTGCATCCTTCCTTATTCCGACCGTAACTGGGCGGACTTCTTTCGCATAGTTGATAGGGTCGGGCTTGCAAGCGACGAACGCTTTTCTGACATCGACGCACGCGGCCAAAACGTCGATGCGCTCTACAGCATCGTTAACCTTGAAGCCGCCAGGCGCAGCACACAGGAGTGGGTAGACCTGTGTGACGGGGTCGGAATTCCCTGCATGCCGGTGATTGCATTGCAGGAGATCGATGAGAACCCTCACGTGCGCGCCGTCGGCCTGATGGAGTCCTCCGTGCACTCGACGGAGGGAGCTTACCGCTCTGTGCGACCGCCGGTGCGCTTTGGTGCGTCGCCCTACAAATTGCGCCGGCATGCCCCACGTCTTGGCCAGGACAGCGCACTGGTGCTTGGCGATTTGGGCTTGTCGGCCGATGACCTGGAGCAGCTACTCTCGCATGCTGAGAACCCACCACCCGTGCTGGAGGCCATGCCGCAATGACGGACTTCATACGTTTTGAGCAGGACGGCGCGGTCGTCACCCTGACCATGAACCGCCCGGAAGCGCGCAATGCGCTGATAGGCGAGTTGGACGGCCAGGAGATCATCGACGCCTGTGGGCGCATCAATGCCGACAACCGCATCAGGGCTGTCATTCTGACCGGCGCTGGAAGTTGCTTCTCGTCGGGCGGCGATCTTAAAAAATAAAGGCCTCACTGGGTACCGGGCTGGGCGAGCCAGCCCTGTCACACCAAGCTTACCGCAACGGTATCCAGCGAATTCCGCTGGCGCTCTACAACCTTAAGGTGCCCATAATCGCTGCCCTCAATGGTCCTGCCATAGGCGCAGGGTGTGACATCACCACCATGTGCGATATCCGCATAGCAAGCGACACAGCCACATTTGCCGAAAGCTTTGTGCGCGTTGGCCTGGTGGCTGGTGACGGCGGTGCATGGCTGTTGCCGCGCGCTGTCGGCCTGAGCTGCGCCTGCGAAATGGCCTTCACCGGCGACGCCATCACCGCGCAACAGGCACTTGAATATGGACTGGTGTCAAAGGTCGTGCCGCTCCAGGAACTGATGACCAAGGCGCATGTGCTCGCAGAGCGAATCGCAAAAAATCCTGGCCAAGCCTTGCGCCTGACCAAGCGCCTGCTGCGCGAGGGCCAGCACACACGGCTCGACACCCTTCTGGAAATGTCGGCGCTCTATTGCCTGAGGACCAGGGCGGCATCGGTGCAGCGCCCGCTGATGTCTTTGCGGTCGCGTATGAGGCTGGTTATCACGCGGCTGGTGTTGGGGTGATCGACACCCTAATGGCCGGCTGGCTGTTGTCCAAAGCTGGCATCACCCTGCCGTCAGGGCCAGGTGTGCTGATAGATGCCAGTGGCAGTGCTCAGCCTTTGCGTTTTCATCATCAGAAGGGACAACCAGTGACCCTAAGTGGTAACGTGAAGGTCTGCTGGGCCGGGGCAGCTCAGTGGGGTGTAGCAACGCAGCGGTGATGTGTGTCAGGTTTACCTGCTTCGGCTCGCACCGGCTGATGGCGTTGTCAGTGACCCTTGGCTGAATATGGCGCGCGAGCCAGGCGCGAGGCTTACGTTTGCCAACACAATTGTGCAGGCCGTTGGCACCCTTGCCCTCACTCAGGGCATTAACCCGGTGCGCCTTGCCGGCGCCCTGGCGCGCAGCGCACAAATCAGCGGCGTGCTGCAGCGGGTGCTGGACCTGACGATTCAATACGCTGGCGAGCGCGTGCAGTTTGGTAAACAGCTAGGGCAGAACCAGGTCATACAGCACATGCTGGCAACGCTGGCGGGCCACGTGGCGGCGTCGCGCGTCGCGGCGCTTGCTGCCTGGAGCGACAACGCCGACTCCTCCTTTGATATCGCTGTTGCCAAGGCCCGCTGCAGCGATGCCGCGGGGTTGGCAGCCAGTGTGGCGCATCAGGTGCATGGGGCGATTGGCTTCACGCATGAACACACCCTCGGGTTTTACACACGTCGTTTGTGGTCGTGGCGTGCAGAGTTTGGTTCTGATGCGTGGTGGAACGCCGAGTTAGGCCGTCAGGCTATGGCGGCAGGCAAGACCAGGTTCTGGCCGTCGCTGGTTAGCCGGCAATGGTCGACGTCCTGATACACATTGCACTACCGCTCATGCCAATTTTTCAGACCGAAATCTTTGAACCCGTGGCTCGCACAAAGATCCGAAATTGTCTCTATCTGTTCGTGCTGACCGAGTCTCGGCACACTTAGCCAATTGACCGATTGATCATTGGTATGACAACTGTGAATCAACTTGCCAGTGAACGCTCCAGGCCCTGACTGAGTCAACCTGAAGCCATTCACTTTTTTTCATAGCGCCACCATCACCGTCTTAAGCGACTCAGGCGGTCAAGGCTTTTTTCACACGCGACGGCAACAGCGGATAGCGACGAATACGAACACCCGTTGCATCGAACACAGCATTGGCAATCGCCGCAGGGAAGCAAACGATGGCCGGCTCACCCGCACCGCCAATCGGCTTGTCAGGACGATTGAGCAGCACAATTTCGACTTGACCTGGCAAGTCATCCAAATTGGCAATGCGGTAGCTGTTCCAGTCCACACTCGTGACCCGGTTCTTGTCGAAATGAACCTCCTCGTACAGCGCCCGGCTGATGCCTTGCATGATCTGGCCCTCCATCGCCGCACGCACACCGATCGGGTTGACGATCAGGCCACAGTCGTTGGCAACCACCAGTTTCTTGACCCAAACGCGTCCTGTATCGCGATGCACTTGCACCTCGCACGCCACAGCCGCATAAGACTGATAACCCGCATGCAAGGCGATGCCCCGGCCTGTCATCACTTTGGCCTTGGATGAACGACCTGCTTTGCTATTTTGGGTCCAACCCAGTTTTTCTGCGGCAGCTTTCACCACATCGGCCTCTCGCGGGTCTTGCATGTGCTTCATCCGAAATGCAATCGGATCCATGCCCGCCGCCTGCGCTACCTCATCAATGAAGCACTCTTGACCAAAGCGGGTTTGCATCTCTTGTGGCGCACGCAGGTGGGCCGTGCGCATGGGCGAGGCTTGCTCCAGATAAGGCGGAATGGTTTCCCACCAGTGCACATGGTTGTTGAACTTGTAGCTTTCTTCGGGCACGTTGAAGTTGTGGGCGTTCCACTTTTTGTGGCCGGTTTGCATGCCGACCAAGGTGTGCTCGGGACTCTCGGCGTTGAACTTGACGTCCCAGCCGTTGAAGCCTTTGGCCTTGAGCAGCCAGCCTGTTACGTTGTTGGACTCGTCCAGGCCCGCTTTCATGGTGATCACAGACGCAGGCGCCTTGGGAGCCCACGCCATGCCATCTTCGCGCGACCATTGCATGCGAACCGGTCTGCCAAACTCTTTCGACAGCAAGGCAGCTTCATAGGGGGCCTCATCGGCATCGCTGCGACCATAAGAGCCGGCGCCATGCATCCACTTGACTTGCACATTCGCAATCGGCAACCCCAAGAACTTGGCAATGCCTTCGCGCAAGAAATGCGGCTTTTGTACATCGGCCCACACCTGGACTTGATCGCCCTTGACATCGACCACACCACAAGACGGAGAGATACGCGCGTGCATTTGAAATGCGCACTCGTATTCGGCTTCAATCACGCGCTTGGACGAGGCCAATGCATCCAGGGTGGGTTTGGCGTCATAGGCTTTCTTGCCGCCAAAGATGGGGATGGCGTTAGATGACGTGACGGGTGCCGAGCGGATGTGCTCAAACACGGTGTTCTCGCCACCACCCAGTGGCCCTTGGACGTCGGACCACGTGACCTTGAGCTGCCGCGCCGCACGCACTGCATTCCACTCGGTGTCGGCCAACACAGCCACGAAGCCACCTTTGACAAAATGTTTGGCGCCCGCAATCTTCGCAATCGACGATGCATCGACGGACAGCGGCATCGCCCCTGCCACAGGCGGACGAACCGGCCGCGCATGCAATAGGTTTTCAGGTCGAATGTGCGCGGTGTAATGCTCCGTAGCACTCACTTTGTCAGCAATGTCTTTGCGCTTGATGCCTTGGCCCACAATCTTGTACTGCGACACATCTTTGGGCTTGGCCATGCCTTGGGCATTCATGCCGTTGCCAATCGCGTTGTTCCACTTCAAGGACGCACCAAAGTCTTTGCCACCAATCAAATCAGCGTAGCTCACCGCTTGTGTGGGGTTCGCTTTGACAAACACACGTCCGTTTTCGGTCGCCAGATCGCTGGCTGACACGCCCAATCGTGCTGACGCCGCATCGACCAGCAAGCGTCGCGCTTCAGCGGCCGCATTGCGCAAGGGGTTGGCCCCCATGCGCAAACCCGTGCTGCCGCTGCCGCCACCCTGGTTGGGTGTCAGGCGTGTGTCGCCCATCACCACCGTCACAGCGTCCATCGACACGTCTAATTCTTCGGCCACGATTTGAGCGATCGCTGTGTCCAATCCTTGGCCGCAATCCATCTTGCCAAAGTTAGCCGTCACATGTCCGTTGGTCGCAATGCGAATCCATGTATCAAGAGCCGTGGGCTGAGGGCCAACCACCACAGGCGCGGCCGCTTGGGCCAGTGCATCGCCCACAAAGACGGAGCCAGTGGCACCGACTATGAGCGCACCTTGGGTCTGAATGAATTCACGGCGAGAAAGCTTAGGGGTGTTCATGGTGGCTCCTTCAGGCTTTGGCGCTGGGTGACATGGTGTCGCTGGCGCGTTTGACGGCACGCATGATGGCGATTTGAGTGCCGCAGCGGCATTGCACATTGGCAAATGCCTGCTTGATTTGCTCAGGCGTCGGCTTGGGTGTTTTTTCTAGCAAGGCAACGCTGTGCATGATCCAACCGTTGGAGCAAAAGCCGCATTGCGCCGCTTGCTCGTGCACAAAAGCTTCTTGTACCGGGTGCAACTGGCCGTTGGTAGCCAAACCATCCAGGGTACGAATGCGCTTACCCACCATCACACTCGTTGGCGTGACACACGAGCGCATAGGCTTGCCATCGACCAGCACCGTGCAGGTGCCGCACTGCGCTAGCCCGCAACCGAACTTGGGACCTTTGAGTTTGAGCTTGTCAGTCAAGGCATACAGCAAAGGCTCATCAAGCTCGGCTTGAACGGTCTGCTGGACGCCGTCCACGTTGAGGGAATAGTTGGGCATGACATCTCCTGCAAAAATAAAAAATACCTTCATTAACCCGACAGATGCTATCGACGGTCAGCCTTTTTCAGCCTAACGTTTTCCCTATCAACCTGCACCTCTGTGACACGAGGTTGAATCAGGACAAGGCTTATTTCTTGCGCTCGAGAAATACGATCTTGTCAACCACGGAATCACCCCTGTCATCAAGCTTGAGCTGTATCTGCGCATCGTAGCCATGGGCGGCTTTGTAACTTGGCTTTGCGGAATACTCTTTTGCCATCTTGGATGCGGTCCATAAGCTGCTGAGTGCGCTCAAAAGCAGAAAAGGACTTTTCGCTGTTACCGTGGACTTAGGTGGAACCACTGTGACTGCGCCACCGCTTGACTCAACCGCGGCCATCCATGACTCCAGCCGGGCGGGGATCGCGCTTGGGGTGACCCGATCGTAGAACGCTACTTCAATTTTAGGCAGGGGGGCTTGCAAAGAGTTGCCCAGGTCACGGTCAAAGCTTTGGAGGTCAATGTATTGCAATTGAGCCTTCGGCGGGGCCCCACTACTGACTGACGCAGGGTTGGTTTCACAGGCGGGCAACAAGAAAACCAAAGCGATTGAGACAGCTATTGTGGAAATCGTCGTAAATCTTGCCATGGGAAAATCTCTTTGGTTAAATGAAAGCCAGCAGATGAAGGTGAAGGGTACATCAAGTGCACGGTCAGAATATTACCCGCCCCACTGAACAAAGGAAAAATCAACGACTGCCTGATCGCACAAAGCGGGGGCTTGTTCCAACCCCAGCCCTCTGACCATTCTTAAAGCGAGGAACCTTGTCTGGACGGGAACTATGCTTGTCCGATACAGGCAGCAAGGCGCAAGTCCGCAAGGACAAGAGCTTCTAAATTCATGGTGCCAGTCACCGCCCTTAGATCATTTTTGGTTGTCTGATGATCGGTCAACACAACATGACGGGTAGGCATTTGGATCTCCTTGCTATAAATGGCAGATCATGCCCATCAATTGTCTTGCGATCAACAGACTATTGCTACGGCCTTGTGAAGTATCGAGCGGCATAGCGAACGCGCTGGTCCTGAAAGTAGGCCATCACGCGCTCAGGAGATTGCCCTAGCATGGCCATTTGCTCGCTGGCGCCTGTCGGTACGCGCTGATAAGGCTTGGGGTGAGCTCTATGACCTCATTGCCGACCCTCACGAGACGATCAACCTCTGGTGGGACGAAGGCCTGGCCGGGGTGCGCACCGAGCTATCCATGCGCACGATCCAGGAGATGCAAAGGCAGGCAGACGATGTGCCACTGCCCAGTCAAATGGCCTGATCAATCGTGCGAAGGCCTCGCGGTGCGTGCGGCATTGACAGTTCACTATTTCAGTTTGAGACGCCATTATTGGCCTATTGATCTGGGGGAATGCCACGCCCTCAATACGGCGCGCTGTAGACTGACTGGATCCGTGAATGGTTACGGCACTTGCTAGAGCTCCAAAAAAACCAATACCGCTGCAAGCGGTTAACCGCAACAGTTCATCGTGACACCTGCCAGGCCCTGGGTTGTATTAGTCGCCACATTAGCGGTTCAATCGCTTGTCGCGATGGCGCTCATTAATCTTCCG
>CANJWZ010000037.1 GCA_947478725.1 Comamonadaceae bacterium
ATGGAGCCTGGCCGACGCTGCCGTGTCGGAACTGGGGTATCGCCGCCCGCCATCACTTCGCGGATCCGTTCGAGGGACACGCCAGCTTCCGTGAGCTGCTTGACGCGCAGCAACTGGTCGAGGTGGCGGCTGGTGTAGTGGGCGGCACGAGTCTCGCCAATGGGGCGCTCAACCAAGCCCAGCTGCATGTAGTAACGCACCGTCCTTTTTGTCAGGTCGGTGAGCGTGCACAGCTCGTCAAGGGTGAAGGATTTTTCGCTCATGGCAATTGTTCGGTTTGGTTGCAGGCAATTATAACACCACAACTGCTAAAGTCAACTGTCAATAAAAACAACCATCTCAATCACTTGCTTTTAGCCAGACGCGGACAACCAGCCGATTGCTGATGACGCCTTTGCTCTTTGAAAGTCCATGAATACCAAAGCTCAAAGTTTTTCGCAGACTACGTAATGTCGCCTGTCCTGCGATAAGCCTTACTGGTTTGTTGAGGGGAGCCGCATGGAAGGTCTGCATAGCCCCCGCGGCAGCGAGCGTTGGAATAAGCCAGCAGATACACCGTGTTTACGAAAGTAAGCAAACCGCTATTCATTCAGGAGCTGCTCGCGCATACATCTATTGGCCTGTAGCCCTAAAGCGTACCTAAAAAGCCCAAAAACAGCCTAAACCAGCCTCCCAGACAAGCCAAACAGTTGAATCGGCAAACATTCACTGAAATGGACGAAGTCTTGATCCAGACTAAAAACTGGCAACTTCCGTTGACTCGCGACAGCACAAATCAAAAAGTCAGTGTGTGATCCTTGAATACCTTTGGCTTTGCAGGTGTTGAAAAACCGCGCAGCGCATTCGTAGTCCGAAAGCGTCAAGGGCTCATCCGGAAAAGCCACCAAAGCACTGCGCAACTTCTCAAACTGAGCAGGTTCTTTGACGCCACTGAGCAGCTCTTGCCTGACCGGCCCGATCAGCATCGCGCGGGCGTCTGAGATCAGGTCTTTCAGTGCCAGCGTCGCGGCATCGTCAGCGCCAGGCAAAGCGCGCCGCCGCAACACCAGCGACCAGACCGACGTATCGACCACGACCTGCACGCTTTAGCCTTTGGCGTCTGGCGCAAGACCGCCGCGCTGTCTTTGCGCTTTGTAGTCGTAGTCTGGGGCGTAATCAATCTGGCCGAACAGCTCCGTTAACTTGAGCTGCTGGCGCTTTTGAATGTATTCCTGCAAGGCCTGGGTCACCACGGCTTTTTTGGTTTTTTGACCGCCCAGCGCACGGGCAGATTCGATCAAGCTGTCGTCAATTGCGAGGTTGGTGGCCATTTTTTACACCTCCGAATGTGTGGATCAATGTGTAGACCTTGATTATCTGCCCAAACCAGGAAATCACCTACCCCCACACCACAGACCGCATGGCAATCGATCCGCCCTGGTAGTCAACGTTGAAAAACCGCATCGGCTCCTTGCCATCCACCGCCCCGGCGGCGTACAGCAGCGGCAGGTAATGTTCATGGGTAGGATGGGCCATCTTCGCCAAACTGCCCCATTGCAAAAAGTTGGGCAGCGCGCCTAAATTGCCTTGCTGAATCAGCCCGCCTGTCGTCTGGTCAAACTCCAGCGTCCAGTCGTAGGCCTGGTTGGCGGCCGCACCGCGCTGCATTTGCCGCAGGTTGTGCACGATGTTGCCGCTGCCAACAATCAGCACACCCCTGTCACGCAGGCTTTTGAGCTGCTGGGCCAGGGCGTAGTGCTCGTCAGGCGCTCTTGAATAGTCCATGCTGAGCTGGATGACTGGAATCTCGGCGCCGGGAAACATCGGTTTTAAAACGCCCCAGGTGCCGTGGTCCAGGCCCCAGTCTTTGTCGTCCAGCCCCAATGGCAACGACCCGCGCTGGCGGACCAACTGGCTGATGGCTTGTGCTGCGGCCACGTCGCCCGGTGCGGGGTATTGCTGGTCAAACAGCTCTTGCGGGAAGCCGCCAAAGTCGTGGATGGTTTTGGGGCGGGCCATGGCGGTCAGCTGCCAGCCTTCGGTCAGCCAGTGGGCAGAAATGCACAAAATCAGCTGGGGTCGGGCCATTTTTGAACCGAACTCCGCCCCCAAAGCGTGCCAGCTGTTGAAGTATTCATTGCCGGGCAAGGCATTCATCGGGCTGCCGTGGCCCAAGAACAAGACCGGCATGCGGTCGGATTTTTGCAGTGAAACGATGCGGTCAAGCGAAAGCGGTGAAGGGGTGGGCATACATGCGGCGGTTGGTTGTCAAAAAATATTTACACTTATGACTGTCAGATTTATTTTGATAGGGTTGCTGTCGCGGTGGAAAACAAGATGGCATCCTGTTATATTGTTGCACTGCAACATAAATTCTTTATCGAGGCCTTTGAACCATGCTTTACCAAGTTTACGAAACCCAGCGTACCCTGATGGAGCCGTTTGTCGATTTTGCCCAGGCCGCTGCCAAGCTCTACAGCAGCAGCTCATCGCCGATAGCGCAAAACCCGTTTGTACAGCGCATGGCGGCGGGCTATGAACTGATCTACCGTTTGGGCAAAGACTACGAGCGCCCGGTTTTTGGCATTCAGAGCATTGTCAATGGTGAGGTAGAAATTGCCGTCCATGAACGCATAGAGATCGACAAGCCGTTTTGCGAGTTGCGCCGCTTCAAGCGTTTTACCGACGACAGCGCCACGCTGGACCACCTGAAAGACCAGCCGGCGGTGCTGATTGTGGCCCCACTGTCTGGCCACTACGCCACACTGCTGCGTGACACCGTCAAAACCATGCTGAAAGACCACAAGGTCTACATCACCGACTGGAAAAACGCCCGCTTGGTGCCATTGTCAGAAGGCACGTTCCACCTGGACGACTACGTCAATTACGTGCAGGAGTTCATTCGCCACCTGCAGGGCAAGTATGGCAATTGCCATGTCATCAGCGTTTGCCAGCCCACGGTGCCGGTGTTTGCCGCGATTTCGCTGATGGCCTCGCGTGGCGAAACCACCCCGCTGTCGATGACCATGATGGGCGGGCCGATTGATGCGCGCAAATCGCCAACTGCCGTCAACAACCTGGCCATGACCAAGCCTTACTCGTGGTTTGAAAACAATGTGATCTACCGCGTGCCCAGCAACTTTGCGGGCGCGGGCCGCCGGGTGTACCCCGGCTTTTTGCAGCACACCGGTTTTGTGGCCATGAACCCCAGCAACCATGCCAAGAGTCATTTCGACTTCTTCAAGGACCTGGTCAAAGGCGACGATGCCAGCGCCGAAATGCACCGCAAGTTTTACGACGAATACAACGCGGTGCTGGACATGGACGCTGAGTACTATCTGGAGACGATTGACGTTGTGTTCCAGAAGTACAAGCTGGTCAACGGCACGTGGGACGTGAAGTCACTCAGCGGCGAATTGGAGCGCGTCATTCCGGGAGACATCAAAACCACCCGCGTGATGACGGTCGAGGGCGAGCTGGACGATATTTCAGGCTCGGGCCAGACCGAAGCTGCGCTTGACATGTGCACCGGCGTGCCCACCGGACACAAAAGGCACTTTGAAGCCAAAGGCGCAGGTCACTACGGTATTTTCAGCGGCAGGCGCTGGCGCGAGCAGGTCTACCCAGCCGTGAAGGCCTTCATTCTGGAAGCCAGCAAAAGCGTGAACAAGCCGGCAGCGGCGGCCAAACCTGTCGTGAAAGCCTCAGCCAAAACCGTAGCCAAAACGGCAGTCAAAACCGCAGTCAAAACCGCAGTCAAGCGCGCCCCGGCCAAAGCAGCACGCAGCAAATAAAGCGGGACAATAGCCAGGGTGACAAACCCCGACCCCACTGACAGCGACAACCTTGCCAGCCTTGTCCGTCAGATACACGCGGCACTGCCCCAAACGCAGTGCACGCGCTGTGGCTACCCGGACTGCCAGGCTTACGCCGAGGCGATTGGCCGTGGCCAGGCCGCCATCAACCAATGCCCGCCCGGCGGCGAGGAAGGGGTTGCCAGACTGGCGGCCATCATCGGCCAGCCCCTGTTAAGCCTGAACCCCGCCAACGGCCTGGAAGGCCCACGTAGCGTTGCCGTGATTGACGAGGCCTGGTGCATTGGCTGCACGCTGTGCCTACCGGTCTGCCCCACCGACGCGATTTTGGGCAGCAACAAGATGATGCACACCGTGATCGAGCAGCATTGCACCGGCTGCGAGCTGTGCATTGCCGTGTGTCCGGTCGATTGCATCAGCCTGGAAACCGTCAGCGGCGAACGTACCGGCTGGGCAGCGTGGTCACAAGCGCAGGCTGATGAGGCACTTGATCGCTATAATTTTCACAGCGAATCACGCAATAAATCATTGGTCAAGAGCCCTAAAGCACCGGTAAAACCAGCTCAAAGCACGGCCGAAGCGAGCCCTGCAAGTCTGAAGCAGTCAGTCATCGCCGCCGCACTGGCCAAATCCAGGGCGGCGCGTTCAGCCAAGCCCTAAGCTGGCATGTCCACCAAGCCCAGCACTTCCGCCTCATAGGCGTGCAGCGACGGCGCGCCACCGGTGTGGATGAACAGCACGTTCTCGTCCGGTTTGAGATGGCCCTGACGTGCCAAGCCGATCAAGCCCGCCATGATTTTGCCGGTGTAGACCGGGTCGAGCAAAATGGCCTCGGTGCGCGCCAGCATTTGCACCGCCTCGACCATCGCCGCATTGGGCACTGAATATTTGGGCCGCCACCAATTGCCATGGCTCACCACCGCGTCAGCTGACACCGTGATGCCCAGTCCCAACAAATCGCACACCGCTTGGGCTTCCTTGTGCACCAGCGGGTTTTGGTCGGCCGGGTCACGGCTGACGCCGATGCCAATCAGGGGAATGTGGATGTGGTTACCCAGAAAACCCGCCAGCAAGCCGCCATGCGTGCCCGAGCTGCCTGAGCCAACCACGATTTTGTCGATCTGTACGCCCTGGTCAAAAAACTGCTGCTGCAACTCTTGCGCGCAAGCCACGTAGCCCAGGCCGCCCATCGCATTGGACCCACCACCGGGCACGATGTAGCCCTTGCGCCCGAGCCCAGCCACCTCGCCGGCCACCTGCTGCATGGCAGCCAGCATGTTGGTGCCCGCAGGCACCACGGTGATGGCCTCCACGCCGAGCAGCCGGAACAAAAAGTTGTTGCCACTGGCATCGACCTTGTAGCTGTTGGGCACGCGCTCTTCAATCACAAAACGGCACTTCATGCCTTCCTTGACGGCAGCAGACAGCGTGGCGCGGCAATGGTTGGACTGCGGCGCGCCGCAGGTGATCAGCGTGTCGGCGCCCTGGGCCAGCGCGTCGGCCACCAGAAATTCAAGCTTGCGGGTTTTGTTGCCGCCGGGGGTCAGGCCCAGCATGTCGTCGCGCTTGATCCAGACATTCGGGCCAGCGCCATCCGGGCAGGTGGCAGCCAGGGCTTTCGTGAAGTTGGGCAAGTGCTCCAGCGGCGTGAAGCCTTGGGTGTAACGGCGGCGGGGGAAACGGCTTAAGTCCATGGGGAATGTTCCAGTTAAAAAAAGGGGGCCTAGGCAGAATCGGGTCTAGGCAGAATCAGCAAGGGCCGAAAACGCGGTGATCACTTCAGGCGGTGCCTGCACCAGTTCGATGAGAACACCCTCACCAGCAATCGGAAACTCATCGTTCGCCTTGGGGTGCATAAAACAGATATCGTAGCCCGCCGCGCCCTTGCGGATGCCGCCAGGTGCAAAACGCACACCCTGAGCCGACAGCCATTCAACCGCCTTGGGCAAATCGTCAATCCACAGGCCAACGTGGTTCAGCGGCGTGGTGTGCACCGCTGGTTTTTTGTCGATGTCCAGCGGTTGCATCAGGTCCACCTCAACCTTGAACGGCCCGCTGCCCATGGCGCAAATGTCCTCGTCCACATTTTCGCGTTCACTGACGAAGTTACCGGTCAATTGCAGGCCCAGCATGTCCACCCACAGGGTGCGCAAGCGGTCTTTGCTGGGCGCGCCGATGGCGATTTGCTGAATACCGAGGACTTTGAAAGGTCGGGTCATGTGCTGGCCTGCTGCTTGCGGCCGACCCGATAAGCAACACCGTGCGCCGCAGCATCTTCATGGTGCGGTGTGAGTGCAGGCAAGCTAAAAACATCACCGACACCATAGGTGGTTGACACGCCGTTAACGGTCAGTGTGATGTCGCCCTGGGTGATCAGTGCTCTGGCCTCAAACGGATGCGTGTGCTCACCCATGGCATAGCCGATGGGTTTTTCAAGCGTGAGGATATCGTCAAAGTTGTCGGCTTTTAATTGGGCTTCAAATTCCTGGATGTTCATGATTTTTCCTGGTTCAGGTCGATGCAAATTCAACAATCGGCTGATCGACGGTCAGCGACTCGCCCTTGGCAGCCAGCACCTTGCCAACCACGCCATCGGCGATGGCAAACAGCACATTTTCCATCTTCATGGCTTCAATCACCGCCACGCGTTCACCGGCCTGCACTTTTTGGCCCACCTGCACGGCCACATCGACCAGCAAACCGGGCATGGGCGACAGTACGAAGCGGCTCATGTCGGGCGGCGCTTTGTAGGGCATCAGCGCATGCAGCGCAGCGGCGCGGGGGCTGAGCACCAGCGCATCCAGGCGTGTGCCGTTGTGGGCCACCCGAATCGCCAACGGGTTCTTGCCGACACCGCGTTCGACCTGCGCCGTGAAAGGCTGGCCGTTGACAGTGCCACGAATACGCGCGCCGCCCAGGTGCCATTTGCTACAAATTTCGTAGCTTCTTGCCCCCGTATCTATTCGACTGGAGCCCGACTCGGCCTCAAAATCAACCACCAAAACATTCTTTTGACTGTGCTTGCCCTCGGCGCCGAGGGCAAGCACCACAAACTCTTCCCCCACCGTCACGCCGTGGCCGGGCAACTGACCGCTGATGCCTGCGGCGCGGCCCAGCATGCGGCGATTGACGTAGGCCGCCAGCGCGACAAGAAAGTCAGGGTCATCGTGCGGCACGTCTTCGGCCGAGAAGCCTTTGCCGTAGTTGTCGGCAATGAACCCGGTGTTGAAGTCACCCGCCACAAACTTCGGGTGCGCCAGCAAAGCCGCCTGAAACGGGATGTTGCTGCTGATGCCGCGAATCACAAAACCATTGAGCGCCTCGCGCATTTTGGCAATCGCGTCCAGCCTGTCTTTGCCGTGCACGATGAGCTTGGCGATCATCGAGTCGTAGAACATCGGGATTTCGCCGCCGTCTTGCACGCCGGTGTCAACCCGCACGCCGAACAGCTGCGCGGTGTCGGCGGCAAACATGGTTTCTTTGGGTGGTTGAAAGCGCACCAAGCGGCCGGTAGACGGCAAAAAGTTGCGGAAAGGGTCTTCCGCATTGATGCGGCACTCCATCGCCCAGCCCTCCCTGCGCACATCTTTTTGCGCCAGCGGCAGTTGTTCACCGGCGGCCACACGAATCATCAATTCCACCAGATCAAGCCCGGTAATGCATTCGGTCACCGGGTGTTCAACCTGCAGTCGGGTGTTCATTTCCAGAAAGTAAAACGATTGGTCTTTGCCGACCACAAACTCGACTGTGCCCGCGCTTTGGTACTTCACCGCTTTGGCCAGCAACACCGCCTGCTCGCCCATGGCTTTGCGGGTGGCATCGGTAATGAAAGGGCTTGGCGCTTCTTCAATCACCTTTTGGTGGCGGCGCTGAATGGAGCATTCCCGCTCATTCAAATAAATCACATTGCCATGGCTGTCGCCCATCAACTGAATTTCAATGTGCCTCGGCTCTTCAACAAACTTTTCAATAAACACGCGGTCATCACCAAAGCTGTTTTTGGCTTCGTTGCGGCACGAGGTAAAGCCTTCAAATGCTTCCTTGTCGTTAAACGCAACCCGCAAGCCCTTGCCGCCACCACCTGCGCTGGCCTTGATCATCACCGGGTAGCCAATGCCCTTGGCAATCTCGACCGCTTTCTCAGCGGTTTCAATCGCATCGTTTACACCCGGAATGCAGTTGACACCTGCTGCACCGGCCAGTTTTTTGGACTCAATCTTGTCGCCCATCGCGGCGATGGAGTAGTGCTTGGGGCCGATAAAGGTGATGCCCTCTTCCTCAACCCGCTTGGCAAAGCTGGCGTTTTCACTCAAAAAGCCGTAGCCCGGATGCACCGCCTGCGCACCGGTTTGTTTGCAGGCAGCGATGATTTTTTCGGCCTGCAAATAACTGTCGCGGCTGGGCGCAGGGCCAATGTTGACGGCCTCGTCGGCCAAGTCAACATGGCGCGCGTCTTTGTCAGCATCCGAGTAAACCGCGACGGTTTTGATGCCCATTTTGCGGGCAGTGAGGATGACGCGGCAGGCGATTTCGCCGCGGTTGGCTATCAGGATTTTTGTGAACATGTTCTCTTTCAATCAGTCTTTTTTTGGTGCTTGCCGGGTACCGCGCTGGTTAACCCGCAACGGCCACGGCGCATCTACCTCCGCGAATGTCCCCCGCCCCTATGGGGCTCCTCCTTGATTTGGCAAAACCCCAAGTCCACGCTGCGGCAGACACACCATGCCCGTTGCTGGACACAAGGTTTTTACGAAGGTGCAGAAACAAGCCGAAGAGCGGTTTGCCTGGGTGTTCTGCGGAGGTCAAGGAGGAGCGCGAAGCGCGGGGGACACGTAGCAGAGCACTCGGGCAGACCGCTCGCTTCGCATACAGATAAGCAGTCTTCAAACGCATGATCACAACGGAATATTCCCATGCTTGCGCCACGGGTTCTCCAGCTTCTTGTCCCGTAGCATCACCAACGAACGGCAAATGCGCCGACGCGTCTCATGCGGCAAGATCACATCGTCAATAAACCCGCGCGCACCCGCGATAAACGGATTGGCAAAACGTTCTTTGTATTCGGCCTCACGCGCAGCCAGCTTCACCGGGTCGCCCTTGTCTTCTCGGAAAATAATTTCAACCGCACCCTTGGCGCCCATCACCGCAATCTCGGCATTCGGCCAGGCAAAGTTCACGTCGCCGCGCAGGTGTTTGGAGGCCATCACGTCATATGCGCCGCCATAGGCCTTACGGGTAATCACCGTGATTTTCGGTACCGTGCATTCAGCGTAGGCATACAGCAGTTTGGCGCCGTGCTTGATGATGCCGCCGTATTCTTGCGATGTACCCGGCATAAAGCCAGGCACGTCAACAAACGTCACAACCGGGATGTTGAAGCAATCACAAAACCGGATAAAACGCGCCGCCTTGATGGACGATTTGATGTCCAGGCAACCGGCCAGCACCAGCGGCTGGTTGGCCACAATGCCCACGGTCTGGCCTTCCATCCGTGCAAAGCCAATGATGATGTTTTTGGCGTACTCGGGCTGTATCTCAAAAAAGTCGCCATCGTCCACCGTTTTGACAATCAGCTCCTTCATGTCATACGGCTTGTTCGGGTTGTCGGGTACCAGGGTGTCCAGGCTGAAGTCCATGCGGTTGGCCGGGTCGGCATTTGGGCGCACCGGGGCTTTTTCGCGGTTGTTCAGCGGCAGGTAGTTGTACAGCCGGCGCAGCATCAGCAGCGCTTCCACATCGTTTTCAAAAGCCAAGTCAGCCACGCCGCTTTTGGTGGTGTGGGTAATGGCCCCGCCCAGCTCTTCGGCCGTCACGCTTTCATGGGTCACGGTTTTGACGACCTCCGGGCCCGTCACAAACATGTAGCTGGAATCTTTGACCATGAAAATAAAGTCGGTCATGGCCGGGCTGTACACCGCGCCGCCTGCACTTGGCCCCATGATCATGCTGATCTGCGGAATCACGCCGCTGGCCATCACGTTGCGCTGAAACACATCGGCATAACCGCCCAGCGATGCCACGCCTTCCTGAATACGCGCGCCGCCTGAATCATTCAGGCCAATCACAGGCGCACCCACCTTCATCGCCTGGTCCATCACCTTGCAGATTTTTTCGGCATGCGCCTCAGACAATGCGCCGCCAAACACGGTGAAGTCCTGGCTGAACACAAAGACCAGGCGGCCATTGATCATGCCGTAGCCAGTGACCACACCATCGCCCGGCGGGCGGTTGTCGGCCATGCCAAAGTCGGTGCAGCGGTGCTCGACAAACATGTCCCACTCTTCAAACGTGCCTTCATCGAGCAGCAGTTCCAGCCGCTCACGCGCAGTGAGTTTGCCTTTGCCGTGCTGCGCGTCAATCCGCTTTTGGCCACCGCCCAGTCGGGCAGCAGCGCGTTTTTGTTCGAGTTTTTCAAGAATGTCTTGCATGGTTATTTTCTGTTGATGGATTTTTTGCTACTTATTCAGGAGCTTCTTGCCCTTGATTTGATTGGGCTAAAAGCAGATTTCGTGCTGCTGTAGAGGCCGGAACCTGGCCGCTGGCGACTTGGCTCAGTATTTCAGGCAGCAATTGGCTGACCGCAGGGTTTTGCTTGAAAGCCTGTTTCAGCCCCACGTCAATACGCTCCCACATCCAGCTCAGTGACTGCTGCTGGCGACGCTCTGCCAACTTGCCATTGGCGGTTTGCCGCGCCTTGAAGTCTTGCACCTCTGCCCAGAAGGCCTCCACACCACTGCCCTTCAAGGCACTGAGCTGAATCGCTTTGGGGTGCCAGTTGCTTTCGACATAGCCGCTGAACATGCCCAGCAATTGCATGGCCGATGTGATTTGCAGTTGCGCGCGCTGCGCGGCGATGGCGTCAATGTCAGCCTTGTTGATGACGACCAGATCGGCCAGCTCCATCACGCCTTTTTTGATCGCCTGCAAATCATCACCCGCATTTGGCAGCTGCATCAGCACAAACATATCGGTCATGCTGGCTACAGCCGTCTCAGATTGGCCCACACCGACGGTTTCCACCATGACGACGTCGTAGCCAGCAGCCTCACAGACCAGCATGGCCTCGCGGGTTTTTTCAGTCACACCGCCCAGCGCGCCGCTCGACGGGCTGGGACGGATGTAGGCCATCTCGTTGACGGACAGCATTTCCATCCGCGTTTTGTCGCCCAAGATCGAGCCACCAGACACGGTAGACGAGGGGTCAATCGTCAGCACCGCCACCCGGTGACCGAGCTTGATGAGGTACAGGCCCAGCACCTCAATGAAGGTGGACTTGCCAACGCCAGGCACGCCGCTGATGCCCAGGCGAAAGGATGTGCCGGTGTGGGGCAGCAAGGCGGTCAGCAGCTGGTCGGCTTGGGCGCGGTGGTCGGCGCGCGTCGATTCGAGCAGGGTGATGGCTTTGGCGATGGCGCGGCGTTGGGCTTGCGCCTCTGAGCTCACAACCGCCTGAGCCAATGACAAGGGGGTATCCATGCTGATCACAAAATCTCAAACGCCTGCCCATCAGGCAAGCGATATCGAAAGAAATTCCGCGTGTCTTCCGTCAAAATCTTGCGCACTTGCCGCTGCATGGCAAGCCACATGAGGGAGGCATCGGCGAAGTCCATCAGTGTTTTCTTGGGCTCACTGTAGGTTCGCATCCAGGTCATCATTTGGGACAAGTCGGAGACTTCAAAGGCGGTCACATCACACGCGCCCTGCGCCAACCATGACAGAAGGCCGAAATGGTTGTGCGGCGACAGCATATAGCTTGCCTCCGTCACGCAAGGCCATGTGGTCAGCAAGCTCAAACCTTGGCTGTAACAAGCCTCCAGCTTGACCACATTGCTTTTGTGGCACATATCATCATCGTCAAACAGCGCCACCATCACACTGGCATCCAGCAGAACCTGACTCATAAAGATTCGGTGTCGCCAGGCAATGGACGCTTGTATTTGCGGGCAACTGCTTGCCTGGCCAATTCCTTGCTGTGTCTGGATTTGTCAGTCTGCGGCATGCCGACTTGCGGCGATATGCCGTAATCACTGCGTATCTGCATCAGCAATGCCACCGGGTCTTTCGGTGCAAGCGCTTGCCTGAGTAAGTCTTGTACGTATTTAGACTTTGTCGTGTTCAAGCGATTCACCTCATGCTCCAGGCGTTGCTCAATGTCAGGCGGAATACGGATGGACAGAGCGGCGGTCATGGCTAAACTCCCGATGATTTAAGAATAATTTGTATTACAGCACACAAATTACAAATTAACTGGCAATCGCCTTGCGGATCTGCTCCAGCACATCCTTGGCGCTCGCCACAATCGGCGTGCCCGGCCCGTAAATTCCCTTCACACCGGCCTCGTACAACATCTCGTAATCAGGGCGGGGAATCACGCCGCCCACAAAAACGATGATGTCGTCAGCACCTTGCTTTTTCAGCTCGGCAATGATGCCGGGCACCAGGGTTTTGTGGCCTGCCGCCAAGGTGGACACTCCCACCGCATGCACGTCGTTTTCAATCGCCTGGCGAGCGCATTCTTCGGGGGTTTGAAACAGGGGCCCCATGTCCACGTCAAAGCCCAAATCAGCAAACGCGGTGGCCACCACCTTGGCGCCCCGGTCGTGGCCGTCCTGACCGAGTTTTGAGATCATCACGCGCGGGCGACGGCCTTCTTTTTCGGCAAAGTCGGTGATTTCTTTTTTGAGCTGTTCCCAGCCCTCGGCAGAGTCATAAGCGGCTGCGTACACGCCCGTCACCTTTTGTGTATCGGCGCGGTGACGGCCGTACACCGCCTCCAGGGCGTCGCTGATTTCACCGACTGTGGCTCTGGCGCGCACGGCTTGAATCGACAAATCAAGCAGGTTGCCAGAGTTGTCTTCTGCTGCGGTTTTGATAGCTGCCAGCGCAGCATCTACGGCGGCCTGATCGCGTTTTGACTTGATTTCCTGGAGCCGTTTGATCTGCCCCTCACGCACCGCCACATTGTCAATGTCGCGGGTTTCAATCGCGTCTTCTGTCTTCAGCTTGTACTTGTTCACGCCCACAATCACGTCTTTACCGCTGTCGATGCGAGCCTGCTTTTCAGCGGCGGCTGCTTCAATTTTCAGCTTGGCCCAGCCGCTGTCAACGGCCTTGGTCATGCCGCCCATGGCTTCGACTTCTTCAATGATGGTCCAGGCGGCGTCGGCCATGTCCTGGGTCAGCTTTTCCATCATGTAGCTGCCCGCCCAGGGGTCCACCACGGCACCGATGTGCGTTTCTTCCTGAATGATGAGCTGCGTGTTGCGTGCGATGCGGCTGGAAAATTCGGTCGGCAGCGCAATCGCCTCGTCAAACGAGTTGGTGTGCAGCGACTGCGTCCCACCAAACACTGCCGCCATGCCCTCAATGGTGGTGCGCACAATGTTGTTGTACGGGTCCTGCTCGGTCAGGCTCCAGCCGCTGGTCTGGCAGTGGGTGCGCAGCATGAGCGACTTCGGTGACTTGGCATCAAAGTCTTTCATGATGCGGCACCACAGCAGTCGTGCGGCGCGCATTTTGGCAATCTCCAAGTAGAAATTCATGCCAATCGCCCAGAAAAAGCTCAAGCGGCCCGCAAAGCCATCGACGTCCAGCCCCTTGCCAATCGCCGTCTTCACATACTCCTTGCCGTCGGCCAGCGTGAAGGCCAATTCGAGCGCCTGATTGGCCCCGGCCTCTTGCATGTGGTAGCCGCTGATAGAAATCGAGTTGAACTTCGGCATGTGTTTGGCCGTGTATTCAATGATGTCGCCAATGATGCGAATGCTGGGCGCGGGCGGGTAAATGTAGGTGTTGCGCACCATGAATTCTTTGAGGATGTCGTTTTGAATCGTGCCGCTCAAGTCAGCCTGGGCCACGCCCTGCTCTTCAGCTGCCACCACGTAGCCGGCCAGCACCGGCAGCACCGCGCCGTTCATCGTCATGCTGACACTGACTTTGTCGAGCGGGATCTGGTTGAACAAAATCTTCATGTCCTCGACCGAGTCAATCGCCACGCCGGCCTTGCCCACGTCGCCGGTCACGCGCGGGTGGTCGCTGTCATAGCCACGGTGCGTGGCCAGGTCAAACGCAACGCTCACACCCTGCCCGCCTGCGGCCAAAGCCTTGCGGTAAAAAGCGTTCGACTCTTCAGCGGTTGAAAACCCGGCGTACTGCCGAATCGTCCACGGGCGCAC
The DNA here is from genome assembly GCA_947478725.1 of Comamonadaceae bacterium. Taxonomy (GTDB): domain Bacteria; phylum Pseudomonadota; class Gammaproteobacteria; order Burkholderiales; family Burkholderiaceae_C; genus Polaromonas. The sequence continues at coordinate 13,970 of CANJWZ010000037.1, forward strand.
CGTGTACATGGTGGCCTGCGGGCCGCGAATGAAGGGCTCAAAGCCGGGCAGCGTGTGGGTGTAGGGCAGGTCTTTGGTGTCGTCTGCCGTGTACAACGGCTTGACGGTGATGCCGTCTGGCGTCTGCCAGTTCAGGGCATTCACGTCGCCGCCGGGGGCAGATTTGGCGGCGGCTTTTTCCCAGTCCAGAAGGATTGAAGGTTTGAAGGGCGTGAGTGGCTTGGTCATAAGCCCGCATCTTACCAAATTCTCAGATTTGTAATTATGAATTAAGTTTCGTGTAAACTTTGGCGCACCATGAACGCACCCACTTTGCCTCAAAGCCTCAAGCAGCGCGCTTTGTACGAAGAAGTTGCGGAGCTGCTGCGCGAAAAAATATTCAACCACCAGCTGGCCGCAGGCGCATGGATAGACGAGCTGAAAATCGCCGCCGAATACGGCATCAGCCGCACGCCGCTGCGCGAAGCGCTCAAGGTGCTGGCCACCGAAGGCCTGGTCACGATGAAGGTGCGGCGCGGCGCCTACGTGACCGAAGTCAACGACCAAGACTTGAGCGACGTGTTCCACCTCATGGCGCTGCTGGAAGCCGATGCGGCGCGCACAGTGGCCCAAAGCGCGACCGACCAGCAGCTCAAAGAGCTTGAAACGCTCCACCAGCAGCTGGAAAAATCCACCAAAGACCAGAAAGATCACATTCGGTTTTTCACCCTCAACGAGGCCTTCCACACCAAGCTGCTGGAAGTTGCCAATAACCGCTGGGCAGGCCAAATGGTGGCCGATTTGCGCAAAGTCATGAAGCTCAATAGGGCAGAGTCGCTGACCAAACCAGGGCGGATTGCAGAATCATTGGCTGAGCATGCGGTCCTGATGGCGGCCTTGAAAAAGCGCGACGCTGCCGCTGCGCACGCGGCGATGCAGGCACATATCAACAGTGGGCTGGAAGCGGCGGGTTAAACCAGGACGCTTGGCAAAACTGAGTAAGAATGGGTCAACCAGCCTGCGCTAACAGACACCGCGCTCACCAAATCATCAAACGTAAAAAGTACCATGCCCCTCAAACACCACATCATTCCTGGCGCGCCTGACCCGGTTGCGCCGTTCAGCCATGCGGTTGAGGCCGACGGCTGGGTGCATCTGACGGGCCAAATGCCGTTCAGCGGCACCTCTATCAACGAGCCGTATCCACAAGGTATCGCCGCGCAAACGCTGCAAGTGATGCACAACCTGAAAACGGTTCTATCCGGCGTGGGACTCGGTCTGGCTGATGTGGTGCAGGTGCGGGTGTATCTGCTGCATTTTGAGCGTGACTACGACGCGATGAATGCGGTTTATGCCACCTGCTTTGAACCTGCCAAGCGGCCAGCACGCACCTGCATCGGGGTCAGCGGGCTGGCCAAAGGCGCCTTGATTGAAATTGACATGGTGGCGCGCCGGCCCAACCAAGCAAACGTCCAGCCATCAAAGCATTCTTAAAAGCACTTCAGGCTTGAATTCACCTTTTGCTTAACGCATAAAACACAGCTCAAGCAGCCCAGAAACTGTCACTTTTGGCGATGAAAGCCGGTAAATCCTCAAAATAAGGCAAGGCGCCGCCATCGATCAGATGAAACTGCCAGTTGGCGCGCTTGTCGACCGTGCTGCGGCCCCGGTAGTCGGTAAAGTCGCCTCGCGCGGCCATGGACACCCAGACCGGGCAGGCCAGCTTTTCGTACAGGGTGTTGATATCGGCCGCAAACAAATAGGCAGACAAAAAATACAAGGGTGCGTGCTTGGCCCCCGGCTGGCGCGTCGTCAGCATGTCATAGCGCCACAGGGCTTCGTCAATCTTTTTGGAGCCCCAGGTGCGCTCTAAGAAATACCTGATCACAGCGGGCCGCGTGAGGGCGTTGAACAGGCCCAGGCTCCAGGCCGGGTTGCTCACAAGGCGGCGTAGCCAGGCAATTCCGCGTGAAGAACCAGGGGCTCCGTAGTGGCGCTTGGCGCGGCTGAAGCCAGTGGGGCTAACCAGCGCGAGCCTGCGAACCGCATCGGGCGCTTCACAGGCGGCTCTGGCCGCGTATTCAGCCGACAAAGACACCGCCAGCAAATCGACCGCCACACCACCGTGCAGGCTGCGGATGTGGGCCAGCGCCGCCAGCAACGCATCGGTCATCAGCCGGATGGTGTAGGCCCTGTCGCTGCGGTCAGACAAGCCGAAGCCCGGCAGGTCCACCGCGTAAGTGGGCCGCGTCTGGCGATAGTGGTCATACAGCGGGGCGACCTCAAACGCAGAAGCCGAGGCATTGACGCTGTGCACCAGCAAAATGGGCGTTTGCCCGGTTGCACTGGCTGGCCCGGACAGGTACAAACAGACCATGCCGCACGCCGGCTGCAAGTCAATCCGCTGACCTGAAAGTGCTGGCGACAATGGCAAGGCAGTTGGCGATGTAGCTGTCATACTGCAATTCAAAAAAACTGATTAGACCACTGGAGACAGGGTATGCAAAAGCGAATTTTTTCATGCGTTCAAACGGCCTGGATGGGCGCATTGCTCCTGTGTGCAACGGCAGCGCTGCCCAGCTTTGCCCAAAGCCCCTACCCCAACAAACCGATTCGCCTGGTGGTGCCCTTTACCCCCGGCGGCGTGACAGACACCAGCGGCCGGCTGATTGCCGAGCAACTGTCCAAGCGGCTTGGCCAGCAAGTCATCGTCGACAACAAGCCGGGGGCGTCCGGCAACATCGGCACCCAGCAGGTGGCTGCCGCCGCACCGGATGGTTACACGCTGGTGCTGGGGTTTGACGGCACGATGGTCATCAACCCGCACGTGTTTGACAAAGTGCCTTTTGACACCCTCAAAGACTTTGCACCGGTTGGCAAAATTGGCGACGCGGTGCTGATTCTGGTGGCGCACCCCGGCGTTGCCGCCAAAACGCTGACCGAGGTGATTGCCTTGTCAAAAACCCAGGCCGGTGGCCTGTCCTACGGCACATCCGGCACGGGCGGCACGCCGCACATTGCCGGCGAACAGCTCAAGCTGCGCACCGGTGCCAACCTGACACACGTGCCCTACAAGGGCGGCGGCCAGGCGCTGATCGATGTGATGGGCGGCAGCATTCCGCTGGTGTACACCGCCGTGGCGGGCGCGCAGGGCCATGTCAAATCTGGCAAGCTGAAGGCGATTGCCGTGTCCAGCGCGCAGCGCAGCAAGTCACTGCCAGACGTGCCGACATTCATTGAAAGCGGCGTACCCGACTTTGAAGTCAGCTCCTGGGTGGGCCTGCTGGCCCCAGCCAAAACGCCCAAAGCCATCCTCGACAAACTGAATGCGGAACTGAACGCGGTGCTGAACGACCCGGACGTGCGCGAAAAACTCAACGTGATGGGCATCACCGCCACGCCCGGCACCGCGGACAAGTTTGGCGACGAGATGAAACGCGATTTGGCGCGCTACGGGCCGGTGGTGAAAGCGGCGGGGATCAAGGCGGAGTAACTCGCGGCGGCTTGCATGCTCTTTTTTCAGGAGCTGCTTGGCCGTGTTTTTATTGGCTTGCAGGCGCTATTGGCACCTGAAAAGGGACTGCTTACAACCGTTTTTAGCCTTCTAAGCCAATGGCTATTTGCGCTGGCAGGGCATGAATGAATAGTAAGCGCGAATTAATTGGAATCTGAGGTAACCCCGATTTCCCTTCGCATTTGGCCTGCAAGCTATTGATTTGATGATCGACCAGCGGCAAGAAGTTGAGTGCAACTTAAACTAACATCAAGTGAGTCCTGACTTTGGGGTCCACTTCAAGGAGCATGCATGAATAAATATTTCGCAAAAATACTTACGTTATTTTTCCTACTCACAGTTGGAACTGGAAATGCTCAAACCAGCCTTTCGAACTTGTCGAATTTATTGAAATTTACCGAACTATTCAACAAGCAAATTTCTCATGTCAAAGAAGAAATGAACAGAAATTTGAATGCCGATCCTAAATTCAATAATTCCGAGCTTAAAACGTGTAATGGAAATGTAAATAACTGGGATGATTGCAACGGAAAATTATCTTCTGAAGATTCAAGTGGTAAAAAAGAGTATGAAGGAGAATTTCGCAATGGAAAACCAAACGGAATAGGTAGACAAAAGAGAAGTGATCGTATTTATTATGGCGAATTTAAGGATGGACTTCCAAATGGTGCTGGAGATTTACGGTACGAAGATTCAAATTACATTGTGCGAACTATTGGAGGCTTTAAAAATGGAAGGGTATTTGGAAAAATAGAAAAAACAACAAAATTTTTAAAAGGAGGCGGGCAGTCGGGTATTTGCTCTGGCATATTCGATGACAAAGGATGGGAAGGACTTGTAAATTGCAGATTTGAAACAGGGCATACCTACAGCGGAGGTATGGACTTAAATGAAAATTTTTCTGGCGAAGGTACTTATACATGGCCTGATGGCTGGAAATATATTGGGGGTCACAAAGAAAATGTTCCTGATGGATTTGGAGTCAAATACAACGAGCGAGGTATTCCAGTAAATTCAGGCATTTGGCAAGGCGGTGTATTTATTCAAGCTGCCGCCGCTCCATCTCAGGCAATTGCAAATAATGCTACGGCGAATTCAAGAACCAATGCAGAAATCACATCGACACTTACCGAATTGAAGAAATCAATCGAAGGCCTCAAAAGTCAACAGATTAATAATGAAGATTCAAATATTGCCAACTCTATTCAAAATAGAAATTCTCAACAGGCCACAATGATTTCGCCTAGTACGAACAACAAGTCAGAAAGTAAAATAATTCTCAATAAATTAGCCAATAGAAAAGCTCTTATAATTGGAAATGATAACTATAAATCTGTTGCTAAGCTTGAAAATGCACGGGAAGACGCAAGAACAATTGCGGCAAATCTGTCTTCCGTTGGTTATCAAGTGACATTAAAACTAGACCTTACCGAAAAAGAAATGAAGGCCAGTTTGCGAACATTTGCGAGTCAAGTTGAAGGTGGTGACGAAGTTATGTTCTTCTACGCAGGTCATGGTGTTCAACTTGGAGCCGCAAACTATCTGCTTCCAATCGACATACTTGGCGACAGTGAGGCGCAAGTTAGAGACGAAGCCATACAACTTCAAAGAATCCTAGACGATATGTCTGAGAGAAAGGCTAAATTCACTTTGGCAATGATTGATGCATGTAGAGATAATCCATTCAAGTCATCTGGCAGAGCAATTGGCGGTAGAGGACTTGCTCCGACTACTGCCGCCACAGGACAAATGGTTATTTTCTCTGCGGGGACAGGGCAACAAGCACTGGATAAATTGAGTGCCTCTGATAAAAACAAGAACGGTCTTTTCACGCGAGTTTTTATTCAGGAAATGCAAAAGCCCAATCAGAGCATAGACCGAGTTGTGAAAAACGTTCGTAATCAAGTTGCAGAGTTAGCCAAGTCAGTGGGACATGAACAAGTTCCCTCTATTTATGACCAGGTCTTAGGTGACTTCTACTTCAAAAAATAAATTCAACGGTTTCAAAATCTCCCGTGTGCTAGTGTGCCTACGATTACAGCTCCGGGGTTGACTGATTGTTGACCTGTTGGTGACCGCTGCTGATGTTGGCTTGCTTCACAAAGGTTGCCGCCTGCTCTCGGTATTGCAGGTCAACCAGAGCCGATATCCACAGGGCTTTGCAAGGTGGTTAATGGGGTACATCGGATACCAAGGGAAAGAATCGGGATCAGACTCCGATCAACCAGTATCTGCTACCAATAAAAGAGCTTCCAACCCATATTTCACTTGGTCTACAGCCGATTTTATGCTTAAAAAGGCTTTTTAAACACTTTCTAGGCGTTTCAACGGCTACCTCGCGTGTTCAGGCTCTTGCAGCGCCCGCCACATGACTTTGCCAGCGCCGCTTTTGGGCAGCGCATCGACAAACTGCACCACGCGTGGGTCTTGAGAGAATAGGAGTGAGTCGCCCATTAGTCACCCTGTGCGTTTTTGAATACCTATTAACGCCGTCACCAAAGATTTTTTCCGCCTGAGCAATCATCACGCCACAACAGGCGCCTGAAATACCCGAATCCTGGGTGCGATCTTCTCGGTCAAGGTGCGCGCCGCCACCCGCATGTCGTACTCGGTCTGCAGATTCATCCAGAACCGTGGCGCCATGTTGAAAAACAGGCCCAGCCGCACTGCCGTATCCGCAGTGATTGGCCGGTTGCCATTGACCAAGTCACTGATACGGCTGGGTGAGACGTCAATGTCTGCGGCCAGCTGGCGGGCGGAGATGCCCATTGGTTTCATGAAGTCTTCCAGCAAGATTTCGCCGGGGTGAATTTCGTCAAGTAGTTCAGCCATTGTTAACTCCTAGTGGTAGTCCACGATTTCGACTTGGTAGGCGCCGTCTTCTTGCCACACAAAACAGATGCGCCACTGGTCGTTGACCCGGATACTGTGTTGCCCCCGGCGGTCGCCCTTGAGCGCTTCGAGCTGATTTCCGGGGGGGACCCTCAAACTGGCCAAATCGGTCGCAGCATGCAGTTGCAAGAGCTTGCGCCGCGCCACGCGTTCGATGTTCCTGAACCGGGGTGCAGCCTTGCTGCCGAAAAGCACCTCGGTATCAACACACAAGAACGAGTGAATCATGGCTGAATAATATTCTGCGATGCGGAACCTGTCAAGCAGACCGGGTCCTTCGGTTAGGGAAAGAACCGGGTTCAGACTCATGTTAGCCAGTATTTGCTATCTATAAAATAGCGTCTAGCGCATATTTTATAGGGCTTGTAGGCACTATTAGCACCTAAAAAAGGCACTGGTTGTAACCGTTGTTGAGCATTCCAGGCCAATGGCTATTAGCCATGGCAGCGCCCGAATGTATAGCGAGTGCGAGTCAATTGGCGTCTGATCACAGTTTGTCCATCGTTGGCTTGACCTCTCCTTAGCGCGCAAAATGTAATAATCATGGTATTACCTTCTTGGGGAGCAAAACATGACCATGACCGTCAAACTCGACCCGCCGCTGGAGCGGGCTTTGCGTAACCGCTGTGCCAGCCTGGGGCGCTCTGCCAGTGCGGTGATGCGCGATGCGCTGCAAAGTTATTTGGCGCAAACCGCTTTGCCTGCACCTTCTGCTTATGAACTGGGCAAAGACTTGTTTGGTTTGTATGGTGGCCCTGTCAACCTGGCCAGCGACCGCAAGGCTGAACTGGCCAAGATTTGGGATGAGAAGCGCCCGCTGCAAGTCAATGAACGAAAGGTTGCGCGGCGTGGCAAAGCTTAAGGTAACGGAGCAAGCAACCGCACTGGGCCAGGTAGTCGCTGACAGTGGGCCGTTGCTGGCATTGTTCAACCGCGCAGACCGCTGGCATGCGCCCGTAGTGCAATGGCTTGAAACCAACCCACAGGCCAGATTACTGACCACTTGGCCCGTGTTAACAGAAGTATGCGCGCTGCTGGCCCGGCGTGTGGGCAATGAAGCTGCACTGGATTTTTTGCGTTGGTGCCAGCGCGGCGGTGTAACACTCGACGCGCCCGCTGCGGATACGTTGCCGCAAACTCTGGCGCAGGTGTTGTTGATCAGCGAACGGGTTCGCGACTTGCCATTTGACCTGGCTGACGCGTCGGTTGCCGAAGCGGCCGCCAGGCACGGCACACGCCATGTGCTGACGATTGATTCAGACTTTGATGTGTACCGTGATGCCAAAGGCAAAGCCCTGCGGCATGTGCTGCGGGACGGTTGGTAGTTAGACAGTCCCATCACCTCTCCTTGGCAGCGTGCGGGTATGGGCAAGCGGGGTGGTGCAAGGGTGATTTATTTCAATCGCCTTGACGTTGGCCTGATTGTGTTGCTGACGGTTTACACCAAAACCAAATTTGACAATCTTCGCCCTGAGTTTTTGAATTACCTGAAGGAGCAGACCCATGACTGACCGCCCTAAATTGACATCTAAGGTGACATCGAAGGTGACATCTAAAGTGACCGCTAAAACGCCCGCCGCTGTACCGCCGCCCGAGTTTTGGGCGGGCGTCGACCCTGACATTGCGGCATTTGAGCGCGGCTTGTTGGAGTCTTTGGGCCAGGCAAAGCGCGGTGAGTTTGCCGCCGTGCATACGCCCGAGCAAATCGCTGCTCGCCGCCGTGGCAGGCCCACGGGCAGCGTGCAGGTGTCGACAAAAGAGCCCGTGAAAATCCGCTTGGACCCAGACGTGCTGGCCGCCCTGCGGGCCACGGGGGATGGCTGGCAAACACCCATCAACAGCACCTTACGGGCGTCTTTAGAGTTGGCCGGGCGGCTTGGGTGATGTATGCAAAGGGAATGAGGTTGTTGTGAGTGGTTTGGAGCCGTTTTCAGGTAGCTTTTAGGCTTTTAGCCCAATGAAATCGGGGGCTAGCAGCTACTTTTTTTGAGAAGAACAAGGGTCAGTCTGACCCCAGTTCTTCCCCGTCGTTGCTCACCGCTATTGTGCTTGCAGTGATCTACAGCAAGGCGTACATTGGGCATAGCGCCGCTTCATGACGCTGCAAAAATCTTTCACGCTTCTGGTTTCTATTCAATCAAAAGGAAAACATCATGGACGGACTGAATTCAATGACTATATTTTGGATACTGTTTGCAATTGCAGTAATTATTTTTGCCTTTAAAGGTATTTACCAAGTTCCCCAATCAAAAGTATTTTTAGTCGAGAGACTTGGTAAATACCACAAAACGCTACAGTCTGGAGTTAATTTTATAATCCCATTTGTTGATAGTATAAGAACCATTAATCCACCCATTGATATTTCTGAGCAGCAATTGTCAATTCTTGCTCAATCAGTGACAAGTGCCGACAACGTCCGCATCAAACTTGATATACAGGCTTTTTACAGAATTACAGATGCTGCTCATTTTACTTATCGTATAGAAGATGGAAGAAAAGCAGTGCAGACGACTATTGATGCGACTGTTCGTGCATTGGTAGGCAGGAGAACCTTGGATCAGCTAAATGCTGATAGATTGCAGTTGGCATCTGAAATTGCTGAAGAAGTCAGAAATACTTCCAAGGAGTGGGGAGTATCCATGAATCGTGTTGAGATAACAGATGTCGAAGTACTAGACTTGGAATTTGTTAACACGATGCGAAACCAAGCAACTGCAGAACGTGACAAAAGAAGCACCATTATTAATGCAGAAGCAAGCGCTCAAGACATTAGATTAAAAGCTGAAGCTGAAGCGCAAGCGATAAGAATGACAGCAGACGCAGAACTTTACAAAGAGCAAAAAAGAGCAGAGGCCATTCGGGTTATAGCCGAAGCTCAAGCATGGGCTCTTTCTACAAAAGGCGCAACACTCGAGAGTGATGGCGCCAAATTTGCTCAACAAAGCGAGATACTGCAAGGTCAGGTTGACGCGTTGCACAGCATTGGAAACTCCAAAAGTTCAAAATTAATCATCGTACCCACTGATTTGGTGCAGGCAGTTTCCAGTCTAGGAAATTTATTTAAAAAGTAAAGATTATGAACTTTCTCGATTTGTATGTAATTTTCTTTTCGATAGCTCTTTTACTTTTAGTTGTTGAAGTGTGGATGGGAATGACATTGGGAATTGCCCTGGCTGGCTCATTGGCATTTTTCACGCTTGCGATATTAGAGTTAATCGGGATTTTACATGGATTAAATAGTTACTTGATTACTGGTTCAATAATTTTTATTTTATATGTATTTTTGATATTGCGGTTTTTTAAAAAATCACTATTTGATAAAAATGAAAACAAAGATATTAATGATTATTGAAATATAAATTAATACAATAAATTAATGTCATCATTTAACCCACCAAAGAGAGAAAATCGGGACAGACTCCGATCAACCAGTATCCGCTATTAATAAAATAGCTGTGAGTCCATATTTTATTTTGGCTACAGCCGATTTGATGTCCAAAAATGCCGCCTTTTTAGCACTTTTTGGGTGTTTTAAAGGCTACTTCGCGTGTTCAGCCTCTTGCAGCGCGCGCCACATGACCTTGCCAGCGCCGCTTTTGGGTAGGGCGTCGACAAATTGCACCACGCGTGGGTATTTGTAGGCGGCCATGTTGTCTTTGCACCAGCTGATGATCTCGTCTTCGGTCACCTGCCCTTTGAAGGCGGCGCGCAGCACCACCACCGCCTTGACGGACTCGCCCCGGTACGCATCGATGGTTGAAATAATGCAGGCTTCCTGTATGGCGGGGTGCTTGAACATCAGCGCCTCCACCTCGGCCGGCCAGACCTTGAAGCCCGAGGCGTTGATCATGCGTTTGAGGCGGTCGGTGATGAAAAAGTAGCCCTCCTCGTCCACCCGGCCCAAATCACCGGACCGGAAAAACCGCTTGCCGTCCAGCTCGATGAAGGCATCCTGCGTGGCGTCAGGCCGCTTCCAGTAGCCCTGAAAGATTTGCGGCCCGTTCATGATGATTTCGCCCTGCTCGCCTTGTGGCACTTCCTTCAGTGTGGTGGGGTCGATGACGCGCGCGTCAACACTGATGAAGGGCACGCCCAGGCACTGCTGCTTGGTTCTGTCATGCGGGTTGCTGTGGGACGGCGCGGCGGTTTCCGTCAGGCCGTAGCCTTCTGCGTAGTGCAGGCCGTAGTTGTCGAGCAGGCGCTGCGCCACCGCCTGCGGCATGGCGGCGCCGCCCCCGCCGATGTACACCAAGCTGCTGACGTCGAATTTGTTGAAGTTGGGGCTGGCCAACAGGTCAATCACCATGGTCGGTATGTTCGTCCAGTGCGTGACGCGCCAGCGGCTGATCAGGTGGCCGGCCAGCTCGCGGTCCCAGCGCGGCATGATGACCAGCGTGGTGCCGCCGTACATCGACGCATGCATGACCGACACCATGCCGGTGATGTGAAACATCGGCACGACCGACAAAATGACGTTTTCAAAGTTGCTGCTGCCCCAGAGCGCCGTGGCCACCGCGTTGTGCATGATGCTGGCGTGCGTGTGCATGCAGCCCTTGGGCAAGCCGGTGGTGCCGCTGGTGTAGGGCAGCACCGCTAGGTCTTGTGGGGTGGCGGTGTGGTCGGGTAACTCAGCCACGCCACCTGACAAGGCATCTTTCCAGTTGATCACACTGGCACCATCCATGGCCGGCAGCGCATGCTGGGTGCCCAGCCAGTCACGCCACACATCAGGCATGGCGGCATCGGGTGCTGACAGGTCAAACGCATCGCTGTAGTGCGTCACGATCATGTGGCTCAAGCGCTCAGCCGGGGCCAGTTGCGCATTGGCCCTGGCCAGCTCGGCCGCCAGGTCGCCGGAGGTGATGGCGACTTTGGCATCCGGATCGAGGATGTAATGCTTCAGTTCCTCTGCCCGGTTCATCGGGTTCACGGGCACCACCACCGCGTTGGCCCGCAAAATCGCAAAGTGGGCAATCACCCACTGGGGGCAGTTTTGCAGGTTCAGCAGCACCCGGTCGCCTTTTTGAACCCCCATGCGTGCCAGCGTGGCGGCGAGTGCCTCGGCTTGGGTCAGCACATCACGGTAAGTGAGCGTGCGGTCAAAAAAGACCAGCGCCGGCTTGTTGGGAAAGCGCAGCGCATTGATGGCCAGGTTGTGCCACAGCGATGTGGCGGGCGGCGTGATGCGGCGCGGCAGGCGCTTGGGCCAGATGGCGTAATGACGCTGGTGGGTTGGAAATGACAAAAGCGGCTCCAGAAGTTGACGCTAGCCTAACCGGACTTGGGCGCTGACACATCGGGAAAGCTCCTGATAAGCGTGTGTCTCTTGAGGGACGCCGGCAGCGCTGTTTGGTGACCCGCAAACCCCAGAGCTCAAGCAGTTTTTATCATCGCAGCGCGACTAGGATCAGCGCAAGTTGCCTGTGTGCCCGAATGAAAAGCGCCCTGGTTGTGGCCACACCGTCAGGCCATGCGGCTCACGCCCGACCTTGACTTTGTCGACCGCTCCGCTGTCGGTCTGAAAGCGGTACACCTCGTTGTCGTAGCGCCCACCCAGCCACAAGTATTTGCCATCCGCACTGACGTTGCCCATGTCAGGGCTGCCGCCGCCAGGCACAGGCCAGGTCTTGGTCACTTTGCGCGTTGCAAAATCAATCACGGACACGCTGCCCTTGCCATTGGGCGTGCCGCGAATTTTATTGCTGCCGCGGTTGGCCACGTACATGCTTTTGCCGTCCCGGCTGGGGTACAAGCCGTGCGCGCCCACGCCTGTCGGTATAAAACCAATTTGCTTGAACGACTCGCCATCGACCACATGCACGCCATCCACCATCATGTCAGCGACGTAAAAAATCTTGCCATCTGGCGATATGCGCACGTCTTGCGGCATGCCGGGTGTGGTGCAAATGTCTGCGCCGGTCGGGTTGGCCGGGTCGGGAATATAGCGTGGTTTTTTGCCCGGCGCGGCGATCAGCGCCTGGGCATCAGGCCGGTCAAAGTAGGCGCTGAGCTTGATCGTGTCCACCACTTTTCGGTTCACCAGATCAATCTTGGTGAGCGAACCATTGAACTCGCAGGTAAACAGCGCAAATTTGCCATCGATTGAAAAGTCTGCGTGGTTGATGCCTGCACATTTGGGGGTCGGAAGGGTGAACTTCATCGCCATGGTTTTGGCGTCCCTGAAGTCCAGTCGTTTGTAGGCCTCTGCCACCACGATGGCAAATTGGCCATCAGGCGACCAGTACAGGTTGTACGGGTCATCGACCGGAACCGACTTGCCGGGTTTGCCGGTCTTCGGGTCAATCGGCGTCAGGCTGCCGTCAAGCCGGCCTTCAGCGTTGTTGGCGACCCAGAGCGTTTTCAGGTCCCAGCTTGGCACGATGTGTTGCGGGTGAACGCCCACCTTGAAGTTGTCGATGACTTTCAGGGTGCTCGGGTCAATCACCGACACGGTGTTTTCACCCCGGTTGGGCACATAAATACGCTCCAGCGCGCCTGCTGTGTTGGGGCTGAGTTTGATCGATGCGATTTCGCTGTACAGATTGGTTTTGTCAACCGCTGGCGGCATGCCTGAGTACATATCGAGCACACCTGATGGCATGGGGCCAGGTGGCGGAATGACGGGTTTTTTGTTCGTCGTTTGGGCCAGGCTCATCGACGCCACTGCCGCACAAGCTAAAACAGTCACCAGGCCAGCTTTCCAATAATTTTTACGCATGCGAGTATCTTTAAGACTTGAAATGTCAATATGGGTTGAACAGCAGAGAAATGTGAGGGAAAGGTCTGGCAGCGCGCTAGCGCGGTGCAGTCCTCGCCTTTTTGATGACGTCGACCGTGATTTTAACAACGGCATCCACACCCAACTGGCCGTTCGCCGCGTTCGAGGCACGCGGGTCACCCAAAGTTCCTGCCGCCCAGCCGCCGCGCGCCGCCTCTGCAAAGCGCTCGGGCCTGACCATGCTGGGGTCAATCACCATCAACAAAGACGTGTCTGCTGAACCAGCGTGGGTGCCAATTTCGTTACTGCTCAAGCCCTTGGCCTTGAGCGCGTCAATATAAGGGCCCTGGGTGCTGCGGTAGTAGTCGGCCACATAGTGAAGGCGCACACTGGTTTTGGCAGCTTCACGGTTGAACTGCGCCGCTACCGCAGCCAGTGCTTTTTGGTAATTACCGCTGTCGCCCAGCAGAACGATGTCGGTAAAGCCATGCTTTTTAAAGCTGCGGGCTGTGCCCAGCAAGATGTTTTTAAACGTGTCTTCTGAAATGGAAATCGTGCCGGCAAAGCCCATGTGCTCGGTTGGTGGGTCAATGTTGCCCTCTGGGGTGTAACTCAGCACCGGGGCCACCAGCGCGTTACCCAAAGACGCTGCGATCTTGCCGGCCAGTGCCTTGGCCCGAACATTGTGTTTGCCAATGGCCATGTGCGGGCCATTTTGTTCAGTACCGCCTATGGGAATCAGGACAGTTGTCTTGCCTGCGTTGAGTGCGGCGCTGACTTCTTGCGTGGTCAACTCTTCAAGGTAAACGCTGTTTTGGGCCAATGCCATGCCCTGCGCGCACAAAGTCAGCATCCCCAGCATCCACAGCATCCATTTCCCAGCGACTAACCAACGACTTTTCGGCATGCCTGCTCCAACCCAAAACCACCATTGTCGCTGGCGACCGCATCGCTCACCGCTTCCCGGCACAATCAGCAACTCCTTTTGCTAATGGTGACATGCCCCGTATCCTTTATTTTTTTGCCCTGTGTAACCTGGTGATTGGCAGCGGCGCGTTTGTCCTCAGTGGCATTTTGCAGCCGCTTTCCCGTGAACTGGGCATCAGTGTTGCAGCCTCAGGGCAGGTCATGACGGCCTACGCCATCGCCACTGCCGTGCTGGCACCCGTGTTGATTTTTCTCACGGCCAAGTGGCCACGCAAACGTGCCATTCAACTGGGCTTGGCCCTGTTTGCCGCCGGTAATCTGGTGTCCGCCCTGGCGAGCAGCCTGAGCGTGCTGATGGCAGGGCGGGTGCTGATGGGTGCCGGTGCGATGTTTACCGCAGCGGTGTCCGCCTATGCCGTGACGCTGGTCGCGCCGGCCTTGCGCGGCCGAGCTTTGTCGACCGTTTTTCTGGGCATGAGCATCAGTTACGCGGTGGCTTTGCCGATGGGTGCCTGGCTGGGCTTTGAATACGGCTGGCACACCCCCGTGTGGCTGTGCGCCGCCGCCAGTCTGGCCGCGTTGCTGGCTGCTTCGGTGCTGCTGCCCAAGGGCGTGGTCACCGAGAGCGCCAGTCTTGCAGACTTTAGGTCTGCCGCCCGCCAAAGCGCCGTGCTACGCGTGTGGTTGCGTACCCTGCTGTTTTTTATTGCCATCTTCAGCGTGTTTGCCTATGTGGGCCCGGTGCTGCTGGCATTGAATGCCATGAGCCCGACACTGCTGTCGGTGGTGCTCGCCATTTTTGGCCTGGCAGGCATTGCGGGCACCTTGCTGGGTGGCTGGGCCACCGATCGGTTTGGCTCGCTGCTGACCATCGCCATCCAACTCGTGGTGCTTTTCCTCATGATGTGCATGCTGCCTCTGACGCAGGACCATCTGATGGCGACCATAGTGACGCTGGTGGTGTGGGGTATGGCAGGTTTTGGCTTGACTGCCCCACAGCAAAGCCGCCTGGTTCATCTGTCCCCTGCCCAGGCACCGTTGTTGATCAGCCTGAACAGCTCGATGCTGTATGCGGGCACGGCGCTTGGTACGGTCGTCAGTGGGGCGCTCATCGACAGCGTCGGCCTGGCCCAACTGGGCTGGGTAGGCGCACCCTTTGCACTGGCCGCTTTGCTGACTGTGGCATTTGACCGTTCACGCCATTAATGCGGGTGGCGGTGGTGGGCATCTGGAAAGTGCGCGTGGCGGTGCTTTAAAGGCGCATGGCTGTGGCGATGCGCGTGCGCCTGACCAGGTAGCGAAGTGCTGTCCGCACCATGCGCATGCTGGTGGTGCTCGTCGTGCGTGTGGGCGTGCTCGTGCATCATGGCTTCATGTTCATGTTCATGCGAGTGGTCTTCTGTCACATGCAGCCACACCCCCAGCCCCATCAAAGCACTGGCCAGGCCCAGCTGCCAGCTCAAGGGTTCTGCAAAAAACACGACCGAGATGACCGCCCCCACAAACGGAGCCGTTGAAAAATAGGCCCCCGCGCGTGACGCCCCCAAGTGCCGCAAGGCCACCACAAAAAGCGCAAGACTGACACCATAGGCGAAAAAACCGACGGCCATCGCAGCACCAACCCCTGGCAGCGAAGGCCAGGCCGCCCCCAGCAAGAACGCCAGCATCAAATTGCTCAGGCCCGCCGACAGGCCCTTGATGCAAGCGATCCATGAGGCGTCCACATGCGCCACCTTGCGCGTCAGGTTGTTGTCCAGCGCCCAAAAAGCGCAGGCCAGCACAATCGCCAGGGCTGGCCAAAGCTGCGCAGGCTCGATTCCAGTCGGCAGGGTCTCAAACGGCCAGCCCAGCAGCAGCGCCCCAGCCACAATC
This sequence comes from Comamonadaceae bacterium, assembly GCA_947478725.1. Taxonomy (GTDB): domain Bacteria; phylum Pseudomonadota; class Gammaproteobacteria; order Burkholderiales; family Burkholderiaceae_C; genus Polaromonas. The sequence continues at coordinate 29,872 of CANJWZ010000037.1, forward strand.
AGCACCATGCCCGCCACAATCCGGCGACCCAAATGTTCCTTGAAAAGCGTCCATGCCAGCAGTGTGGTCAGCACGGCTTCAGCGTTCAGCAGCAACGACGCATAACTAGCCGGCAAGCCAGAAAGCCCAAACATCAACAGCACGGGCGCCGCCCCACCACCGCAGACCACAGCAGCCGACAGCCACAGTGCCTCAATCCGCCCCAGGTGGGGGCGCGGCAACTTTTTAAGCCTGCGGTAAACCAGCAAGCCCAAGCCAGAGCCAGCGTAAAGCAGCCCGGCCAGCAGCCACGGACTGACCTGGCCCAAAAGGCTTTTGGCCAGCGGTGTGCCGGCACCAAACAAAAAAGCAGATGCCAGCGCTGCCCATAGCCCGATATTTCCCGCGTTCAAACCTGTTATTTTCAAGGTACTCGACCTTCAAGTGGGTTTCAGGTTTCCAATCATGCCATCGATTGAAAATGAAAGAAGACATGTCAGCCCATTGCGACCACCATCATGAACCGAATGTCCGACGCGCCAGCAGCCCGCGCTACCGCAAGATTTTGTGGGCGGCGCTCAGCATCAACCTGGCGATGTTTGGCATTGAAATTGGCGCGGGTTTCAAGTCCGGCTCGGTTTCTTTGCTGGCAGATGCGATTGATTTTTTTGGCGATGCAGCCAACTACGGCGTGTCGGTGGTCAAACAGGCCGTGAGCGAGCTCAAGCACACGGATTGAAAAGCCAAGGTCGGAGCTGATACAGCCGCCGTTGCTACCGGGTCGGGACAGCGACATTCGTGCCGGATTTGATGTCCTGTGCGAACAACTCGGCCTGCGCTATCAGGTGCTGGCCGAGGTGGTGCAAGATGAACTGCGCAGCGGCAAGCTGCAAGAATATTGTGTGGTGCCGCCGCGGCTGAAAACACTGTTGAGGCGGTCAGAAGCCCAGGTGCTGGGCTCGACTTAAAACCCTAACGATTTCCAACCCGCATGACCGAGCTTTTCCAGCGTCGCGATGTTGGCTTCAAAAATCGCATCGGCCTGCGGGAAGGCCTCAAGCGCACGTTCAACACTGTCTTCACGCAGCAAATGCAATATGGCAAACGGCGCACGGTTGGTGTAGTTGCTGATCTCGTCAAGCTCAGTCCCGTCAAACTGGAACTGCGGATGAAAGCTGGCCAGCTGGATCACACCTTCCAGCCCGTGTTCATCGACCACGCCTTCGGCTACTTCAAGAAAGTCATTGAAGTCCAAAAAGTCTTCAAACAGCGTGGGGTGAATCAGCAGCGTGGTGTCGATCTCGCTGGCGGGTGTGGCCACCAGCAAGTCAAGCTCACGGTCCAGCTCTTCCAGCAAGTCATCGGCATGACGTGCCTTGCTGACGACAAGGCGCACCTGATTTTTGACGTAGACGGCCTTGGCAAATGGGCAAAGGTTCAGGCCAATCACGGCGGCCTCTAACCAGTGCCTCGTTTTTTCAAGAACTTCGTCGTCAGTCATTGAGCACCAGATTATTTCAAGGCTTTGTAACGCATGCGCTTTGGTTTTGCGCCCTCTTCACCCAATCGTTTCTTTTTGTCCGCTTCATATTCCTGATAGTTGCCATCAAAGAACGTCCATTGGCTATCACCTTCTGCCGCCAGAATGTGCGTGGCAATGCGGTCAAGAAACCACCGGTCGTGGCTGATGACCATCACCGAGCCCGCAAATTCCAGCAGCGCATCTTCGAGCGCGCGCAGGGTTTCAACGTCCAGGTCGTTTGATGGCTCGTCAAGCATCAGCACATTGCCGCCAGCAATCAGTGTTTTGGCCAGGTGCAAGCGCCCACGCTCACCACCTGACAGCGTACCGACGCGCTTTTGCTGGTCACCGCCGTTGAAGTTGAAGCGGCCTGCATACGCGCGGCTAGGCATCTGAAACTTGCCGACGTTCAAAATATCCAAGCCGCCCGAGATGTCTTCCCACACCGTCTTTTCATTCGCCAAATCGTCACGGTTCTGGTCAACGAAGGCCATGCGCACGGTCGCGCCCTTGATGACTTCGCCGCTGTCTGGCAACTCTTTGCCGGCGATCAATTTGAAGAGCGTTGACTTGCCGGCACCGTTCGGGCCGATGATGCCGACAATCGCGCCCGCTGGCACGGTGAAGCTCAAATCATCCATCAGCACCCGGTCGCCGAATGATTTGGTGACGTTTTTAAATTCAATGACCTGGGCACCCAGACGCTCGGCTACCGGGATAAAAATCTCGTTGGTTTCAACACGCTTTTGGTATTCAAAATCGCTGAGTTCCTCAAACCGTGCCAGACGGGACTTGCTCTTGGCCTGGCGCGCTTTCGGGTTTTGGCGTGACCATTCCAGCTCTTTCTTTAGGGCCTTGGCGCGGGCTTCTTCGCCTTTTTGCTCTTGCGCCAGGCGTTCGCCCTTCTGGTCGAGCCAGCTGCTGTAATTGCCCTTCCACGGAATGCCATGGCCACGGTCAAGTTCCAGAATCCACTCGGCTGCGTTGTCCAGAAAGTAGCGGTCGTGGGTGATGGCCACCACGGTGCCGCTAAAGCGCTGTAAAAACTGCTCCAGCCAATCGACTGATTCAGCGTCCAGGTGGTTGGTGGGTTCGTCAAGCAGCAACATGTCAGGCTTACTCAGCAACAGGCGGCAAAGTGCCACACGGCGCTTTTCACCACCCGACAGCAGGCCGATTTTGGCGTCCCATGGCGGCAGACGCAAAGCGTCGGCAGCAATTTCCAGCTGGTGTTCGGAATCGGTGCCTGCGGTGGCAATGATGGCTTCAAGCCTGGCTTGCTCGGCGGCCAGCGCATCAAAGTCAGCGTCGGGTTCGCCATAAGCGGTGTACACGGCTTCCAGCAAACCCTTGGCGGCAAACACCGCACCCATACCGTCTTCGACGCTTTCACGCACGGTGTGCTCGTCGTTCAGCTTGGGTTCTTGCGGCAGGTAGCCGATGTTCAGGCCCGGCATCGGGGTGGCTTCGCCTTCGATTTCCTTGTCAATACCCGCCATGATTTTGAGCAGCGTCGACTTGCCAGAGCCGTTCAAGCCCAGCATGCCGATCTTGGCGCCGGGGAAGAAGCTGAGCGACACATCTTTCAAAATGTGGCGTTTGGGCGGCACAATTTTGCCGACCTTGTTCATGGTAAATACGTACTGAGCCATTGGTAATCGTCTTTAGAAGTGTAAAAAAGCGGAGCGTGGGCGGCGGGTGTTTGACAGCCCTTTTTTGCTCATAACCCTCTATTATCGTTCCGTGAGACAATATTGTGGTTGCAGGCTCCAGTTACTCGCAACATTTGGGCACTTTTCGGGCTTGTTATTCCAAACATCCCGCACAAGTTTTCTGGCCCGATTTTTTGACCCCATCTGCCTATCACTGGCGGGTCGCTCTTGAAACAGAGCACCCAACAGGCCGATCAAAAGCGCTTTGACGCGCATTACCATGACCTTTGAAGAATTGAATTTGGCCCCGGCCATCCTGAAAGCCGTGCTTGAGCAAGGCTACGACACCCCCACCCCCATCCAGGCACAAGCCATCCCCGCCGTTTTGGCCGGTGGTGACTTGCTCGGCGGCGCGCAAACCGGCACGGGTAAAACAGCAGCCTTTGTGCTGCCCATGCTGCAACGTCTGAGCACCGAGCCTAGACTGACGAACCGCCGCGGCGTCAATGCCGTGCGCTGCCTGATCATGACGCCGACCCGCGAGCTGGCTGCGCAGGTTGAAGAAAGCGTACGCCTGTACGGCAAATATCTGGAGCTGACATCGATGGTGATGTTTGGCGGCGTTGGCATGGGGGCGCAAATTGAAAAGCTGCGCCGCGGTGTTGACATTCTGGTCGCCACCCCCGGCCGCCTGCTGGACCATGCGGGTCAGGGCACGCTGGACCTGAGCCAGGTGCAGGTGCTGGTGCTGGACGAAGCCGACCGCATGCTGGATATGGGCTTTATCCATGACATCAAAAAAGTGCTGGCCCTGGTGCCCAAGCAAAAGCAGGTGTTGCTGTTCTCCGCCACCTTCAGCGATGAAATTCGCGACCTGGCCAACGGCCTGCTGCGCGACCCGCTGCACATCCAGGTCACGCCGCGCAACACCACGGTCCAGCGCATCACGCAAACCATTCACCCGGTGGGCCGCGCGAAGAAAAAAGCGCTGCTGACACACATCATCAACGAGCACAAATGGAGCCAGGTGCTGGTCTTCACCCGCACCAAGTTTGGCGCCAACAACGTGGCCGAGCACCTGACCAAAAACGGCATTGAAGCCCTGGCTCTGCACGGCAACAAGAGCCAAACCGCTCGCACCCAGGCGCTGCAAGGCTTCAAAGACGGCACGATACGTGCGCTGGTTGCTACAGATATTGCAGCCCGGGGCATTGACATTGACGAGTTGCCGCACGTGGTGAACTACGAGATTCCGAACGTGAGCGAAGACTACGTGCACCGGATTGGCCGCACGGGCCGCGCCGGCAACAGTGGTGAAGCTGTGAGTTTGGTGTGCCTGGATGAAGAAGGCTTCATGCAGGATATTGAGCGCTTTACAAAGCAGAACATTGAAGTCGTCAACGTGCCAGGCTTTGAAGCGGACCCGGACGAGCGCGCCGAGCCGCTGGCCATGGGCCGCCAGACCATCTGGGGCGGCCTAGGCAAACCGCCAAGCCGCGACGTGATGCAGGCTGCGGCCAAGGCAGCACGCAGCGAGATGATGACGCGCATCCGGGACACCCGCGCAGGTCAGCCGGCCCGAGGTAACCCGGGTGCTGGTGCAAGGGGTGGCAATTCTGGCGGTGGCCGGGGTCGTGCGCCTGCTGAAGGCGGCGGTGATAACCGAGAAAACGCCGGTGGAGGTGGCGGCGGCAACTATGGCCGTGGCCCACGCACACCCAACCCTGGCCAGCCACGGCAAAACTCGGGTTACAGCAACAGCGGTGGCCCACCACGGGGCGATCAGCGCAGGCCACAAGCCCCGCGCCCGCCAAGAGACGAGCAACCACGCCAGCCGCGTGATGAAGTGCAGCGCCAAGACCCGCGCGGCCCCCGTGTTGACATGGGCGACCAGCGTAACGACTTCGACGAACGTCAACCGACCAGCCACGTGTCAGCGGGATTCCCCTCATCCGGCCTGCCCACACGGAGTGGTGGTGGCGGCCGAGGTGGCAATCGTGGTGGCGGCGCTGGCAATCGCAGCGCAGGAGCCAGTAACTGGGGTGGTGGCGCGCGATCGGGCGGCGGTGGCCGAGGTAACTCGGGTGGCGGATTTCAACGCTGATCGGATTGCAAAGTACTTTCCCCAAAAAGCTTCGGGCTTCTTTTTGCTGTGTTCACTCAAACCCGCTTTGGTGTGCCACACTGACAGTACTGTTTGGCGATTACCTTGATCGCCAAACCGGCCCCACGGGTCATGTTTAGACAGCGCGGGAGACTATTCGGAAAAGGTACAAGCCAGCGCCTTCATCCGAGGGTCCATCAGCTTCAGTTTGCTAGAAAGTTCGCATGAAAAAATTTTCTTCATACGTCATAGCAGTTTTTTTAGGAATCGGCGCATCCCATGCGGGCCAGTGGGAAGACGGCTACGCGGCATACAAGCGCAAAGACTTCGCCACCGCCGTTGCCAAATGGCAAATTGTGGCTGACAGCGGGAATGCGCAAGCCCAGTCACTTTTGGGTTTGATGCACTTCTTCGGCCAAGGAGTCCCGCAAAACTATGCCGAAGCACTGCGCTGGCTTCATCTTGCAGCAGCTCAATCTGAACCGAAAGCCCAATTCAAATTAGGCTCCATCCATGCCAATGGGCAGGGCGTCAAACGTGATAAGGTCCGCGCGGCCATGTGGTTTATTCTGGCCTCCAGTTCGGGCCATCCGAAAGCTCAAAAAGAATTGCGCAAAATTTCAGCAGACTTTAGCCCTGCTGAGATACAAGAGGCCAATACCCTGGCCATCAATTGCATCAATCGCAATTACAAGGCCTGTGAGCTCGACTAGCCCTCATTAAACTTGACGGTGATGCTGATGCGGCGATTACGCGGATCTTTGCGGTCGGCCGGATTGTAAGGCGCGGTATCCGCAACCCCTTCAATTTGCGTAAACCGTTTGGGATTAATGCCTTTGTCTTCCAACAGCGATCGGGTTGCCTCTGCCCGTTCAGCCGACAGGGACCAGTTGTTGGCGCCGCCCTTACTTGCGAAGGCCACGCTATCGGTGTGACCACGCACACTGATTTTATTCGGCATGGCAGCAAGCGATTGCGCGACTTCACCCAGGAGTGCCTGGGCTTTCGGTTGAAGTTTATTGGTGCCTAGCGGAAACATCGAGAAGTCAGCCTTGTCAATAATCTCAATGCGCAGGCCTTCTTTATCGCGAATAAACTGCACCTGATTTTCCAGCTGTTTCAAATTTGGATTTTTGGCAACCGCATCCTTCATTTCTTTTTCCAACTTTTCAAAGTTGGCGTTATCACTGTCTTCGCGGGCTTGTTTTTTTTCAGCCTGGGTTTGCGCGTCACTGTCACGCTGATTTTCAGTATTGGGAGACGGATCGTTTTCAGTGGGTCCACCTTCAGAACGCGGCGTGACTCTCTCCATGGTCGAGGTTTGCTTTGCGGTGTAAGGGAATCCCTCAGGATCTATGATGGATCGGCCGCCGAGAAGTCCATTGGAACCCGCTGTTGCGCCCATGTTAATTTGACTGTGCGATGTGACGGGAGTGAAGAAATCGGCAACGCTCTTGCGTTGGGTTTCTTGGGTTGCGCCCAAAATCCACATCAACAAAAAAAATGCCATCATCGCCGTCATCATGTCCGCCAGGGCAATTTTCCATGCCCCGCCATGAGCACCGCCATGACCCGGCATTATTTTCTTGATGACGATAACCGGTGCCAGCTCGGCTGCAACCGCTTCGGGTTCAACGGCTGTCGGCGGCACCAGAGTTAACGCTGGTGCTTCTACCGCCTCTTCCGGCACTCTGACTGTGGCTTCACTGGCCATGTTTATTTGCCCCGCAAACCATCAAATACATCGGCAAAACTGGGTTGATTGTGGTGGCTGATGGCGACCCTTGCGGCCTCCAGAATCAGCGGCATAGGGTGCCCGTGCATGGTACCAATGATGATCTGTTTGACCACATGGTACATACAGGCCTCATCTTCAATGATTTGAGCCAGGCGCTTGGCCCAAGGTTCAAAAAAGCCATAGGCTAAAAACACGCCAATAAAGGTCCCCACCAGCGCTGCGCCAACCAAACCGCCCAAAACCGCAGGGGGTTGGTCAATCTGCTCCATGGTTTTGACCACGCCCATCACGCAAGACACAATGCCCAGTGCAGGCAAGGCGCCTGCCAGGGTCGCAATGGCATCAGAGCCCTTGAGCTCATCGTGATGGTGGGTTTTGATGGCCGTGTCCATGACTTCTTCGACCGCCATGGGACTGAGCGTTCCCTGCGAAACCACCATCAAACGAACCGTGTCCGTGATCAGGTGCAACAAGGCATGGTCTTTCAACAAATTGGGATATTCACTGAAAATTGCGCTGGATTCCGGTGTCTCAATATGGGCTTCCAGCGCAACGGCACCCTCGCTTTTGAGTGTTTTCATGACTTTCGAAACACAAAAAATAGTGTTCAGATAGTCCTGTTTTTTGTACTTTGAGCCCTTGAAGGTGCGACCGATTCCAGCAAACACGGCCTTGACAACGTCGGGACTGTTACCGATCAACATGCCGCCAATGCCCGCGCCCAAAATACACCAACCTTCAATCGGCGCGGCGTGAGCAAAGGGAGCCAGACTTCCACCCCCCACCACAAAGCTGGCGAAGACGCTGATCAGCAGAAAAACAATACCGGCGATACCAAACATAAAAAATCCCAAAAAATAGGCTTCACAAACCTTTGATGCTAAACCTGTGCAGTCAATCTTTCCTGACCTACCCATGCAGAAGCTCGCCCGCCCCGAACCAGCGCTGGAACTTCTTTCCAGGCACTGCTAAGCTCAGACATCAACCCATGCAATTCTTTCAAAACGGACAGATCGTTATACGCATTGGCAAAAATCAATCGACGGGTGGCGTATATGTACAACTCGTCCAAATTTTTCGCCAAATCCCCACCGGTTTCGAAATCAAGCGCTTGCTGCAAACCCAATACAATGCTGCTGGCCCTAGAAATACACTTGCCTTTTTCCTGAATGGCGCCGTGCTCCAAATGTCCTTGAGCGGCAGCCAGCGTGCTTACCAAATCATCAAAAAGCATTTGAATTAACTCCGCACTGCTCGCCACAGAGGCTTGAGAAGCCAAATTACCGACACCATAAGACTCCATGGCTTTGAATTGAACTCGCATCTCTGTATCTCCCAATAAGTTAACGTACACCTTTGAGTCGACACAGAATGTGAAAACTTGAGATTTACGTCGTTTCAGGAGTGAATCAGCCAAAGGCTTACCGTTTTGTACCTTCCTCGATTTTCAACAAATGCCTTAATTTTTTAACCACTGCACTCAACAGCTGGCTGACACGGGACTCCGTCACGCCCAGTGTTAAGCCAATTTCTTTGAGATTGAGTTCTTCTACATAATAAAGTGACATAAGCAATTGATCACGCTCGTCCAGTGCAGCTATCGCTTCTGTGACGGCGCGCATAAAGTCCTCGCGCTCAACAATCTCATCGGGTTGACGCGACCTTTCGTCGGCAAGTCCCATCACCTCGTCCGTGATGACTTCCATCGACAAGGTTTCAAAACGTTTGGCGTTGCCACGTTTTTTTTGATAGTCGCCGAGATCGTCACCCGCGTAGGCGGCCAATTCAGCCTGGGTTGGCTTGCGTCCGAGTTCACTCGCCAAGGCATCGGTCGCTTTGTTTTCTGACTTGTTAAATTCAACAGCTGAACGAGGCAAATAAGACAGCTGCCGTACTTCGTCGAGCATGGCGCCCCGAACCCGACTCAACGCAAAATTCTCAAAATCCACACCTTTTGACGGCATGTAGGATCGTGCCGCCTCTAACAGCCCAATCATCCCGACCTGGATCAACTCGTCGAGCTCCATGAACGGTGGAATTCGAACTTTCAGATGCAACGCAACACGTTTGACCATACTCAAATGCGCCAAAACCAGAGCTTCACTGTTGTTGTGAACTTCTTCATAAAGACGAGTCGATGCAACCATACGATGCTCAATTCTGCTGTTGAACCAGGCGTTCGACAAAAAACTGCATCCCACCGGAGACCTCGCTGATGTTCGGAATCTGCGTGACAGATTTGGCCAGCCGGATAAAGCTTCGGGAGCTCACAGAATTGGGCGCATAGCTCAGGACAGGCTCATATTTTCGATGACCCTCTAAGATCAATTTGTCGTCTTCAATCGAACCGATGTAGTGCGTGGTGTAGTTTAAAAACTGAGCGCACACCTGATTGATTCGGCGAAAGAGATTTTGTCCGTCGGACTGACTTTTGACGGCATTGGGAACAATGTAGATTTCATCCAGGTTGTATTCCTGAATCAGCACTTTTATCATGCCGTAAGCATCCGCAATTGACGATGGGTCATCACGCACAATGATGAAACGTCTTTGACACGCCTCCATAAACGCCAGCACAGACGGCGATATCCCCGCAGCCATGTCGACGATCAGATAATCGATTTCCCCCTCAAGTGCGCTAAAAGACTGCACAACGCGCGAGGCCTGGGTTCGACTCAAAGCTGCCAATTCGCTCACGCCAGACGCACCGGGAATCAGCTTGACCCCGTGGCGGGTCGTCACCATGATTTCTTCTAGCGTTTTTTGACCGCTCATAAAGTGGCTCAAATTAAACGGGCAGGTACAACCCATGGCAATTTGTGAATTGGCCAAGCCCAAATCGGCATCAAAAAGCATCACCCGCTGCCCTGACATTTGAAGTGCAATGGCCAAATTCACAGCCAGTGTTGTTTTACCCACGCCGCCCTTGCCACTGGCAACACCAATGACTTCTGTCCGTATTGTTGTTTTCATTCTCTTTTCACTTGTTTTCAATTGAAGGAACCACGCAGGCCCCTGGGACTAGATTGCGTCAAGAAACGTGGAGCGACGGCCGGCAGCTTGAACACGGGAGGCTTTGTCGAAGGATTCGTTCGAGCCAGCGCACGCGGTTCAGGTGACCGAGACAATTGGGCCAAGGCCATCTCAATCAAAGAGCCCGCTGTCAAATTGAGTTTCAGAGAAGCAACTTGGGCGCCATCGCTGGCAGCACAGTTTGAGAGCGAATTCTCATGGAGGAATTCAACCAGCGGCCAAGGCTGGTTAGATTCATCGAGCTTGCTGACCATCAAACTGTTCCATTTGATGTCCGACGCCTGCAAGGTGCGCTTTAAAGTGGCAGACGAGGAGTCGGCCGTGACCAAGGCATGCTTGACACAGGAAGGGCAAACCGACTCAATCTCCACAACACGTTCTCGCAATTGCGTTGAGGCAGTATCAATCAAGACCAGTTTGTAGTCGGCCAAAAGGGCAAGGACGTTGCCGAGCGATACGCTGTCGCCAGCTCTAAAACACTCCATCCCGATTTGGCTTGAAAGCACCTGGATTTGCTCCCAGGCACCGGGGCGGGTGTCGCAGTAGCTCACCATCGCCACCTTACATGATGGATCTTGCGCCAATGCGTGGCTGGCCAGTCGCATCGCCATCATGGTTTTGCCGACCCCGCTGGGTCCGGCGATCAGGTGAATCCCGTCTTGCGGTAAGGCCGTACGCGGCAGATGCGAAACTTGCTCCAGCTGCTGGCGAATAGCCAACAGGGCTTCTTGTTCGTCACGCATGTCTTTGACCGTATCGAGCAAAAGAGTGCGTAAGCTCGCGGACATTCCCGCGTGGGTAAAAGAGTTGAATAAATTGTCGATTTCAGGAGACAGCTTCAAGCTGCTTTGCCATCCCGAAGTTTTTAGGCTCAAGCTCAGCTCAGCCTTGAAAAAAGCCAACTCATCGCGAATCAGCCGGGTGATTTCCTGGTTTTTGGGATCGCGGCCTTCATGCTTGGCTTGCTTGAAGTCGGCACCTGAAACCGGTGAGGCTGCGACGCCATAATTGGGGCTTGATTTGGCTTGCGCCAAGACCAGCTGACTCCTGAAGTCTTCTGCTGGCTGGGCCTGTTCGCTTTGGCTGCCACCTTGTTGATCATGGCTTTCAGGGCTCTGCTTATCGACATCAATGGCCACCACCAGCTCGGTTTGCCCTTCGACTGTGTGATTGGAGATGATCAATACGTCGCGGCCACACAACTTCATTGCAAGATCAGTTGCACTTTTTGTATCGTTGGCAAGGATGCGTTTTAGTTCCATGGTGTTGGCCTGGCAGTACTAGGGTTGGTTTGGCTCAGCGCTTAGCGCGTAGCATCCGATTTTGGAGTTTCCGCGTGCACGGTGTGAATCACATTAACCACCTGGTCATCAGGAATCTCACCATAGGACAAGACGACCAGCTCATTGACTCGACTCCGAACCGACCTCGCAAGCCAAGGACGAATGGCAGGAGAAACAACCAGAACAGCCGCGTGGCCCAGCGTTTCGACCTGTTTCGCCCCATCACGTAGAGCAGCAAAAAGTCGTTCGGCCAATCCTGGCTCCATGACCACCCCTTGGCCCTGATCCTGCTGGACGATGACATTGTGCAAGAGCTGCTCGAGCCCAGGCTCCAGCGTCATCACCGACAGAACCTCTTTATCGTCAACCATCCCCTGAACAATCAGGCGACCCAGGCGCGGCCGCACCAAGGCATTCAGTTGCTCGGGGTCTTGGGTTTTGGCGCTGACCTCAGAAAGCGTTTCAACGATGGTGCGCATGTCACGGATCGACACAGCATCATTGAGCAGGCTTTGCAAGGTTCGCGTCATCACCCCCAAAGAGAGCTTGGCGGGAATCAAATCCTCCACCAGTTTGGGAGATTTGACAGCCAACTTGTCCAACAGCTGCTGCACTTCATCGTGACTGAGCAAGTCAGCCGCATTTTCACGCAGCACCTTGTTCAAATGGGTGGCGATGGCAGTTGCGGCATCGACCACGGTGTATCCCAGCGCACGTGCATGATCGCGCTCGGAAGGTTCGATCCAGACTGCCTGCAATCCAAAAGCCGGCTCTTTGGTCGCAACTCCCTCCAAGGGACCGTAAACCTGGCCTGGGTTAATGGCCATTTCTCGGCCCACTTTGATCTTGCCCCGGCCACGGATCACGCCTTTTAAAACAATGTGATAACTGTCGGGATCGATGCTCAGGGCATCCCGAATACGCACTGGCTGAATCAAGAAGCCCAATTCGGCAGAAAGTTTTTTACGTACCCCTTTTACCCGGGTCATCAGCTGTCCACCAGTCTCGACATTGACCAAGGGAATCAAACCGTAACCAATTTCCAGACCGACCAAATCCACTTGATCCAAATCCTCCCATCCCAGTTCCTTCAGGGGATCAGCAGTTGCAGCTGCTCCCGGGACCGGCTTGGGGGAATCAGACGCCAGCTGACGTCGCATAACCATCACGCCCGATATAGCAAAAATGGCTGCCAGAGTGATGAACACCAGATGCGGCATACCAGGAACAACGCCCAAAATGGCCATGATGCAAGAGGTCACAAACAACGCGCTGGGGTTGCCCAGTTGAGAACCCACCTGCTCAGTGATTGACTCAGTCGTTGTTACCCTTGTCACGACGATAGCGGTCGCCAGAGAGAGTAACAAAGAGGGAATTTGTGCGACCAGGCCATCACCGATGGTCAAGAGGGTGTAGATCCGTCCGGCTTCACTCAGCGAAAGGCCATGTTGTCCGATGCCGATCGCCAAACCACCGACCAAAGCAATGATCAAAATCAGCAAGCCCGCAATCGCGTCGCCGCTGACAAATTTAGAAGCGCCATCCATGGAGCCAAAGAAATCAGATTCTTGAGCCAGCTCAGCGCGCCGGGTCTTGGCGGTTTCCTGGTCTATAACCCCCGCATTCAAGTCAGCATCAATCGCCATTTGCTTGCCGGGCATGGAATCAAGCGTGAAACGAGCGTTTACTTCAGACACCCGTCCCGCGCCTTTGGTCACCACAATAAAGTTGATGATGACCAAAATGGCGAAAATAATGAATCCAACAACGTAGTTGCCACCGATGACAAACTCTCCAAACGCCGCAATCACCTTGCCTGCCGCCTCGTGCCCCGTGTGACCGTCCACCAGGATCGCACGGGTAGACGCCACGTTTAAAGCCAAACGCAGCATGGTTGCGAACAACAACACAGTCGGGAATGCTGAAAACTCCAGCGGCTTGCGGACTTTGATGGCGATCATGATGATCAGCAAACTGGAGGCAATGTTGAAGGTAAACAACACATCCAGCAACACCGGCGGCATGGGGATCAGCAACATGCCCATCAGCAACAACACCACCCCCGGAATGCTCAGGTCGTTGTAGTTGAATTTCGACAGGTTTTGTCGGAAGGCCGACAGGGTGAGCGAAATCATGGTGAAGTTCTTGAAGGAAACACGGGTTTTACTGATTCAGATGGTCAATTGGGCTGTATGGGAGATGCAGTAAGCACTCTTCGTGCCATGAATATTCGACACTCACCACGCGTTGGCATGTTGTGAGCGGCAACTTGTGTCCAGTCACATTTCTTGCAACAGTTCTGCCGTTAACCCCACCCTGTGTCACTTTTAGGAAAATGACCCCATGGATACCAGTTTGAGCTTTCTACCCGTCAATCCAGTCTCGCCCAGCGTGGCCGACAGCACTGGCAGCGCCCCTAACACCGTCCCGCCGGCGGCGGGCGGGGAATTTTCGACGCTGCTCACCGGCCAAATGCTCAAAGCCGAGCGGCAACTATTTGCCGCTCAGGCGTTGCCCGGAACGGGTTTGCAAGTTCTACCCCTGGGCAACAAAATCAAGCTGATCACGAGCGACGGGCCTTTGCCTGATATGGCCAGCCTGGCAGCTTTTGCACGCACCCAAGGGATAGACGAATCAGCGGTACAAGCCTTGTTTGCTGGCCAAAACGGTTCAACCTTGCTGACGTCACCTGGACTGGGGGCCAGTCCGTCATTCAATGTTACCCCTCCTGGCACGGTAACCGCTTTGCCCGTCGCATCTCGTGGCAACAGCCAGAGCAAAGAGCTCGCCGCCATGATGACAGCTGACCAGCTCGGTCAAGGCAATCCCTTCTGGCCGACACCGCTCGACGTTACAGCAACTGCAGCGGTGGATGTGCGGGCTGTGGCGGCGACGGGTACGTTAACACCCCTGGTGGGGAGCCAGAATATTGCAGGTTGGATGCCGCTCAGAGCAACTGCGGTGACAAACGCCAGCGGTGTGACGAGTCCGGGCGATGTGAGCTTGGAGGCAGCCGCGCCCGGGAGCCGCAACATGACGGTTGGAATGCCGCCGAATCCGGGCGAGATGAGCCTGGAAGCAGCCGCGACCCGGAGCCTCAATATGACCGGCGGGATGCCGCTGAAAGCAACTGCCGTGATAGACGCCGGCGGTGTGCCGAATCCGGCTGGTGTGAGCCTGGAAGCAGCCGCGACCCGGAGCCTCAATATGACCGGC
>CANJWZ010000038.1 GCA_947478725.1 Comamonadaceae bacterium
CGCTCATGCGCGCATGGCAACTACGTGATCTTTTTTGAGTCCACGACAAAGCAGGTCACCATCGTTCGCATATTGCACGGCGCACGCGATATTCCTGAAGTCTTGAAGCCCACGTAAAGTCATTCAGTTTTGTAGTGGCTCAGCGGGGTTGATGCTTTTCTCAGCGGCCCTTTGCTCTCTTTTTTGTCGATCGAGAAAGCGAATCGCGCCTTGGGCGAGGATGGCACCAAAGATGGCCATGGGACTTGGTTCGGGTCTTGAGTCGATTTCTTCTTGTGTGTGGGCTTGCATGCTGCGGGCTCCGTTGGGTTCGTGGAACCGTATGGTTGCTTCGATCTCGAAGAGCTATCAAGTCGATCTGACCTCTAGGGTTACATCGCCGTCTTAAATAGCTGTCTCAACATTTAGAAAGATGAACCGGACCCCGAGTGCTTGATTTGCTTACCCATTAAAAACTTAGGCAGTTTGTGATGACGTATGTTCTGCCCTGCCAGACAGCCAATAAACACGCGCCCCTTGGGGCGTTTCTTGTTTTTACATACCCAAAAACATACCCAAAAAGTTTGGCTTGATATCCTCGAGAGTGTCATCAGTTGGCGTCGGTCGCCACTGCCGGCTGCCTAAGTGGCGATCTGGTTATACCTTCATAAGTTCTTTAAGGATTTCTCTTTTGAAGGTCTGTGGCGCTGAGTCACCGGTCTCGACCTTTCCCACGTAGAACTCACACCTCAAAGCCGATCAGCAGCGTCAAACTGCGCTATGAAAAGTGTCCAGTGAATTGGGGGAATGCCAAGGTGATGGATAAAAGCATCATTGAATCACCTCCTGCCTGGTTTCAGATCTGTGGTTCAGTTCCCTTGATTTGATCTTACGATGTATCCCACAACGTTGAACGTCGGCATCACCATGGCGAAGTGGCACCCCAATGCGTGAAGGCCTCATAGACCAATAGATCGCAAAGCTGGCTGGCTCAGAGGGCGCGGGCCACGTCCGCGCTTGCGTCCTGCAATGCCTTGATCAAGACCTCACGTCTGGCGGGATCAATTTGCGCAGAGACCATATTGATACTCAAAGTCCGTATCACTTTCCCGAAGCGGTCGGCGACAGCCACAGACATGGACGTGATGCCGAGGCGCTGGCGACCGTCATCAATAGCGTAGCCGCGTTGCTGTGCCCGTGACGCATCCTCGCGCCATGTCTTGAAATCAGGCGGATTCTGCCAGTTGACCTGCGCGAAGCGCACCTGCAGCTCGTCATCTGACCAGCCGGCATGCGCACCCAGCAGCTGGCCGCCGGAGCCGGACAACACTGGTGATCGCCGGCCCACAGGGGCAACCAGGCCTTCGCTCGCGGCCGCGGCCGTGACCACGATCACATCGTCGCCTTCGCGTTGTTGGGCATTGGCGCTCACGCCGTAGTCACGTGCAAAACGTGCAATGCGCTGCTGAGCATTGGTGATGAAGCTGTCGTGGGAGCTGAGGCCTTTTGCCAAGCTCAAAACACCAAGGCCGAGCTGGTAGGTTTTATTGCTACGGTCTTTCGTTACGAGGTGTGCGCCAGCCAGCTCACGCAAGATATGAAGACAGGTGCTTTGCACGATGCCGAGCTCTCGTGCGATGTGCGATGCATTAAGCCCGCTGGTGTTGTTGGCCAGCAAATTCAGGATGGCGGCGGCGCGGCGGACAGCAGGGACTTCCCTGATGCGCAAAGTCGCGTCGGTGGTTTTTGTTGCAAGTGGCGACTGGTGCGTGGCGGTAGCGGTTTTGGGGCTTGGCATTTCGTTTTTCACTGGGGAAAGTCATCAAAAATTGTCGCGCACGATGTTGCTCGCATCAATCAAGGATGAGAGAAATTATGTCTCTGTACATAAATCGTGTCTATTGACATAAAGTTTTGTGGTTATTAGCATTTGCTGAATGAGTCTCGCGATGGCTCATGTGATATTCCACCCAAGACCGCGGAGACAAAAACATGAAACTCAAGAAACGTGCGCTGTTAATTGCATGCTGTTTTGCATCAGCCATCGGCGTCATGAGCGGTGTATCGGCGCAGGACTTTCCAACCAAGGTGATCCGCTTCGTCGTGCCCTATGCGGCCGGCTCGGTGACCGATATCGTGGCGCGCATCGTTGCCACCGACATGACCAAGACATTGGGGCAGCCCATCATTGTCGAAAACCGGCCCGGCGCCGACACGGTGATTGCTTTCGACCATGTGGCGCGGGTTTCGCCGGCGGATGGTTATACGGTGCTCCTACCCTATGTGTCAGGACTGGTGACCATGCCGATCCTGAGCAAGAACCTGCAGTTCGACCCATTAAAGGATCTGGTGCCGGTGATTGACCTGACTGATTCGCGCCTGGTCTTCGGCAGCGCGGCGCAATTTCCCTGGAAAACGATGCCCGAGCTCGTCACCGCCGCTAGAGCGCAGCCCAACAAGCTCAACTATGGCACCGCCAGCCCTCTGACCAAGATCATGATGCAGGGTTTTGCCAAAGACTTTGGTGTACAGGCCGTCGAAGTGCCATTTACCGGTGGCGGGCCGTGGACGACGGCACTGGGTCAGGGCACGGTCGAGATGGGCTTTATTTCCGAAGGCGCGGCTGTCACGTTGGGCGAACGCTTGCGCGCACTTGCGGTGACTGGCGAGACGCGCAGTCCCAACTACCCCAACACGCCCACGTTCAAGGAGCTGGGCCAGCCCAATTATCGCGGCCTGATCATTTCATTGAGCGTCCGCTCGGGCACGCCCAAGGCCGCGATCGACAAGCTGCACAACGCAGCGGCCAGCGCTTTGAAAGACGCTGAGATACGCAAACGCCTGCAGGGCGCCGGCTTCGACGTGATCGAAAACAGTACGCCGAAGACCGCCGCGCAAAACCTGGCCGAGCAGGCCAAGTTTTTTGCAGCGGTTGCAAAGTAGCGCGACCTCGCCCTTTATTTATACAACCCCAAGAGCTACAACATGAGCGACAGCACACCTCAAACCGAAAAAACCCATCTCGATGGAACCGACGACACGCCGACTTATGCATCGCTGGTAGAAAAATACATGACCAGTTTGCATGACGCCAAGATGTGGACGCCGCTCGAAAAGCCGGGCCAGGAGTGGGCGCGTTTCATTCTCGGCGGACCGGAGGACCAGCACGCACCGCATATCTGGTTCATTCGGCTGCCGCCAAATCATGTGACAGGCCGCCACTACCATAACGTGCACCGGCTTGATCTGATCATCGAGGGTTCGTACATGCTTGAAGGCAAGTTACGCAAGGCCGGCGACATCACTGTGTTCAAGGCCGGTGTCACCTATGGACCCATCGTTCACGGGCCGGAAGGATCACTGCAGATGGAGATATTTGCGGATGGGTCGAAGCTCGACCCGATCTTTGACGAAACGCCGCCCGATTACGTTATCAAAAATTTCGCGCGAATGGGAATGCATGCGAAAGTAGTGCAGCAGTCCGGGACGAAGGATGCAAAGAGTTGAGGCCTTTTGAAAATGCATATGAGCGTCGGGATAATAATTATCAAATTGGGATCTAAATTGCGCCATTTTTTTAATTATTTCATGCCCGTTAGATTCAGAAAAATTAATACCACACACTACGGATCGATCTTGCAAGCTTTGAAGATAAGTGCCAACAGCTTGAAAACGGTTCAATCCAAATAAGCCTATCTCCACGAAATGGGTAAAACCCCAACGGGCAGGAAAGGAACTTGCAATCGGTATCGCCTCTCACTTGAATCCGCCCTTTAATACCAGCCTTCTTAAACATCCAAAAAAGTCTTATCAAAGACTAAGTCGCTTAAGCTTTGCGTAGAGCGTTGGCCGAATGGTTGCTTTTTCTCTGGCGCGTCAATTCCTGCAAGGCGAATTTTGTGCTGTACCTTGTTATCGCCCAGTACTCTGTGATGAAGCGGGTTTTGTAAAAGGACTATGCCAATCACGCCGAGGCTACAAACGATATTGCCGACTACATTGTTGGCTTTTACAACAGCATCAGGCTGCACTCAAAACGGGGCAACTTGTCACCCAACGCTTTCGAGCGTGAATCGACATCAAAAAAATCTATCGAACTGTCCGAAACTACTTGACCGCTACAGTAGCGAAGTTTGAGACGAAATTGGGATGACGCGAGTCGGCTTTCAAGGGCAACGCTGCTGGGGGGGCCAGCTCATCCTTTACTTCAGTAAGCCGCATCCCCTCCTTTCGCCCAACCAGCAGATCCAGAATGTCGAACGTACGTAAATAGCGGTCTGGGTTCGTATGTCAATTCTCTCAGCGCGCGCGCCGCCCTGCCGTGCGGCGACGCGATAGCCGCCACACGTCCGGCCGCGGCGGCCAAACCAGCGCCGTCCACGAAGCGCTGTGAGGAATTCCCTGTTGACAACCCAACACAAGTGCGTATACTCATTTGACATCGAAACCTCGATTTCAATTTCGAGATTTCGAAATTTTACAACCTTGGCGCGTAGCTCTCAGGCCGCCAGTCAACCCCCAGAAGGTAATCCCGTGCGGACCTCCCTACGCCCTTTGCTAGAACGCGATCGATGCACCATCGTCCCCGGTGCCGGCGATCCGCTGAGCGCGCTGCTGGCTGAACAGGCGGGCTTCGAGGCGGTGTATATGTCCGGCTACTACGTATGCGCCACGATGGGCATGCTGGATGTCGGATTGGTGAGTTCCACGGAAATGTTCACTCAGGCCGCGCGTATATCGGAAGTGGTCAAGGTGCCACTGCTCGTCGATGCTGACACCGGCTACGGCAATGCGCTCAATGCAATCCGCACCGTTGCCGCATACGAGGCCGCAGGCGCGGCCGGCATGCATCTGGAGGACCAGTCGCTCCCGAAGAAGTGCGGTCACCTTGACGGAATCAAGATGGCACCGACTGCGGAAATGTGCCGCAAGATCGAGGCATGTGTGGATCACCGCAGAAACAAGGACTTCCTGGTCATCGCTCGTACCGACGCAATCGGCACCGAGGGAATGGAATCGGCAATCCAACGCGGCAAGGCCTACTCCGAAGCAGGTGCGGACGCCATCATGATCATGGCGCCGCGGTCTCTCGACGACATGAAGCGCTTCCGTGACGGCGTCTCGGGTCCGCTGGTTTGCACCGTCGGTAGCTGGCCGTTCGAAGTCGACGAGAAGCAGCTGACACAAATCGGCTACTCGATGGCCCTGTTCACGGTGTCCACGCTACGCCGTTCGATCGTAGCCATGCAGGAAACGCTTTCCAGGCTCAGGCGCGACGGCGGACTTTCGCACGAGCCGCCGGATATGGTGTCCATGAACGCGATGCACCAGTTGCTGGGTCAGCAGTCCATCCAGGAGAAGGAAGGGCGTTATGCAGACTGAGCCAGCGCCAGAGGAGGCCGCAGTCCGGCGGGACCTCGCTGCGGCGCACCGGATAGCTGCCGAGTTTGGCTGGACACAGCTGATCTACAACCACTTCACGCAAAGGGTTCCCGGTGAGCCAGATCGTTTCCTCGTCAAGCCGCATGGGTTGATGTTCCGGCAGGTGACTGCGTCGTCTTTGGTGAAGGTCGGCCTCGATGGTGTTGCGGTGACGCCTGACGCCGACATCAACCCCGCGGGATTTGCCATCCATACTGCGGTACTGCGTGCGAGGGCTGACGTCAATGCCGTCGTCCATATCCACACTCCAGCAGGCATGGCGATATCGGCGC
Organism: Comamonadaceae bacterium; assembly: GCA_947478725.1. Classification (GTDB taxonomy): domain Bacteria; phylum Pseudomonadota; class Gammaproteobacteria; order Burkholderiales; family Burkholderiaceae_C; genus Polaromonas. The sequence continues at coordinate 5,694 of CANJWZ010000038.1, forward strand.
ATCCACGCGGCCTGCGCTACCTCACGCAGGCGGCCATGCGATTTCACGGAATTCGCATGGCCTATCATGGCTACCACGGTGTTGCAGAGATCGACGAGATGGACGCGATTGCCGCTGATCTGGGCGGAGCCAAGGCGATGATCCTCAGGAACCACGGGCTGCTCACAGTGGGGCCATCCATCCAGGAGGCCATGTCCCGCATGAACTACCTGATGGCTGCCGTCGAGTCGCAGCTGAAGGTAGAAGCGGCTGTCGGCGAGGGGAATGCGCTGGAAGTTCCGACGGACATGTGCGAACGGGCGGCCAGGCAGTGGGACGTGCTGGAGAACACAGGCCGCCTGGCGATGGAGTGGCCGGCAATGCTGGCCTGGATGAACAAGCTCGATCTAGGCTACCGGGATTGAACCCCGAATACACACAGGAGATACCATGCTCAGACGCGACTTCATTTCATGCGCCGGGCTTCTCCTGACGTCCTCTGTCGCGAGCGCGCAGAGCGACTACCCCAACCGTCCTGTGCGAATCCTGAACCCGTTCGCTCCAGGCGGCTCCGGCGACATCGTAGTTCGAACGGTGATACAGAAGATTTCGCAGAATACCGGCAAGAGCTTTGCGATCGAGGTCCGGTCGGGCGCGGCCGGGAAGATTGGCTATGAGGCCGGCACGCGCTCGGCCCCTGATGGCCATACCTTGGTCATCACCGACACGACTTTCACGATGCTCCCCGCGTTGCAAAGCCAGCTTCACTGGCAATCCACAGACGCACTGAGCCCTGTAGCGGTGCTCGTTTCCTCGCCATTCCTTATTCTCGTCCGGCCCGAACTCAAGGTCGGTAGCCTGAAGGACTTCATCGAGATGGCCCGGGCCAATCCCGGGAAATTCAACTATGGGTCGGCGGGTATCGGGAGCATCAATCACATCGCTACCGAACTCTTCAAACAAGAGGCGCGCCTGCATCTCACACACGTCCCATTTAAGGGAATGACCGAGGCCGTCGCAGCAATCCTTGGCGACCAGCTTGATGTCATTCTCATCGGAATCCTGCCTGTTTCCGCGCACATCAAGGCCGGAAAACTGGTGCCGCTGGCAGTCGCCTCGCCGCAGCGCCTATCGAGCCTGCCGACGATCCCCACCGCGGACGAAGCGGGCGTGCCGGGATATCGAGCCGGAAACTGGTTCGGCCTCACAGCGCCCAAGGGCACGCCGACGGAGTATCTGGATTGGTTGCATCGCCAGTGCGAACAGGCTCTGTCGTCGCCGGAAGTCCGCGAGCGGCTGCTTGCCGCAGGCCTGGTTCCTGCCACTTCCACCCGCGAGCAGTTCGGCAAGACGATGGAAGATGACGCCAAGCGGTGGGCGAATGTGATCCGGACCGCCGGACTCAGGGCAGAGTAGTCCGAACCGTAACGGCGCTTAAGTTTTCCGCAACCCGAAGGCCTTCGCGGCCAGCCAGTTTTTTGCGTGCGGGGAGAGGAACGGAGCCGACCCAGCAGGCTTACACAACTGCAGGGTGACCTCTGAAGTAACATGAATCATTCATTGAGGCTTCCCAGCAAGCATTCGTTTAGCCAGATAGGTCATGACAAGCTCGACAGTGGCCAAAACCAAGGGGCATTTCCATCAATAAGTCAGAGGATGGCATTGCAACTCTGAAGGAAAAATGCCATGCGTATATCAGTCTAGGCTTGCATTGAAGGGCAGGGGGCTCAGCCCGCCAAGGTCATCACCACCAATCAGTTCACTGTTGGCAACACCATTGAAGAAGAAGACCTTGACAAGTCAGTTCAGCCTGCAGTGACGTTGAAAATCCACGAGGTGGTGTTCGTCACATCATTGCAGGGAAAGGTAATTACGAGTAAGTTGGATGATATTTAGGATAATTTTTTATTTTTTAGATTAATGACGTGTTAATTACATCTTAGAAAGGATAGTGTATGAATAAGTTCATTGCAAATATTTTTAGTGGAATCCTATCCCTGATTCACATCGTGGTGATAGTAGGATTTGTTTTGGTGATATTAAATTATCAAAAAAATAAAGATTCAGTCGTAGGTATTTTTGGAAGTATCGCGTATGAAAGCGGTGCATTTTATGGAATATTATTTTTAATATTCTTGTTGTACGTGTTATTTATAGGTCTATTATCTACTTTTGTCGCGATAAATGAAAATCTTGAAGAAATTAATAGCACTTTAAAAAATAATAATAAATAATAAATAATAAATATCCAATTTGCGGTCAAACAGCGAAGAAAATGAAATTGCGCCCTGCGCTAGTACCTTTAAAAATAATTTCCAGTCTGCCACCTGACGACTGCATAGTTAATTAGTCGCCGCTGAAATACCGCTGCAACCCACATAGACACTCACTTTTTTTGGATTTTTACGCGTAGCAAATCTCTCACTAAACGCAACACCAGGAGTTAATTTCCGGGAGTTTTCGAGAGCCTATTGACGCCGCCGCCGAAGATTTTTTCCGCCTGCGCTTAGACCACATGATTGACCTGCGGCACTCACCGGCGGTGCAGCGCTGGTCGTAAACACCTGCGTAGCAGTTCTTCGGTGGGCGCGCCTACTTTGACCAAGCCTTGCCATGTGACTACACGACGCTGGTTAAATTCCGGACCCTGTTGCGCTTCAAGGCGGGTCGTTATGCGCATGCCAAGCAGTTCAAGCGCATGGGCCGGGCCATCAAACACCAGGGCAAATTCAAGACGCTGACCAAACAGAAGCGCAAATTGCTCAAGCGGCGCCAGGCCATTGAACCCATCATCGGTCACTTGAAGGCAGACCACCGGATGGATCGGTGCCACCTCAAGGGCGAACAGGGCGACCGGCTCAGCGCAGTCTTGTGCGCTGCGGGCTACAACATCAAATGGCTACCGCGGATGATTGCCAAGAAGGGGGTGACCTTCTCACAACGCCTTTATTTGCGCCCGTGTCAAGCAGCCGGTGCGCGGCCCCATTGGGAGCAGGTATTGCGCCAACTCATGCAAATATTCCCAGTCCCGCCCGCCCGCCGGTCGGTCATCAACTGAAATCGAATAAATCAGGGGCGACGACGTACTGTCAAAAAAGCTTTAACGCCTTCGCGCAAACGTGAGTTGGCCAGCGATCTGATCGAGAGATACCGGGCCAGTGAACGTCAGGTTTGCCAGGCCATGCAACTGAGTCGCACCGTCTGCCGCTACAAAAGTGTTGCTGCCAACAGCAGCGCCTTGCAGATGCGGATCAAAGAGATGCTCACAGTGCTCGATTGCTACACCCGGGAAAGCCTGTAACCATCAAGACCGATAACGGTCGCGAGTTCGTCGGCAAGGTCATGGACAAGTGGGCCTGAGAAAACAGCATCGAAATGGATCTGAGCCGACCTGGAAAACCCACCCATAACGCCATGGTCGAAAGCTTCAATGGCAGACTGCGCCAAGAACGTTTAAACCAGCACTGGTTCCTGAGCCTTGAGGATGCAAAAGCCAAGATTGAGGCCTGGCGGCGGGACTATAACGAGGTGCGTCCTCACAGTGCGCTAGACTGGCGCACACCGCACGAATTTGGATTGCAGGCTGCTCAGCAAAGTAATCCAGTAGCCGGAAAATCTAACTTCTGAGCGGTACTGATTCGGGGCCAGTGTCAAGGAATGAAACAGAAGGTCAAATGCGGAGCATATGCAAGGAGTACTGGTCTGGTCTGCCCTGCCAAGCCGAAGCACTAACCAATGGAACATGTAAAAATCACGACAGGCGCAGTTTCGGCCCTAAGACCCCAGAGGGTCGCCACGCCATTGCCGAAGCGACGCGCCGCCGTATGGCTTCTGGAGGGCGCTTACGGGTCTTCGAAGGGTTTTATCGGTGGCTTGAAGGCGGGGCAGGGAGACGCTGTCTGGGCTTGCCAAAAACCGGGAAAGGCAAAAAAGTTTTGTTAGGTTAAGCCTTGCAAAGACACTTTAAGCATTCCACAAGTTCCTCCTACTTAACCTCTAAGACTTTACACTCGAAAGAGTCAAAAAATATAATTAAATTTAAGCTTTTAGAGAACCAACTTCAAAGCGTTTAAAATTTAAAAATATGTCAGTATATTTACTATATAATAAATTAAATATTTTTTAAATAACTTTAAAATACAAATGCCAATAAAAAAATTAATTCGAACTATTCCAGACTATCCCAAACCTGGAATAATGTTTAGAGACATAACAACATTAATTAAAGATCGTAATGGATTAAAATTGATAGTTAATGAATTTCGTGATCGATATGCTGGGTTAAAAATAGACAAGGTGGCAGGAATTGAATCTCGAGGTTTTATTATTGGTTCGCCTTTAGCTTATGAGCTTGGAGTTGGATTTATTCCAATTAGAAAAAAGGGAAAATTGCCTGCAAAAACTATTGGTTGCGATTATGAGCTAGAGTATGGTACTGATAGGATAGAAATTCATGAAGATGCTATATCAGCAGGTGAGAGAATTCTCTTGGTTGATGATTTAATTGCCACTGGTGGAACAGCTGAAGCTGCTATTACTCTAATTAAAAAATGTGGTGGCAACATTGTGGAATGTTCGTTTGTAGTTGAATTGCCGGAACTAGGCGGAAAAAAACGATTGGAAAAGATGGGTGCCAGCATTTTTTCACTCACTGTATTTGACGGTCATTGAATTTGACCGCGTGGTTATTAAATCTCCCTAATAAAATTAAAATTAATTGTTTAATTTTGGGATTTTATATTGAGACTTTTTTATGAAAATTAATGGGCAACCCTTTAGAACCATATGGATAAATGATGATGGCGTATTGAGCGTCATCAATCAACTCACTCTTCCTCATGCTTTCGAAATTGTTACTTTATTAGATGTTGATGCTGTTTGTGATGCCATAAGCAATATGGTCGTTAGGGGAGCCGGTCTGATTGGGGCTACTGCTGGTTATGGTGTGTGGATAGCTGCCAAACAGGCGCCAACAGACAGTCTTGAATCCTTTGATCGCTATGTAAAAACTCAAGCCTTGCGCTTGCAAGCAACAAGACCTACGGCAAGCAATTTAGCTTGGGCTGTTAATCGCCAACTTAGTCGATTAGCAGCCGGTGGCACAATCTTTGAAAAAATCGCATTGGCGAAAGCAGAAGCTGAAGCAATTGCCGATGAGGATGCAAAATTTTGCCGTCAGATTGGCGAACATGGCTTGAGTTTATTTGAAAATTTATCTTCATTAAAACCTTCAAAAACAATTAATGTTTTAACGCATTGCAACGCTGGTTGGTTAGCTTTCGTAGATTATGGTTCTGCTCTTTCACCCATATATGCTGCGCATGATGCTGGAATTCCTGTACATGTTTGGGTTGATGAGACGCGTCCACGCAATCAGGGTGCAAGTCTTACGGCCTGGGAATTGGCAAGCCACGCAGTCCCACATAGTTTGATTGCAGATAATGCAGGAGGGCATCTCATGCAACACGGTATGATTGATATTGTATTGACAGGTGCAGACAGAATTACACGAAATGGAGATGCCGCCAACAAAATTGGAACTTACCTTAAAGCTTTAGCAGCTAAAGATAATGGAGTTCCCTTTTACATTGCATTTCCTTCAAGCACTATTGATTTTTCGTTGAATAATGGCCTTACTCAAATACCAATAGAAGAGCGATCTGGGGATGAGGTTCGAAAGGTTATTGGTAAATTAGCAGATGGAACAGTGGCTGCTGTTCAAATTTGTCCCGATCAAACCAAGGCGCGCAATTGGGGTTTTGATGTTACGCCTGCACGTCTGGTTACTGGGCTTTTGTGCGAGAGAGGAATTTGCCCAGCTACAGAGGCAGGAATTCTTGGTTTATTTCCTGAGAAAGCCTAATGAGTAACTCGCCTAGAGATGATGGTGTCATCAAGTATCAGGCTATCCATAAAGATAGCAGTGTTCCAGTTCACCTGTATTTAAATCAATTAGATGAAGTTCGCACTAAGCTATTTGATATGGGCCTAGTAGGAGTTTATTCTGATGGAATCGGCTATGGTAATGTTTCAATTCGTAATGAAGCTGGATGTATAATTTCTGGAACAGCTACAGGTTCAATAAGGGTTTTGGGTGCTAGAGGTTATTGCTATGTTCGGGCTTTTGATCTAATGCAAAATACCGTAAAAACTGAAGGCCCTGTTTTGGCGAGTAGCGAGTCCATGACGCATTGTGCGATATATCAAGCCAACTCATCCGTCCAGTGTGTATTACATATTCACAATCGTGAACTATGGCTAAAATTATTGGACCACGGATGCAAATCAACACCTGCCCATATTCCCTATGGAACGCCACAAATGGCAGTTAGCATGGCAACTTTAGTAGCTGCAAATTTAGGGCCCTCTAATTTACTGGTGATGGCTGGTCATGACGAAGGAATTGTTGCCTATGGGCACACAATTAATTCAGCATTTGATCAAATCCAAGCCGCATTGAATATTTAATATATTTTTAAAAGGTTTTTAAATGACTATTCAGATAGGCATTATCGGTGGAAGTGGTCTTGATAACCCTGAACTTTTTTTAAACGCCAGGGATCAAATTTTGAATACCAAATGGGGAGCGCCCTCATCACCTTTGAAAATTGGGAAAGTTGCCGGAATTAATGTCGCATTGCTTGGTAGGCATGGAAGAGAACATACCATCCCGCCTACCCAAGTTAACTATAGAGCGAATATTCAAGCATTTAAAGATATCGGCTGCACTCACATTCTCGCAACTACAGCAGTGGGATCATTGCGAAATGAAATTTGCAGAGGTGATTTAATAATTTTAGATCAGTTCATTGACTTCACTAAGCAGAGAAAAATGACTTTTCATGAGTCATTCAATCCACATGCTCCTGTACACACCCCAATGGCCGATCCATTTGACTCTCAATTAAGAGAAATTTTGATTCGCGTGTGCACCGATCAAGGATTGAGTTTTCATAAATCTGGCACGGTCCTTACAATTGAGGGTCCACGATTTTCTACCCGCGCAGAATCTAAAATGTTCCGCTCATTTGGCGCGGACATCATCAATATGTCGGTCTCTACAGAGGTAGCCTTGGCTAACGAGATAGGTATCCCCTATGCAGCTATTGCCATGAGCACTGATTATGATTGTTGGAAAGAAGATGAACAGCCCGTAAGTTGGGATGCAATTTTAGAGGTTTTTAAAAGTAATGCCGATAAAGTTACTCAATTACTTTTGGCTGCCATCCCACGCATAGCCCTTCAGTAAATGTTCTTTTAAATAGTTTTCAACTTTTCCCTGAAAAACGACTTTTGGGAGCAGGATTGTGCGCTGGCGCGTCTTGGGCTTTTCAGGCTGGCGCATCGTTTTGACCGATAGACCCGGCACGATTTATAAGTGAACTTTGATGATTTGTGTAGTCATAATGGGTAAATTCACAAATCGTTGCCCAATACAAAAGCAACTATCCGTCCTGGGTCAATATTGAATCGGCAAGGTGGAACAATATTCGATCAGCCTGAACAGTTAGTCAACAGGAGAGATCCACATGGTTGTTTTTGGTTCACGTAAAACGGCGCACTCCAGGAGACGGGCACTGCAGACGACTACAGACATGCCCTACTTCAAAGCTGAATGGATGGAATCGGGAGATGATCCGATGCTGTCGCCCACTATTTTCATGGTTGAGCAGCCGCCGAACAGCACCGTGGACCCGCACTTCCACGGTCAGAACCAGTTCCAGCTCTTCGTGGAAGGAAGTGGTGTGATCGGGCAATCGGCTATCCAAATCGTGACTGTTCACTACGCTGGCGCCTACACCGGCTATGGTCCGCTGGCTTCGGGTCCCGAGGGAATCAAGTATTTCACCATCCGGCCGGTTTGCGAAAGCGGCGCAAACTTCATCAAGGATTCGCGCCACAAGATGGTCCGCGGCCCCAAGCGGCATGCAACGTCGCAACCAATTCCGCCATTGCAGGAGGACGAACGGATGGCGCTGGCGGGGACACAGGTCGCAGAGGCGATTCCGGTGGGGGAGGACGGGCTGGGCGCGCGCGTGCTGCGGCTACCTCCTGGCACCCCCGTCCGCACCCCTTTCCCCAAGGCCGCGAGCGGCACATTCATGATTGTGCTCGGCGGCAGCGTTCGTTACGACTGCGGAGAACTCTTTCATTGGGAGAGCGTTTTCGCCTCGACGGAAGAAGAATTACCAGTCCTTCGTGCCGGCGCGACAGGCGCCGAAGTGGTGTTCCTGTTTACCCCTGCCAAGTCGCAAGCCTATCTTGGCTTACACCCCAACCAGCCTCAGGAGACAACATGAACCTTTCTCGGCGTGACGTTCTAAAGGCCAGCGCATTGGCACCCCTATATGGCCACCTGCCCGGCACGGCTTTCGCACAGTCCAGCTCGACGTTGGCTGGCAAGCAGCTCCGCTTCGTTGTGCCTGCATCCCCTGGCACAGTGCTCGACGTCACGGCCCGCTTTATGGCTGAACCGCTGGGCCAGCAGCTAGGCGCCAGCGTGATCGTCGATAGCCGAGTGGGCGCCAACGGTATCATCGGTACGGACTACGTGGCGAAGTCGGCACCAGACGGCACCGCCTTGCTGTTCACTGCAGTGCACCACTTCACCAACCGCTGGATTGCCGAGTCGCCGCTTCCTTATGACCCAGTCAGGGACTTCGCCCCGATTGCGCGCCTCACAAGCGCTGTCAGCATGGTTCTGGTGCCGGCGAACTCGCCCTACAAGAATTTGATGGAACTGGTGCGCGACATGAAGGCGCGGCCCGGAGAAATTACCTACGCATCGGCCGGCAACGGCAGCACCACTCATCTGTGCACCGCGCTGCTTAACGACCTTACGCAGACCAGCGCTCGCCACATCCCCTACAAGGGAGCGGCGGGCGCCGTGACCGACGTCGTCGGCGGACAAGTGAGCTTCACCTGTCAAAGCACCGCCACGGCCATGTCGTTGGTCAAGGCCGGACGCATTCGTCCCTTGGCAGTTACTAGTGGCAGGCGATTGGAGAGCATGCCCGAGATCCCGACCGTTGCCGAAGCCGGCGTTCCAGGTTACGAGGCAATCTCCTGGGTTGGAGTCATGGCGCCGGCCGCGACCCCGGACTCGCTCGTCCAGCGACTTTCCGACGCATTCGTCAAAGCTGCCACCGCGCCGGCATTCAAACAATTCTGCGATGCGCAATCACTCACAGTCGACGCGGCGGATACCCGTACCTTCCGCGCCGAGATTCCCGCCGACGTTGAGCGCTGGCGCAAAGTAGTGGAAACCCTGAAAAAGACCTGAGCAGTGTGCAGTCATGAGCTTGAATGCGCATGAACTACCTCCAAGTAGTTCAAGTTATTGTGTGCACACCCCACTGTCAAGATTCAATCGGCGCCAAGCTACTTGGTTTTGTCGTCGGTGTGCCTTCCTATCTGGCCCCGTCGAACACCCATGCCACACGTCATCTATTTTTTGAGCATGCGAAGAAAATGAGATTGCGCCCAGCACTCGCACCTTTGAAAAAATGATTTTCGCTCTGCCTCCTGACGATTCCATAGTTAATTATGGACAAACACCCAGCACTTCTTTGGGTATCTTGCGCGCCTTGTCATCGCAATATTCTGACCACCACACATCTGTGGCTCCGATCATGTGCTGCACCAAAACCCACTCGGTGCCTTTTCTTTGGAGCACTGCAGATACCTTGAGGCCATCCATCTGCTGACTGGTTTCTTTGCCAAACAATTTGACGATGTCAAATTTCTTGCCATCCTTTCGCTGCGGATCTGCCATCACAAACGCCCAATTTTTGTAAGCGCGAATGTCATTGACCGCAAAAACAACTTCCCCTTTGAGTTTTTGCTCCACAACACCACGCACCCCGTCGAGGATGGCCTTGCGCTCTGGCGTGCCCTGACCTGGGCTGATGAGCCGATCCTGTGCATGAACAGCAGCCCAAAAAGTCATGCCAACCACGATACCTGCAACTAATTTTTTCATGGATTGATCCTTTCAAAAAATGTGAATCCATTCACCATACACAACATCATTCATTGACCACATGCAGGTCCAATCAATTCGGGGCGAAACTCAAAATGCACGGTGTCAAAGTGATGCCACTTGCCACCCCAGATGAATCCATGGCTTTCAAAAACCTTGACCACTTCTTGCAAACGTTCGTCCTTGAGGACGGCTGCAGGATAAGGGCATGCAGTTCCTGACTTGCATCCGCTCCATTGCCAGTAGTGGTGCACGGACTTGGGCAAATGAAAATCGACAGCAACACCATAGGCATGCATGCTGCGGCGTTGAGTGCCTTGTATGCTTCGCCAATTAAGCGACCCCAAAGGTCGACTGACATAGATCTGCAGTTCAGGACGGTCCACCAGCGCCTGACCCACTTTTTCGAGCGCGGCCGCCGCGCCATTGCGCTTGGAAAATTGGATGCGGCATTTGCAGGGCGCCCAATGCACACTCACCATGTGCTCTTGCACTTGCGACAGTGTCTTCCCATACATGCGCTCAAAAAATGGCGCTGACCTCAAGCGCCCTGGGTCAAAGTCAACAGCAGGCGGCTCAGCCAAAGGCTCCCGAGGGTAAGCTTGCTCCAATTGAGACTTGAGGTCGGCATGGTCAAGTCGCCATTGATGCGACTGCGTGGGCAAAGAAGCATCAAATACAAACACCTCGCCCTGCCTGGATTGAACCGCATTGGCGACGGAAGAACTCTTCAGAAACTCTGGATAGGCCGCCAACAAGCAAGAAAGAGCGCTGGGGGATGCCCATGACCTTTGACCAAAAAGTGACAATATCAACGACAGTGCAACGCATGACCGCAAACAGGCCCTGTTCATGTGTGGCACTGCGTCAGCCAAGCGCATCAAAATTCAAAGGCACCGGCTCATTTGCCGTAAAGCGAGGTGACATCGACACCTTCAGGGTATTTGACTTGCACCAAAGGTGTCTTTGATCTTGGACCGCCAAAATCAACAGCGTCATCTGCAGAAAAGCCGCCCTCTTTGACTTTGATGCGCGCCAGAATCTTTTTGCCCTTGGCCACCACAATGCCGCCCGAGTGAGGGCACATGCCGCCAATGCATTCTGAAATGATGTAGGTGGTGTCACCGTTGGTGAACCACAGGTGGTTCAAACCTGCACGAGGCTCATAGGCCTCGTTCGTTGCAAAAAACTTTTTGCCATTGGTCAGGTCAGCCGTGTACGTCATTTCAGTTTTTTCTGGCGTGCCAAAACGGTATTCAATTTTCGCAAACGGCGGTTTGGCAGGACTGGCACACACCAAGGCCACTTTTTTCCCTGCATTGCCTTCGTACAAGGTCGATTCAGCAGGCAGACATTTTTGAGCGGCAGCAGAAACCGCCACCAAACCAAATGCACTGACTAGCCATTGCACCGCAAATCGTTTCATACCCAATCCCATCGAAAAAATTAACAAAGATATTAATCATCATCTTTTAAGTTGATTTTTGCAACTATCTATAAAAATTCTTTCTATTCGGGCGGTAACACCTGAATCGCCGCCCGGGTCTGCTTGTATAAACTAGCAAGATCGATAAATTCAGCTTTATGACACCCAACAAAAGCCATCTTTTAAGTTTAGTTCTAAGCTTTTCGGGCGTTATTTTGATCGCACCGGCATGGGCCTGGAATCCGTTTGCCAAAACCAAGTCTTTCAAAGAGGTCGAGCTTTCAGCTACCGAGTGGCAGAAGGTTGAATTGGTGGCCGGTTGGGCGGCCGACTCCAGCAACAACCTGCTCATTGAGATCAGCAATGGTCTGCCCGGTCCGCTGGCGTGTTACGCCGTGCTGGTCAACCTTCAAAGTGGTGGCCCTGTCCGAAAGACCTTTACCCCCTACCTTTACATTCCCCCTGCTACGACCAAGCAAACTGGTGTGAACGGCGTCAAAAAGGGCCTGTTGAAGGATTACGCCTTAAATTGCAGTTGCTGGAAAAAAGAAGGTGAAAAAACTTGCGTTGACCCCGGAAAAAAATCCACTTGAGAACCAGTTTTTTTTGCAGTGTTTGCAATCCACTGATTGATCCAGTCTCAATCGAGGGACTGATTACCTCGCTGCCGGATGCTGCATAAAAACCAACCTACCAGCGGATTCGACTAACGCACATTCGCCTTCAATTGCCCATAGTTGAGGGTGACCTTGTGCTTGGAGATCAGGTCAATCACGATGTATTCCTCGGCCACCGCGTTGCCGCCGCAGGCAGGTGCGTCCACGATGACGACGGAAGAAGCGCCCTTGTAGCGGGCGCAATACATTTCGCCATAACACGACGCAGGCAGCTGAACTTCATCCGCGTCGTTGATCAGGACACTGACGCCGTTGTTGGCTGGTGCCCAACGCACACCCCTTGCAAATTGAACATTCCCGGCGGGGCAGCTGATGCGCTTGACCATGAGTTCTTTATTCGAGAAAGCGTTCAGCGTCGCTCTGCTTTGGGCGAAGGCCAGGGGTGAGAAAACAAGCGTGACGAGGGCTGCGAAAACTAAGCGGCGCATGACGGCTCCAGGTGATTGACAGCTCAGAGTTTACTGGCGGGTCGGGGGCCTGCCCTTGCCTGCAGCGGGCCTCTTTGGGTCCATGAAGCCGCGTGGTTGCTTTTATCCCGAAGAGCTATCAAGTCGATCTGACCTCTCGAGTTACATCGCCGTCTCAAATCGCTGTCCCAACATTTAGAAAGATGAACTGGATACCAAGTGCGTGATTTGCTTGCCCTTGGAATACTTAGGCGGCTTATGATGAGGCCTGTTCTGCCCCGCCAAGTCAATAGGTTTTATGCGGTTTTGGCAGGTTTTGATGTGAAATTGCTACGCCCGTCACCACAAATGACATTGCTAAGTCAATCAATACAGCGCCAACCGTGGATCAGAAAGCCAAGTCGATTTTGTTTGGCCAAGATGCAAAGACAGTAGTTTGATTTTCAGTTAGGGAAATTTCATGACAATAAAGGCGGTTGTTTTTGATGCCTACGGAACATTGTTTGATGTTTACTCCATCCAGGTCTTAGCTGAAGAGCTTTACCCAAACAATGGAGCTGACATAGCGGTGAAGTGGCGCGACAAGCAAATTGAATACACAAGGTTGATCACACAGTCAGATCCGCACAAAGTCTCTGGTAGTGAATACTTCCGTCCATTTTGGGAACTTACTCGTTTGTCATTGGAGTACACATTGGACCGACTCAAGCTAGACCGTAAATCTGGACAGGTTGAAAAACTGATGCAGCAATACGCTCACCTCACGCCATTTGCTGAAAACCTGGCGGTTCTCCAAAAGATTAAAGCCAAAGGCCTCACCACTGCCATCCTCTCAAATGGCAGTGTGGATATGCTGACTTCAGCTGTCAAAAGTGCAGGAATGGAAGATGTTTTAGACCATGTCATTTCAGTCGATCCGATTCGACTATTCAAGACTTCTCCAGAAAGCTACGGACTGGTTCAACGAACTATTCCTGTGAATAAAGATGAAGTGCTTTTTGTATCCAGCAACGCATGGGATGCATTGGGTGCCACTTGGTTTGGATTTACAACGCACTGGGTCAATCGACAAGATTTGCCGTTTGAATCGTTATCTCCTCGGCCGCATTTTTCGGGTGCTGACCTCAATTCAGTTTTGGCTTCACTGAGTTAGGTTGCGATAGACAACAAAGTAATCACCCTTGTGTTCAGACCTGGCTAAAGAATAACTTTCTCAGTCTTCCCATTGCAGTACGGGCCCCAGTTTGCGCTGCGCTAAAAATATGGCTTCGCGCAAGCTCATCGCCATGCCGCCGCTCTGCCACTGCCCATGAGGGCCGGGGAGCCGGTAACGAATGTAAAAACATTCGGCTGAACTGTCGGCAGCCAGCTTTGGCGGGTCTTCGGGGTCCTGGCTGCCGAAGCGGGTGTGGAGGTGCACGATGCGAACCGGGCAAAGGGTTAAGCCAGCGTAAAACCAGAAGCCTTGTTTGACCGCAACTTGATCGTCAATGTCTTTCATGGCCACGCCTCCTGCAAGGCAACAGGTAAAAACCCCCGGAGTTTTGTCGCTCCGGGGGATGATCAAGTGGCTTACGCCAGATCGAAGCGGTCCAAATTCATGACCTTGTTCCAAGCGGCCACGAAATCACGTACAAACTTGGCCTGGTTGTCGTCTTGGGCATAGGCCTCAGACAAGGCGCGCAGCTGCGAGTTGGAGCCGAACACCAGGTCCACGCGCGTGCCTGTCCACTGTACCGCGCCGGTTTTGCGGTGACGGCCTTCAAAGGCGGTTTCCGCTGGCGAGGTGGGCGTCCAGACCACGCTCATGTCGGTCAGGTTCACAAAGAAGTCGTTGCTCAATTGGCCCACGCGCTGGGTCAATACGCCGTGCTTGGAGCCGCCGGTGTTGGCGCCCAAGACGCGCAAACCGCCTACCAGCACAGTCATTTCTGGGGCGCTTAAGCCCAGCAACTGGGCCTTGTCAATCAGCATCTCTTCTGCCGATACGGTGAAGACTTTCTTTTGGTAGTTGCGAAAGCCATCGGCCTGGGGCTCCAATACGGCAAAAGAATCCACATCGGTTTGCTCGGCGCTGGCGTCAGTACGACCAGGTGTGAAGGGAACTTGCACGTTAAAGCCTGCTGCTTTGGCAGCTGACTCCACCGCTGCGCAACCGCCCAGCACAATCAAGTCGGCCAAGGACACTTGCTTACCGCCTTTGGAATTGAAAGCGGCTTGCACGGCCTCGAGCGCCGCTAGCACCTTGGCCAGCTGTGCAGGCTGATTGGCTTCCCAGTCCTTTTGTGGGGCCAGGCGAATGCGCGCACCGTTGGCACCACCGCGCTTGTCAGAGCCGCGGAAGCTGCTGGCCGAGGCCCATGCCGTGGCCACCAACTCACTCACGCTCAAGCCCTTGGCCAAAATGCTTGCCTTGAGGGCGCCGATGTCGGCGACGTCAATTGGCGCACCTTTGGCTGCGGGGATGGGGTCTTGCCAGATCAGGTCTTCAGCAGGCACTTCAGGGCCGAGGTAGTTGACCTTGGGGCCCATGTCGCGGTGGGTCAGCTTGAACCAAGCGCGCGCGTAGGCGTCGGCAAATTCATCGGGGTTGTTCAAGAAGTGGTGCGAGACCTTCTCGTAGTCAGGGTCCATGCGCAGCGACAGGTCGGCCGTGGTCATCATGGGCGGGTGCTTTTTGCTTGGGTCATGAGCATCGACCACCATGTCTTCGGGCGCGCAGTCTTTGGCGTGCCATTGAATGGAGCCTGCGGCGGTCGTCATTTGTACATATTCATACTTGAAAAGCACTTTGAGGTAACCCATGTCCCAAGTCGTAGGGTTAGGCTTCCAAGCGCCATCAAAGCCGCTGGTGGTGGTGTCGCCGCCCTTGCCGGTGCCGTGCTTGTTGATCCAGCCAAAACCCATTTCGTGCATGGGCGCGCCTTCGGGCTCGGGGCCGACCAAGGCCGCGTCGCCTGCGCCGTGCATCTTGCCAAAAGTGTGGCCACCGGCGACCAGGGCTACGGTTTCATAGTCGTTCATGGCCATGCGGGCGAAGGTCTCACGCACATCGTGGGCCGACAGCTTGGGGTCTGGGTTGCCGTCCGGACCTTGTGGGTTCACGTAAATCAGACCCATTTGTACGGCGGCCAGGGGGTGGTCCAGTTCGCGTTGGCCGCTGTAGCGGCTGTTGTCTTTGTCACTGGTGGCCAGCCACTCGGTTTCAGCGCCCCAGAAGATGTCTTCTTCGGGTGCCCAGATGTCAGGTCGGCCGCCGCCAAAGCCAAAAGTTTTGAAGCCCATGGACTCCATGGCCACGTTACCGCACAAAATGAAAAGGTCGGCCCAAGAAATTTTGTTGCCATATTTTTTCTTGATGGGCCACAGCAGGCGGCGACCTTTGTCAAGGTTGCCATTGTCGGGAAAGCTGTTGAGTGGTGCAAAGCGCTGATTGCCGGTGCTGGCACCGCCGCGGCCGTCGGCTGTGCGGTAGGTGCCGGCGGCGTGCCAAGCTAGGCGAATGAACAAGCCGCCGTAGTGGCCCCAGTCGGCTGGCCACCACTCTTGGTTGTCGGTCATGAGATCGACCATGTCTTTTTTGAGCGCGGCAAAGTCAAGCTTGGCGAATTCTTTGCGGTAGTCGTAGTCCGCATCCATGGGGTTGGAGACGGGCGTGTGTTGGTGCAAGATGCCCAGGTTGAGTTGGTTGGGCCACCAATCGGCATTGGAGCGACGGCCATTGGAGCTGTTCGCGCCAACGACAGCATGAAAAGGACATTGGGAAGTTGATGGGGTGCTCATGTGTACTTTCTGAAGAAAAATCAATTCGATCAAATAGACTTGGTCAATGCGGCAAAGGCTCAATCCAGGACGTTTGTGCTGTCTAGCGGTGCGCCGTTCAGCATGATGTGCCTTCGACACAACAGTGACCGCTTACGTTAAGAAGATAAAGTCGCTCTGACCAGTAGATTAAATCTATCTATCTAATAGCCAGTGTCTTTAAAATTGAACTCAGGTTTTGTCGAGCGGGCCCATCCCAGCACGTCCTGCCGCAGGATCGCACAAAGCGCCATCAGCTTTTCTCAAGCATTTCTTCTATCTGCCCAAGGCGCTCTTTACCAAAGAACATCTCCTCGCCGATGAAGAACGTCGGAATGCCGAAGACGCCGCGTTCGACGGCCTTTTCGGTGCTGTCGATCACGGCCTGTTTGATCGCTGGGTCCTGCGCTTTGGCAGCCAGAGATTCAGCATCGAAACCGGCCTTGGTCAGCACTGTTGCAACCGCGGCGACATCAGTGACGTCCAGCCCGTCTTCCCAGATCGCGGGTATCAACGCGTCGATGAATTTGATCTGGTCATCGCTTTCCAGCGACACCAGCATCCGCAACAGGTTGATCGAATTGAACGGAAATTTAGGGTTCATCTTGTACCGGTGGAGGCCGTGTTTTGCAATGAAGCGCTGCATCTCCAAGTTAGCGTAGGCGTTTTTGCCTTTCACGTCGGCATCGCGGATGAACGGTGGCGCATTGCCAGTCAACTTGTGCATCCCGCCGAGAAATGCAGGGGTGATGTGGATCTGAGCGCCTTGCCGCGCAGCAAGTGCGCGCAGCGGCTGCCACACCAGATAGGCGTTGGGGCTCACAAAGTCAAAGATCAGCTCAATGCTCTTGGTCTTCATCTATTTCCTCACTTCAAGTCAGGGTTGCTGGCATGGTTCCACCAAGCCAAGTCGGAATGGGCGCGCAGGTCCAGCTCAAAGGTCCAGGCCGAGCGGTGTTGATGCGCAATGTAGTAATAGGTGTTGGCCACCTCGGCTGGCAACAGCAGGCCATCGTTTTCCAGGCCCTTCTTTTCGCGCAGCGCCTGAAAGCGCTCGGGGCCAAGCATCTTGCCCAGGGTGTCGGGCGCGTCCACTGCGCCGTCGATGACGATGTGCGCCACGTGGATGCCCTTACTCGCGAACTGCGCGTTCAAGGACTGGCACAGCATGCGCCGCCCGCCCATGGCTGCAGCGTGCGAGTGCTGGCCGGCGTTGCCGCGCACGGCGGCGGTGGCCGAAGTGACGAGCAGCACGCCTTTGCCGCGCTGTTCCATGTACGGAAACATGACCTGCGCCAAGCGGAATAAGCCGAAGGTGGCAATTCGCCAGCCCATCTCAAATTGCTTGAGCGTGGTACTGGCCAAGCCGCGATCACCGATCTGCGCGCCAAGGTTAAACACCGCTACCGCAATGGGGCCCACATGGGTTTCGATGTGGGTGACCAGTTGCTCGATGCTGCCTTCCTCGACCGCATTGAGCATGAAGCCACTGGCAGAGCCGCCCTCAGCCTCGATCTCGGCCACCAGCTTGTCTAACCCGGCTTTGTCGCTGCGACGCGCCAGGCAGGCGTGATAGCCCTCGCGGGCAAAGCGCTTGGCCACGTTGCCGCCAATGCCGGCACCGGCACCAAGGATGAGGCAGACGGGTTTGTTCATGGTTGGGTTCTTTTCTGCAAGTCTTGAAATTATGGACCCATCAGTTCAGAATGCAAGCATGTCTCGCCCTGTTGAATTCGTCCGTCCTCAAGCCGTGAACCGCGCACTGGTGCTGTTTTGGCGACAAGGCTACCAAGCCACCTCATTGACTGACTTGCTGGAGACCATGGGTATTGGCCGCAGCAGTTTTTACGCGGCCTTCACAGACAAGCGCAACTTCTATATTGAATGCTTGGACTTGTTTGCCGATCGAACGCTGCACCTGCTGCAAGCTGCACCGCCTGATATGCCGCCTGTCGAAGCTCTAGAACATTTCTTCAAACGTAATTTTGTGGGCCTAAAAGAAATCGGCGTCAAAAAGAACTGGGGTTGCATGCTGGTCAATACCGTTGTGGAAATGGCAGGCGTCGATGACGAACTGTCAGAGCGCGCCAGTCACCACATAAACATGATGGAACTCGGTTTTAGAGACTTGCTAAAAGAGGCCGGCGCCTTACCCCAACAAGCTCAAGAACTGGCCGCCATGTTGATGCTGTTCAACGAAGGCATCCGCGTGTCCAGCCGCCGCCGTTTGACGGATGCGCAGCACCTGCAAACCATTGACACCACCTTTCGTCTGATCCGGAGCGCCCTCGTATGACCACTCATTTACCCCCCAAACAATTCACCACCATTGAAGGCTATCGTCTCGCCCATGTCGAGATGGGCCAAGGTGACCCCATCGTGCTGCTGCATGGCAACCCCACATCAAGCTACCTGTGGCGCGACGTCATGCCGCCTCTTGCCGGCCTGGGCCGGGTGATCGCCCCCGACCTCATCGGCCATGGTGACTCCGACAAGCTGCCGGTCAGCCTGGGGCCAGGACGCTACACGCTGGAGGGGACTTATGACTTGTTGAACGCGCATCTTTCTGCGCTCATCGGCGAGCAACCCGTGACGCTGGTGCTGCACGACTGGGGCAGTGCGCTGGGTTTTCATTGGGCCCGCCTGCACCCGCAGCAGGTGCGCGGCATCGCTTACATGGAGGCCCTCGTCATGCCTCTGCCAACATGGGACGACTGGCCCGAGAAGGCGCGCGGCATTTTTCAGGGCTTTCGATCGCCCAAGGGCGAAGATCTGGTGCTCAAGCGCAACCTGTTTATTGAAGGCGTGCTGCCCAGCTCTATTATTCGCAAGTTGACGGACGAGGAGATGGATACCTACCGCGCACCCTTCGCCAAAGAAGAGGACCGGCAACCCATGCTCAATTGGCCGCGCCAGATTCCGATTGCAGCAGAGCCGCCAAATGTTGTGGCGCTGGTTCAGCAATACGCCGATTGGCTGAGCGCGAGCAGTGTGCCCAAGCTCTTTGTCAATGCCGAGCCCGGATCCATTTTGGTGGGTCCCCAGCGAGAGTTTTGTCGCAGCTGGCCCAACCAGCAAGAGGTCACCGTACCCGGCCTGCATTTCGTCCAGGAAGACTCAGGCGCGGCTATAGGCCAGGCGGTAGCCAACTGGCTTTCACACATTGATGAAAGGAAAAAGCGATGACCAATGTTCCCGTTTACATGATGGTGAATCTGCACATCACCCATCCCGACACCTACCGCCAATACGAGAAGGGCTTTTTTCCGCTGCTCAAAAAATATGGCGGAGAGTTCATCACGTTTGACGATAACGCAGTCACGCTCGAGGGTTTCGCGCCGCGCGAAGGGCGCATGATTGTTTTTAAATTTCCATCCGAAGCGCAAGCTCGCGCCTGGTACGCCGACCCCGACTATCAAGCGCTGTCAGAGCACCGACGTGAGGGCACTCGGTTAGAGTTTTTGACGATGGTACGCGGCTTGCCGCCACGCTGAAACCATGAAGTGGCCTGAAGTATCTGAAATCAATCAGGCCGTTTTGCTTCAAAGCAGACCTTGGGTCCGCGCCAGGTGGCTGGCTTGCGACCGGCTGTTGACGGTGTGCTCGCTGATCTGCAGGTTGTCAGCAATGTCGCGGTTGCTCGGGCCTTTGTTCAGCAAGATCAGCAACTGCTTTTGCCGCTTGGAGAGCTTGCCCACCGCAGCAGGAGCCTCTGATTCGGCACCCGCCTCCTCGGTCAAGAAAGCCTTCAGCACTTGTGCAATTTCAGCGGCACCGGCTGATTTTTCAAGGAAGGCAGCGGCGCCGGCTTCGATGGCCAGGTCTTCGTAGTCGCTGGCGGGGGATGCGGTCAGGACTGTTGAATTCCACCCAGAATTGACCCCTTGGGGTCAACTTTGGATGGGAATCGACAACATGGAGGTCGTCTGGAGCAACGTGTATTCAGTAACGACTATAGTTGTCGTATGCCCATCCCCAAAGCGGCGCTTTGACGCCAAATATTAAATATGCCGACTTTTGCAATCCATCATGTCAATTTTCATGTTGCGCAGCCCTTGCTAGAAGACATGAAGAACTTTTACTGCGACGTAATGGAGCTAACCCCCGGCTTTAGACCGGAATTCAAAGAGTTTGGATATTGGTTGTACGCAGATTCAATACCCTTGGTTCATTTGTATGAAGCAGTGGGCAACGACGTACGTCAAACTGGTGTTAATTCAGTATTTGATCATGTTGCGTTTTATTGCAAAGACTTGAAGGCAATTACGGCTCGGCTTGAGCGTCTGAAAGTACCTTATACGACGGTGCAATTGCCGCACTCAGGCCAATTTCAGATCGGTGTGACTGACCCTGCAGGTCACAAGGCTGAGTTCATCATCGAACCTTAAAGTTATTTCCGACGCAATGGCTTGCTTATTACATTACTGCAAGTCAACAAAACGAAGGACCGTAATAATGACGAATACCCGCGCAATCAGAGAAGTCAAACGAATAACTTTTGTAGTGTTTTAGCAGCAATTTTGGTTTTCTCTGCGCCCATTGCTTAGCCGGGGCCGGTCTTAGGGCAAGGCACTTGCGAGACCATGCTTCAAGCGCGTTACGTGGATGGAGATGGCACCACCGACTCGTTCTGTGATACCAAATTAAATATCACTTGGCCTGCTGCCGGGGCTAATTTGAACGAACGTTAGCAATTTCAGCCTGGTTCCGCAACCAGCTCAAAGTGTTCCATAGACGGGGCAACAGCGAAAAATGGACCTACGATGGCGCGCCAATCGGCAAATGCCGCTGACTGGCGAAAGCCCACGGTGTGGTCTTCAATCGTATCCCAGAAAATTTGCAGGACATAACGTTCGGTGCTTTCAATACCCCGATTTAGTTTGTAACCCTGGAACCCCTTTGCGTTCTGAATGACGGTCTTTATCCCAAGCTTAATCGCCTCCTCAAAGGCGGCATTTTGTCCGGGGTTAGTGCGAAAGTCGGCAAGCTCAAGAATCACGGTGCGTCTCCAATTCGGGTTTGTGGATCAAAATAACAAGTCTAGCCGTCTTTAGTGCTGCGCTGAATAAGTACGATCAAAACAGCGAACTGAGAAACTGACGGGGGTGACTGAGCCGGATGACTGCGCATTGCGCAGCCCACGTAATATCAATCTCCATTGTCTGTAAAAACTCATCACGCTACATGGTCATGCGATAGTTCTCAAATTTCTGATCGGCTGCCAGGATGAGGTTTATTGGTTAGGCTAATCAATTCAGAAATGCTGCACAATTACAGTGATAACCGACTCAAACCCGCACCTACGGTTGGGGTCGTTGCTACCAATTTAGATTTTTTCAAACCAATAAAATGACCAAGGCCGTGATGACCGTGAACTTTGAGACAGAATCGGAAGCGGAGCGACCGCTCGACTTCAGCACCGCGCGACTATTTGTAGTCGCAGCACAATTCAACATTGATCCAAGCCATTACGCGGAATTCATGATGGCGATTGTCGACAATGCTAGACAGTCAAGGCAGCATGAACCGGGATGTCTTACCTTTGACGTTTGCGCAGATCCGACCCGATCAGATCAGGTCTTTCTTTACGAGGTTTACCGGAGTGAAGCGGCATTTGAGCAGCACAAAAGGACGCGGCATTTTCTACACTTTCAGCACAAGGTTACGTCGTGGATAGTCGAAAAGAAGGTGAAGCTTTTGAATCTGGTTGACGGAGGTGCAAAGCCTTACACGTAAAAAGTCAAATCGCCCGGAAACTGCCGCATTTCGCAGTAATCGTAAATCTGCTGGTGCGGTTTACGGATCTAAAAAACCTGATCGACGGTTTTCGCCCCAGCGATAACCAACTTTAAAAGGGCGTATTTGGTCCATGATCACGAACTTAAACCAGTAATTACAGTCAGTACGCTCCCCGATAGGACATGTAACTTGACTGCACGCCTCAA
Organism: Comamonadaceae bacterium; assembly: GCA_947478725.1. Classification (GTDB taxonomy): domain Bacteria; phylum Pseudomonadota; class Gammaproteobacteria; order Burkholderiales; family Burkholderiaceae_C; genus Polaromonas. The sequence continues at coordinate 27,911 of CANJWZ010000038.1, forward strand.
CTTATCCTTGCCTGCAAGATACTTTTCAAAATCCTGAGAGGTCTTTGACTTTCACCTCCTTTTTACGTCATCGCTATTTTTTCCCGATGGCAACCAGAAAATCCACCAGCTTTCGCGAGATCGTAGGCAGCGTCTCCAAGTCACGGACGCAAACGTACATGCGGCGCGTTGCCCAAGTGTCGCTAAGTGGAACCACCCGTAGTTTGACACCCGCCGCATAGGGCCGCGCAACACCTTCGGGCAATATCCCGACTCCCAGACCTGCCGCGACCATCTTGCACAGTGCATCGAAGCTTTTCACCTGAACACCCAAACGAAGGTGCCTTTGGGCATCGGTTGCCTTCTCACTCAATAGTCTGGTTATGGAAGTACTAGCTTCCAGCCCCACAAGATCATGGTCGAGTAGCGACAGGAATGAAACACTTCTTCCGCGGACGGGGCTGTCACGTCTCACGATCGCCACCAGCCGATCAGACCGATAGTCGAATTTCATCAGCCCGTCATGCGAGACGCCTTCCATCACAATGCCAACGTCAGTTGCAAAATCACGCAAGGCCTGGGTAATTTCGCCGCTGGTGCACTCTTGAAACGAGACGCGCACACCATTGGCGATCTTGGCGAAACGCGCCAAATCATCCGGAAGATATTGTGAAATCACTGAAGCGTTTGCCATCAGGCGCACGCGTCCCGAGCGCCCGTTCGCATACTCTCCGAGTTCCGCACGCATCTGATCGACCTGGCCCAGTATCTGGCGAGCATGCTTGAGTGCGACGCCTCCAGCCGGCGTGAGCGAACTTCCCCGGACTGTCCGCTCTAGAAATCGGACACCGAATGCATGCTCAAGTAGCGCAATCCGCCTGCTCGCAGCGGCGAGCGCGATGTGACTCGCATCCGCCGCTTTCGAAATGCTTCGAAGTTCCGCTACACGCGCAAATAGAGCAAGTGACCGGATGTCTAGAAACATGTGGACTCCCTTCTGATTTATTCAATTTTGGATGGCGTCCCCTTTCCTTCGAAAGCTGCGAAGGAAATTCAGAAAATTAACTAGTTCGGCTGTTACACGAGAAGAAGGCCGCCGATATACAACTACGAGTTTGCCACGCCAGTCAGGTAACTCCTTCGCCAATTGCGAAGACTATATGACGATCTAGCAATTCCCCGCGTCTATTTTCGGTGCCTACAATAATTTTCACATCGGTTCAAGTGTCGATTTATTGCATACCGCCTCGTCGCGCTGCATGTTGTTAAAGGCCGAAAATACTTTTGAGGAGGTGGGTATCTTGAAAAACGTGCGTGTAGGACTGATCGGTTGCGGTTACATCGTTGAAGAGTGCCATCTGCCGGGCATATTCTCCCAGGGCGTCCGACCCGACTTTGCAGCGATCGCCGATCCTGATCCGGAACGCCTTGAAAAGCTCGGATCGCTTCTCGGCGTTCCGAAAAATCGTCGATACACCGATTACAGGGACCTCCTTCGGCGTACCGACGATATTGATGTAGTTTCGATCGCAACTCCGCACAATCATCACGCTACACAGATCCGCGAAGCAGCGGAGGCGGGTGTCAATATCATCTGCGAAAAGCCAATGGCAATTTCCGTTGCGGAGGCGAGGTCCGCTATAGAAGCGGTTGAGAGACGAGGTGTCTTCTTCACTACCGTCCACAACTTGCTCTATTCGCCAGCGATGCGCGAGGCATTGCGGCAGATAAGTGACGGCTTTGTCGGAAAACCATTGATGAGCCGCGGCCAGCATTTCTACCGCAAGCCCCCAGTCCTGCCAGCCGGAGACTGGCGGACGTCAGTAGCGGCCGGAGGTGGGTGCCTTATCGACACCTCGTACCACGAGATCTACAGCGTTGAAGCGCTCATGGGTTCGCCGATTCGCCAGGTTCAGGCGATGGTTCGCACGCTCAATTACAACATCGAGGCCGACGATATCTCCCTCATGATGTTCGAGCATGAGAACGGCGGCTTGTCGACCGTTTCCGCCGCTTGGTTTGCGCCATCAATCGGCCATGAGAAGGGCCGCTGGTGTGAAGTGCATGGATCCCTCGGTTCCGTTCGCGTTAATCACCGCTGTGTTGATGCATTCGAGCGGGTGCCCCGAAGCAGCGAAGCGTGGGAGACCCTTTCTATCGCTGGTCAGAATCAGGATGTGACCGCTGCCACCGACGATCGAACCGACCGTTGGCCTTCTTTTTACGAAGTCATGCGTGGGGGGCCAAAGTACAGCGAAGCGCAGCAGGACCCCACTGGACACGGTGCGTTTCTTGTCGCGGCGCTGGAGGCGGTAGCCACGGGATCTGCTCCTCCTGTACCCGCGCGGCAAGCGCTTCATCTGATGGCAGTCATCTCGGCCGCGCAGCAGGCAAGTCAAACCCGACAAAGCGTAGTCGTTGAAGCCTGACCGGCTGTAAATCTAAGCGGAGATACTCTTTTATGCGTATGGTTGGAGCTGTTGCTGTAGCACGGACCCTTGAAAAAGCGGGTATTGACCTCGCCTTGGGCATGTGCGGGCATGGGAATGTTGCGCTTTTGGATGCGCTTCTCGACACGAATATTCGCTTCGTCTCCACTTACCACGAACAAGTGGCCGCTCACGCTGCAGATGCCTACTTTCGGATCGGTGGAAAGCCGGCGGTTGTGATAACCACTGCCGGGGCCGGGGCGACCAACGTACTAACGGGTCTTGGGGACGCACTGCTCGACGCATCGGCGGTACTGGTGCTGGCGGCAAGCACGCCACAATCCGAACTCGGCCTTGACGCGCTCCAGGAGTTGGGATTGCACGGCAACAGCCAGCAAGGTGAAATGTTTCGCCCAGTCTCCAAGCGCGTGATCAGGGTTGAACGCGCCGAGCACTTGCCCCGGGCGATCATGCGCGCCCTAAATATCGCGTTGAGCGGTTGTCCCGGACCGGTTGTCCTTGACATACCGCTCGACCTCTTCAGCACATACATGGATGTCGAGATTCCAAGTGCAGAACTGCACAGGGCGGGTGATCAGCGCTTCGAAGGCGACGCCACCGCCCTGGCTCGCGCAGCAGCACTTCTCAGTGGCGCAAAACGACCGCTCATTTACGCAGGCGGTGGTGTTAACCGATCTCAAGGTAGCGCTGCGCTTACTGCACTTGCCGAGGCACTTGATATCCCGGTCGTGACTTCCCTCTCCGGCAGGGGAGCAATTTCGGAGGCACATCCGCTATCGGCAGGTTTCACAGGCGTCGTCGGTCATCCAGTCGCGAACGCGCTGGTTCGCGAAGCGGACGTCATGCTCGCTGTTGGCACAAGGTTTTTTGACATCGACACAAGTTCATGGTCTCCGACACTTTTTGCCGCCATACCGCCAGTCAGACTCATTCATATCGACGTCAATCCTTACGAGATTGGCAAGATTTTCCCGACCGAATGTGGAATCGTTGGGGACGCGAAAGCGGCGCTTGCCGCGCTCGTTCGCCAGGTCGGCACCAATGACCGATCTGATGTCGAAGGCGCATGGCGGAATCGGGTTCGTTCAGCAAAAGCGGCATGGGAATCAGAGGCGGCCGAATTGCGCGCAAGCGATGACATGCCGATGCAGATCGCCCGGATACTGAGCGATATCCGCGGGGTGCTTCCGTCAAACGGAATTTTTGTTTCCGGCGTCGGCATTCGTCATGTCGCAGGCCAGCACTTTCCGATCCTCGAACCCGACACCTACGTCGTAGGCAGCGGGTTCGCGACCATGGGTCAAGAGCCCCCCGCCGCCATAGGTGCTGCATTGGCGGCCAAGGATCGTCCTGTCGTTGCTGTTGTTGGCGATGGCGCCTTCATGTGCACACTACCCATGCTGGCAACCGCAGTCGCCGAGAAGCTGCCGGCGGTCTGGGTCGTACTCAATAACGGCGGCTATGCGTCCATTGCCACGTATCAGGCAAAGCACTACAAACGTTTCCTTGGCACACGGTTTGAATCCCCCGACGGTACGCCTTACGGTCCTGACTATGTCGCGATCGCCAGAGGCTTCGGCGCAAGTGCTTCCCGCATCAGTTCGCCTGCGGAGCTTGGACCGGCGATAACCCGTGCGCTGGCGTCAGGCCTGCCGACAGTGATCGAGGTGCCGACCAGCCCCATTTCAAAAACGCGAGCTACAGGCAACTGGGCCGTCAACGACTACATCGCTGCAGGGACGAAAGGAAAATGACTTCGCAGCATTCGATGGTTTCAATAAAAGGACTAAAACATATGAACACGTTAAATTCCTCCATCTGGGCGCACCTTTACCGATTCCTGGACATGTGCCGCAATGTGGTGATCGTGCTTGCATTAGCAGCGACGGTCGTACTCTGCACGATCGAGATTTTGGGGCGACACTTGGATGTCTTCCGCTGGGGAGGTGACCTGGAGGAATTGATCCGGTACCTGAGCATCTGGGTCGTGTTTCTCGGCGCCAGCGTGGCACTGAGGCGCGGCGCGCACTTTAACGTCGACTACTTTCAGGAAAAGTTCTTGGCGCCGGAAACGCGCAAGCGAGTGCAGAAGGCCGTGAGCATCGCTATCGCTGCGTTTCTCCTCATGATCATCTGGTATGGCACGCTCAAAACCTTTCAGAACCTTGATCAGAACATCAAGGCCGCGCCGCTCCCGTTTGCCATCTTCTACCTTGCGATCCCGATCGGTAGCGCCTACATGCTGCTGGACCTGCTGCTCATGCTCGCGTTCGGGCGCCATCCTTTCGTTGCCGAAGAAGGAAAGGTGTCATGATCGTAATCATCGGCCTCTTTCTCGGGCTCATCGCGCTAATGATTCTCGGGTTCCCGATGGTTTTCGCGATTGCAATACCCTCGTTCCTCGCAACGCTGTACCTCGGCGTGCCGCCCGTGTCGCTGATCACGATGATGTTCTCCGGGGTCGATTCCTTCGCCTTAATGGCCATCCCGTTCTTCATCCTCGCGGGAAACCTGATGGAAGAGGCGGGGATCACCAAACGGATCGTCGACTTTGCGAACATCGTGGTCGGACGTATGCCCGGCGGGCTCGGGCAGGTCAACATCGCGGGGTCGATGGTGCTCTCGGGAATTTCAGGATCCGGCGTGTCCGACGCGGCGGCAATCGGTTCGCTGACAATCCCGCCGATGCTTCGGCAGGGGTACCACAAGGATTTCGCTGTTTGCGTAACCGCCTGCGCGGCATCGATGGGACCGATCATCCCGCCGAGCATTGCGATGATCCTCTACTGCTACTACACGAACGTATCCGTGGGAGCGATGTTCGTCGGGGGAGCGGTTCCCGGTGTCCTCATCGGGCTCGGCCTCATGGCGCTCACCTATTACGTGAGCGTGCGTCGCGGCTACGTGTTCAAGTCGGCCCCCCCGTCGTTCGCGGACGTCCTTCTCGCGACACGGCGGGCCTCGATCGCCTTGATGATGCCGTTCGTGATCATCGGGGGCATCATTAGCGGAGTCTTCACCGCGACGGAATCCGGGGTCGTCGCCGTCGTCTACGCGCTCACCTACGGCCTGTTCATTAGCCGCGCGATCTCCGTGCGTCGCCTCGCCCCAATACTGCTCGAAGCAGCGGTCCTCACCTCAGTCGTCCTGTTCATCGTCGCCTGCTCGACAATTTTCGGCAATGTTCTCAGTCGCGTCGGCTTCCAGTCATTCGTTGTCGGCTCATTCGCGCTGATTGACCAACCCATACTGCAGATCCTGGCGATCATGGCGGTGCTGCTGCTGCTGGGCTGTTTCATCGACCCGGTGGTACTGATCTTGATGTTCGCCGTCCCGCTCGCGGCGGTCGGAGCGAAGTTGGGGTACCACCCGATCCACTTTGGTGTGTGGTTCATCATCGTGACTCTCTACGGGGCGGTGACGCCGCCGGTTGGCACAATTCTTTATGTGGCGATGAGCATCGCGAACGCCAAGGTAGACGAGGTCGTGGTGTTGCTTATCCCGTACATGGCGGTCCTGATCCTGGTGGCCATCCTCGTCCTGTTCATCCCGGAACTTACCCTGTGGTTGCCACGCTTTGCGGGGCTCTTATAAGGGTGGCCGCGAATGCTGGGCTGGCCTTGAGAAAACTCTAGACACTTTTAACAAGGAGAAATTGAAAATGAATCCAAAGAAACTTCTGCGCATTTTTGCGATTGGCTTATTGGCTATCACAAGCACATTGCCATTTCAGGCCCACGCCCAGTCGCAATTGCGACTTTCGACTCACTTCAATGAGTCCGACCCACCCGGAAAGGGCGTCGCGAAATTCAAGGAACTGGTCGAGCAAAAGAGTGGCGGCCGGATTGCCGTTCGCATCTGGTGGAATAGCGAACTTGGGAAGGAACGCGAGAATACCGAAATGGTGCGCGATGGCTCCATTGAAATGACAACCAGCCTCGCCTCGGGTGTTGGCGGCTGGGTACCGGAAACCGCGTTGCTGGAATTCCCCTATATTTTCAAGGATGATGCGCACATTTTGCGGGTCGTCTCTGCAGTCAGGCCACATCTTGATGAGATTCTCGCGCCGTACAATTTCAAAACACTTGGTGCGATCGACGTCGGATTCCGCTACATCCTTACAAAGCAGAAGCCCATTCAGGGCATTGCCGATTTGAAGGGCGTCAAGCTTCGCGTGCCGAACCCGTTCTATGCGGCGCTCTTTGATTCATTTGGCGCACGTTCCGCCATACTCCCGTGGGCTGACATCTACGTAGGGCTGCAATCTGGCGTCATCGACGCGATGGAAGCTTCACCGGCGCTAATCCAGTCAATGCGCTTTCAAGAGCAGGCGAAATTCCTGAGCAGGACAAACCACATTGCGGCTGTCAACGTATTTTTGACCGGGAAAAAATGGTACGACGCTTTGCCGAAGGACTTGCAGCAGGTTGTGAACGGAGCCGCCGACGAAGCGTCCCGCTACCAATTCACGCTACAAACAGAGTCAGAGGGACAATCTGTGAAGGCTTTGGTTGCGGCCGGCGCCAAGCTGAACGATCTCAAGGACCCAGAAGAATTTCGCAATGCCGCCATCGCCTTTCGCGAGAAATACGTGAAGGAAAAGGGCGCAAAGTGGGAGACGCTCTATCGCAAGATGCTCGCAGTGCAATGACCGCATGCAGGAAGGTTTCCTTAATCATGCTGCCTATTTCCTGAAATTTCCGGTGCTCTGACATGCAAGCTGCCCTCCATCCTTACATTGACGTTCATGCCCACATTGGCCAGACCGTATCGCGGGCCCGCCCAATAGGGCAGGATTTAGCCAGATATATGGCACGGATGGCAACCTCAAGCGTCCACGCTGCCATCATCAGTCCCACTGCGGGTGGCCCGCAAAGCCGCGGCGTGCTCGACACGAAGGCCCAGAATCTTGAAATTGCTGAGGCTTGCAAAGCGTTCCCTGGCCGATTCCCTATCGGTTTGGGAGTCGTCGAGGTGCGACATGAGACGGCCGGCGTCGACGAGTTAGAGCGCAGCATACGGGAGGACGGCTTGCTTGGCTTCATGTGCCATCCGATTCTGTCGGGACACGCTCTTGAGGAAGAATTGAATCCGTTCCTGGAGGTTGTTAACGCCCATGGCGGCCTGTGCCTTCTGCATTTGTCGGGAACTAGCGCAAAGGTAGCCGCGTATGCGAAACGGTATCCCGACATCGCATTCATCATCGGTCACGCCTCGATGAGCCTTGAAGTTGAGCATGACATCGTCGAGCATTGCGGATCCGCAGACAACATTTGGCTGGACTTGGCGCAAAAGCCAGATCCTGAGGAAGACCTGTGGACCCTGCATAAACTCGTGTCGCGTGTCAGTCTAAGCAGGGTGATGTTTGGAAGCGATGCGCCTTACTATGACTATCGAAGAGTTCAACACCTCATTGAAAACTCCTCTCTCTCCGAAGCAGAGGTAGCCCAGGTCGCGTACGGCAACGCTATGATCCTTATCCGCAAGTTTAAGCCCCTTTGGGAATTGCCGATGGCCGCTGTTGAGGTACCGACAGGATACCCAAATAACGACATCTGGATTACTAACGGACGGCGCCTTACTTGAGGTGTTTGCTCCATATGGTTTTGTCTGTTCAAAAGTGAAATCGGTTGTTTGTCATTCACGTATTCGTTCTGCTGGCCCGAAACTCAGGTGGCCGCGCCGCCGACCAGCAGAACTCTGTTTTCACATCTCTTTTCTCATGGTTCGGAGCCAAATTCGATGATTAAGTTTGACCCAACTGCGCAGGGGCCACTCGCGGGAGTTCGGGTGCTGGACCTTTCGCGCCTCGTGGCTGGCAACATGCTCACAGCATATCTGGCCGATTTCGGTGCTGATGTGATCAAGGTGGAGAGAGGCGATGAAGGCGATGACCTGCGGCGCTGGCGTGAAGGCGACCTGCCAATTCATTGGAAGGTCTACGGACGAAACAAACGCTCTCTGGTTCTTGACCTGAAAAGCAAGGGTGGGCTCGTGCACCTTAAGAAGCTTGTTCGACACTCCCATGTCCTAGTTGAGAATTTTCTTCCGGGAACATTGGAACAAATGGGTCTTGCACCTGACCTGTTACTTGAAATCAATCCAGCGTTGGTAATCGCCCGGATCTCTGGCTGGGGCCAGACTGGCCCCTACAGTCGCAAGCCCGGTTTCGGCACATTGGTCGAGGCAATGTCGGGTTTCGCATACCTTAACGGGTTTCCCGATCGACCACCCCTACTCCCACCCCTTGCACTGGCCGACATGATTGCCGGCATTTATGGTGCGGCGGGCGTATTGACAGCTCTACGCGTTGCCGAGCTCAAGGGGCAAGGCCAGGTCGTCGATATTTCCCTATTCGAGCCGATCTTTTCAATGATTTCGTCAGAGGCCGGCAAGGCCAAGCTGACGGGAATGGCTACATTGCGTGCGGGCAACCAGTCGACTCACACCGCGCCGCGAAATATCTACGCATGCAGCGACGGTGGTTACGTCGCATTAAGCGGGTCGATGCAATCCATGGCAATGCGTATCCTCGAAACTATAGGTAGGCCGGAACTAAGGCACGATCCGCGTTTTTCCACCAATGAGGCGCGGGTCATAAATCGTGATGAGCTCGACACCATCATCGGAGCATTCATTGCAGTGCGTACGACTGAGGAGAACCTTGCGTTGTTTGATGCAGCCAACGTCACCGTCGGTCCGGTGCTTTCGATGGCGGACCTGCTCGACCATCCCTACACCGTTGGCCGACAGGCGATAGTCGAGGTCGAGGACGAAGACATGGGTGGACTGCCCATGCACAATGTCGTGCCCCGTCTGACTGCAACCCCTGGCGGACTACGACGTCCCGCCCCCCGACTGGGGCAACACACCGATGAAGTCCTGGCTGAGCTTGAACGACTGCCGTAATCAGTAAAGGCCCTCATGCGCAACACCCACGACATCCGGACACTCCCCCTGTGGCGCTCCATCCTGTTTGTGCCTGCGGTCTCAGATCGTTTTGTTGAATCCGCCTTGCGCCAACCCGCCGACCTGCTGCAAATCGATCTCGAGGACAGCGTTGGCCCGGCGCAGAAGGAGGAGGCCCGTGAGCGCGCCAAGAGCATCGCCGACCGCTTTTTCGCCGCCGGGCGCCAAGTCAGCGTGCGCGTCAACCGTCCGTGGCGCTTGCTAGTGCGTGACCTCGAGGCCGTCGTGCGCGAGTCGGTGCTGGCTGTCGCGCTCCCCAAGGTGCCGGATGCCTCGTTTGTGCAACAGGTGGCCGAAGTGTTGGCTGAACTGGAGCGCGAACAGGGCCTCACCATCGGCCACACCCGTATCATCACCATGGTGGAAGATGCCGAGGGCCTCACCAACATGAACGAGATCGCCGCTGCGCACACTCGCGTCGTGGGCCAGATCGTTGGCGCCGAAGACCTTGCGGTTTCGATGCGCATGAACGTCGATGACGACGGTCTGTATGTTCCAAACGTGATGTGCGTTGCGGCCGCGCGCCGCGCCGGCATCATGCCGGTTGGATTCATCGGCACGGTGGCTGACTTCAATGACCCCGAGGCTTTTCGTGCGCGCATTCGCCGAGCCCGTAAGCTGGGCTTCGAGTCAGCCTTCTGTGTGCATCCCAATCAGGTGCATATCATTAACGAGGAATTTGCGCCCTCTGCTAAAGAAGTGGAATTCGCGCGCTGCTTGGTAGACGAATTCGAGAAGGAGGTCGGTGGCGGTCGCGCCGTTTTCACCTTCAAGGGCCGGATGATCGACCTGCCTGTCGTCGATCAGGCAAGACAAGTTCTCTTGCGCCATGCCGCTATCAAAGCGAGCCCAAACGCCTGAGCGAAGAGTGCTGCTACGTCAATTCACCATTCTTGCCTTTTTCATTTTTTGCTGTCCTGACGTCTTTCCTGCATCACGAGATTACATGGTTCAAATCGTTGCTCTAAATCTCGACAAGAATGTGAAGCCGCGCATCATGAAGCGCGACTTGCTCCATGGGCCTGGCATGGAAGAAGAAGTACGTCAGCTGCTTCGCAACGCTGCCAGGGAGCCTAATCGTCCAGCTTTCAGTCTGGGCTCTTGCATTGCCAATCGCACCTGATGCGAAACTGTCCTTTCGAACGGATTCATCTATGACCCAGCCATTGCCGCAATATGAGATATACGCCCTGCGCTACGCCACCATGGCGCGCAAGCGCCAGGAGGCCTTCATGGCCTTCGACCCGCATGACGGGCCCTTTCCGATCGATTACTTCGTGTGGATCATCCGTGGTGCAGGTCGAATCATCATGGTCGACACTGGCTTCTCGGCCGAGGCCGCGATGCGACGCAACCGCCAGTTCCTGTGCTCGCCTATCGATGCCATCGCCAAACTGGGCATTGCTGCGGGCCACGTGAAAGATGTGATCATCACCCACCTGCATTACGATCACGCCGGCAACGTACATAAGTTGCCTAACGCGCAGCTGCACTTGCAGGAAAAGGAGATGCAGTACGCCACCGGAAAGTACATGAAGTACGACGTGATGCGCCATGCCTACGACGTGGACGACGTGGTGCAAATCGTGCGTGGCGTGTATGACCAGCGGGTCGATTTTTACGAGGGCGATGCCGATTTCGCGCCCGGCATTGAGCTGGTGTATGTCGGTGGCCATACCGCCGGTCTGCAGGCTGTGCGCGTGCATACCGAGCGCGGATGGGTGGTGCTGGCTTCCGACGCGGCGCACTACTATGCCAACCTGCACAAGGTGTCGCCGTACCCCATCGTCTTCCATGTGGGCGACATGCTGGAAGGCTTTGGCAAGCTGATGAAGTTAGCCGAAACGCCAGACCATCTCGTGCCCGGCCACGATCCGCTGGTGCGCGCGCGTTACCCGGCGTGGAAGGATGGCGACAACGAGATCGTCATGCTGCACAAGGCGCCGCGGACGCCACTGAATATCGCAGCCTTATAGGCTGACGGCAGCATTTCGACGTCATTTGTGGTTCTGTCGGGTTAGTTGAGTATGCCCCTCGGATCTGGTGGCTTACGCATCAGCCCAATGCAGCATTGTGTTCTGCTCCGCCAGTCAGTGAATTCGCAAAACAGTCTGATGCGTTCAAAAGCGCAGGCCGCTTTTGCTTTAAAGCAGCCCTTGTGTACGCGCCAGGTGGCTGGCTTGCGACCGGCTCTTGACGTTGAGCCGCCTGAACAGGCGCCAGAGATGGACTTTGACGGTGTGCTCGCTGATTTGCAGGTTGTCAGCAATGTCGCGGTTGCTCAGGCCTTTGTCCAGCAAGACCAGCAACTGTTTTTGCCGTTTCGATAACTTGCCCACCGCAACAGGCGACTCTGATTCGGCACCCGCCTCGTCCGTCAGGAAAGCCTTCAGCACTTGTGCAATTTCAGCGGCGCTGGCTGATTTTTCAAGGAAGGCGGCGGCGCCGGCTTCGATGGCCAGGTGTTCGTAGTCGCTGGCGGGGGATGCGGTCAGCACCAGAATCGGGACATCGGGGTAGCTGCGCTTTGATTCCCTGATGCCCGACACGCCGTGCGTGTCGGGCAGTTTCAGTTCAAGGCAGATCAGTTGCGGCATGCCGTGCTTTTCCACCGCTTGTGCAACCGCTGCGATACGACACAGCTCGACAACCGGCGTGTTGGGGCTCACGCGGCGCACCAGCATAACCACTTCACAGCCTATTGCATGTAAGGAAAAAGCCCTAAAACGTGATATTCCACTTGAAGTGATCCTGAATACTTCGTTGCCAGGGCTATCACCTGACCGGTTCATGCCTTGATCTTTGACGGTCGATGTATCTGGCGCTGAGCGCGGCGCTTTAGTTTTTCGCTGTGACGGTTTGCAGGCCGAGCGCGGCTGCAAGCTCAGGCATCTCAACACCCGGTACCACATCCAGCTGGCTTTGCAATGCGGGCACAGCGTCAGCGCCTTGCTGCTGCAAGCTGGCAATGGCCTGGGCTGCTTCTTTGGGCGAGACAAAGCCCCGGCTTTGCATCAGCAGTTTGCCGTCAGCACCCAAAAATTTGAAGTAAAAAAAGCCATCTGCCTCGCGGTATTGCTTGAAGCTGGGCCCGGCGGTCTTGACGGCCTTGACCTTGCCTGCCAGCGGCGCGCCAGCCTGCAGCTTGCGCAGACCCACAGCATGACGCAGCTCTTGCATCAGGGGCTGCGACAGGGCGGTGGCTTTGGCCGCCCCTGCCTGCAAGATGTCTTCAATCTTTTCCGGGTTCGCCATCAGGGCGTGGTACTGCTCGCGCATCGGGGCAATGTCGCGGTCAATCCGCTCAAACAGCATGGCTTTGGCATCACCCCAGGCAATGCCATCGGCATAGGCGCGCCGCATGGCAGCGGTTTCTTCTACGCTGGCAAAGGCCTGGTACATCTGAAACAGGGCCGAGCCATCGGTTTGCTTGGCAGCGCCGGGCCCGTTCGAGTCGGTCACGATGCCTGCGATGAGCTTTTTCAGTTGCTCACGGCTTGAAAACAGCGGGATGGTGTTGTCGTAGCTCTTGCTCATCTTGCGGCCGTCCAGGCCGGGCAGGGTGGCCACCGACTCTTCAATCAGTGCCTCGGGCAGCACCAGATGCTCGCCATACAAATGGTTAAAGCCCTTGGCCATGTCGCGTGCCATTTCGATGTGCTGAATCTGGTCGCGGCCGACCGGCACCTGATGCGCCTTGAACATCAAAATGTCGGCCCCCATCAGCACCGGGTACATGAAAAGCCCCGCCGTGACGTCATGGTCGGGCTCGGCACCCGACGCGGTGTTCTTGTCAACCTGCGCCTTGTAGGCATGTGCGCGGTTCAGGATGCCTTTGCCCAGCACGCAGGTTAAAAACCAGGTCAACTCCGGGATTTGCGGAATGTCGGACTGGCGGTAAAACGTGACGCGTTCAGGGTCCAGGCCGGCGGCCAGCCAGCTGGCAGCGATCTCGAGCGTGGACTGCTGGATGCGGGCGGGCTCGCCTGTTTTGATCAGCGCGTGATAGTCGGCCAGGAAGTAAAAACTCTCGGCGTTGGCCCCCTGGCTGGCAGCGACCGAAGGGCGGATGGAGCCCACATAGTTGCCCAGGTGGGGCGTGCCTGAGGTGGTGATGCCGGTTAAAAATCGTTGTTTGGTAGCTTGTTGCATGGAGGTTGTCGTGAAAAAATTACCGCAAAATCATGGCTAAAGGCGTAATGAGCGAATACAGGAGGCGATAAGACAGCGCCATCATCGGCTCCATCCATAGCGGGCCAAACACTTTAAAAACAATCAAACCCAGCACAATGAAAAACCCAAACGGTTCAACACGAGCCAGGTATTGGCCGTAGCGCCACGGCAGCAGGCCAACAGCCACACGACCACCATCCAGCGGTGGCAGTGGGAACAAGTTAAGCACAGCCAGCGCCAGATTGATGACGATGCCTGCTTTGGCCATCAGCACAAAAAAGTCGTCGGCTGCATCAGTGCTTTGAAGCACGACAAATATCACCGCCCAAATCAAGGCCTGTACAAAGTTAACGCCCGGTCCAGCAAGCGCTACCCACACCATGTCGCGCTTGGGGTTGCGCAGGTTACCAAAGCGCACCGGCACAGGCTTGGCGTAACCCAATACAAACGGCCCGCCGGGGATGGAAAATGTGGCGAGGTACATCATGGCAGGCATCAAAATAGTGCCGACAGGATCAATGTGTTTGAGCGGGTTTAGCGTAACGCGCCCTAAAACCCAAGCGGTATCATCACCAAAATAACGCGCCACATACCCGTGTGCAGCTTCGTGCAGCGTGATGGCAAACAGCACTGGCAGGGCGTAAATGGCGACGGTTTGAATCAGGTTTGAAATATCCATCGCCCGATTATCCCTGTGTATCCCTGGCGCTTACGGTTCTCAGGGACTTCAGGTTTGCAGGCCCAGCACCGCGATGTCGCCGCGCCCCAGACGCGTGACCAATGCCTCGCCGCCATCGCCCATGGCGGTCAGGTCAATCACCGTCGTGGGCTGC
>CANJWZ010000039.1 GCA_947478725.1 Comamonadaceae bacterium
TTGGCTGCGCCTGCTGCCAGTGTCGTCGAACCCGTTACCGTCAGCATCTGGCCCAACGACTGTGTCAGCGCTCCGTCGGTCGTTATATTGAGATTGCCGCTAACCGCTGAAGCGCCCAGCTCTAGAGCGTTGTTGTCCGTCAGACTGACGTTTCTGCCGCTGGTCACCGTCACAGCGCCAGTGAAGTCATTGCCTTCATTGGCGAGCGCGATGTCGTTGGCCGCGCCTGCTACCAGTGTCGTCGTACCTGTTACCGTCAGCGTCTGGGCCGACGACTGCGTTATCGCTCCGTTGGTTGTTATATTGAGATTGCCGCTGACCGCTGAATTGCCCAGCAACAAGGCGGTGGTGTTGCGGAGCATGACGTCTTTGCCGCTGGTCACCGACACAGCGCCAGTAAAGTTGTTGTCAGCATGGTCAAGCGTGACGTTGTTGTCTTCGCCGGCTGTAACGGATGTCTGGCCTGAAACGTTCAGTGCGCCTGTTTGCGTCAGCGCTCCGTTGGTTGTTATATTGAGGTTGCCGCTAACCGCTGAAGCGCCCAGCTCTAGGGCGTTGTTGTCCGTCAGACTGACGTTGTTGCCACTGGTCACCGTCACAGCGCCGGTGAAGTCATTGGCCTGATCGGTTAGCGTGATGTCGTTGGCCGCGCCTGCTACCAGTGTCGTCGTACCCCTTACCCTCAGCATCTGGCCAAACGACTGGGTCAGCGCTCCCTTGGTCGTTATATTGAGATTGCCGCTGACCGCTGAAGCGCCCAGCTCCAATTCGTTGGTGTCGCGCAGCGTGACGTTGTTGCCGCTGGTCACCGACACAGCGCCAGTGAAGTCGTTATTCGTATTGTCCAGGGTGACGTTGTTGGCCGCGCCAGCTGCCAGCGTGGTCGCGCCTTTGATGGTGAGGGCTGTTGAGTCGAGCTGACTGATGACGCCCTCGCCAGTGATGGTGAAGTCTCCTGCACCAGCGCCGCCCGTGGTGTTGATGTTGCCGAGTTCCTTTGATGCATGGGTATTGGTCAGTGTGACGTTGCCCCCGCCGCTGGCAATGGAGCCGTTGGTACCAAACGTGGTCGCACCGCTTCCCGTGCTGATGGCAACATCATTGTTGGTGCTGGTGATGGCCGCATTGATGGCAACGGCGTTGTTGCCGTTGTTCAGCCTGAAGCCCCCGGGCGTCGTAATCGCATTGAGCCGGGCGATGTTGTTGGTTTGCGTATTCAGGTTCAACGCGCTGTTTATGCCTGTCAGTATGGCGCTTAGTTGCGCTGCGTTTACCGCCCCCGACTGCGTGACCGTACCGCCTGCAGTGATTCCCAGCGTACCCGACACCGATGAAGCGCCCAGAGCCAAGGCGTTGTCGTCTCGCAGCGTGACGTTGTTACCGCTGGTCACCGACACAGCGCCAATGAAGTTGTTGCCAACATTGTCAAGCGTGATGTTGTTGGCTGCGCCGGCTGCCAGTGTCGTCGTACCCGTTACCGTCAGCGTCTGGCCCGACGACTGCGTCAGCGCTCCGTTGGTCGTAATATTCAGATTGTTGCTAACAGCTGAATTGCCCAAAATCAAGTTGTTGGTGTCGCGCAGCGTGACGTTTCTGCCGCTGGTCACCGACACGGCGCCAATAAAGTCGTTATTCGTATTGCCCAGCGCGACGTTGTTGGTCGTCCCCGCTGCGATGGTTGTCGCGCCTTTGATGTTCAGGGCTGTTGAGGCAAGCTGACTGATGGCGCCTGCGCTGCCGATCGTGAGGTTGCCAGTGCCGGTGGTGCCCGTGGTGTTGATCGTGCCCAGGGTCTTGGTGCCTGTGCCAGTGATGCTGACGTCGCCGCCATTTGTGGTCAGCGAGCCGGCGGAAGAAAACGTGGTGGCGTTTGTAGCATTCAGGTTGACGCTAAGCGCATTGCTTGAGCTGGTAACGCTGTCGTTGACAAGAATGCTGCCTGCTGCAGTCAGCGTCAGGCTGGCGGCAGCCCCGGAAGTTTTGGTGATCGAATCGACAATGGTGATGTTGCCAACCTGGTCGCCATCGGAACCCGTAGTGATGGTGACATTTGTTCCATTATTTAAGGAATTCTGGATGGTGTTGCGGTCAACTTTTGCATTGTCTGCGGTGGGGGTAAACACTGCTGCGGCATTGAAAGCACCGCCTGCCGTCGCGGCGTTGACGATGTCGACATTTCGAGGGTCAAGTAACCACACACCAGCTTCGCCGTTAGCCGCAGATGCATCGACTGTGCCTGCAGCCAGCAGGTGCTCCTTACCCGAGGTTTCGACGAAGCCGCCGTTTCCGCCAGCAGAACCACCGCGGGCGCTGATGGAGCCCGAGAAGCGGGTGGTTTCATCTGCCCAAACAATTACTTTGCCACCATTGCCCTGCGCGACGGCATCGGCGTTGATGCGCGTGTTGGCACCTACAAATACGGCACTGGCGTTTTGCTCCTCGCCCTTACCCTGATAGTTGCCACCAATCAGCGCGATGCCGCCGCCACTATCGCCAGACACATCTATCAGGGCATTTTCTGAAAGTCCGACCTTATCACCCAAAACCGACACCGTACCGCCCGTGCGTCCGGCGCCTGCTCCCTGAGCGACTAATTTGCCTGTCACGCGGACCACACCGCTGGCGCCGCCGCTCAGCACGATCATGCCGTTGCGTTCAACGGCTGAATCAGCGCGAATCACGCCGGTCTGGTTGATGACGGTGGCCAGTGCGTCGCCCACCGCGCTGGCCAGCACGGCCACCTGGCCGCCGTTGGCGACAATGCTGCCGCTGTTGGTGATGGCCGCGTTGGCGGCAGCCGCATCGACTGAAAAACGGACCAGCCCCATGCCGGACGGGTCCAGCGTCACGCGCGAGCCCGCCACCAGACCAACGGCGCCTTGCTCTGCATTGATGGAGCCCGTGTTGTTGACCTGAGACGCCGCAAGCAGCACATAGCCGCCGCGGGCCGCGTTGATGGTGCCATGGTTGCTGACCGCGCCGCTGCCCTGCCCGCTAAATGTGTAGCGCCCCGCCATGAAGTCTTCGTTGCCGATGGCCAGGCTTGAGGCCACCAGGCCGCCGACATTGACTTGCGCACCGGGCGCAAACATGACGCCCGACGGGTTGACAAGAAACACCTGGCCGTTGGCGCTCAGTGAGCCATAGATCGACGAGGCTTCGTTACCTACGATGCGGTTGAGCGCGACAGACGTTCTGGCTGGTTGCACAAACTGCACCGATTGAGCCGCGCCAATATTGAAGCTTTGCCAGTTCAAAACCGCCTTGTCTGTGGCCTGGTTGATGCGCATGCTGTTGGGGGTTGGCATGCTGGCTGTCGCCTGCCCAGCGACCACATTCAGTCCGGTGGGCAAGTCTGCCAGCGCCCAGGTCGACATGCCCGCCAGCAGGGCGGTCAGCAAATGGGACAGGCAGCGCTCACCCCGAATTCGGTAGGTCGCCTTTAGCTTGCGCGACAGTTGAACCACCACGGTACGCACAGACCAGGCGTGATAGCTTCGCTGGCTGGCACTGCGATGCGATGACGTGATTGATCTATTCGTGTTCATGATGGTGGATAAGGTTGTCGATTCAGAACCAGGATTGCGCAGTCAGCCATGCGCGTGGCCCAGCGTCTGTGCTGCCATTGGCAGGAGCGGCGTGAGTGGTGCGCCAGGCCAGATGCGTTTTGATCAGGAAGTTGCCGCTGCGCCCCAGAACGGCGCCTACACCGACCGCGCCCATGCTCATGCTGTTGGCTGCGCCCGGCACCGCCGGCCCGTTTTGATTCAGGCGAACGTGGCCATAGTCATAAAAAGCCACCAGGTTGAGCGCCTCGCCAAATGGCAGCAGGGCGGCCGGCAAGGTGTGGCGGTATTCGAGGCTGAAAAGTGCGCCCGAGTCGCCTGCACCCTCACCAACCGGATAGGCGCGTACGCCGTTGGGCCCGCCCAGCGACAGCTTTTCAGCAGAACCCAAATTTTTGGAAGCCCACTGGGCCTGGCCAATGAGATGCAGGGTAGAGGCACCGGCCAGATACTGGGTGCGCTGGTAGTCGAGATTGACTTTGCTAAACGCACCAGCGGTTTGCAAGCCTCCCACACCTTCATCAGTCGCCTGATCTGCCAGGCTGAGCTTTAAACGGCCTGATGTGATGTTGGCGCCGTAGCTGTTCAAGCCCAGCTGCCCGGCCATGTTGTCAGTAAAGTTGCCGGTCACGCCAGCACGCAAAGAGTTGATCTCACGGTCGGAGCTCTGCACCGGGCTGGCGGTGGCGTCGGTCAGACGTTTTTGCTCTGCATTGACTTGAGCGTACAAATTGTCGTTGCGGCTGCGGATCAACGGGACAGCAAAGCCCAGCCCCAAAATATCAGCCCGGCCAGTCGCGCCCAAAGCCGCAAACTGTTTACCCAACGCATAGTTCAGGCGGGCTGTGTTGATACTGAGCCGCATGCCCTGGCCGCCGACGGGCAGCAGATAACCAAAACGGTACAGGTTAGAGCCCGGCTGATCACTGAGTTGCCCGGCAACAGACAGGGTGTCGCCACGCCCCAGAAGGCTGTTCAGATTGGCGCTAGCCAGCGCCCGCACAGGCCCTGCTGCAGATGCGCCGTGGTTGTCCAGCATGACGGAGCCATCGGCATAAAGCCCCTTGGTGCTGGCCGTCACCCGTATATTGACCTCGCCGAGTGCGTCGCCTGGCTCTACCGTGGCAGATGCGTCATGCCCAGGCAAGTCGCGCAGCAGCAACACGGGTTTGTCGAGCAGGTATTCCGTGACGTCAGCGCCATTTTTCAAATGACTGGCGACCAGTTCTTCTACAAAAACCCGGTCTGCCGCTTGCGCACTGCTGCCCATGTCGACAAAGGCGCGGCCTATTTTTGCCTCGATCACGCGAATCGTGACAGCTCCCCCCACGGCTGCAAAAGCCTGCTCGGGCAAATAGGCTTCGGTGAGCAGGTAGCCATTGGACCTGTAATAAGCCGCCACTTTTGCTGCGGCAATGGCCAGCCCGGCCAGATCGGTTGGCCGATCGACAAGGTCGACCAAAAGTGCTGCGAGCACCGGTTCTGGATACAAATTGTTGCCGATGAAGCGAAATGCGCCGGGCGTGATGCGAAGCGCAGCGTTTTGAGTTGGCGCTGAGGTGGGTTCAGGAATCAGAATCTGCGGAGCGGTGGACGGTTCTGCTGCGGGCGCTGGGGGCTTGGGGGCCAGCAAAGACCCCGCGTCAGGCCTTGTTTGGGCGGCGCAAAGCATGGCCCACGCAGTGCCCAGTCCAAGCACCACGGTGTTGATCAGCAGATGACTTTTATAAGATTGCAAAAGTATCCCGTTGGAAAAGTCAGCCTTTAAGGCAACCGAGCAACCAAAACGGTTAAGTCGTGTCGAAATGTATAAACTTTCGCAGCAATTTACAAGCCACGATGGCTATAGATTCGTTTTTTGGCTAGAAAATTTGACTGATTGTTACATATTTGTCATTTTTGACGCCTTTTGAAGCTGTCAATTTGGCGCCGACGCAACGTTATTGATAGCGGTATGTCCTTGCGTCCATTGGTCAAATGGGACTTTTTTGACTTAGAGGCAAGCTGTCATCCCTCGCATAGACCGGACTGCGAAACAGCGTGAGCCCGTGGATCCTTTGGCCTACGACAAGGCGTAACGAATTGAAATCGACGCAGTCGAGCCGGCAGTTGCGGCGCCATGGCGCTTGGTGCGAAGCAGACCCGTGACAGTCAAAAATCTGGGTGGGCATAAGCCAAACAGCCAGAAAGCCGCCCACCGCCGGGCTGTTTTGCTGAGATCCAACAACTGGGTGCAGCCCGTCAAACGACCTACAATCGCTCACCTTACGAAAACAGACGGCATGCGGCCGTTGTCGCTGGAGACTCTGCACATGCCAAACACGCCCCTGAACACCGCCGACAAACGCGCCGAGCTGCGCTTGGCTGCGCTGGATTACCACGAGTTTCCGAGACCTGGCAAGCTGGCCATCGCCGCAACCAAGCAACTGACCAACCAGCGCGATCTGGCGCTGGCTTATTCACCTGGTGTCGCTGCGCCGTGCGAGGAAATAGTCAAAGACCCCAACAACGCCTTCAAGTACACCGCGCGCGGTAATCTGGTGGCCGTGATCACCAACGGCACCGCTGTTTTGGGCCTGGGCGACATCGGGCCGCTGGCATCCAAGCCAGTGATGGAAGGCAAGGCGGTGCTGTTCAAAAAGTTCGCCGGCGTGGATGTGTTCGACATCGAGATCGACGAAAAAGACCCGGCCAAACTGGTGGACATCATTGCGTCGCTGGAGCCGACCTTTGGCGCCATCAATCTGGAAGACATCAAGGCGCCCGACTGCTTTTATGTCGAGCGCGAGCTGCGCAAACGAATGAAGATTCCGGTGTTTCATGATGACCAGCATGGCACGGCCATCACGGTGGGTGCTGCGATTTTGAATGCGCTCAAGGTCGTGGGCAAAGCGCCTGGCCAGGTCAAACTGGTCACATCTGGCGCAGGTGCTGCGGCGCTGGCCTGCCTGAATCTGCTGCTCAAACTGGGCATCGCGCGCGAAAACGTTTATGTGACCGACCTGGCCGGTGTGGTCTACGAAGGCCGCACCGAGCTGATGGATGAAGACAAGATTGGATTTTCACAAAAAACCACCGCCCGCACACTGAGCGACATCATTGAAGGCGCGGACATCTTTTTAGGCTTGTCGGCCGGTGGTGTGCTCAAGCAGGACATGGTCAAAAAAATGGCGGCCAAACCGATTATTTTTGCGCTGGCCAACCCGAACCCGGAAATCAACCCTGACGACGTGAAAGCCGTGCGCGACGATGCCATCATCGCCACCGGCCGCACCGACTACCCGAACCAGGTCAACAATGTCCTGTGCTTTCCGTACATCTTCAGGGGGGCGCTGGACGCGGGTGCGTCGACCATCACCGTCGAGATGGAAATTGCCGCCGTTCACGCCATTGCAGAGCTGGCACAGGCCGAGCAGAGCGAAGTGGTTGCCGCCGCTTATGTAGGCGAAAAGCTGGCCTTTGGCCCGGATTATTTGATTCCCAAGCCGTTCGACCCGCGCCTGATGATGAAGATTGCACCGGCGGTGGCCCAAGCCGCGGCTGACAGTGGCGTTGCGCTGCGCCCGATTGCGGACATGGAGGCCTACCGCGCGCGGCTGCAAAATTTTGTCTACGCGTCCGGCACCGCCATGAAGCCCATCTTTGACGTGGCCAAGCGGGCCAGCAAAAAACGGGTCGCCTTCGCCGAGGGTGAGGATGAACGTGTCTTGCGCGCCGTGCAAATTCTGGTTGACGAAGGCGTGGCACGACCCACGCTGATCGGCCGTCCGCTGGTGATCGCCAAGCGCATCGACAAGTTTGGCCTGCGGCTGAAAGAAGAACTGGACTACGACGTGGTGAACGTCGAGCAGGACCCGCGCTACCACGACTTTTGGCAAACCTATCACCGCATGACCGAGCGGCAGGGCACAACCGTGCAAAGCGCCAAGATTGAAATGCGACGCAGGCTCACCCTGATTGGCGCCATGCTGCTGCGCAAAGGCGAGGTCGACGGCCTGATTTGTGGCACCTGGGGCACCACCCATTTACATCTGCACTACATTGACCAGGTCATCGGCAAACACCCGGGCGGCGCAGACCGTACCCAACAAAACATGCCGGTTTATGCCTGCATGAACGGCCTGCTGCTGCCTGACCGCCAGATCTTCCTGGTCGATACCCACGTCAACTACGACCCGACGCCGGAGGAGCTGTGCGAGATCACCGCACTGGCGGCCGAAGAGATGATGCGCTTTGGCATCAAGCCAAAGGCCGCGCTGCTGTCACATTCAAACTTTGGCAGCAGCAACGAGCCCAGCGCGCTCAAAATGCGGCGCACACTGGCTTTGCTGCGCGAACAGGCACCATGGCTTGAAGTGGATGGCGAAATGCACGGCGACCTGGCACTGGACGGCAAACAGCGCGAAGCACTGATGCCGCACAGTGGCTTGCTGGGCGATGCCAATCTGCTGGTGTTTCCGAATATTGATGCGGCCAATATCTCGTATAACCTGCTGAAAACAGCCGCTGGCGGCAACATTGCCATTGGCCCCGTCCTTCTTGGTGCCGCACAACCTGTGCACATTCTCACTGCCAGCGCCACAGTGCGCAGAATTGTCAATATGACGGCCTTGACCGTGGCTGACGCGAACGCGGCTAGATAAAGCCCTATCGGCTAGTTGGCGCTAACTTTTTAGACCGAAACGCCCCCTTTTAAGTGCTTAAAGTTTCAGCAGGCTATTGCTTTTTGCGGCGAGATGCGGCAAACTACCTACCTTGAAGTTTAGGGGTTAACCCGAAATAGGGTTCTCTTTCGTTCGAGAAAAAGGTTTTTCATGTTCTGCAATCGGGGTGGATGGTCAGCAAGGCAGTGGGTCAGTTCGGCAGTTGCTGGCTTCCTGATGTTCGGCTTGACCTTGACGAGCACAAACTTGGTGCATGCCAAAGGCCCAGCACTTGCGGTGTCCGAAAGCATCATTGCACTGACGCAACTGCCGCCCCAAGGCCAGGACATGATGAAGTTGATTGTTGCGGGTGGCCCGTTCAAGTACGACAAAGACGGCGTGGTGTTTGGCAACCGGGAGCGAATTCTCCCCGCCAAAGACCGTGGTTTTTACCGTGAATACACCGTAAAAACACCCGGAGAACGTACGCGGGGTGCGAGACGTATTGTGTGTGGTGGTCTAAAACCCACGGCACCCGATGCGTGTTACTACACCGATGACCACTACGCGAGCTTTCGCAAGATTGCCCAGTAGGCCTTTAAACGAGACAGGTTGTTATTTTGAGTTTTGATCATTTGATAGAAAGACACACGGAGATGGACACACCACTTCGTAAGGACACTGAAACGCCACTCAAGGGTGTGCGGCCCAACATCGTGCAATCGATTCGCGCTTTTCGCGTGCAAGAGTTGCAGGATGCCGCCACGCACTTGAACCAGCATTTTCTGTACGCCAACCTGGGCAACGCCCAGAGCAAGCAGGACATTTTGGACATGATTGCGGCGCAGTACACCTTTCCCGCCCATTTCGGCAAAAACTTCGACGCGCTTTACGACTGCATGACGGACCTGGTTCACAAATCAGGTCCGCAACCCGGTTTTATCGTGGTGCTGGAGCAAATCCCTGCACATGCCAAGTTTGACAAAGAGGCGCGCGAACAGCTGCTCGACATCTTCCGGGATGCCGCTGACTACTGGGCGGATCGAAAGATTCCGTTCCGGTGCTTCTATTCTTTTCTGTAGCCCGCTCCCCAGACAATAGCCAAGGGGATCGGGCGAATGAGGCTCAAGTGGTAGCAACAGAAGGCGAAGAAGCCATGCCTACCGACAAACTGCTGGACGTGTCACCGTTGGCGCTGCGCATGAGCAGCCCTTTCAATTCAGGTTACTGGTTAGCCACCGCTTAAGACCCGGCCACCACGTTCGAGCACAGCGCGTCGCTTTCTACCGCACTCGGGGTCCGGTTTTTTTGCGCCGCGGCCGGTAGAATCCCGGCTCCGCTGAACCCAAAAAGCCCTCAGATGTGATGTTTGAGGGCTTTTTTACAGTTCAAATTGGTCTCCGGGCCAATAAATACATGGACTAGCAGCTACTGAATCAATAGCGCATCAGGCAAGCTGAGCCAGTGCAATATATTCGGCGACGGGCACTTCTTCGGCCCGGCGCTGCACATTAAACGTGCCACTGAAGTTGCGCGCTTCCAGCCATTTGCCCAGCGAATGCCGCAGCAACTTGCGGCGCTGGCTGAAGGCGACCCGAACCAGCTCGCTGAAGAGTTTCACGTCCAACACGGCGGGCACCGCATGCGGCAACATGCGGACAATGGCGCTGTCAACCCGCGGCGGCGGGTCAAAACTCTCGGGCGGCACGAACAGCACGTTTTCCATGGCGTAGCGCCATTGCAGCATCACGCTCAGGCGGCTGTAGTCGCTGGTAGACGGTTGGGCCACCATGCGGTCAATGACTTCTTTTTGCAGCATGAAGTGCTGGTCTTGCACCACATCGGCCACATCCAGCAAGTGAAACAAAATCGGGGTGGAAATGTTGTAGGGCAGGTTACCGACGATTCTTAGTTTCGCGGTTGCGGCATCGGCCAGTTGCCGAAAGTCAACCCGCAGCACGTCTGATTCAATCACGCTCAGTTCCGGCTTTTTGCGCAGCAGCACGGCCAGGTCACGATCCAGCTCAATCACCGTCAAATGCCCGAGCCGCTCGACCAGCGGCTGCGTCATCGCCCCCAGGCCAGGGCCAATTTCAACCATCGTTTGCCCTGCTTGTGGCGCGATGGCGTGGACGATGTCTTCAATGATGCCTCGGTCGGTCAGGAAATGCTGACCGAAGCGTTTACGGGCGATGTGTTTCACATGGCCTTTTGATCACTGGGGCGCTTCTCGGTACTCGACATACGCCCGCCCCCTGATTTCCTGCGCCCACAGCGCATAGGCGTCTTCCTGCTTTTTCTCCCGCAGGGCGGCTCTTGCCAACTCGCGTTGTTCGCGGTTCGACAACTGGCTTTCGCGGCGCTCCAGCACCTGAAGAATGTGTACGCCAAAACGGGACACAAAAGGCTCGGAGATCTGGCCCGGTGCCAGACTGTTCATGACCTGCTCAAACTCAGGCACAAACATGCCGGGGTTGGCCCAGCCCAGGTCGCCACCGTCCTTGGCCGATCCATCGTCGCTGTTTTCTTTGGCCAGTACCGCAAAGTCCTGGCCGACGACAACGCGTCTTTTGATGTCACCCAGTTTTTGCGCGGCGGCCGCTTCATTGAGCTGCGGCGACGGGCGCAGCAAAATATGACGCGCCCGAGTCTGGGTGATGTTGATGCTTGGCGTGCCGGCGCGCCGTTTCTCCACCACCTTGAGCACATGAAAGCCAGCACCGCTGCGAATCGGCCCGGCGATACCGCCATTGCGAAGGGCTTTGGTGGCGTCCAGAAACAGCGTCGGGTAACGCTCTGCATTGCGCAGCCCCATCTGGCCGCCTGCGGCGCGCAATGACGCTTCTGAAAACTCGTTGACAAGCACCCCGAAGTCGGCCCCACTGCGCGCCTTGTCGGCAGCTTGCTGGGCTTTGGCCTGAAGCGCCTTGACTTGCTCTGGCGTGGCATTTTCAGGCACCGCCACCAGAATTTGGGCCAAGTTGATGTCCATGGAAGAGGCATCGGTGTTGGCCTCTTGTTCGCGCATGAATTGGTCAACCTCCAACTCAGTGACCTTCACGCGGGCATCGACTTCGCGCTGCCTGAAGCGGTTTACCAGCAGCTCGTCTCGCAGCTGTTCACGAAAAATGTTGTAGGCAATGCCGTCGGCGACGAGGCGGCGGCGCAGTTCTTCGACTGACATCTGGTTTTGCTGGGCGACGGCTTCAACCGCGCCGGCCACCGCGTTGTCGTCAACCCGCACGCCGGAGAGTTTTGCCTCCTGCAGTTGCGCCTTGTCGCCGATCACACGCTCGAGCACCTGACGGACCAGCTCGGCCCTGGGCGGCATCACCACGCCTTGCTGGGTCAGTTGCTGCTCGGCGCGCAGCAGCTTGCTGCGCACGTCGTTGTTGGTGATGGGTTCGGAGTTGACCACCGCCACAATGAAGTCGGCCGACTGCTGTGCGGCGCCTTCTCGTGGCCCCAGCGCAGGGGCCAAGGGCGATGAAAGCCGCAATGGGCCTGAAGGCCTCAGGGTTTGGGCCTGGGTTTGCAGTGGCACCGCAGTGAGCAACGTCACCAACACGCAAATGAAAGTCAGTTTGTGGGTGGCGTTGTTAGTCATAGTTGGTAAAGCGGCTGGGCGCGCGGACTTGATCGCGCAAATACTCATAGCGCGGCACATTGGTTTTCAAAACAGTCAACGGATTCACGCCGACTCGTGAAAACCCCACCAGCTCAAGTTGGAACAAAATGCGGGTAACAGGCACAGCTGCGTTTTGCGAGCGCTGCAACACCACGCGGCCAATCCAGCAACAGCCATCGTATTCAATGCCGATGATGCTATCAACCAGTTTTTTATCCTGGAAGCTGTAGTTCAGTCGGCCTACGGCGTAGTATCGACCGTCACCTTGGCCGCGCCCAGCGCCCAGCTCCTGGCCCCTGTCGCCCCACAGGTCATTGATCGGCCACTGCCAGCCCACGTCCATTGAATTGCTGGTGCCGCGCTGGCGTCTCAATGCCGCACTGAGGACCCGGTAGTGCCCTGGGTAGTAACGGGCGCCAAATGTCGAACGCTCAGACACGCCCAGCTTGGGGTTGTACTGAACCGTGCTGTCAAACGCCCATTGAGGTGTCCAGTTGATGGACGTGCCGAACAGCACGTCGCTGATGCGATCCGTGATGGGAAGGGCGTTGGGCAGCGTGACCATCTGGTCGAGAAATCGCAGACGCTGTGCAACACCAAAACGCACCGCCTCTGCACCCGTATCGGGGCTAAGCAGGCGTGACGTCACGCCCAGCGTTAGCAAGCTGGCGTCGGCGATACGGTCATTGCCCCCAAAGGCGTTCTCGCTGTAGATGGTGGCGAAGTTGAAGTCGCTGCCGCCAGAGTCGTAATTGGGCAGCGTGCTCTGGTCACGAAACGGCGTCCGGACATAGAACGCCCGCGGCTCCAGCGTCTGGGTGAAGTCGCGGCCGAAGTAGTTGGCCTTGCGCTCAAACTGCAGGCCGCTGTCCAGGCTGAAGGTGGGCACGACGCGTGATGCACTCAATGCGCCATTGACCAGCGGCGCATCAAATTGATAGCTGGTCGCGTGCAGCTGCATTTTGGGCGTGATGTACCCGCCAGGAGCGATCCAGGGCCGGCTGATTTGCGCCCGTGCCACGGCCCGGTCGCTGTTGGGCTGTAGGGTCAAGCTGCGGTTTGAGGAAAACCGCGAGAAGTCGCTAGACACCGACCAGTCAAAACCATTTTGACCCGCAATAGGGGCGTTGATGCGGTTGTAGGCGGCGGTGATTTGAGGAAGGATGCTGTATGGCGGTACGATGGGCGAGTTCACGTCTTGAAGTACTTGCCATTTCAGGGCGCGCACGCTGGTCGAGAAGTATCCGCGCCCCCAGCTGGCAGACACATCGTTGGCCAGCAGGCGCTGTGTCAGGGTCCCTGGCAGGGTGGTGGTGCTGTACAGAAAGTCGCGCCAGTAGTTGTTGTCGCTGACGCGGTTCAGGCTCAGGTTCAAGCCAATATTGCCAATATTCGGAACGCCCGTTCTGACCTGCCCCGTTTGCAGCAAGGAGTAAGACCAGCGGTCCATCCCGCGCAGATTGTCATTGGGCATGTAATTGCCACGCAGCGTGCCCCGGTAGTCGCGATCCAAGTTCCTGAACTCGACGCCCAGATTCACGCCGCGCTTGCTCATCACGGTGGACGTCACGGTGGCATCGCGGTTTGGAGCGATGTTGACGTAATACGGCTGGTCGACCGTTACGCCGCTGATGGTG
The DNA here is from genome assembly GCA_947478725.1 of Comamonadaceae bacterium. Lineage (GTDB taxonomy): Bacteria > Pseudomonadota > Gammaproteobacteria > Burkholderiales > Burkholderiaceae_C > Polaromonas. Next base: position 13,475 of record CANJWZ010000039.1, read on the forward strand.
TCGAAGTTAAACGTGGGCGGTAAAAGCCCAGATTTGCGCTTTTCGCTAAGCGGAAAGCTCAAGATCGGAAACGCCAGAATGGGCACATCCTTAAAACGCAGCACCCCCGCCGTGGCCTCACCAGTTCCAGCCTCTTGGTCAAACTTGAAACTGGTGCCCCTGATCATCCAGGCTGGGGCCCAGGTCTTTTCGTCGGTGCGCTCGCAGGTGGTGAAGGTGGCTCGCCGCGCAATCAGACTTTTCTCATTGATGAAGTCAATCCGCGCCGCTGTGCCATTGCCGCCGTTGGTGATAAACCGGTAGGTGGGCTGCAAAAAGTAACCCTCAAACGAGTCCAGCTTCAGGTGCAGTTCTGGCCCCCGGTACTGGTTGCCGTTGTTGCTGACCCGCACATTGCCGAACGCCTCAAACATGTCGTCGGGCTGGTACATCTCAATTCGGTCAGCGCGTATGGCACTGACGCCGCGCCGGATCTCGGCGTCGCCGTCCACCACCATTTCCAGGCTTGGCCGTCCTGTGATGCTGTTGCCAAACACAAAGGTGGGCGGCTTGTTGATGTCGCCAACCGGCGGCACTTCGGCCAGTAGGGGCGTGCGCTTGAGCTTGACAGGCGCCTCTTCCACCAGCGCATTCGGGGCAGTCTGTGCAATGGACGATGCGTCAGGCAGCACGGGTACCCGCACCTCCACAGGCGGCTCTGGCATGCTGGGTTGGATCAGCAAAGACGCATCCATCGGGAGCTCCAGCGCGATTTGCGCAAGCGCAGGCGTAGCCACCCCCAGCCCCAGCGCGGCCGCCGACATCAGCCAGAGCACTGCACAGGACACCGGTGAACGATGGAAAGAAGAAGATGCGCGCTGCATCATTGGCAAGAGGTCAACCCGTTTGTAAAATCTGCCTTGATTATCCATGACCCCGCCCACGGCCCACCAGCCGTCTCATCCCGTCGCAACACGCCAACAGCCCCGCCAACCGGGCCATGCCATGAACCACTTGCCTGAACTGCGCGCAACCCCTGTCACCTGGGCTGACCCGGCCCGCGCCCAGGCGTTTGCCGCGTGGCTGCAAAGCATCGCCACACCGCACGGGCTGGCACCAGCCAGCACGCGGCTGGCATCGGCCGACGCCAGCTTTCGGCGCTATTTCAGAATCGACAAAGCCGCTGGCGGCAGCTGCATCATCATGGACGCCCCACCTGACAAGGAGGACTGCCACCCGTTTGTGAAAGTGGCCGGCCTGATGGCCGACGCGGGCTTGCCCGCACCCCGCGTGCTGGCCTGGAACAAAGCAGCGGGTTTCATGCTGCTGAGCGATTTGGGCGCACAAACCATGATGGAGGTGATTGCGCCGTCGCCTGCCGTGGACGCCATCACACAAGCCACTCAAACCCACCATGCGCTTTACATGCAAGCGGTCGATGCGCTGGTGCGCTGGCAACTGTCGTCCAAGCCCGATGTACTGGCGCCCTATGACGACGCGCTGCTTTCGCGTGAGCTGGCGCTTTTCCCCGACTGGTATGTTGCTCAGCATCGCAGCTTTGTTTTAAGCAGCGCCCAGCAAGCTGTGCTGGACAGCGCCTTTGAGCAAATCAAGGCGAGCAATTTGCAATCGCTTGGTGGCGCACGAGTCTTCGTTCACCGTGACTACATGGCGCGAAACTTAATGGCCCCCACGCTTGTCGCTGCGCGTACTTCGCTGCCCCCCGAGGGGGCGCATTTTCCTAGGGGCGGCCCGTCGGAAAATATCCTGACAATGCCGCACACAGCGTATGGTTTAGGCATCCTTGATTTCCAGGATGCCGTCTACGGCCCCATCACCTACGACATTGCCAGCCTGATGCGCGATGCGTTTTTGACCTGGGAGGAAGACTTCGTTCTGGACATCACCATTCGCTATTGGCAGCAGGCGCGCAAGGCCGGCCTGCCGGTGGGCGATGACTTTGGCGAGTTTTACCGTGCGGTGGAATGGATGGGCCTGCAGCGCCACTTGAAAATCCTCGGCATTTTTGCCCGGCTGACGCTGCGCGACGGCAAACCCAGATACCTGGCCGATACGCCGCGCTTTATCAAATACGTACGCGCGACCGCCGCCCGGTATCGCCAGCTGGGGCCGCTGATGGTGCTGCTCGATGCGATGGAGGGCAACGAGACGCGGGTCGGCTACACCTTTTAGAAATCTACGCCGAAATGCCTGAAGTCTGCCAAAAAAGCCATTCTTAGGCGCCAAATCGGCTGCTAGCCGAATCAATACTGCATGAGTAGCTATTGAATAAATAGCAACTAAAGCTCAGCTGACTTGTACGCACGCGCCAGCTCTTGCACGCCCGCATCAATCAGGTTGCCGGGTATGGCGGCATAACCCAGACGCAAATGCGACTGACTAGCGGTGGATGTTTTTCTAAAAAAAATGTCGCCCGGTTCGATCAGCACACCACGCGCCGCGCAGTTCTCAGCCAGTGTCTGCGTGTTCAGGCCGTCGGGGCCTTTGATCCATGCGCCCGAGCCGCCTTGCGACGGCATGATCTGAAACTGCGGCAAATACTTTGAAAACGCTCTTGTAAGTAACTCCCGCCGCTCTCGGTAGGTCACGTTTAATTTGCGAATAAACGCATCATGGTGGCCCTGCGCAATGAACAAGCTGGCGGTGTGTGAGTTGTTGGCTGGCGTGTGCCGGATGATGAGGCGCCGCAAAGCGCGCAGCTCGCGTATCAGCTCGGCGGGGGCCACGATGTAGCCAATGCGAAGACCGTGCGCCAATGTTTTTGACAGGCTGCCCAAGTAAATCACGCGGCCATCGGTGTCCAGGCTTTTCAATGCGGGCAATGGCCTGCCGGAAAAGTTCAGTTCGCTCTCATGGTCATCTTCAAACAGCACCATGTCACGCTTTTTGGCCAGCGCCAGAATCTCGTGCCTGCGCGCCAACGGCATGGTGACAGTGGTCGGGCACTGGTGGCTGGGCGTGACATACACATAGGCGCATTGGCCCATGGCGCGCGATGGGGTCAAACCATCGGCGTCTATCGGCAGCGCTTTGACATGGTCACTGCGCAGCAAAAAGTTGTTGCGCGCATCCGGGTAGCCGGGGTCTTCAATGCCCACGACCGTCTTGCGGTCCAGCAGCACATTGGCCAGCAGGTAGCAGGCCATTTGCGAACCGGCAGTGACCAAGATCTCGTCGCGCCTGGCCATGATGCCGCGCGCTGGCAGCAGCCGGTGCTGAATCTGGTCCAGCAGTGCCTCCGAGTCGCGGTTGATATGGTCTTGCGCCCACTTTCTAACAGCCGGTACAAACAGCGCCTGGTGTGCGCAGGCCCGCCAATCTTTTAGCGGCACCAAACTGGCATCAAACTGGCCGTAAACAAAAGGATAGGCAAAGTCTTGCCAGTTAGCCGGCTTGATGATGTTGCGCTGCGCGGCAACGCTGGAAACCAGACGGGTGTCCCACTGCATGCCCGTGGGTGTGGCCGATCGCGGCGAGGACTGCACCGCTTGGCCCAGCAAGATGTCGCCATTGACCACCAGTCCACTGCGGGGCGCAGCGATCAAAAACCCCTTGTCCACCAGCACTTGCAAGGCCAGTGACACTGTGTTGCGCGACAGACCTAAAGCATCTGCCAGCGCGCGGCTAGTGGGGACTTTGGCGCCCGCAGGCACCAGGCCGATGAGGATGGAATGCACCATCATCTCCTTGACTCGGCCTTGCAGTGTGGCGCTGCTGCCAGAGAACTCCGGAAATAGCTTCGCCCAAATACCCGTGATCTCCTGCTTTTGCCTCATGCAGTGCTCCTGTCAAAAATATGAGTTTTGCGCACCTTCTTGGCGCTTTCCACCAAGCAAGGGTATTCCCGATAAATTCTTGGTAGCTCAACGGCGCGCTCTTTTCACGACGATAAAAACCTAGGTGTTTTCATTTTGGCACCAAAACAAAATCAGTCTGGCACTATTTTCGACAATCAGATTTGCCTACTATTTGCTCAGTTCACCTGCGCGTTTGCAAGTGAGCCGCTTTCAAACCCAACAACGTCTGCAACTTTTTTTACTGGATGCAAACCATGAAACACCTGCTTAAAACCTTGCTCATAGGCTCGGCCTTCACACTCACACTGCTTTCACATGCAGTTGCACAAACCAAGGTCGTCATTGGGCACTTTGGCGATCCTGTGCCCTATAAAGCGCTTATTGCCAACGGAGCGCTTGAAAAAGCCACGGGATGGACCATAGAGTGGCGGCAGTTCGCTTCAGGCGCTGAGGTCAATGCGGCCATGGCCTCTGGCGGCATTCAAATTTCTGAAATCGGCTCGACGCCCCTGTCAGCCGGCCTGAGCTCTGGCCTGGACTATCAAATGATTTCTGCGGGCAAAGTCATTGACAGCTCAGAGGCATTAGTTACCCGCAACGGCTCAGGTATTGAAAAGCCAGCTGATTTGAAAGGCAAGAAAATTGCCGTGCCAATTGGTTCAACAGCACACTTCTCTCTCATGGGCGCATTGAAAATGTACGGCTTGACGGAAAAAGATGTGACGGTCATGGGCATGTCGCCTTCTGAAATCGCTGCCGCTTGGGCTCAAAACGCGATCGACGCAGCGTTTGTTTGGGTTCCCGTTCAAGCGAAATTGCGCGAAAACGGCAAGGTCATGGTTACCGCTGGTGCGGTTGCGAAAACGGGCTTCCCCACCTTCAATGCCTGGGTTGCCACCAACAGATTTGCAGCAGCTAACCGCGCGGGCTTGGTCAACTTTTTGAAGGCCATGAATGACATTAATGGCGACTACATGAAGAATAAAGCCGCGTGGAACGCTGACTCAGAAAAAATTAAAGCTGTAGCTGCCAGTGTAGGTGTCACGCCAGCTGCTGTCGTGCCGATGTTGGATGGAACGACTTACCCTGATGGAGACTTGAACATGTCAGCAGCTTGGATGGGCGGCGGTGCAGCCACCACCATCAAGTCCACCGCCGACTTCCTGAAGGGTGCCGGCCGTATCAACACTGTGGCCGACAGCTACACCAAGTTCGTCAATCCCGAGTTTGCCAAAGCAGCTGCTGGCAAGTAAGCCCGCTATGCTGCCTTAGTGCCGACCGGGTCTGGCCTGGTCGGTACATCGCTCATATCCCCTGAGGCTGCCAATGACTGCACTTGTCGTCCGAAATGCGTCGGTTTTTTATCCGGTGCCTGGTAAACCGTCTGTACATGCACTCAAAAATATCAACCTTGACATTCATGAAAAAGACTTCGTGGTGGCCCTTGGTTCGTCGGGTTGTGGCAAATCAACACTGCTCAATCTGATTGCCGGGTTCATGGCGCCGAGTGAAGGAGAGATCTCACTGGACGGACGTGTTGTTACCGGTCCCGGCGCTGATCGCTCTGTCGTTTTCCAAAAACACGCCCTGATGCCCTGGCTCAATGTGCTGGATAACGTGGCATTTGGTTTAAAGATTCAAGGTCACGACAAGGGTAAACGCGAAAAAATCGCCAGAGACTTTATCAAGCTGCTGGGGCTGGAGCAGTTTGAAGAATCGGCCACCTACGAGTTGTCTGGAGGTATGCAACAACGCGTTGGCATCGCCCGGGCGCTGACCAGTGACCCCGCCATTTTGCTGATGGATGAGCCACTCGGTGCTCTTGACGCCCTGACCCGCGAACGGGCGCAAGAATTGATTTTGAAAGTTTGGCGAGACACCGGCAAGATGGTTTTTTTCATCACGCACAGCGTTGAAGAAGCACTCTTTATGGGTACCAAGCTGATTGTGATGTCGCCGCGCCCCGGCCGTATTTCACACGTGTTCGACTTACCATTTAGTCGGCGCTATTTTGAGACTGGCAACGCCCGCGCAATCAAAGCGTCCGCAGAGTTCATCGACCTCAGAGAAGAGATTTTGAAGATCATCTTTGCCGACGAAGCAGGAGACCATCATGAGTGACACCCGACCAAACTCTGGCGACACCTTCTGGGCCCGTTTCATGAAAGCCAAACCAGCCAAGCCCGGCGAAATATATGGGGTACCTGGCCAGGGCGAGAGTTTGAAAATCAGCGCCGTCGTTATTGTTGGCTTGATCCTTTTCTGGTGGTTTATTACCTATATCGGCTACGTCAAGCCGCTTTTCTTGCCTTCCCCGTTGGCCGTGATCGACGCTTTTCTGACCATGCTGAAAGACGGTTTTACCGGTGCCAGCTTTTGGGAACATACCTGGGTCAGCACGCTGCGGGTTTTTGGGGCATTTTTGCTAGCCTGTGTGATCGGGATTCCGCTGGGAATTGCAATGGGGATGAGCTCAGTCGCACGCGGTATTTTTGACCCACCGATTGAGTTCTACCGCCCCATTCCGCCGCTGGCTTACTTGCCGCTCATGATCATCTGGTTTGGTATTGATGAGTTGTCCAAGGTTCTGTTGATTTTTCTGTCGGTACTTGCGCCGATGGCGTTGGGCGCCCGTGCTGGCGTCAGGTCGGCCGCGATTGAGCAGATTCATGCGGCCTATTCCTTTGGCGCCACCCGCTGGCAAGTGATTCGCATGGTCGTTTTGCCGTCAGCCATGCCAGAAATATTTACCGCGATGCGTGTTGGCATAGGTTTTGGTTGGACCACACTCGTAGCCGCCGAAATGGTGGCGGCCACCTCTGGCTTGGGCTACACAGTTTTGTCGGCGTCGAGATTTTTACAAACGCCAATTGTCATCATGGGCATTGTGGTGATTGCGATGATTGCCTATGCCTTTGACCACCTGGTGCGCTTTGTTGAACGACGCGTTGTGCCCTGGAAAGGCCGTGGTTAAGTGGGTTTTATTGTTTGAAAGTATTCCATGACGATTGAGTATTTGAAGAAAGCAACCCCGCCTCAAGAGGCGATTGACAACGCAACATCTGAGACGGTTGAACGCTTGCTGGCTGATATTCAAAAAAATGGCCGTGATGCGGTTGAAAAATACGCCCGTGATTTTGACGGCTGGCACGGCAGCATCATTGTTGGTGAAGCCGACTTTGCGGCTGCTACCAAAAAGCTCTCGCAAGGTGTCAAGGACGACATCGCCTTTGCGCACGCACGCATCAAAGACTTTGCCCTGCGCCAGCGCGCGTCATTGCACGAGTTTGAAGTTGAACTGATTGATGGCCTGGTCGCTGGGCAAAAATTGATTCCGGTCAACACCGCTGGCTGCTACGTGCCGGGTGGCCGTTACGCGCATGCGGCATCGGCCATCATGAGCGTGTGCACCGCCAAGGTGGCGGGCGTGCCAAACATTGTGGCAACGTCGCCCGGCCATCAAGAAGCAGGCATCAACCCAGCCATCTTGCACACCATGAAGTTGTGCGGCGCCGACGTTGTGTTGGCGCTCGGCGGTGTGCAGGGCATTGCCGCGATGGCGTTTGGTCTGTATTCGTCCAAGCCTGCTGACTTGATTGTCGGCCCCGGTAACCGGTTTGTGGCCGAGGCCAAGCGTACGCTGTTTGGCCGTATCGGCATTGACGTGGTGGCCGGGCCGACCGAGTCCGCCATCATTGCCGACGAAACGGCTGACGTGAACCTGGTCGCGGCAGATCTGGCAGGTCAGGCTGAGCATGGGCCCGATTCACCTGTGTGGCTGTACACCACGTCGCGCGAGCTGGGCATGAAGGTGGTTGAACTCATGCCGACTGTCATTGCCGCTTTGCCCGAGCCGGCACGCAACGCAGCTTCTGCCGCCTGGCGTGACTATGGCGAGGTGGTGCTGGTTGGCAGCCGTGAGGAAATGGTTGAAGTGAGCGACCGGTACGCGCCCGAGCACTTGCAGGTGTTCGCCAAAGACCTTGACTGGTGGTTGGCCAAGCTCACCAACTACGGCTCCTTGTTTCTAGGTGAAGAAACCACCGTGGCCTATGGCGACAAGTGCGCAGGGCCAAACCATATTTTGCCGACCCGTGGCGCGGCGCGTTACTCGGGTGGCCTGAGCGTCGGCAAGTTCATCAAAACCGTGACCTACCAGCGCTTGACGCGTGGCGCCAGCCGTGAAGTAGGCCAGGTGGCGGCCAGAATTTCGCGCCTCGAAGGTATGGAAGGCCATGCACGCACAGGCGATATCCGGTTGAAGAAATACTACCCGCATGAATCATTCGAATTGGGCACACTGGCTGGCCATCAACATGAACACGGCAATGTCTGAGAGCTTGACCTCCCCCATGTCCGTTGCTGCGCCGCTTACGTCAGACGGTTTGTGGTTTGGCAAAGACTTGAGCACATCCGAGCCGATTTCTGAGGCGGCGATTGAGCGCGCGGTGGTGTTGATGCGTTCGGGCCGGCTGCACCGCTATGGCGAGCAGGGCTCGGGCTACCCAGACCCTTCACTTCTGGAGCAAGAGTACGCCGCCTACGTGGGCAGCAAGTACTGCGTGGCGGTCAGCTCGTGCGGCGCGGCGATGTTCATTGCGCTCAAGGCGCTTGGCGTGAAGGCGGGCGACAAGGTGCTGACCAGCACCTTCACCTTATCGCCGGTGCCCGGCGCGATTGCCCATGCGGGTGCCGAGGCAGTGTTGGTTGAAACCAGTGCTGACTACATCACGGATATGGCTGATCTGGAACACAAAGCAGCCAGCAGCGGTGCCAAGGTATTTTTGCTCTCGCACATGCGCGGCCACATTGCCGACTTGCAAGCGGTGCGGACGATTTGCGATAAGTACAGCATCGCCCTGGTTGAAGACTGCGCCCACACCATGGGCGCCAAGTGGGACGGAAAATTTACCGGCACCTGGGGCACGGTTGGTTGCTACAGCGCGCAAACCTACAAGCACATCAATTCGGGTGAGGGTGGTTTGCTGGTGACCGACGACGACGATGTGGCCGCCCAAGCCATTTTGATGTCGGGCTGCTACATGATGTACGACCAACACATTTTGAAGCCCGCTGGCGATGTGTTTGAGCGCTGGAAGTACGTCACGCCCAACTTCAGTATGCGCATGTCCAATTTGGCGGCCGCTTTGCTGCGCCCGCAAATTGGCGAATTGGCTGATCGCGGGCGACGCTGGAATCATATTTACAGCACGCTGGCGCGCGAGCTGACCAAAGCCGCACACGTGTCCGTTCCCGTGCGCGATGCTAGAGAAGAATTTATCGCCAGCTCGATTCAGTTCACGCTCGATTTAAATCCGACGCAAATGGAGCGGTTCCTCAAAGAATGCAGTTTGCGCGGCTTGTACATCAAATGGTTTGGTACGCCCGCGCCGGTTGCCTTCACCAGCAATTACGCGCATTGGCACTACCTGACGAGCAAGCCCGACATTCCAAAATCAATGGCCGTGTTGAACCAGTTGCTGGACTTGCGCACGCCGATCTCACTGACGGATGACGACTGCGTGTTGATTGGCCGCATCGTCGCGGCGGCCAGCTTGATTGCCGCCGCAAACTGATTCTGCTTATTTTTCACTCAGGCCAAAAAGAAAGTCCCCATGAAACTCACCAACTTTCCGCGCGTTCGCATCACCCACGGCCCGACACCACTTGAGTTCATGCCCCGCATGACGGAGGCACTTGGAGGCCCCAACCTGTACATCAAACGTGACGACTGCACAGGCTTGAGCACGGGCGGCAACAAAACCCGCAAGCTTGAATTTTTAATGGCCGACGCCGTCAAGCATGGCGCAGACACCATCATCACGCAGGGTGCAACCCAGTCCAACCACGCCCGCCAGACGGTCGCGATAGCTGCCAAGATGGGCATGAAGTGCGAGCTTTTGCTGGAAGACCGCACCGGCTCGACAGTGGAGAACTACAAGCTATCCGGCAACGTGTTTTTAGACCACTTGTACGGCGCAAATGTCCAGGAAGTTGCCGGCGGCACCGACATGAACGCCGCGATGGCAAAGCTGGCCGACGAGCTGCGCGCCAAAGGGCAAAAGCCGTACATCATCCCCGGTGGTGGCTCCAACCCGATTGGTGCGCTGGGTTATGTGGTGGCCGCACTTGAGATGGTTGACCAATTCAATACGCTTGGGCTGAATGTGAGCTGCGTGGTTCACGCCACGGGCAGCGCAGGTACGCAAGCCGGTTTGGTGGTGGGCCTGGAAGGCGCACGCAGCCAGATTCCGGTGCTGGGCATTGGCGTGCGTGCCGCAAAACAAGCGCAAGAAACCAATGTGTACAACCTGGCTGTTAAAACTGCTGAACTTCTCGGCGTCCCCGGCAGCGTCAGCCGTGAAAGCGTCGTGGCCAACTGCGACTACGTCGGCGGCGGCTACGGCGTACCGACACCCGGCATGATTGAAGCCGTGACGATGATGGCGCGACTGGAGGGGATTTTGCTGGACCCGGTGTATTCAGGCAAAGGCATGGCGGGTCTGATTGACCTGTGCCGCAAGGGCCACTTCAAGAAGGGCGAAAACGTGGTGTTTTTGCATACCGGCGGCTCGGTGGCGCTGTACGGCTATATGGACGCTTTTAACGGTTTGAAGCCTCTGTAAGACGGTTGTGATGACCATGCTTGCGCCAGGCAAGGCGCTGGAGTTCACCAAAACACTGGTCCCCGGCTTGCTGGTGACCGCACTGGTTGGTATGGCAGCGGCCTTTTTGGGCAGCCATTACAAAGGCTCGATGCTGCTGTTTGCGCTGCTGCTGGGGCTGGCCTTGCATTTCATCAGTGAAGACACACGCTGCGCCATCGGCATTCAGTTTGCGTCCAGTACGGTGCTGCGGCTGGGCGTGGCGCTGCTGGGTTTGCGGCTAACCATCGACCATGTTGTCACGCTGGGCTGGCAAACGGTGGTGGCCTTGCTTGCGGCTGTCAGTTTGACGATTGCGCTCGGCTTGCTGTTGGCACGGCTGTTCAAAGTCAGGACTAGCCTGGGCGTGCTGATAGGCGGTGCAACGGCGATTTGCGGGGCATCGGCGGCGCTGGCCATTTCAAGCGTGTTGCCTAAAGATGCCAACCTGGAGCGCGACACCACCCTGACGGTGGTCGGCGTCACCACACTGTCCACCGTGGCTATGGTGGTCTACCCGCTCATCACGCAGTGGCTTGTCTTCGATGCTGTGATGGCGGGCAAGTTCATTGGCGCGACGATCCATGATGTGGCGCAGGTCGTCGGTGCGGGCTACAGCCTGTCGCCCGAGGCAGGCGATGCCGCCACCATCACCAAGTTAATGCGTGTCGCGTTCTTGATGCCGGTGCTGGTGGTGATATCGCTCGTCGTGCGTCTTCGCATGGCAGGTGCAGTGGGGGCGGGCAGTGCCGCAAAAACACCGCTGCTGCCCTGGTTTGCGGTGGTGTTTGTGGTACTGATGCTGATCAACAGCACCGGTTGGATACCTGTAGCGGTTCAGTCAGCCGCGTCGAATGTGTCGCAGGCCTTTTTGGTGCTGGCCATCGCCGGCGTAGGCCTTAAAACCTCGCTGCAAGATGTGACCCGGCTGGGCTGGCGGCCAGTAGCCATGATCTTTTTGGTGACGCTTGGTTTGGCATTTTTGACGGGTGCTTACTTGATGGCGACGCACGGATAGAGCGTTCTGTCAGATTAAAAGAGGACTCTGCATGATTGGTGTTTTAGGCGGCATGGGGCCATTGGCCACGGTTGATTTTTTCAACAAGGTACTGGCTGCCACGCCCGCGCAAGGCGATCAAGACCATGTGCCGCTGCTGATCCAGTCAGACCCGCGCATTGCCCCGCGTGTTGCAGCTATTTTGTACGGCGGACGTTCGCCGGCGCCTGAACTGCTGGCAGGGCGCGACCGCTTGATCGCCGCTGGTGCCACGGCATTGGCCATGCCCTGCAATACCGCGCATTATTGGTATGCTGATTTGGTGAAGGGGTGCAGCGTCCCATTTTTAAACATCGTTGATGCCACTTGCGCTGAGGTGAAGTTGCTGGCCAAAGCGGGCTCACCGATAGGCATCATTGCTACCCGCGCCACACTGGAGGCACAGATTTTTGACGCACCGTTGCTTAGCGCTGGCTACACGCCTCTTGTGCCAGACGAGGCCATGATGGAGGCTCTTGTTTCGCCGGGCATAGAGCGGGTCAAGGCAGGACAGGCCGCGCAGGGCGGTCAATTGATCGAGCAAGCGGTTCAGGCTCTGCTAGCATCCGGCGCAGGTGCTGTGATTCTGGCGTGCACAGAAACCCCGCTGGCCCTTGACGCGATTGAATCCCCTGTGCGCAGCCAATGCATTGACAGCACTGCAGCTCTGGCACGGTGCTGCGTGGCCTGGTGGCAGTCTGCCGGGCGATCTGCAGGTTAGCGGCGTTTTTTGATTTTTAGTTTTTTAAGTCGTCTTTTTAGATGTCAGATTTCTTTTAAAGCCGACAAAAGTAGGCGCTAGAAGCTATTGAAATGTGAGCGTTTAGCTGGCCAACCATGAACCCCAAAAACGTCCTTCTGTTGCCCGGCTGGCAAAACAGCGGCCCCGACCACTGGCAAAGCCGCTGGGAGCAGTCGTTCGGCTACCAGCGGGTTGAACAGCACGACTGGCAGCGTCCGCTGCGTGGCGACTGGATAGCGCGGCTAGAGGACGTGTTGCTGGGCTGCACCGAGCCAGCCGTGCTGGTGGCGCACAGCCTGGGCTGCATGACGGTAGCGGCCTGGGCGGCGCATTCCAAAAACACCCGTCTCGTCAAGGCTGCCTTGCTGGTGGCCCCGCCCGACACCGCCCGCGAGGATATCTGCCAGATGCTGCCCGGCTGGGCACCGCCACTGCAAAAGTTGCCGTTTGAGGCCGTCGTCATGGCCTCTGGCAACGACCCGTTTTGCAGTTTGATGACAGCGCGCGGCATCGCCGCAGCCTGGGGCGCTGCATGTGAAGACGTGGGCGAGCTGGGCCATGTCAACAGCGACAGCGGCCTGAAAGACTGGCCCGCCGCGCACGCCGTGCTGACCCGCCTGATGCTGCAAGGCAAGCCGTGAATCGGCGCGCTGTGCCGCAGCTAGGCGTGCTGCGTTCGCTCGGCGGCGACACAGCCGAATAAAATGGCTCAAACAGAAAGAAAACCATGGTCACCAAAAAACCAAAAGGCCTAGGCCGTGGGCTTGAAGCCTTGCTGGGCCCCAAAGCTTCAGATAACTTCAGCGAATCCCCAAGCGCTGACAACGGAACCGCGCTGACCAGCCCGGGCCAGCCGGCGTCTTTGCGGCTTGGCGACATGGTGGCCGGCCAGTACCAGCCGCGCACCCACATGGACGAAGGCGCGCTGTACGAGCTGGCCGAGTCCATCAAGGCGCAGGGCATCATGCAGCCGATTCTGGTGCGGCGTTTGACGGCTGGGCCGAACGACGGCAAGTACGAAATCATCGCCGGTGAAAGGCGATTCAGGGCGGCCAAACTGGCCGGCCTGGACAGCGTGCCAGTGCTGGTGCGCGACGTGCCCGACGAGGCGGCGGCGGCCATGTCGCTGATTGAAAACATCCAGCGCGAAGACCTGAACCCGCTCGAAGAAGCCCAGGGCCTGAACCGTCTGGTCAAAGAGTTTGGCCTGACCCATGAGCTGGCCGCACAAGCCGTGGGCAGATCGCGCAGCGCCGCCAGCAACCTGTTAAGGCTGCTGAACCTGGCCGAGCCGGTACAAACCATGCTGATGGCCGGCGACATTGACATGGGTCATGCCCGCTCGTTGTTGAGCTTGGACCGCGCCACCCAAATCACCGCCGCCAATCAGATTGCCGCCAAAAAGATGTCGGTGCGCGAAGCTGAAAGCCTGGTCAAAAAACTCAGCGCCGAGTTTTCGCTCAAACCGCAAAAAGCCAGCAAAGAAAAATCACGCGACACCCGCCGGGTAGAAGAAGAGTTGGCCGACCTGCTGATGGCCGAGGTCGAAGTGCGTATTAAAAAGAGCGTCAAACGCCACGGCAAGCGCGAAGACATGGGCGAGCTGGCCATACAGTTCGGCTCGATGGACGAGCTTAATGGACTCATTGAGCGGCTGCGCGGGCAGACTGCCCGCGAATAGCGGATCGGGCAGCAACCCCTGCCGCTATTGTTTTCATAGCTTTTAACCGCTGTATTTTCTGGCCTTGGGGCCGATTTAGCCGTCAAAAGGGCAGCGTCACGCAAAGCCGCGTGCTGGGCATTGCCAAAACACCGATCTGCGCCATCGGCCACAATCTGGCCGGTGAACATCCAGCTCTTGTCGGACTTGCATTTCGAGTCCAATCCCCACTTTGTGCCTCAGCCCGCGCCCGGCGCTGACCTGCTGGTGCTGGCAGGGGACATTGGGTCTTACCAAACCAACTCGTCGCTGACCCAGCTCGGCATTGCCGACTTTGGCCTGCAGCGCTTTGCCAACTGGCCTTGCCCGGTGGTGTTTGTGCCCGGCAACCATGAGTACGACGCGCAGGACTTTGATGAAGCGCATGCACGGCTGCAAGGCGTGTGCCGGCGGCTCGGCTTGACCTGGCTGGAGCGCGAGGTCGCCATCATTGAAGGCGTCAGATTTGTCGGCTGCACGCTATGGACAGACTTTGACGCTTTGACCTCCACCAGCGCAGCCACCGGCCCGGTCACCGTCGGCCAGCAGCTGGCAGCACGCGACAAAGCCTTTCGCGCCGCCAACTTTGCCTTGAAACGAAACCACGCCCTGCAAGCCGGCCAGCCCATGCTGGCCGATGCGGTGCGTGAACTGGGCCTGCAAAACCAGACCTGGCTGCGCCAAGCCTTGTCAACACCCTTCGGCGGTAAGACGGTAGTGGTGACTCACTTTGCACCCAGTTTGCGCAGCGCCGACCCACGTTACGGCGTCAACCCCGGCACCGCTGGTTTTTGCAATGCGCTGGACGATTTGCTGCCCCAGGCGCAGCTCTGGCTGCACGGGCATTTGCATTGTCCGGTGGACTACACGGTGGCCGGCTGCCGGGTGGTGGCCAACCCACTGGGCTATGCGCGCAAGAACGAACAGCTGTATTTCAAGCCGCAAAGCTACATCATGGTGTGAGCCACGGGGCGTAGATGCGGGCTTTAACGGGTATTCAGGCCGTCGAAACAGGTGGCCAGCACCAAGTCAACGATTTCTTCGTCGCTGTGCTGCCCGCCCGCCTTTAAAAAGCCGGGCACCGGGTCGCAGGCCCGGGCGTACAGCGTGTACAGCACCACCAGCGGCGGCACGCTGGCGCTCAAGCTGCCGTCGGCTTGCGCCGCTTCAATCCAGCCACCCATCTGATCACTGATCTGCATCAAGCCATCGAGGTAAGCCTTGTTGCTCATCAGGTTAGCGCGCAGGCTGGAGTTTTGGCTTGGCAGTGACGGCATTTCGCCTTTGATTTGCAGTTCCAGCATCCAGCGGGCAATGGCTTTGAGCTGCTCCAGCGGCGGCGCGGCGGCCGGCAAGCTGGCCAAAAAGGCCTGCGCCAGGCCAATCACCCGCACCATGGCGGCGGCGGCCAGGTCTTCCTTGCTGGAAAAGTGCTTGTACAGGCTGGCTTTGGCAATGCCCACCTCCAGCGCCACCTCGTCAACGGTCATCAGGTCAAAGCCTTTTTCAGCCAGCAGACGGTTGACGGCCACCACAATGGCGTCTTCTCTGGCCAGCAGCATTTGGGCTTTAAAGCTGATTTTGGTGCTTGCTGGGGGCTCGGTCAGTACAGTGTTCATGGCCTATTGTAGGCAGGCCATAGGCTATGCACCCATAAAACGTGCAGACGTATCGATTTTCAGCCGCCTCGACCATAAAATTACTATTGGGTAATTTGCTCAAGCAGTAATTTATTCTGGTTTTTACTTTTACCCGGATGCACATTTTGCGGTGACGGTGTCATCTGCACAGCCTTTGTATGTTTTGCCATGGCCCGAACCTCTGCGACCTCCCTCGCCTGGGTTGCCGCTGCTGGCGCGGGCCTAGGATTAGCCCGTTGCGGCGGCCAGCACATAAAAGGCGTATGCTTTGTTGCGGTGCAGCAATTGCAGCGCCCAGGAACCCACATGCCATCGTCCCAAGCTCAAAAATCAATCAACCAGGCCATGTTCAAAGCCACCAAGCTCGCCGGCGTGGGCAAGCTGCTGGACGCCACCCGCCTGATACAACGCACCTTGTTTGGGGCCGAGCCATCTGCGGCACCTAAATCCACACCCACACCCTTCCAAGCCAAGCCGGACGCGAACGACCCGCCCGCCGTCATCATCTTGCCAGCGGCCGACGGGTATCAACCGACGCCTGCCGCCAAACCGGGCCGCGAAGCCAGCTTTAGCAAGCACGCCTTCGCCTTTGAAGGCGACAACTACCCCTACCGCCTGTACATTCCGGCAGCCACTGGCGACGCCGTGGACGAGCTGATGCCGCTGGTGGTGCTGCTGCACGGCTGCAAGCAGGACGCGCTGGACTTTGCCAATGGCACCGCCATGAACACGCTGGCAAGCACGCACAACGCCATGGTGCTGTACCCCGAGCAAACCACCAGCGGCAATGCCATGCGCTGCTGGAACTGGTTTGACCCCAGCCACCAGCAGGCCGGCCGCGGCGAGCCCGGCATGATTGCCGCACTGACGCAAAAAATCATCGACCAATACAGCGCCGACCCAGCCCGCTTGTACGTCGCCGGCCTGTCAGCAGGCGGGGCCATGGCCGCCGTGGTGGCTGGCCTGTACCCGAACCTGTTTGCCGCGGTTGGCGTGCATTCAGGCCTGGCCGCAGGTGCCGCGCAAGACGTGATGTCAGCCTTCAGCGCCATGCGCTCGGGTGCCAAAGGCCACGAAACATCGGCCCTGCCAACCATCGTCTTTCATGGCACGGCAGACACCACCGTCAACCCCGACAACAGCGAGTTCATCACCGACGCTGCACTGGTCGCACTCAAAGCGTCCGGCCTGAGCCTGACCAAAACCAAAAGCAACATGGAAAGCTGCAGCATACCCGGCAAGCCCGAGCACGCAGAACGCACCGTTTACAGCAACGCCAGCGGCACGCCGTTTGTTGAAAGCTGGCGCGTCATGGCCGGCCCCCACGCCTGGTCAGGCGGCAACGCCCAAGGCAGCTATACCGACCCCGACGGCCCCGATGCATCAGGCGCGATGCTGGCGTTTTTCTTGCGGCATGAGAAGGTGCGGGCGGAGGCAACCTGACAGCTTGAGTTTTATTCACCATGGCAATCGAACACGCGATGTCCGATTGTTAGGTTGATCATGCGGTCAATAGGTGCTTGTCAGCCCAGGCTTGCTATAACTTCAGGAGCTGCCCGCGCCCGTACTTTGTGGGCCTAGAGGCATATTTGACACCTGAAAATCGGCTAAAACGACTGTTTTGACGCCCTTACGCCGGCATCAACGATACATTGGCCTGCAACTCATCCCAAGGCGCCGCCAGCTTGCGGCCATCGCGCACCAGCAGGCCCACCGATTGCAACGTGGTCACGTCTTGATGCACATTCTTGTAGTCTCGGCCCAAGGCTTTAGCCAGCGCACGCACATTGTCAGCCCCGTGCTTGCGCACATGGCGCAGCAAATCCAGCCGGCGCGGAGACAGGGTTTCAAACATCGTTTGCACGTCTAAGAAGGTGATGTGCGTCTGGTTGTTGGCCGCACCCGCTTCGGCCTGCTTCCACGCGCTAACAAAGCGCTTGCCCATGTCCGCCAAGCTGCCCACGTTGACCTGGACCTTAGGGGCGGCGCCAAGAGTGGGGTTAGGGTTGAGGTTCATTTTTCATACTTTCGACATCTTGCAGAAAATCGGTAATCAGTTTTTCGACCGACTCAAACTTGTAGCGCAGCTCGAGCGTACCAAGGTGCTTGTGGTCACCCTTGCCGCGCTCGTTGTCATAGCCAACAACGCGTTGGCCGTCATAGCCATAAAACAGGCTGTACTTCAAGCCATGAGGTCGCTCCAACGTGGCGCGAGGCAATTGCCATATCGTCATTTCTACAACTGCACCGTCAGGTAAAAGGGCTTTGTCGTAGAAAATCCGTGCTGCTTTCATATGGTTACTTTAACCATCATAAATTAGGGTGTCAAGCGCCATAAACAAGAAGTCCAGGCGCGCCGCTTCAAAGCCAATAGCAACCGCATCGGGGCAGACCGCCGCACTGATTGCCGACATCGCAGCCAGCCGAGATGCGCGGCGACAGTGGCCAGCGCATCATGCGAGAGCTGCGACATGCGACTGCGCCGAGCTGCGATGCTTTGCTGCTTCAAGATGCGGCCAGCAGTTATTTTGAATTAGCACCTTGTATGGCCAACGTCTTGCGGAGCGTGCTCAGACGACGTTTAAGGCCCATTGCAGTTAAAGACTTCAGGTCGTGATGAACCCGGAATTGCACGTCAGCCCAATCGTGCGGAACTTCCGTCAGCATGTAGCAAACGCGGTTCACAAAGTGGATGCCCGGTACGATCCATTGGTCTGGACCTTCGCCTCCATCAAGGACTGACCAGACGTACTCAGTTGGGTAACTTCTTACCAACTGTAGATCGTGGCCGTAAGTCTCTAGGCCAAGGCCGCCCCAAATATCAAACTCGGACTTGTCATGCCGAAATGGGCGAAAGTGTTCGTAAAAAACATCTTCGTGAAAGGTCTTCAGGGACATGATTTAGACGCCCCAATGCGGTGAAAGATTCTGGTTCCAAACTTCAACGCTCTTGATCTTTTTAGCCAAGCTTTTTACCGTATCAAAAATCGGCAGCGTCAAGTCAGCAGCAGTCGCTGTTCTTAACTCTTCAAACGTATGCCATACGTGGTCATCTTCTGTAGCGCCATCGCTGAACGCCCACAGCTCCGCGTAAAGCGGGGGAATGCCAAGCTGTTCTGCAATGAAAAACTCGCCCGACTCAAAGTGTTGTCGCCAAGTTTCAACATCGGCCGCAGAAGCTGTACCTTTGAGCAACAGCAGCCCAAACGCTTTGTAATTTGACGCGTCTCGATACAGATAGCTAAACATGCTGAACGTTGTCACTTGTTTTGCCTAGACTGAATCAGCGCCCAAAAATATCTCGGCTCGATGCCGCGCCAAAAATGCAGGTTCAGGTCGAAAGCGATCAGGCACTTCTATTTGATGGTTTTGAAGCGGCAGAAATGTGGCTTTAATGAACGGCTCATCCCTTGCTGCAAGCTCACTCGACAGCACAACGCGCAAATCATCGGTCAATGAAATCAATCCCTTGTCAAAGGCTCTGTCGTGTATCGCGGACAAACACAGCCCGTTGCTTGGATTCAGCCGATTCGCTTTGTCACGACTCCAAGGAACGATGTGACTGGCAATCAACAGCCGCGGTTCAGCCAGCCCAGACATGCAGCAACGGCCACGGTAAGTGCTCAACACAGCGCGACGAAAAAAATGCTGCTTAATTCTTTGCGCCGTCAAAACTTGCCTCGTCTCTGCGGTGAAGTCTTTGGGTAAAAATGCGTCGTCTTCCGGTAGTGACTCCTCTGGCTCTTCGACTTGTGCGCTGTACTGACGCATCAGTTGGTGGCACTCCAATGCAAGCCGTTCCCAATCTGCGTGAAATTCACCCCACACAACACGGTCTAGTGCTGATGCATTTCCAAGCCCCGCCTTGCCAGCGCTTGTGACGGCTGGGTCGATGCTGGCAATGTTCAACATCTTCATCGCCACAGCATCTGAAGTTCGCCCGATTATTTTTGCCAACGCGATGATTTCTGGATTGCGCCCATAGATTCGGCCATAGGGCAGTTGGCAATACAAATGAAATGCCAGCTTGACTTGCTCTTTTGTCCAAAGTCCATTTGCCATTTTTCCGTCCCTGTTAATTGATCTGTGATGCTGCTGATCTGGTTAGCAATTGAAAAGAATAATCGCCAAAGGGGGCCTGACGACCCAGGGCTTTACCTGGGTCGAAAACGGCTTATTCAGCTTTGAATACTCATGTGTCGCACCGCAGCCATTTTCAGGTGCTTTTTACGCCGCATCCCAATGAATACTTGGGCAAGCAGCTCCTGATTCAATAGCGTTTTTCAGGTCAGTGCTGCAGCTCAACCATGCCGTGCTTAACCACCATGGCTTTGAACTCGCTGTCTGCGCGGTTCCAGTCGACCACATCGACGCAGATTGGCAGGTCTGAGTCTTCAAACGCGATTTTCAGGCGGCTGATGGTGCGCAGGGTGAGTGGCTCTGGCTGGATGATGGCCAGGTCAAGGTCAGAATACTTGCGGGGTGTGCCAGCCGCCCGTGAGCCGAAAGCCAGCACGCGGGCATGCGGCACGTGGTCGCTCAGGATAGCCTTCACCAGACTCAAGTGTGCAGGCGCAAGATGAAGGCTTGCATTGAGTGATGCCGTGTTACTCATCGATGGACTGTGCCTTGTTTGCTGAACGTTTTGCGCGTCGTGTTGTTGCTGGCTGCTTGGGCTGTTGAGTCCAATGTACACGCCGCTACCCCAGGCCGCCCCCTCTAAGTCTGCACCCACTGCCGAATGAGTTTCTTGTCCGTCTTGTTGACCGACGTCTTGGGCAGGGCGGGGCGCTGCTCGATCTGGGCAGGCACCTTGTAGCGGGCCAGATGGAGGCGGCAATGGTCGTCCATCGCCTGTGCGTCCAGAACAGCCCCGTCACGCAACACCACAAAGGCCCGCAGCACCTCGCCTCGGTAGGCGTCTGGCTGGCCCACCACCGCAGCGTCGATCACGTCGGGGTGCGTGAACAAGACTTCTTCGACTTCGCGCGGGTAGACGTTGTAACCGCTGACGATCACCAGGTCTTTTTTGCGGTCACGAATGTAGAGGTAGCCGTCCGCGTCAAACTCGCCAATGTCGCCGGTGTAGAGCCAGCCGCCGCGCAGCGATTCGGCCGTCTCGGTGGGCAGGCCGTGGTAGCCGTCCATCACTTGTGGGCCCCGCGCGCGTATTTCGCCTTGCTCGCCGGGGGGCAGAACCCTGAGCCCGGTCTCCAGGTCAACCACCTGCACTTCGGTCTGTGCCAGCACCACGCCGACGGAAGCGATCTTGACTGGCCCGCTGGACGGGTTGAAGGTCAAGACCGGGCCGGCTTCGGTCTGTCCGTAGCCCTCGTAAATGTTGGCACCGGTGGCCTCTTGCCAGCGCCGCATGATGTCGGCTTGCAAGGCGGCCGAACCCGAGTAGCACGTATGAACCGAGCGCCAGTCGCTGCTTGCAAAAGCGTTGCAGGCCAACAGGCCCGTGAAGATGGTGGGGCTACCCGGAAAAATAGTGATGCCGTAAGCCGCAATCGCCTCCAGCACACGCTCGGGGTGGTAGCCCGGCAGCACCACCAGCGTGCTGCCCGAATAGCCGCACAAAAACAGGCCCATGGCCATGGCATAAGAATGAAACAGCGGCATCACGCACAGAACACGTTCGCTGCCGCGGCCCACGGGGAGCACGCTCTCGCGTTGGGACACATTGGTGGCAATAGCCCGGTGACTCAGGTGCACGCCTTTGGGAAAGCCTGACGAGCCGCCGGTGTACTGCAAGATCGCCAGCGCCTGCGCGGCTGGGTACATGGCTTCAAGTGTGTTGCCCTGCAAGTCGCGGCACCACGCCGGTAACTGCTGCAAGATCTGGCTGCTTGAAATGATCACGCAGCCCGGCAACTCGCTGGCCAGCAGACTGACCTTGTCGAGCAAGGCATCGTCGACCAGCAACAGCGCTGGCGCCGAGTCCTTCAGCATATAGGCCAGCTCGCGCGCCGTGTACTGGGCGTTCAGCGGGACATGTTGCGCGCCAGCCGCGGCCACCGCATAAGGCGCAATACAAGCGGTCAGCGAATTGGGCAACAGGGTGGCCACGCGTTGGCCGGCGGCACCGGACAGCGCCAGCCAGCGCGCCAGCCCCAGGACGCAGGCGCGCAGTTCGTTGTAGCTCAGGCTTTGCCCGTCAACCACAAGCGCCGCTTGCGCGCCCCATTCGTTGCTGGTGTGGTCCAGCATGCTGACGATGCTGCTGTGTAGCCGCGGCATGACCGCAGGCGCTCTCGCTTGACCGGCGACAGGACTCATGCCGATGCGTCGTCAACGCGAATGATCGCGGTCATGGCGCTGTCGCCTGCCGCACACCCGGTGAACAAGCCGATGCCGCCGCCTTGCAGCACCATCTGCTCGATCAGCTCGATCAGGCTGCGCAGTCCGGTCGGGCCTTGCGGATGGCCCCACACCAACGAGCAGCCGTATTGGTTGATTTTTTCGACCGGGAATGCCATGTCACGGGCAAACACGATGTCGTTGACCACAAAGGGGTTGTGCATCTTCACATGCGTGATGTCACGCATCGTCAGTCCGGCGTTTTTCAGGGCGGCGCGGCTGGCCGGCACCGGTGCCATCGGCATGTGTGCTTTTTGGGTACGGGCCTGGCCCACGCCCAGAATTTCAATGCGTATCTCGGGCCGGGTTGACACCGAACGGGCCAGGGCTTGCGAGCAGACAAACATGGCCGCGTTGCCGTCGGCCGGGTGCGTCTGGCCGCCATAGGTGATGGTGCCGCCTTCAATCACCGGGTGCAGGGCGGCCAGCCCGGCGGCGGTGGTGCTGTGCAGGCCTTCATCGCCGGTCAGGCTGCCCTTGATTTTTTTGAACTTGGCGTCGGGAATTTCAAACGGCAAGCTCATGTAGCGCTTTTGAAATGCGTGGTCGTTGGCGGTCGCGGCCGCGTACTGCTCGTAGCGCATCAGCGTGACCTCGTTTTGTTCGGCCGTGCTGATGCTGTACAAGCGTGCCACGTTTTCACCGGTCTCGACCATGGCAACGCGGGCAAACGGGTCTGCGCGAAAGTTGTCCAGCACCCAGTTTTCCTGGCTGCCGCTGCCGCCCGGTCCCTGTGGGTTGGGGTAGTACAGCTGCGGGCCGTTGCTCACCCGGTCGGCGGTCAGCAACAAGACGCAGTCGGCCCGCCCGCCAGTGACCTCATCCGCTGCGATGGACAAGCACCGTGCCGACGTGGCGCAGGCCTGCGAAATGGTCGGGCCCGCAACCGATTCGAGCCCCATCAGGCCGGTGGCCCAGGGCAGACCATAAAAGCTGCCTTGCTGAGGTATCGACATGCCCAGCACACCCGAATCAATCGGCAAGCCCAGCAGACCTCGACGTGTCATTTCTCGCCCAGCATTCCAGGCGGCGAACTCAAGGCTGTGCAGATGCGCCAGCGACCCCTGCCAGCGCGCAAAGGGCGTCGACCAGTACTGGCCGTAAGGAATGAATGCAGCGCGGCGGGCTGGGCTGCCCGGGTGTACTGCTGAAGGTTGGGCCGTCGCCGTTGAAGCCGTCATGTCAAACCCCTCAAAAAGTCCAGTACGGCCCGGGCAAAAGGCTCGGGCAGCTGGTCGGGCAAGGGCACCATGCCGCCTGCAATGTCAACGATGCATGCCTGCGTCAGCAGCTGCTGGAGCTCGTGCGCATGCGGCGACGCATAAGGGTCTTGTGGCGCGCGAATGATCAGTGCCGGCTGCCGCACCAGATGAATGCGGTCCTCCATGCGGTAGCTGGCCACGGCACGGTGGCCGTCTTCGAGTTGACCGCTGGCCTTGAGTGCGTCCAGCACAAAGGCCTGCAACAGCTCGGGCCGGTCGGCCGGGTAAAAGCCCTGGCGGCGTTGCCAAAGTGCCGTCAGGTGACTGCCGTCAGCACTCGGTTCGACGTGGTCAATCGGCGGGCTGTTGGCGCGGGCCTGACGAAACGCCGCACCGGTGTAAGGGGTCGATGACAGCACGACGGAGCGAACCCTGTCGGGAAAGGACGCCGCCAGCTCCACCGCAATCACGCCACCGGTGTGGTGGCCCACCACATCGGCCTGCTGAAGGCCCAGGCTGTCCAGCAGCTCGCAAGCGACCCGGGCCCATTGCTCGATGCTCGCCGGCACATCGCCTGCGCACGAGTCACCAAAGCCGGCTGTGTCCATGGCTATGGCGCGGCGTTCGGCGCCGATCAGGGGCAGCACGCTGCGGTATTCGGCGTAGCTGCGGGGCGACTGATGCAAGAGCAAGACAGCGGGCGCATTGCGATCGCCGCACTCGGCGTAGTGAACCTGGCCGACCGACAGGTCGGCGAAAGCGCGCTTTAAGCTCATGGCTGCGTCTCGTCAGCCGGTGCCCGCCACAGGCCGGCGTGCTTGAGCATGCCCAGCGTGCGCGACAGCACGTCGCGCCGGTAGGCGGCAATGTCGCGGCCTTCGTAGCTGTAAAAGCCACTGCCGGTTTTCAAGCCCAGACGGCCCTGCGCCACCATGTCGTCAACGATGGCGGGCGCGGTGTAGCGCTGGGCACTGACCGATGCCGACATCTCGCGACTGGCATGGTGCAGGATGTCGCTGCCGCCAAAGTCAATGAACTCGACCACGCCAAGTGCAGCAAAGCGCAGGCCCATGCCGTAGCGTGTTGCCTTGTCAATTTCTTCGGCGGTAGCAGCGCCTTCTTCGATCATGCGGGCAGCCTCGTTCATGATCAGCGCCTGCAGCCGCGGCACGATGTAGCCGGGCGTCGGGCCGCACACCACCGGCAGCTTGCCAATGCCTTCCATCAGGGCCTTGGTGCGGGCCAAGACGTCTGCAGATGTGCCAGGGTGGTAGCTCAGTTCGACCACCGGAATGATGTAGGCCGGGTTGAGCCAGTGCATGTTCAAAAACCGCTCGGGCAGGCGCACCAGCGGCACCAGGTCGGTCACCAAGATGCTGCTGGTGGTCGAGGTGATGATGGCTGTGCTGCTGCAATGCAGGTTGATCTGCTCGAATGCGTCGCGCTTGGCAGCCAGCGTTTCGGGCACGCCTTCAAACACCAGTTCGGCGGCCCGCAGCGCGGCAGGGGCTGCATCTGCCCGGACCATGTCGACCCGTGCGGCCATGGCCGGTATGTGTGCAGCGTCCATCACGCCAAGCTGCGACAGGCCGGTCAGACTGGTCTGTATTTCAGCCAGCGCTTCGGCCTTGAGTTTGAGCCAGGCCTCGTCGCTGCGCACCCGCAAGTCAATCAGGCTGATGCGGTGACCGGCATAAGCAAAGGCAATGGCGATGCCGCGGCCCATGCGGCCCGCGCCAACTGCGGCAAACCGGGGCAAGTGATCAAGCGCCATCGTGCAACCTTTGCTTCAGTTCGGCCGGCGTCAATGTTGCCAGTCCGAGCGACTCCAGGGTGCGTGCGCCGGCCCGCAAGTCACGCCCGAGAAAACCGCCGACCACGGCCAGAATACCGTGCGTCAGGGGCGCATCGACGCCTGCAAAACGCGCCGCTGAGGCCAGAAAAGCCAGCCCGAGCTCGACGTCTTCGGTGATGTAGCGGTGGGCGTAAAGATCGATTGTCTCGCGCCAGTCGCCTGACTTGACGAGTTTTTTGTGGGCGTCGCCATACATCCATTGGTCGTTGTTGTAATGGTCGGCCAGGGGATAGTGCGGCGCGCCATGACCGAGGGCCGTTCGGATGGCGATGCGCTCCTGGTCAAGCCGGTCCGTCACATCGCGCACCGCACGCTGCGTGCCCTCGTTGTGAATGTCCCAGCGCTCGAAATGCTGCAGCGGTGCGGCGTTCATCACCATCAGCGGCGGGTGAATGATCGGCCCGGCGTTCATGAGCGCACCCGACAGGGCATCGCCGCAAGCGTGCACGCTGGGGTAGGCCCGGCGGATCACCGCGATCGCTCTTGACGACAGGCGCTCCGGGTAGACACCGGTGGGCAGGCGCACGGCGCGAATGGTGAGGTTCACCTCTCGCTCTGCGTGCTTGCGCGCAAGATACGGGAGCGTGCCGGTTTCCGCCCATGCGATATCGGCGCGGTTGCCGGTCGCCTGAACCTGGCGGGCCATGACATAACTGCCAAAGGTGCCTGGCGCCAAAAATACAACCTGGCCGTCCACCAGGTGCGGCGCCATCAGCGCGGCAATGTCATGCTGCGCTGTGGCAGGCGTTGGCAGCAAGATCAGCTCGGCACCGCGCAAGGCGGCGGCGATGTCGCTGGTCGCCAGGGCGATCGGAACTTCGCGCGCACCCTTGGCGTCTTTGAGCACGATCGAGCCCAGCTGCTGAACCGGCTTGAGCGCTTGCGCGTCGCGACGCCACAGGCGCACGTCGTGACCGTTCTCCGAGAGGTCGGCGGCGGCGGCATAAGCGCCGTGGCCACCGCCCAAAATAGCAATGTTCATGGAAGGCCCTTTAAAAAATGGGATCACCCGGCCGCCAGCCAAGGCAAGCAGTACCGGCCGCCTTGATGGTTGGTGGCCATGGTGCCGTCATGCTGCCTGACGGTCCCAGGTGCTGCTGCTCACGCCCTGGTCGCGCAGCTTGTATTTTTGAATCTTGCCATTTTCGGTGCGTGGCAAATCGTCTCGCAGATCGACAAAGCGCGGCACGGCAAAGTAAGGCAGCCGCGTTTTGCAAAAAGCCATCAGCTCGTCCGGCTGAAGCTGTGCGCCGGCACGTAGCACCAGCGCGGCCATCACCTCGTCTTCGGCGAGTTCAGAGCGCACCGGGTAGACCGCACAGGCGGCCACGGCAGGGTGGCTGAGCAAGACCTGCTCGACTTCAAAAGACGAGACGTTTTCACCGCGGCGCCGTATCGCGTCCTTGATGCGGTCGATAAAACGAAATGCCCCGTCGGCCTCGCGCACCACGCGGTCCCCGGTGTGAAACCACAGGTTGCGCCAGGCCTGCACGGTTTTGTCGGGCATGTTGAAGTAGCCATTGGCAAAGGCGTAAGGCTCGTGCGCGCGCAGCAGCAACTCCCCCGCATGACCAGGCGCAAGCTCGACATCGTTCTCGTCGGCAACACGCGCCTCAAAACCGGGGCGCAGCCAACCCATCACGCCGTTACAAGACCGGCCCGGCGGCGTGGCAATCACAAAATTGGTTTCGGTGGAGCCAAAGCCTTCAAGCAAGGGCACGCCGGTACGCTCGAAAAACGCCTGCCCCGCTGCCGCTGGCACACCCGGCCCAAGGCCCACGCGCACACGGTGTCCACGCTCAGGCGGGCCCGCCGGCTGGGCCAGCAAGATCGGCACCATCGCGCCCAGCAGGTACACCACGGTGGCGCCGTGGGCGTGCATGGCAGGCCAAAACCCGGACGCCGAAAAA
>CANJWZ010000040.1 GCA_947478725.1 Comamonadaceae bacterium
AGGCCGCGGATGTTGGCGGTCATGCGGGTGCTGATGGCCAGGCCAGCAGCGTCGTCTTTGGCGTTGTTGATGCGCACGCCACTGGCAAGACGCTCCATCGCGGTGGACTGGTTCAGCTGGGTCAAACGCAGGGAATTCTGGGCTTGGATCGAACTGATGTTGGTATTGATAGTAGAGGCCATACTAATGCTCCTGGTAATAACAGTTAAGAGAAGGACAAAAAGCCAAGTTTGAATTCTTGCGCCTTGGTGAATCGACAGAGGTAACGTGAACTTGAGAAAAAATTTGAAAATGTTTTAGGTTGTGGCGTTCAGCAACAAGCCTTTCATGGCGTCAATGCTGTGCGCCAGCCGCACCACGACTTCGGTGGGGATTTGCCGCACCACTTCGCCGGTTTCGGTGTTGCGCACAATGACCACCGGGCGGTCCAGGCTTTTGTCAATACTGAAGCCGAGGCCGGTTTTGCTGGCCGCCATTTGGTCGTTCAGGGCGCTGACCGCCTCTTGCAGGTTTCTGCGAGATTTGGCCTCGTCATATTGAATCTCGACCGGCTTGGGCGCGGTCACCTTGGGAGCTTGCGCCACTGGCGCGGCCACGGCCTGCGCCACGGCTGGCATAGGAGCCGGTACGCCGCTGCCGCCAGAGCTTTGGATGCCAGAAATCATGATGAACCTTCCTTTCGTTTACCTGATCAACAAGCGTTGCGTCGCAACCGCCGGCCACTCTGGGTAGTCAGAATTAGCCTCTATGGGTTGTGAATCGGCAGCTGTTTGGCAAACTTGAGGCCAAGTGCAGATTTTTTGCGTTGCGTGGTTTGCCGGCGGCGCGGCGTGCTGCCAGGCCTAGGGCTTAGCTCTTGTTGTAGACGCCCAAGATGCCATTGAAGGTGTTGGTCAGGCTGGTCTTGAGGCTGCTGGTTTGGCCCACAATGTTGTCCATGGCCGCAAACTGCTTGGTGTAGCGGGCCAGCAGGTCGGTCATGCGGGTTTCGAGCTTGGTCAGCTCCTTTTGGTAGGCGCTGATTTTGCTGGTGGCGTTGGCGCTTTGGCTGGTCAGTGCGCCGGTGCTGGCCAGCAAGCTGGTCAGTTGTTTAACCGCGTCGCCCGCCACGCCCGCGGGCAAGGTGCTGGTGACGCTGAGATTTTCGCGGTTGGCCGACAGCATGGTGACGGCTTTGTCGAAGTTGCTGCTGAGGGCGGTGTTGAGTTTGGTGGCATCCAGGTCCAGGTTGCCGCTTTTGTTGATGGTGATGCCCAGGTCGCGCAGGGCGGTGACGGTGTCCGATGGCGACGATGAGTTGCCCATCACCATGGCGCGGATCTGACTGCGGACCATGTTGACAGACGAGTTGCCGACCAGCGTGGCACCGTAAGTGGTGACGGTGGATTTGGGGTCGGACACGACACCGAGCATGCTGTTGGCATCGTTAAAAGCGGTGACCACGGCTTGCAGCTTGGTTTTGACGGCTGCGATGTCGCGTGAAAAGTTCAAGCTGGCAGCGCCGTTGGTGGTGTTGCTTAAATTCAGCGTGACACCAGCGATCGCCCCTTCCACGCTGTTGCTGCTGCTGGTAATGGCCACGCCATTGACGGTCAGGGCGGCATTGGCGGCATTTTGCAGCTGCGTGTCAAAGCCCAAGCCGGTGACGGGCTGACCGATGGTTTGCAGATCGGTCACATTGCCCAGCTTCAAGGTGCTGACGGTCAGGGTGGCGCCATTGGCCGAGCTGGTTGAATAACCGGTAAAGCTGCCTGTGTAGCTGCCGGCGGCGGCGGATGGCCCGGTGGTGGCGCCCTGAGCCAGGGAGGCAAAGGCAGTGGCCACCTCAGCGGCTGTTGCATTTGCAGTGGGGGTGTAGGTCAGTCCGCCCAGCGTGATTGACTGGCCTGCCAGCACGGCGCTGTCAAAGGTCTGGCTGTAGGTGTTAACGCTGGTGGCGGTGACGCTGGTACCTGCCCTGACGCCGGTGGCAAAGTCTGTCAAGGTGCCAGAGTAAGTGCCGGTGGCGGTGCCTGCCCCGGTGGTCGCGCCGCGCGCCAATGACGCAAAAGCAGTGGCCAGCTCTGTGGCCGTGGTGTTGCCGGTGGACGTGTAGGTCAAGCCGCCAATGGTGACCGACTGGCCGGCGGTTAAAGCGTTGCCAAAGGTGAAGGCCGTGGACTCGGCGACAGAGGCGGTGCCTTGGGTGGTGACGACGCTGATGCCGGACTGGCCGTTGTCGCTCTTTAATGTGAAGTTATTGCTCGTCCCGGTGCTGCCGGTCAGCATGATTTTGAAGGGTGTGGCAGCGTCGCCCGTGTTGACCAATTGCGCCGTCACCCCTTTGGCTGCGGCGTTGATCGAGCTCACGATACCGGCCGGGGTGCTAGAACCTGCAGGAACATCAATTTTTTGCGCCTGGGCGCCATTGACCGACAGTGACAGGCTGAACGCTGCCCCGGCATTGAGGACGGTGTTGCTGGCCGCAAAGCCGCCACTGATGCTGCGTTGTGCGGCAGCCAGGGCGGTGACTGTGACGGCGTGGATGCCGGTAGCCGCTGTGGCGCCTGCGGTCACTGACAAAGCCAGCGGCTGGCTGTTGCCGGGGGCAGCGCTATTGAATTTGCTTTGGTCTTTGAGGTCTGCAAATGCCGTTTTCAGGTTGCCCAGCACGTACTTGATGGCGTCGTAGCCAGAAACATTGCTCGTGGCCTTGGTGATCTTGGCGTCAATCGCCGCTTTTTTGGGCGCACGCTCTGCATTGACCAAGCTGGTTGCCAGTGACTTTGTGTCCACACCCGAGCCAGCACCTAAGGTGGTGATGATGTTGGTGTTGCTGGTGCTGACTGCGGTGGTTGCCATGGCGTGGAAAAATCAAATTTGACTTGTTGGGTATCGGGTGCTGCACCAAAAACTTGAGGCCAGCGCGCGGCGGATGGGCCTGGTGTGTTGTTTTAAGCCGCGCGCAGCGATGCGAATCCTTGCCTGCCTCTTAACGCAAGTAGCTAAACAGGCTGAGCTGGGTGATCTTGGTAAAGCTGGTTTGGGCGGCTTCCAGAGCCATCATTTGTTTTTTCATTTGCGTGATGGCGCTGACGTAGTCGAGGTCTTCAACGTTGGACAGGGCGGTCTTCAAGGTCGTTTGGGTGTCCTGAATCAAGGCATTTTGTTGCTCAATGACTTGCAGGTCGGTGCCGGTTTGGGCCTGGGCCAGCACCACGCCCCGGTGCAAATCGTCGACTTCAGACAGGCCGCGCTGCATGACGCTGCTGTTCGAGCTGATGACGCCAGCAATCAGGTCATCGAGCGCCTGAAAAAACCCGACGCCAGCGGTGCTGCCATCGCCAGCGGTGCGCACCACGCGCACAAACGTCTGGCTGCCGGGCTGGTTCATGGCCAAGCTGCGTTGGTCGCCAATGGCTTGCAGCATCCGGGTCTGGTCGCCCTGGTAAGTGATCTTGCCTTGCGCGTCAGGGGCAAACGGCAGGGTAGTCATTCGGCTGCCTGAATAAATGAACTTGCCATTGGTGTCGCTGCTGTTGGCCAGGCTGAGCAGTTGGTCGCGCATGGCCTTCATTTCGCCGGCCAGCAGCTTGCGGCTGGTGGGGTCGTTGGTCGCGTCGTTGGCCTCAATGGTGAGCTCCTTGATACGAATCAAGGCTTCGCTGGCGTTGGTCAGGGTCGAGTCTTGAATGGTGAGCCGTGAACTCAGGTCGTCGAGTGATTTGACATAGCTGTCTTGCCGGCTCAGCACCGACTTGAAGCGGGCAATGGCTGCCGCCTGGTCGGGCGCGTCGCTCGGGTTGAGTACCTGTTTTTGCGCTGCAATTTTGGCCTGTGAAACGGCCAGGTCGCTTTGCAGGTTGCTGAGCTGGCTGGTGGCGCGGTCAAACAGCTGGTTGGTCGATATTTGCATGGTGGGCTTCCGGGCTTAATGTATTTGCAGCACGCTGTCGAACAGTTGGCTGGCGACTTGCAAGACTTTGGCGGCGGCCTGGTAGGCCTGCTGGTAACGAATCAGGTCGGCGGCTTCTTTGTCCAGGCTGACGCCAGAGACCTCATCGCGGGCCTTGACGGCCTGGTCGCGCACCACCGTCAGTGCGGTCTTGGCAATGCTGGCTTGGCGGGCAATGTTGCCAATTTCGTTGACTTGGTCAATGTAGCTGTTGGTCAGCGTTTTGTTGCCGACCACGGCCCGCTGCTCCAGCGCTGCCATGGCGCGGATATTGTCGTTGTTGCCGATGCCGCCTTGATTACCGTCGAGTGTGAAGACGTCGCCAGCACCGGCCGGGCTGCTCAGGCTCAGTTGCAGGCCCTGGTAGCTGATGGCGGGGTCAAGCTTGAGGGGGTCAAAGTCGCGCTCGGCCACGACGGTGCCGGTGGTGATGTCGGTGATTTTGTAGCGGGTGGCGGTGGTAAATTCAACCTTCATAGGCTGGCTTCGCAAAGACTGCTTGGCGTCCACCGCTTGGCCTGCGTAGCTGGCCGAAACGCTGGCCAAACCGGCGCCGGTGACAAACACCAACAGGTCTTCCTTGACCGCACCATTGATGTAAGCCGCGGCGCGCAAGCCCAGCTTGGCCAGGTCAGACGGTGTTCCGCTGGTGCCAAAACCGACTTGGATAGGCGTGCGCACGTCGGCACCGTTGCCGTCTTTCAAGGCCTGGGTCAGGCTGAGCTGGCCCCGATACGTGCCCGAGCTCAGGCCCAGGGCATTGATGCTGCTAGATCCGGCGATGTTGGTGGCCGCTATGGCAATGTCCTTGCCTTCGGAGCCGCTCACGTTGGTCAGGATCAGTTCGCCATTGACCGTGCTGCTGGCCTTGACATTGACACCGGCCGTGTTGTTGATCGCGTTCACCAGGCCGTTGACATGCGTCACGGTGGCGGTGTTGACACTGACCCCGTTGATGACCAGCGGCATGCCGAATTTAAAGTCGCCTGGCTGGACCCGAATCTCATTGCGGGCTGTGGCCGTGACGCCGGTTTGAGCGGTTTTGGCATTGATCCAGGTCGCCACTGCATCGGCTTGCAAGGTGGTGCCGGCTGCTGGGTCGGCCAAAGCGCCCAGGGCGATGCCATTAAGAACCAGGGCGTTGGCGCCAAGGCCGGTATTGCTGGCCGCCATTCGGCCGCCCTGCAGCAAAGCCGGAAAAGCCTTGGTGCCTGAAATTTGGTCTTTGCTGTCGTAGACCGGCTGCAGCTGCACCTTGGCCTGCGCCCCGTAGAACACGTTCATGCCCTTGTAACCGGCGTTGCCAGACACATTCAGATAGCTGGCGCTGTAGCTGGCGCCAGCCGCAAAACCGTTGTCGGTTTTCAGCAGTGCGCCCTGCAGGGTTGCATCGCCGGCCAGGGACTGGCCCAGCACCTGACGTCCGTCGCGGGTCAACACTTGGAGCTGCTGGCCCGGCTGCAGATCGTTCAGAAAAATGCTGACGTCTTGCAGACCGTTTGCAACCGTGGCAACGCCTGTCAGCGGCAGCGAGCCGGAGACCTTGACGGTGCGGGCGGCACTCGGGTGGTCGTTATTGACCAGGGCAGCGGCCAGCATGGCCGGGCCGGCAGGGGGATTGGCGGCCGCGCTTGGGGCTGCGCTGTAGCTGACACTGGCGTTGGTCGTGCTGGTGTTGTTGGCCGCTGAGATGACCCGAAACTGGGCTGCTGCTGCAATCCGCAAGGGGTCATCAAAGGCCACCCGCACAGAGCTTGCACTGTTGCCTGCTGGGTTGACCTTGAACAGGGCCTGGCCGGCCTGGCCATAGGCGTCGATGCCTTGCTGCTGGATGGCGTTCGTTTCATTGACAAAAACCCGCGCCAGGAAGTCCAGGGTGTTGCGGGAGCTGCCCAGAACCTGTTCGCGAAAGGTGGTCAACCCGGCCAAGCTGCCGCTGGTGATGCCCGACAGGGAGGACGGGCTGCCGTAGGGGTCCAGCACCAATGCGACTTTTTCGGGCGAGCCGGCGTTGTAGTTGGCGGCAATACGGGTCGCAGTGTTGCCATTGACCACCACGTCCTTGGTCAGGGTTGACCCCAGGCTGACAGTCACCGTCCCGTTGGCGCTGAAGCCGGTGTTGACGCGGGCAAAAGCCGACAACTGTTTAAGCAAGACGTCGCGTTGGTCGAGCAGGTCGGGCGGCTGCGCCTGCTCGGTGCGCTGTTTGGTCAGCTGACCGTTGACCAGCGCCAGTTGCCCGGTCAGGGCGTTGATCTGGCCAACAGCGCTTTCGACCAGGTTTTGAGTTTCACCTTGCACCAGGTCGAGCTGGGCCGAGAGTTGTCCAAAACGATCAGCAATGCCCTGGGCATCGCGGATGTAGTTGCTCCTCAAAACCGTCGACGAGGCGTCAGAAGACAGCAGGCGGGCCGATGAGAAAAACTGGTCCAGGGCGGAGTTCAGCCCCATGGTTTGGCCGCCCATGATGTCCACCACCCGGTTGGCGTAATTGACCATCGGCTCCTGGCTGGCCAGGTCGCTGCCGCTGTTGCGCATGTTCGACTCGATGAATGCGTTGTACTGGCGCATGATCCGGTCAACCGCAACGCCCGAGCCCAAAAACACCGATCCTGCCGGGGTCACAGGCAGGGAGGACAGCGAAACATCCTGGCGCGAGTAGCCGTCGGTGGCGACGTTGGCAATGTTGTTACTGACCGTGGTCAGTGCCTGCTGGTAGACGCTGACGGCATTGCCAGCAATGCCGGCCATATCACTCATAACGCAGGCCTTTCAGTGACATCGGGGCACCGCGGCTTGGCAAGGGCGCCAGCACGGGGGTGGCCGGTTGCAGCGACATCGCGCTGGCCGGGGCTGGTTGCAGCGTCATGGGGCCGCGTGCTTTGAGCAGCTCGGCGGTGGCTGCCGGGCCTGCGGGGTCGTTGGCAGAGGCTGTGCTGTTCGGCATGTGCTTGACCAGCAGATCGGCCAGACCCAGGCTGTTGCGCTTGGCCATGGCCAGAGAAATTTCTTTGTCAAACATGGCTTCGAACGTGTCTTTGCCGGAGGACTCGTTGAGATCGCTTTTGACGCTCGCCTCACGCATGGACTTGAGCATCATCTGCAAAAACATGGCCTCAAACTGCTGCGCGGTTTCGCGGGTGGCGGCTTTGGCGTCGCTGCGGGCCTGCCCTTTGAGTTTGCCCAGGCCGCTGAAATCGAGGTAGCCGCTGGTCAGGGAGTCAGCGCTGGCAGGCGCTTGTAGGGTATTTGACAGAGCGTCCATGTTTTTAAGCTCTAGATGACCAGCAACTCGGCCCGCAGACTGCCGGAGCTTTTGAGGGCTTCGAGAATCGCGATCAAGGCCGATGTGGTGGCGCCCACCTGGTTCACGGCATCCACAATTTGGCGTAAATCAACCCCAGGCTGGAACAGGAACATCGGCTTGTTCGGCTCGCTGATCTTGATCTCGGTGGTGTTTTGCATCGGCGCGGTGGTGCCCTGCGCGAGTGTATTGGGTTGCGACACCTCGTTGGTCACGGCAACCGATACGCTGATACTGCCGTGGTTGACTGCAGCCGCCGTGACGCGCACATTGCGGCTGATGACCACGGTACCGGTACGGGCGTTGATCACCACACGCGCAGGTGGCTCTCCGGGTTGAACATCAATGTTTTCAATCAGGCTGACAAAGTTCACGCGTTGGCTGGGGTCCAGCGGCGCGCGCACAACAATCGACACGGAGTCAAGTGCGCGGGCCACATCCGAACCGAATTGGGTGTTGATGGCCTGGGTGATGCTGGAGGCGGTGGTGTAGTCGCTCTCCCGCAGGTTGAACAAAATGTTGTCGGATTTGTCAAAAGAGTTGTCGACCACTTTTTCGACCGTCGCCCCGCCGGGAATACGTGAAGCGGTGGTCACGCCAGTCGACACGCTGGAGCCGGCAGCGCCAGCGCTGACACTGGTGGACATCAAGGCGCCCTGGGCCAGCGCGTAAATTCCGCCGTCAGCACCGCGCAAACTGGTCAGCAGCAAATTACCGCCGCGAAGGCTGGTGGCTTTACCGATCGCAGAGACATTGATGTCAATCCGTTGGCCCGGCTTGGCCATGCCCGGAAGCTCGGCGGTGATGATCACAGCGGCGACATTTTTAAGATCGATCTTGGCGCCACTGCCAGCGGCCTCAAAGTCTGTCAGCGGGTTTTCGGAGTCCACGCCCAAACGGTTGAGCAGGGTTTTCATGCTTTGGGTGGTGAACGACAGGTCAGTGCCATCCCCCGTGCCTTGCAAACCCACCACCAGCCCGTAGCCGATCAACTGGTTGCCGCGGTTGGCGGCGATGCTGACCAGGTCCTTGATGCGGTCAGCCTGAACTGTGGGAGCCCCCACAAGAACAAGCAGCAGGGCCAGGGTTTTGATGAGTTTATTCATGGCGATCAGGTTGATATGGCATTAAAACGGCCAGGCTTTGAGCAAGAAGCTGGTGCCCCAGCCGGCGCGGGTGGCAGCGGCCATGTCGCCGGTGCCGCGGTAGGTGATTTGGGCATTCGCCAAACGCCGTGATTGAACGGTGTTGTTGGGCGCAATGTCTTCCGCGCGAACGATGCCGCCCACCTGAATGATTTCTGAGCCTTCACTCAGGGCCAGTTGCTTTTCGCCGCGCAGCACCAGGTTGCCGTTGCTCATCACTTCGACGACTGACACGGCAATAGAGCCCGTCAAGCTGGCGGCCTGGTCAGCCTTGCCGGCACCTTCGTTTTTAATGTTGCTACTCAATGTGGCAGATCCACCCTGGATGATTCCTTTCAGGAAAGTGGGGGCCACGGTAGGAATGTCGTTGCTGGCTGTCCGACTGACGGTTCCATTTTGCGTGCGGATGGCTTGGGTTTTTTCGTCGAGCAAGACAGTGATCACATCACCGACTTGGAAACTGCGACCACGGCCAAAAAAGCGCTCGCTTTGCTGGCCGTTGTATATCGAACCAGTGGCGACCGGGGGCAGCTTTTGTTCCACCGGAAAAACTGGCGCAAACCCGCTGGAATGGGTAAGCGGCTGGGGCGGCAGCACAGAACAGGCGCTGCAGGCGGCTGCGAAGACGGGGATCAGGAGTCGTTTCATGCTCGATCACCCCTTACAGGTTTTGGTTCAGGTATTTCAGCATGCCGTCGACAGCAGAGATGGCTTTGGAGTTGATCTCATAAGCGCGCTGGGTTTCGATCATGTTGACCATTTCCTCCACCACGTTGACGTTAGACGCCTCCAGTGTGCCTTGCAGCAAGGTGCCGGCGCCGCCAAGGCCAGGTTGCAGCACCTGGGCGACGCCGCTGGCTGGCGTGTCTTTCATCAGGTTTTGACCCAAGGATTGCAAGCCTGCCGGGTTCACAAAGCGGGCCAATTGGACTTTACCCAGGACTTGCGCACCTCCGGTCGATAACTCCACCGAGACGGTGCCGTCGCGACCGAAGGTGACGCTGGAAGCCGTGGGTGGAATGGTGATGGCGGGCTGCAGTGGCGCGCCCGCAGACGTGACCAGTTGACCGGTGGCCGACACCTTGAAGTTGCCGTCCCGGGTGTATGCCAGCGTGCCATTGGCCTGCAAGATCTGAAAGTGACCGTCACCTGAAATGGCCAGGTCCAGCGGATTTTGGCTGTTCACCATATTGCCCTGAATCTGGAGCTTTTCTGTGGCGACGACCCGCACACCGGTGCCCAGCATCAGGCCGGTTGGGGCCTGTGTGGTGGTTCCCGTCTGGCCGCCCGCCTGGCGGATGTTTTGGTACAAAAGATCTTCAAACACGGCGCGGTCGCGCTTGAAACCGGTGGTGTTGACGTTTGCCAAGTTGTTCGAAATCACGTTCATACGCGTCTGCTGCGCGTCCAGGCCGGTTTTCGCGACCCACATTGATGCATCCATACTTAGCTCCTTTAATCAGTTGGGGCAGCGCTAAAAAGCTGTCCGCAAGGTTGTTCGTTTCAATTCAGGGCAGGGCGGTCGCATGCGATCAACTTGACTTCATCATGGTTTCTCCAGATTCGTCATTTGTCTTGGCTTCTTTAATCATGTTGATCTGTTGCTCAAAAGAGCGACTCTGCTCGATCAGCTTGACCATCACGACCATCGCGTTGACGTTGCTGCCCTCCAATGCGCCAGCGGTCAGACCCGGCAAAGTGGGGCCTGGCGTGATGTCTTGACCGGCGGGTTTGCCAACAACTTGATACAAGCCATCGGTACGGCGCTGCAGTTTTATTTGGCTGGCATCTCGCAGCAGCAAATTGCCCAACAGAACGGGCGGCACATTGGTGGTGGCCACCGGGTCGGTGCCATACACCGAACCATCGGATTGAATGGTCAGGTTGACCCCGGGCGGGGCGGTGATCACTGCGCCGCCTCGGCCGCGCACCGCATGGCCACTGCCATTTTCGAGGGTGCCGTTGGCTCTCAACCTCAAATCGCCGCGCCGGGTAAAGGCAAGCTCGCCGTTGGGCGCACTGACGCCCAACACGGTGCTGTCACTCAGGGCAATGTCGAGCTTGTTGCCGGTCGCGATCATCGCGCCAGGCTTCATATTGATGAAGTCCTCGCTGACGGCCTGGGGCTGTGCCCGGGTCGACAGTCCTGAGCCATTGAAACTGGTGGCACGCTGGGCCGCTTCGAAGCTGCTCTTGAAGCCAACGGTGGTGATGTTCGCCAGCTCGTTGATCGACATTTGCGAGGCGACGCGCTGCTCGTTGATGGCAGCGACAGCATTAAAGGCTAAGCGGTCCATGGTTCAGCTTTCTATGAACGCAAGTTGATGATGGCCGAGGTCATGGTGGAGCTGGTCTCAATCGCTTTGGCATTGGCCTGAAAATTCCGTTGCGCGGTGATCAGGTCAACCAGCTCTTGTGTCAAGTCGACGTTGGCTCGTTCGGTAGCACCGGCCCGCAAGGTGCCAAAACCTGCGCTACCGGCGGTACCCAGTATCGGTTTGCCCGAAGCGGCCGATGCCAGAAAGCTGGAGTCGCCCATTTGGCGTAAACCAGCCGGGCTGGAAAAGTTGGTCAGCAAAATCTTGGCCAGCGACTTTTGGTTGCCGTTGGAGAACGATGCGCTCACCAGGCCGTCGTTGCCAATCGTCACACCCACCAGCGAGCCTTCGGGCGCGCCGTCTTGCGACTGAGACAAGACCGCAAATGGCGAGGTGAACTGGGTCGAAGCGGCGTAGTCCACGTTAATCGTCAAAGCACCCTTACCACCGGCCAGGTAAACGGTTTCAAGCTGGGTTCCCTTGAGTGGGGAAAATAATTTACCCGCCGTGTTGAAGGTCAGCTCGCCTTTGTCCAGGTAAATGGGAGACCATGCTGGCAGGCTGGTGAATCCGTCGCCGTTGGTGGTTTCTTTGCCGTCTTTGTCAATGTACTTGGGTTGCAGGGCACCGCCAACAAGGTCTTTGTGCTGGCTCGGTTTGATCCAGCTGGAGGTCGTCCCCCGACCCGCCTCGACCTGGTCCAGGCCCCAGTTGCTGCTGCCAGAAATTTTGATGAAGGAGTCGGAACCTTTGGTGCCAGTGGTGAACTGGAAGTTGTTGTTGGCATAGTCATAACTGACTTTGACCCCATTGACGGTGGTGGGTGAATCTCCGTCCGAGGCGGCCAGGGCGTTGATGCCTTTTTGCAGTTCACGCATAAAAGACTCGAGTGAGTAAGTCGGACTTGGCGGAATCACGACGGTGCCTTTGATGCCGTCAACCGTCACCACAAACGCGTTGTTGGTGGCATCGACGGCAAAGTTATTGCCAACGTTGACAGTGGGCGGCTTGCCAACGGCTACTGCCGGGCTCGATGTGATCCCTCGGTTTGCCAAGGTGGAGACATCAACTTTGGCAGTGCTCAAGCCGAGCAGAGATGTTCCCGAGGCTGAGACCGCGCTAATCGAGATGGCTGAACCGTCGCCGGTGGTGCCTGAGCTGACTGTGAAGGATTTGCTGACGGCATCGTATTTGACCTGAATACCGTAACGCTGGTCGGTGATGGAGCGCAGTGGATTTTTATTGTTAGCCAACATTTTGACGCCAGACAGTCCGTCGGTTCCCAGCGTGACGGGAATCGTGTTCAAGCCCAAAATGGTATTGGGCGAGCTGCCGGAGGCCAGCGTCATGATGTTGGCACCGGCATTGGTGCTGTCGGTGAACTTGAAGCTTTGGCTGCCGTAGTCGTAGCTCACCGTGATGGGCGAAGCGGCCAGGCCGGCGCTCAATGTGCTGCTGGCACCCATGACGATGCCGGCGGAGTTAGCCGCAGCCACTGCGGTGGGTGAAACACCAGCGCTGGTCGTCAGCCCGGCACTGATGTTGTTGAGCACCACACTTTGTGCGGCGATATTACCTCCGGTAATCGGAGGCGTGTAGGCTGCTCGGGCTGCTGTCGCCTGGTTATAAACCAGAATCAGCTGGGCACTGTTGGCGGGATCTATCTGAATATCGGTGATACCTTGAGCAACGGCCGCTGCGCCTGCGAGGATTGCTTTTTTGTTGGCAACGATCAGGGAGGCGGTCTGAGTTGCTGTGTTGCCTGTGGCGGAACCGGTGACGGCCACACCCATGAAGGTGCTGACGCCGGTGCTTGTGTTAGACAGGAGAACTGATTGTTTCGGGAACTGGAAGTAGGTCAGGACCACCGAAGTGCCGTCAGCACCCAGTGAAATATCTTCCAGGCCTGCATTGGCGGCAATGATGGCAGTTTTGTCAGCCACGATGCGGCCTGCGGTGGTCGCTGGCGTGTCGCCGGCAGCAGACGCTGCAACTTCCCGGCCCATAAAGGTCACTGCGCCAGTGGCAAGGCCTGAAAGCACGACCGATTGCCGGGCATGACCGGCCAGCACCGAGTTGTTCACCTGGGTCTGGATGATGCTGGTCAATTCCTCTACACCAACGTTGCTTTCATCGGCAAAACCAGACAGCGTGATTTCAGCCTTGATCGGCGCGCCGTTTTGGACGCGCGAGTTGGTCAAGGTAAAAACTTTGTCTGGGTTGGCGCCGGCTGCGACCGACGTGAAGTTGAAGGTGGTTTCGTCGCCGAACTTGCGGTTCAGGTATTTGGTCGCTTCATTGGCCAGTGCGGCGCCGGTGAGAACCGTCGTTGAGTCCTTTAAGTAGCTCAGATTGACTGCCACTGGCGAGGTGGAGCCGTCAATATTGACCGTAAAAAGATTGCTCAGGTCAATTGGCGTGGGCAGGCTTTTCAAGCCGGCAAAAGTGTTGGTGCCGCCTGACAGGTCCACCGTGGAGCCCAGTCCGGTGATGCTGGCTGGAACCGAGGTCCTTTTGTCGGTCAATTCATCCAGTGCAATCAGCTGAGTTTTTGCGGTGGTGAGCTCGTCCTTGACATCTTTGTAGGATTTGATCTGGCCGTATTGGTTGACATATTGCAAATCACCGTTGACGTCAGTGGACTGGGCCAGGGCTGCTGACACCTTGTCTTCGCCCACGAACACATAGGTTTGCCACTTGTTGAACGGGCTGCTTTGGTTGGCGTTTTGGGTTTTGACGTAA
This sequence comes from Comamonadaceae bacterium, assembly GCA_947478725.1. Lineage (GTDB taxonomy): Bacteria > Pseudomonadota > Gammaproteobacteria > Burkholderiales > Burkholderiaceae_C > Polaromonas. The sequence goes on from CANJWZ010000040.1 coordinate 13,444, forward strand.
TAAATGGTGGCCAGGTAGCCGTTGCCCCCGTTGTCGTAGACGGTGAAGGCGGTGGACTTGTTGAAGGTGGCTGGGTTGGTTCGGCTAAAGGTCTCGGTGATCACGCTGGCATCAGCTGGAAAGTTCAAGCCCAGCGAGACTTTGGAGGTTTGCTTGGCGTCTCCCGAGGTTTTTTGTGGAATGGTCAAAACCACCCGGTCGTTCACGTTGGCGCTACCGGTGGAGTCCACCGTTGCCGCCATCAAACGCTGTCCGGCCGAGTTGACCACATTGAACTGCTCATTCAGCACGAAAGAGCCGTTACGGGTGTAGGTGTCGGTCAAACCGTCGGCCGAACGCAGCGGGAAGAAACCGTCGCCGGTAATGGCCAAGTCCAGGGCGTTGGACGAAAAAGAAATATTGCCCTGGCTGAACTCCTGGCTCACCTGTTTGAGGGACACGCCCTGACCAACGGTGCTGGAGGCTTTTTGCAGGGGCGAGGTGGCGAAAATGTCGCCAAAGTCAGCGCGCGAACGCTTGAAACCGGTGGTGCCGACGTTGGAGATATTGTTGGCGGTCACGCCTAACATGGCGGTAGCAGCGTTCAGGCCGGTAAGCGAGGTATAAAAGGACATGGTTGGAGACTCCGGTTGGGGTTGCTTTTGTTTTAGCGGTTTGCGTTGGATTTAGCCGTCGATTCGTTTGACATCAGATAACTTGATCGACTTGTTGCCTTGAACTTGCAGAACGATGGATTTGTCGGATTGTTGGCTGATGCCGGTGACCGTGGCCATGGTGCTGACAGATGGTGTGGTGGTTTTGCCTTGCACCACCGCCGTGGCAACAAAGCGGTAGTTGCCATCGGGCAAGACATTGCCGGTGTCGTCGACACCGTTCCATGCCCAGGGCATGTCGCCGGCCACTTGGGCGCCCAGAATTTGGGTGTTAACCAACACGCCTTTTTCATCAAACACCTGAAACTTAATGCCTTGGGCACCGCTGGGCAGGCTGACAATACCTTGGACGGGTTGCCCCCCGATGAGTTGAGCCGGCGCATCGGCCACCGACACTTTTTTACCCAGCAAGTTGGCACCGGAGGTGATTTGATTGTTCCCCATGCTGGTGACAAAATCGCTCAGTGAGGTCGACATATTGGTGGTCGCCTCTAACTGGGAGAACTGGGCCAGCTGGGCCACAAACGCTTCGTTTTTGACCGGGTCGAGTGGATCCTGGTTTTTCAGCTGAGTGGTGAACAGGGTCAAAAAGTCTTTTTGTCCCATGGCAGTTTTGCTGCTGGCTGCTAGCTCCGCCTCTTTGGCTGCCCCGGCGGTCGTTTTGATGCTGGTGGGCAAGGCGGAGGCCCAGGCGTTGTCAGTTTGCGCGCCGGACGATAAAAGATTGATGTTGGCCATGAGATGTCTTCAGCTTTCTTGCTCAGCTTTTGATGATGTCAAGTGTGCGGAGCATCAATTGACGGGCGGTGTTGACGACTTCAACATTGTTTTGATAAGAGCGCGAAGCGGCCATCATTTCAACCATCTCGGTCATCTCGTTCACGTTGGACAAGTAGATATAGCCATCCTTGTCGGCCAATGGGTTTCCAGGGGACGACATGCGGCCGATGCCTTTGGGGTCGTCGCTGATGCCGCTGACTTGAACGCCGCCCTGGTTGCTTAGCTCGGCTTTGCCGGCTTGCTGGTCGATGATGGTTTTAAAACTTACCCGCTTGGCCCTGAAAGCGTCTTTTTCGCTACCCGCAACGGTTGCTGCGTTGGCCAGATTGGACGCGGTGGCATTCATCCTGACCGATTGCGCATTGAGCGCTGAACCTGCGATTCCGAACAAGTTGTCGAGCGACATGTTCAGTCTCCCCGCAGTGCTTTGCGAATACCACTGATGCGGCTTTCCAAAATACTCAAGGTGGTTTGGTATTCGGCTGCATATTGACCAAACTTCGCCTGCTCGACTGGAAGTTCAACCGTGTTGCCGTCGATGGCCACGTTGAAGGGGACGCGGAACTTGGATGCGGTTCGGGTCTCTTCGCCTACGCTTTGAATGTGCCCGCCGTGGGTGGTTTGCAGGCTGTTGCTTTGGGTGTCCTTCAGCGCTTGCTTGAAGTCAATGTCGCGCGCCTTGAAGTTCGGCGTGTCTGCATTGGCGATATTGCGTGACAGGATCTCCATTCGCTGACTGCGAACGCCCAAGGCTTTTTCGTTCGCGCTAAATACGCTATCGATCATATTCATGTCAATGACTCCATTACGCTAAAGTTACTTGCCAAAATGCCGACACATATAAATTGTTGAGGTGATATTTCTACACTCAGCATTTTTTGTGCCATCAACAATTGCCGCTTTTCAAACTGCCGCGCACCGCTTGGCGAGGATTGACGTCCAAGGTTTTGATGGGTTGCCTCGTCAAAGCGGCAAAGGTTTGCCGCTTTGCGGTCGTTTGGCCGCTTCATCACGGTGTCGTGTTGCCGACGGAGCGTTGTGTTGTCTGGATCGATGGCCCGAGTGAGGCGGGCAACCAGGACGCCAATCGGTCTGCGGCATTTCGCATCAAACCTTGGCGAATCGACTGCCGCGTGATGGGCGATTCCGTGTTGCTGTCGGTGTGCAGCACGCGCGCTTGTTTGCCTTGAATATTCAGGGGAGTTGTGGCTTGCTCTGCACCGCGCGAAGCGGGGTTGAGGACCGACAGGTAGAGATCTTCCAGGCCGACAGGCCCCTTGTTTTTCAAGCCGACGTCGGAGAAATACTTTTCAACCAGGTTGAGCTGTTCGTAGACACTGAGGCCCAGAATCGCGCGCGCGTTGTCGGCATAACCGGCAGAAGCCGCACCGCGCGCCGGGCCATCACAAAACTGAATAATGCCGTGACAACGCTGGTTGCTGGCGCGCGGGTTCATGCCATCGCTTTCCATCAGGGTCATGCGGGCAAAGTCATCCGGCGCAAAGCCATGGGACTTGGCCATTTGCAAAATTTTGTCGTAAACCGGCACTTTTTCAGCCGGTGGAATAAATCCTTTGGCAACCGCGCGGGCCAGCGTTCCTTCAAGTACCGGGTTGGCACTGCTGCGCGCTGCCGGCGCGACCGTGGCTGCGGGTTGGACCGAACTAGCCAGCGAAGCACGACTGGCCAAGGACATGGCTGCCGGAACCAGTGGCGCGGTCTGTGCCGAAGCTCTACCAAGCGTGGCGGTGTTGCTTCGGGCGGCTGACAATTCGCGCGTTAACGATGCAACATTGAGGGATTGCCCTGTACTGATCAGATCAGGATTACTGATTTGATTGGCCTCTGCCAGTTGCCGAACCAGCCGAAATTCTTGGCTGTTGCTCAGCTTCAGGCCATTGGCCTGGGCTTGGGCTCGCACAATGGCGGTCAGGGTGTCACCTTTGGCGACTTTGATCTGGGTTTTGGGTTCTTCCAGGATCTGTTGCAGGGACACAGAGAAATCAGATTTGGGTTTGCTGGCAAGCGCGCGTGACTGATTGGCCGGCAACCAGGATACGGTTGTGGGCGTGATGTTTGGCGTCTCGGGTGTGGTCATCGTTCATCCAATTTAAAAGTAAGTGGCACTTTTCTTGCTTAAACAGGGCTTGAGCTTGTAATATCTGTCGGTTTTTCAACGTATAGGTGTTTAGATTGCAATTTCTGTACCATTTGTCTTCTGCGATGCGCAGGTTTGAACTGGGATCGCGCTGCGTCCAGCAAACCTTGTCGTGCTTGCTGACTGGCTTGCTGTTGGGGCCTGCTTTGGCTCACGCGCAAGCGCCGGTCGAGCAGGGCAGCTTGATGACGGAAGTTGGAAAATGGGTTCAGCAAACGCAGCAGTTGGCACCCGAGCAATTTAGTTTTGCGCCGATGGACAGTCGAGTCCAATTACAAAGCTGTGACCGGCCTTTGCTGATGGATCTGCCTTTTGCGTCGCGCGAAACAGTGCGAGTGCGCTGCCTGGGCTCAGTCAATTGGCAGCTTTATCTGCGGCTGGTGTTCACGGCGGGTCTCAATCCAGGGCTGGCCAGCGCGAAGTCTGTGACTCCCATGTCTGCCAACCCCAACGCCAGCCCCAACGCTAACGCCGGTCCGAGTGCTGTCAGTCAAAAAGTGGTGGTGGGCAAGTCGTTGCTGCGGGCAGGAACCGTCATCACGCCCGATTTATTGTCCGAGGTCACCCATTCGGGTCCAGGTCTTGACAGCCAGGTCTTGACCTCGATCAAAGATCTGGAAAATGGTGAAATGGTCCGAGACGTGCCTGCCGGCACCCCCCTGCGTAGCTACGATGTGCGCCGGACAGTACTGGTCAAGCAAGGGCAGATGATTCTGTTGAGCGTGGGCGTACCAGGTGGTTTTGCCATCACGGCAAGGGTTGAAGCCTTGCAGGATGGGAAAATGGGTGACCAAGTGCGCTTAAAAAATGCTGATTCGGGCCGACTCCTGACTGGTGTGGTGACCGGACCGAATGCGGCGCGTGGTTTATGAATTTTTTTTTGCATCAGGCCTCAAGTTTGCCGTGTTGGGTTCGATTCATCCCAAGACAAAACAATTTTTACCCGTGCTAGTAAAGTGAGTTCAATATGACCGACCCTATTGTTAACCCGGCTGGACAGGCGCAAATCGCCCCTGTCGCTCGTAAAGTTTTGGACAAAGGCGGTAAAGCGGAGGCTGTGCCGTCGTCTCCCCCGTCCGAAACGGAAATCAATGCCCGCAGAGCTGCCGCAGAAGCGCACGACGCGCCAAGCGTTGGTTTTGCCGAGGTGCAAAAGCGTCTGAAACAGGAGCCCGATTTTGATCGGGCCAAAGTCGACGCGATCAAGGACGCGATCCAAAACGGACAATACCCGCTGAACCCCAGGCGGATTGCCGAGAGTTTTGTGGCGCTGGAACAACTGATCAGCGATTGAGTGGCACTTGAGCGACGCTATTGATCAGGCCACAAAACTCGCCGGCCAGCTGTCTAATATGCTGGAGCTGGAGTTTCAGGCTTTGCGCAACCAGGACATTGATCAGTTTGAGCAGTTGCAGCCGGTTAAAAACGAGCTGATGATAGAAATCAAGCGTGTGGCGGATACGGTCGAGGACTTACAAACACGAGACGAATGGCAATATTTCAGGGAAACGATGGCGGCATGCCAAAGTCTGCACAGGCGTAACGCCCTGCTGATGAGTCGCAAGCTGGAGGCGATCCGCGGCACCTTGCAGAGCCTTCGCTCGCCTGATGTGTCGGCCCCGGTAGAAACTTATAACCGGCTTGGCTACATCGCCCAATTTTCCCGCAATACTTCTTACAGTGATGCTTGAGCCTCAGCGCTATTGTTCTTGGGTTTCAATTTTTCATCCCCTGGGCGCATATTTTTCAACCAATAAACCCACGTCAAAATAACGGAGACCGTGCGGTAAAGCTCGGGTGGGATTTCTTGGTCAACTTGAAGTTGGGTTAACTGGGCCAGCAGTTGGGGGTCTTCAGTGATCATGACGCCGTGACGACGCGCTTGCGCAATCATGTCGAGTGCAAGCTCTCCCTCAGCTTTGGCGCTCACGATCGGGGTGATGTTGTGGCCATATTCGATGGCCACAGCTTGGCGGGGCAGTGTCATACCCGGTAATCGAAAACCACACCAGGTGCCGCAATCATCGGCGCAGTGGCTACTGGCGCGGGGCGGGCACCAAGATGCGCTTGAAACGACCGCATCAACAAGCCGGCATCTTGCAATTGCTGCTGGAGTGCAGCAACCCCGCTCTGGGCGTGGGCGACAACCCAATCGCGCACAGCCCACATGACCAGATCAATCTGGTTGGATTCACGCAGCTCAGCCTTGAGCCACAGTTCCCCAAAGTCCTCGCTTTTGGTGTGAAAGCTGACGCTGAGCACGGCTGATTGTTCGCCAGTTGCCAGTTTTCGTTCAAACGCTATCTCCACTGGGGGGTCTTCGGCCATGGGCAACTGCACGGTGATCGCCATTTCACCCGCGCGCTGTGCCTGAAGGGCGTTCAGTTGTGCCGAATCAAGGTCAGCAATGGCACGTTTGATGTGCTGTACGTCGGTGTCGTGTTCTCCCGAACTTTCGGCTAAGGCGGCCAATAATTGGTAAAGCAGTTGTTTGGGGTCGTTGGCATGCGGCTTGAGGGCTCGGTCGATGCTGGTCTCCGATCCCATGACCGCGATCACCACCCATCGAATCAGCTCTGGGCTGAGCTGCCCCGGTAGCAGGCGCATGGCCTGCCACTGCATCTGGAGATCACTTGGCTTGGCCAGTTTAGCCAACAGCGCGTCGAGTCCGCCCGGGGCCAACAATTGCCGCAGGTCAGACTGACCTGGCTGACGGTAAAGCAGACTGGCCAGGTGGGAGAAGCTGCCCTCGGTTTCGGGCAGTGTTGGCGGCGCGGGGCTCGCCAGACCGGCAGTGTTTGCAGTGATGGCCTTGGCCGTGATGGGGTTCAGGACCTGGTCACGAAGTGGGTGTAACAGAACGGTCCCGTCGGGCAAAATTTGAGCTTGAAAACGCAGAAGTTGACCGTTGGTCCAATTGGGTAGTCCGGGCACACCGATCAGGCGCCCCTGCAACAGCAAAGTCGACTGATTGCCCTGTGTCTGAAACAGGGCTTGCACCACTTGGCCATCTTTGAGGTTCAGCGCGCGCGCCGTGATCGCCTCGACCAGGCTTGGTGATGAAGCGCCCTGGGGAAAGAGAGGGCTGGCGCGAACCTGCGCAGCGCTCTCCGTGACGGAAATCATGGGTACTGTACCCAGCGCCTGCGTTCCTCGCTGCTCGATCTGACGGCTGGGTTTTGCGCTGCGTCGACACTGGGCAGGGGCGGCAAGAACCTTTTCAGCAGTTGCTCATGGTTGGGAACGGTGAGGGCCACGTTTTTGCGCAGTTGGGGGGCTTTTCCCTGAAGGAAGGCACCCGGGTTGGATTCAACGTAGGCTTGGCGGAGCAGCTCAATTCTCAACGGACTGTCGGCCATGGTGTTGGCAATGACGCGGTCCAGTGACTCGCCTGGCTTGGGCTTGTAGGTGCGAAGTTCTTGGGTTGGCAGCGCGGAGCTGGTGGCTGAGGGCGCGCGGGCTTGAGTTTGGGCTTGAACTTGCGCCTGCACTTGAGCTTGCGCTGTTAGCCAACAAGGCATGAGCACAACCACGAAAAGCAGGGTGGCGATATGGGCGCGCGGGCTAAGCTTCATGGTGCGGCTCTGGTGGGGTTGACGGGTTTCTCGACGGCCCAGGCAACCCAGTTGCGCCGAACATTGTTCGCCGCGCCAGCTTGAACCCTGAGCACGGCATGGTGCTGATCGACAACTTGCACGGTGGCCAGCACAGAGCTGACGGTGCTGTTGGCTTCAAGCAGGCGTTGCGGTATCTTGTGTTCGTCGGCGAGCAGCCATTCATCACCGACTCGAACCCCTGAAGCGGCACCGGCATTGATCCGAAACTCGGATGGCGTGGCCTGGGTGACCCGTGCCACAACCGGCAAGCAGGTCAAAGTGTCTTGAATTTCTTTTGCCCAGCTTTGCGTTTGCTGGAACACCAGCTGCCTTGTCGCGGGGTTCAGTCGAGTCGCTTCCAAGTTGTTCTGTTCAGCTTGAAGCTCGATCGGCGCCGTCAGCCGGAGTACCGGCCTGCTTTGCAGGCGGTTGCCAAGGGTCATCTGCAGTTGCAGCCTTAACGGCGGATTAGACTCAAACACGGGACTGACGTTTTCCCATATGAATTTTTCAGATGTCTCGACTTGTCTGGCCATCCTTGACGTGGGAATGGGTGTCACTGAGATATTGATTTCCAAGGGAATATCGTCCGCACCAGATGCCAGCAAAGCTTGGTTGTAGCTTGAACGTATGACTTCTGCTTTGGGTTCCGACAGACGCCATATTGTCGTGTTCGGGTTGCTGCGTTCCCAGTCTGATCTGAACTGCTCCCTCAGGTCCAACAGCAGGCGCTGCTCATCGACATTCCACTGTGAACCCAGGTTCCAGGTCAAGGCTGCAACATGAACCAAGTGGCCAGTCTCATCGCGCTTGCAGTTCTTTGACGGTTGATGGGGGCTATTTTGAGCCGTTGCAAGGGCAGCCTTGGAAGGCGACGGTGTTTCCCAATCCAGTTTGGCACCTAGCTCTCCATCGCCATTTTTTTCATAAGACAGCACGCGCACCCCACGGATCTTCATGCCGCTGCGAAAGCTGCTGCTTTCTCTGAGCACACCTTGACCATCGATCCACTGTGTCACTTGCACCTGTGTTGGCGCATCCAGGGCCGCTTTCACCAGTTCGTGCCGGATGGCGGCCAACTTGTCCGACGGCGACACAGGTTGGGCGAAAGCGCTGGCCGAGTAAGCGAACCAGCATAGGCCCAGCATGCGTGCGAGCTTGTGGTGGGCCGGGAGTTTGACGCTAGGGTTCATGTTTCGCAGTCTGAGTCACACGGGAACAGCCGCTTGACTTTATTTGTTTTTGGCCAGAATCTGGCCCAGGTAGAGCTGACGCAGTTCCTGAACCACATCTTTGTCCAGCGACAAGGTGGTTTCATAGGTGTCATCTCCCGAGGGGGTGATGCTCACCAAAGTGGCACCATAAATGACGCCCTCGACGCGGCTGCGAAAAGTGTCGTTTTGTACCACCATGTCGGCCACCGTGGCCACTGCGTCTAGCTTCAGGCCATACACCTGTTCGGTCAGGGAGCGATAGGCATCGAGCTTGGCCGCACGGATCGCCAGCAAGCGCTGCTGCGCCGCTGTTCGATGATTTTGAATGCTGATCACGGCATAACCCGTGGCCGTGAGGGTTTCGCGCTTCTCGATCAGGGGCTTGGCGGTGGTTTCATGCGTCGTGGGGGTCACGGTGGTCAAGGGTGACAAAACGCAAGCGCTTAACATGACAAGCGTCAGGCTAAGGCTGATGGTGAGTAGACTTTTCATCGCTGATCCTAAGTAGTTGAGCTCTATATCGACAGCAAACGCCTTATCTTGAGGGCTTCGAATGCAGGTTATGCAACATCCATGGCTGTGCCTAAAACCTGGTCGTCTGTGGCCGCGTCGTGAGTCAACAGGGGTGCCAACCCATCACCCGCAGCTAAGCGGTAGTAATGTAAGGCCAACTGATAATTTTGCTCGGTGCCCTGTGCATTGGCATGCATAAAGCCCAGATTGAACTGGGCGGCCGTGTCACCCAGGGCTGCAGCCTGTTGGTAGTAATCCAGAGCTTGCGCCGGATCGGGGGCCAGCAAGTCACCTAGCCAATGCAGACGACCCAGGCTGTACAGCGCCGCTGGATCGCCTTGCTGCGCGGCCTGCCGGAACTGATGCAGTGCCTGGGCTGGATCAGAGTCGCTACCCAGGCCCGCCGCCAGCATCCAGCCGAGGTTGAATTGGGCGCGGCGATGGCCGAGATCACTTGCCTTTTTAAGATACTGAAAAGCTCGCGTCATGTCCTGCGCTACGGCACGTCCTTGGAAATACAGCAGACCCAGGCCAAAAAGAGCGTCTGGCTGGTTTTGGTCCGCTGCCGCCTGGTACCAATGAAGGACTTGGCGATCGTCGGTGCAGGGCACTTGTCGGTTTGCCAACATCACGCCCAAGTTGAATTGGGCTGAAGCAAAACCGGCATCAGCGGCTTGTTTGTACCAATGGGCGGCCTGAACCGCATCGGGCGCGCCTGCCTGACCCGTTTCATACATGAGCGCGACGTTAAATTGGGCGCTTGGATCACCCTTGTCGGCTGCCAGCAGGTAGGCAGCATTCAGTTCCGTGCCCTCTGGTTTGACTTTTGCTGTGCGTGTTTGCGACCGCAAAACTTGCAGTCGCGCTTCAAGGTGGCCTTGCGCTGCCGCTAACTCAAAGAACTGGTCTGAGCGAACTTCATCGGCCTCAATGCCTTCGCCTGAGGCCAGCATCGTGGCCAGCGCATATTGGGCGGCTGCACAGCCTTGCGCTGCTGCTGTTTCGTAGCAGCCAGCGGCTTGTTGCAGGTTCTGTGCCGTGTCCTGTCCGAGCGCGTACATCACGCCGAGGTTGTGCAAGGCCGCAGAGTCGCCAAGGTCGGCGCTGGTCTGGTACAGCTGGCGTGCTTGACGCAGCGCATCGTTGATCGCATCGGGCGAAGCAGGATCGCACTCCTGTAGCTGCCTGGCATCTTGGGTCTGCATCACAGCCAGGTTGTAAAGCGCTTCACTCAAACCTTGATCAGCAGCAGCTTTAAACCAGCTTCGGGCAAGTTCTCGGTCTTGGCCAAAGCTCAAACCCACTGCCAGATTAAATTGGGCCAGTGCCAGCCCTTGTTGAGCCGCCTTTTCAAACCAGACCATGGCTTGTGCAGGGGGCGGCTCGTGGTCCTGACCGACAAGCGCCATCAAACCAAGGTTGTACTGAGCCAGTGAATCACCGCGCGCTGCGGCCTGTTGGTAACAATGGCTGGCCAGAAGATCGCTTTGCGCTAAACCCTGACCAGAGCTGTAGAGCAGTCCCAAATTGCAGAGCGCCTGCGGATGCTGCTGCTGTGCAGCCAGCTGTAACCAGTGGATGGCTTGTTCAGGGTTGACGTCAACGCCTTGGCCGGTTTGGTAAAGGGTGGCAAGTTGGAATTGGGCAACAGCCAGGCCTTGATCAGCGGCCATCTGGTACCACTGGAAGGCTTGCGCCGAATCTTGGGCCACGCCGTGGCCGTTGGCGAACATGATCCCTAGATTGAACTGGGCTGCTGGATGGTTGAGCGCAGCGGCAAAACGGTAGTGTTCGATGGCTTTTGCCATGTCCGGCTCTGTGGTGTCGGATCTCCCTCTGCCTTGAGCGCACATCACCGCTAAGTTGAAGTGTGAGTCAACGTGCCCTTGAGCAGCCGCCAGCTTGTAATGCTTGAACGCTTCGTACTCATCCTGGTCAACGCCTTGACCCTGCCCGAGCATCAAAGCCAAGTTGTACTGGGCCGGCGCATCGCCTTGGTCGGCGGCCAATTGGTACCACTTGCAAGCAAGTGCCTGGTCTTGGGGGACGCCGCGTCCCTGCGACAGCATCGAGCCGAGGCTGAATTGGGCGTAGCTGTGGCCCTGGGCAGCCGCAGACTCAAACCAATTGCGAGCCGTTTTGGCATTGGCTTGAAGGCCATCGCCGTCCAGATACATGCAGGCCAGATTAAATTGTGCGGTCGCGTTGCCTTGCACCGCTGCGCGCTCAAACCAGTGTGCAGCCTTGGCTAAATCTTGCTCTACCCCCTGTCCGTTGCTGTACATGAACGCCAAATTGGTCTGCACATCGGGCAAACCTTGCTCGGCAGCCTGCAAGTACAGTCTGAGCGCCTTTTCATTGTCCTGGGGGACGCCTTGTCCGTTGTTGTACATGAAGCCCAAGTTGTACTGGGCCGGTGCGTAGTTTTGAGCCGCAGCCAATTGGTACCATTTCAAGGCTTCAGCATAGTCTTGCGTGACGCCTTGACCATTGGCGTACATGAATCCCAGATTGTTTTGGGCGGCGGCAAAGTCCAAAGCTGCCAGCGGCCGCGAAATCCGCAGGGCGTTGGCGAAGTCGCCCCGTCCGTAGGCGGCATCGGCATCAGCCAGCAAGCTTTTCACGGCGCCGCCCTCGCTTGGCGTTTTGACAGGCTAAGACGCTTCATGCTTGCGGGGTGTCGGTTTGGGGCAAGCCGATCTGCCGAACCGGGTGTCCTTGATGGGTCAGGGCATAAAGTCTTTGTCCCAGCGGCGCATGGGCTTGCTGCGATAAGACAAGGGTCTTGATGGTTTGATGGGCATCGTAAGGCCCGCGCGGCAGGTGCGCCGCAGCCTCTAGGTGATCGGCTTTGCCTTGGCGATGCTTTGCATTACTCATGAAGTTCCTTCGGTGCCCTGCGTCTGAAATCAGGCTCAATCAGTGTCTATTTTTTGACAAACCAGTATGCGGTTGTCAAAAAAAGCAAATTTCATGCCGGATCGTTTTCCTTTGGCAGCAGCATGTTGATTTGATCAGCAGACACCGCGTGAACCTCGAAGTGTTGGTGTTCGACCACCAAAGGGATAAACCACTGTGCGGCAAAGGCGCTAAAAAATTCAGCGTCCCATGGCAGTTGGCGGAGTGCACTCAGCGTGGCCCAATTCCAGAAGGCGTCGTACCTTTGCAGCAGATCGCTGCTCCAGGGTAAACGAGGGTTTGAACTGAGTCTTTCCCAATCCCATTGGTCCGAGTGCTGAGCGAGCAGTACGTCGCTCCAGGGCAGCTGGTCGTTGCTGCTGAGGCTGACCCAGTCCCACTCGTTCTTGAAGTGGTTGAGCAACAGATCGCTCCAGGGTAGGCCGGTATTCCAGCTCAGGCGATCCCAATCCCAGCGCTCAAAGTATTGCTCCAAAAGGGCCATCGACCAAGGCAGCGCCGGATTGCCGCTCAACGCCGCCCAGTCCCAATGCCCAGCCCGCATGTCCAGCAGTTGTTCGCTCCACGGAAGGGCCGGGTTATGGCTCAAGGCTTTCCAATCCCAACGGGGCAGCCAGTGGGTCAATAAATCGGCATGCCAAGGCAGCGTGGGGTTGGCGCTGAGTTCGGACCAATCCCAGCGCTCGCTGTATTGGGCGATCAGGTCCAGGCTCCAGAGTAATTCAGTGTTCGTGCTGAGAACTTTCCAATCCCACTGGTCTGCAAACTGCGCCATCAGATCGAGGCTCCAATGGAGCCCCGGGTTGTTGCTCAAGCCGGTCCAGTTCCAAAATGAAGCAAATTGGCCAAGCAGGACGGGGTCGCTGGGAATGGAGCCGTTGGCGCTCAGCCCCATCCAGTCCCACTGACCAGCATGGCGCTCTAACAACGCCGCTGTCAAGGGGATGCCGGGATTCCAGCTCAATGCCGTCCAGTCCCAACGGTGGGCATGGGCTTTGATGAAGCTTGCGCTCCAGGCCAAATCCGGGTTGCGGCTGAGAGCGCCCCAGTTCCAGTGGGGGGCGTAGGCCTCGATGAGTTCACTGCTCCAGGGCACCCCTGGGTTGGCGCTTAACTGTTGCCAATTCCAGCGTTGTGAAAAGCGCGCTATCAATTCGGCAGACCACGGCAAAGCGGGGTTTTTGCTTAAGGCGATCCAATCAACATCGTTTTCATGCTGCGCGATCAGATCGCCCGACCAGGCCAGGGCTTGACTGCTGCTCAAGGTGCGCCAATCCCAGTTCAGCGCGGGTTGGCGCAGGAGATCAATGGCGAGTGGGTGATGACGCTGCGCACATTGTTTAAGCAGGTTCGGGAATTTCTTGAAAAATTCCAAGGTGCGTCTGTCTTTTGCGTCAGCCAAGGTCTGTGCGACCAGGTTCAGGCGTTGCTGGGCAACAGCGCCCGGCGCACGGTTGGTCGCAAGCGTTAGCGCGGTGCTCATGGGGCGGGCTGCGCTATGACTTCCAGTGCCAGACTGTAGCGTTGTATTTCAGCTTGCAAATGTTCACCTTGTTTGGCAAACCACAGGTCCCAGTTGCTCTGGGTACTCAGGGTTCGCCAGGTCGGACTCTGCTGAATATGGCGAAGGGTCACACATCGACTTGACAAGCGCTCTTGCAAATCAGCCAACCGTTGCTTCAGACCGATGAATGAGTCTGGCGCTGCGCTGATGCCGCCCAAGGGGACTTGCTGCAGTTGCTGCTCGATGGTTTTGAGGACTGAAAAATCGAAGTTTCGATAACTGCTTTGTACGCGCTGGAATACTTCCTGAGCCTGTAGTTTGTGCTGCTCTTGAACCCGGTCGGGGTGGCATAGCATGATCAATTTTCGATACAAGTATTTGATTTCTTCTTGCTGTGTTGCGCCTAGCGGTTCTGCAGATGGGGGCTTGGCTGGTTGGCTTTCCTCGAACCGAAACTGTGCGAAATCAGCTTGAGCCGCTTGAGCCTCAACCTGATCTTTTTCGTTTTCTGATTGTTGGTAAAGCTGGGCCAAGTAGCGTTGTTTTAAATCCAGATATTGCCCTACAACATCACCGATCGCGTCGTCCTGCTGGGTGTCAAAAGCATTGATTTTTTGGTGCATGTCGGCGATTTCCTCGTCCAAGGCCATGCTGTGCTCTGCTAACAAGCCGAGTTGCCAAGCCAAGACCTGTGCGGTCGGGTCCGCGCGGAGGACAAGCTGGTTCCCCAGGGGGCTGGATGTTGCATTTCTGGAGTCGGACAGTGGCAAATCAACAGCGCCTGGCACGGATTGCCGCAACTGGTTCAAACCTTCCAGACAAGCGGCCACAGCGTCTGGCTGATTTTGAATCACGATGCCAGAAAAGACTGACTCGGCAGCAGAATTCACATGATCAAAGTTGCCACTGACGGCCACGCTTTGGTCGATCACGCAGGCCGATGTCCTCAAACTGGTGTTATCTGCCTGAAGCCAGACCAGCTGAACCCCCATCGCGACAAGCCTTTCCCATGCGAGGCCCGAATCGATGTTCTGCTCAATCGCTCGCACGATCAGAGTCACCTCCAGGCCGCGTCGTCTGCAAGCCAACATCAGTTTGAACCAGGCAGGGGAGCAGGCCGCGTCAACGCAACTGATGATCTGGAACTGCGACTGTGTGATGAGCGACGTCAGGACATCCCATGTGTTGCTAAAGTGGGCACGAGAAAAATGGCCCTCAGTAGCGGGGTGGACGGTCGACGCTGACATGGTGCTCTGAACGATGACGTTGGATCGGGATCAGTCGAACCCATGGTAGTTGTTCTGTTTGCACGAGCGTGCCATTTCTTGCGCCTGTGCTATCTGAGCCGGAGGCATCAGCGCGGACACAAAATCCCGTCCATCGCAGGCATTCTCATGCGCATGGGCCGCCGCCAAGTTAAACCACATATGTGCCCTGACATAGTCCTGCAAGACGGCTTGGCCTTTGGCGTACATCCAGCCCAACGCAACTTGAGCGTCGGCCTGGCCTTGGCACGCGGCTTGGCGGAAGCAGCCCAGTGCCACTTCGTGGTCGGGCTCCGAGTTGCCGCCTGCTTGGTACATCAAGCCCAGGTTGTAGAGCGCAAGTGGTTCTCCCTGGTCGGCAGCCGATTTCATCCATTGCAGCGCTTCGCTGTGACTGGCGACCCCCCCCTGGCCGTTGGCGAGCATGACGCCTAAGTGACATTGAGCCATGGCGTCGCCTTGCTCTGCCGCCAGTCGATACCAAGTCATTGCAGCCGCTTCGTCTTGTTCAATATCAATCCCATTGGCGTACATCAACCCCAAGTTATATTGAGCGGCAGCGTTGCCCTGATGCGCAGCCGCCAAGTAGTACTGAAGCGATTTTTCGGTGTTCTTGGGCACGCCATGCGCGGTGCCGAACATGACTCCAAGGTTGTATTGAGCGGAAGATTCACCAAGGGCTGCTGCACGCTCGTACCAATCAACCGCTTTAGGGTAGTCAAGCGGAAGTTCATCACCGCTGGAGTACAAAACCCCCAAATTGAATTGCGCCTGGGGGTGTTCGCGCTCGGCTGCCAGTGTGTACCAATGGCAGGCCAACTGCATATCCCGAGCAAGCCCGTGTCCGTTGGCACACATGACACCCAGACCATATTGGGCTTGTGGGTCGCCAAGATCTGCGCCGCGTTGGTAATACGCTAGCGCTTTTTCGTAGTCTTGCGTGACGCCTTCCCCGTTGGCGTACATCACCCCAAGGTTGACATGGGCCGTCGTATCCCCCTGATCCGCTGCGGCCTGGTACCACTTCAGCGCCTCATGCAAGTCGCAGCCAACGCCATCACCGTTGACGTACATCGTTGCCAGATTGCATTGTGCGGAGGCCAGCCCCTGCAAGGCCGCTGCCCGGTACAAAAGATGTGCCTGGTGGTAGTTCTGGTCTACACCCTGACCGCTGGAGTACATGACAGCCAAGTTCGATTGGGCGGCGGCCAAGCCGTGTTCGGCTGCCAACTGATAACACCTGAGCGCTTCTGCGAAATTCTGGGTCACTCCCTGACCTTTGGCATACATCAAGCCGAGGTTATTGAGTGCGGCAAATTGCGGATCAACAACGGTGTCTGTCACGGGTGGATGTATCTTATTTCGTGAGAATTCGGGCTTCAGCAACGAACCATGTCCGGTTTACATACTGTAAAAGCAGAAGCAAGATTTTTTACCCCAATTAAAGGTAATTTGGTATCATCAATTCTACCAATTTAAAGAATTTCTATAAATTCGATGATTTACAGACTTTAAAACTGCGTTCCATCCAAACATCCGGCATGTTGACCCCTAAAGACACGTTTAAATTAATCGGTAACAGCGATGCCCTCCAGGCGATCCGAAATTTGCTTCCGGTGGTTGCGGCGTCGAACTCAACAGTGTTGGTGACAGGTGAAAGCGGTACCGGTAAGGAAATCGTAGCGCGTTTGCTGCATGATTTGTCACCTCGCTGCGACGAAAATTTTGTTCCTGTGAACTGCGCTGCTATCCCTAAGGATTTGATTGAAAGCGAATTGTTCGGCCATTGCAAAGGGGCTTTCACGGGCGCTGTGGTCGATCGAAAAGGGCGGTTTGAATTAGCCCACAACGGCTGTATTTTTCTTGACGAAATTGGCGACTTGCCACTTGAGCTCCAAGTCAAGTTGCTACGCGTTTTACAAGAACGAAGCGTTGATCCGTTGGGCTCCAGCAAATCGGTGGCCGTTGACGTTCGGGTGATTGCAGCAACCCACCGTGATTTGGAAGTTGAAATCGAGGAGGGGCGCTTTCGCGAAGACTTGTATTACCGACTCAATGTGTTGCCCCTGCACATGCCTGCGTTGCGCGAACGTGCGATGGATGTGCCTTTGTTACTCGATTTTTTTGTCAAGAAGTTTGCCGCGAAAGACCAGAAACCGATTGAGTTTTGCCGTGACTTCACTCAAGCGCTGCAGACCTACCACTGGCCTGGAAACGTGCGTGAACTGTCCAATTTGATTGATCGCTTCAGCACCCTTTTTTCCGGACAATGTCTTGAGTTAAACCGGTTTTCGGATTCGCTGTTACCCAAGGGTCTGGCCAAGTTCAAGGCCCAGGTGAATGCCAGGGAGCCGCTTCAATCGCCACCGATTCTCGTTGATACACCTGAGTTCGAGTTTGCCGGCGACCAGGACAGTGGTCCCGTTTCGGGTGGTATTTTTGACGAGTTCTTGCCGGATGCTGCGAATGAGTCAATGCTTAGCGCGACAGAAAAAATATCTTTTCTATCTGAAGCCCTGCCCGTTTTGCCGCCCGAGGGGCTGTCACTCAAGCACAGACTTGCGGAAATTGAGCGCGATTTGATCTCGCAGGCACTGAGCCGTGCCAAGGGAAATGTGTCCCAGACAGCACGAATTTTGAACGTTCAACGAACCACCCTGATCGAAAAAATTCAAAAATTCGGCTTGCGTACCGCCTAGTCATTTCGAACCGGTTTTATCAGGGCGCTGTTGTTGGTGCGCTTTGCACCCGCGGGTATTGAACCAAGCGTTCTACCGGCTTAGCCGGGACGGGATTCACCACAGCTGTAGGGGTCTGAGTCTGGATTTGGGGCTGGGGCTGGCTTGGGGCAGGGTTCGGAGTCTGGGTTTTCTTTTGTTGACGCAGCAGGGACGCGTCTACTTCGCGTCGGATGGCGGCGAGATCAGGGTCTGTCGCGGGTTTGGAACGCTGTTGTTGAGCCGCCAAACTTTTAAGGGCATTGGAGTTGCCTTGAATTTGAGTCTCCATGGCTTGCAGAAGCTTGCCGATGTCCGGAGCTTTAGGGTCTTTAGTTGTCGTAGCAGCGACGTTGTGTGCCGCTTTCAAAGCTTCATCGAGCCGCCCGTCGAGCTTGACTTGTTGGTCACTGAGCGCACTTTGATTGCTTGAAATCTTGCGCAAAATTTCTCCACTGGCGTTGAGGATTTCTATCGATTCATTCATCGTGACGATCCTCTTTCCGACTGCCAACAACATGGCATCGGCCTGCGCAATGCGCTGCTGAAGGCTAGAGGACATAAAAACGAATAAAACCATGCCAATCACCAAAAGCGTGCCGCAACTGACGAGAACAATCACCCCCAGTTTGCGCTGGGTGTCATAAAGCGTGATCAGATTTTGAGTGGCTTTTTGCAGGTCATCCCCGGCCTTGAGTGCGTGGTTTGCCGCCTGGTTGGCCAGCTCAGCGGAGTCCAGCATGGTGGATTTGATGTCTTGGACCTCTTGGTCGTCTTCCATGGCTTGGCGCGCGGCTGAGGACATTGTTTCGGCCGATGGCTCAGAATGCTCTGCAGGAGCCGGCTCGGAAAGTTCTGACTCGGGTGTTT
Organism: Comamonadaceae bacterium; assembly: GCA_947478725.1. Taxonomy (GTDB): domain Bacteria; phylum Pseudomonadota; class Gammaproteobacteria; order Burkholderiales; family Burkholderiaceae_C; genus Polaromonas. The sequence goes on from CANJWZ010000040.1 coordinate 31,633, forward strand.
GCGCTGGACCGTCGGTGGCGAGCTGCGTGTTTGTTGCAAGCGGCTCCAAAGCCGATGGGTCACGGGAGGGTGTGGCTGCAGCTGTTTCAGTCATGATTTGCACTCGTCAGAAAGTTTGAGGATGGACTAGGTCTTGGTGAACGGCACCGATTCGCGACGTTTAAGCTCTGCGCGAACATGATCGTTCTTCGCTTTTAGTTCGCCGATTTGGCCCGAAAAGTGTGACGTCTCTTGGGTTTGCGAGGAACTTGGTTTTTTGTCGGGCTCGTCCAAGGCGGCAGGGACTTCAATCACAGGGAGCGCGTTTGTGCTGGATAAGAAAAGTGCACTGACCTCTGCCGGGTCCAACTCTTGAGGCGGACGAGCAGCCATGGCGCTTTGCGGATCGAAGAAGACAGTCTGGAGTTCGGCCGAAGGGCTGGCATGGATGAATGCCATCGAACTGGTGTTTACTTCCTGCACATCCATAACGCTATTTGCGGATGAGCTGTTTGCGGTGGTACTTTCTTGCCCTGGCCCCACAACATCGGTGATTGGCTCGTCTAGGTGAAGAGTTCTGCGTTCGGCCTCAAGGCTGCGCTCGGTCTCATGGTCGGCATCGACGAATGCCTTCGAGTCGGTGTATGCCCGCTGTGCATCTGTCCCGATAGTCGCAGATTTGCTCTTTGCGTTATGACTGCCCTCGGCTACTTCAACAATATGCGGGGCCGTGCTGCGGATGAATTGCGGTTCATTCATCGTGTTCTCTCCGGTTGGGGTGCAGCCATGCTCTTGGGCTCTGCGGGAAATTGTTCCCTGAGAAACTGCCCGGAATAAACCACCGCGCCCTTTGGCATGCCAGCACCGTCTGCGAATTCACGGGCTTCAGCGTTAGAGGTGAATGGTGCAGAAACTGCTGAAAATTGAAGACCTGTTTGGTTCGGGAGGGTGTGGGCCACAATTTGGGCCAGCTTGAGTTGGGGCTGGTTTTGTAGCCAAAATTTAATTTCTTGATAGCTTGACGCGGTACTGTGCAACACGACAAACGTAACAGCTGGCATTCCTAGAATCCACGAGTGTCCCGCTTGTGTCTGCGCTGGCGTATGAATGATTTCTTCGTTGTCCTTGCCCGCCCCTTCGGTCGGGGATGCAGTCGCCGGCACAGTGGCTACTGGACTTTGAACGCTAGGCGCGGGTAAGGCAGGCTTGGTCGCCGCCAGCAGAGGGATGATGGCATCTTTGTACCAAAAGCCAACGGCCAGGGTACAGGCGATCAACAAAAGAATGCAGGCGGCAAACCATTTTTTTGTATTCCGTTGGCCCGGGCTCGTTTTTTTAAAATTCTGGACCGGTATGGTTTGCGTCACTTCTCTGGCTTGATCTGCGGTCGAGGCGCCAAGAACAGCAGGCGGAGGAGCCAGTTGTTTTAACAGCTCGCCGATCGATATTTCACGGCCATGGGCCCGGGCTTGCTCCAACATCGCAGAGCGTTGTTCTGCATTGGGTGTTTCAATGTCCCAGTTCAAAATGCGGCGACCGAACGTGCTGAGCAACTGCGCCTTTTGACTGGCTTGCGTCATGAGCATGATGACGCGAATATTGGCCCCTGGGAAATTTTGAACCAAGCGAGCCAACAACTGTATTTCGTGGTCGGGCAGGGCCGATGCGTCATGAAGTACCCAAATCTTTGGTGGCGCGGTTTGGGCGGCGTCTGACATGGCATCTTCAATCGAATGCTGTTTCAACCGCTCGTTAAAGCGCGCAATCAAGGCTTCTGCGTTGGCGGGAAAATACACTTCAAGACTGACCTGCGGTGCGACTTCACGAACACGTGAAATCAGCATTTTGACGTAGTGATCGAGAATCACATCGTGGTCGCTGACCATGGCCAGGCTCATGCCGTTTTGCGTCAGTGCGGCGACGAAGCCTTCTAGCCGGAGTCGGTCGGTGGCTCGAAAAAACAAGGCTTTCTCGCCAGCCATATGCTCCTGAGCTTGATGGGCGCGTACGGTCACGGGGTGGCTTTCTGAGGCGCCAAAGGTTTGCCTGTGGCATCAAACTGCATGGACAGCGGAATCTTCGGTTGCGGTTTGACTGCCGGTGCTACGCCTGGACGCACATTTGCAAGGCCAAACACGTAGGCAATCACCTGAGCGACGGCGAAGTACAGCGTTTCTGGAATGGCTTGGTCGAGTTCGGTGGTGAAATACAGTGCACGCGCAAGTTGGGGCGACTCAAAAATCTCTATGCTGTGAGTTTTTGCTTCCTTTCGTATGAGCATGGCCATGAAATCAGCACCTTTTGCAAGCAAAATAGGAGCGCCGTCAGAGCTTGGGTCATAGGAAAGGGCGATCGCAAAGTGTTCGGGGTTGGTGATGATGACATCCGCGTCCTTGACTTTTTGCATCATTTGGGCGTTGGCTATTTCGCGCTGACGACGTCGCATCTGAGCCTTGACTTCTGGCCGACCTTCCATGTCTTTGTATTCATCACGAATTTCTTGCTTGGTCATGCGCATGCGTTTCATGAAGCTATGGCGCTGGAAGGGGACGTCGATCAAGGCGATCAGCACCAAGCCCAGGGTTAGCCAGGTCAGCGCCTTTAAAACCAGGTTTCCGGTCAACAAAAATGCTGGCTCTAAACCCATCGATCCCATGCCGATCAGGTCGGTAAAGTGCAAGTTCAGCAGGATCAGCAGCACGCCGCCGATCAAGCCAAATTTCAGGATGGATTTGAGCAGCTCGATGGCAGCATGGCTGCCCAACATTCTTTTCAAGCCAGCCAAGGGGCTGAGCTTTGACAGCTTGGGCAGCACCGCCTTGAATGAAAATAAAAATCCGCCGGTCGCTCCGCTGGCCAACACCGCTAAAAACAGGGTCAGTATCATCATGGGCAAAAACAGCAAAAAGACATCGCTCATCTGACTCGAAAAGGCCAGTGGCAACAAGGCGGGCGTCTCCAGTACTTTGCGGTCAAAACTAAAACCTGAGGCGAAATAGCGTGCCAACTTTGGAAACCAGATCGGGCCCATCATGAGCAGCACAATGACGGCGCCAAACATGACAGCAGCGGCAGACAGTTCAACGGAACGCGCGACCTGGCCTTCTTCGCGCGAACGTTTCAGTTTGCGTGCTGTGGGTTCTTCAGTGCGCTGGGCGCTGTCATCAGACATGATTTAAGGGGCTACTTTAAGCCGAGTTGAGAGCGTACTTCCAGGAACCCCTGCAGCCATAACCACTCAATTCTGGCGCCCATGCTGGGCAATGCAAACATGAGAGCGCCAAAGCCGACAATGATCATGGCGGGCAGTCCAACCTGAAAAATGTTCAGGCTTGGCGCGGCACGAGTTGCCACGCCCAAGCCGATGTTGATAAACAAAAGGGTGACCATCACAGGCAAGGCCAGTAACACCGCGCCTAAAAAAATCATTGAACTCCAACTTAAAAAATGGGCCCATGATTTTTCGGCCAGCAGCGGCTGACCGACGGGCAAGCTTGCAAAGCTGTCAACGACCAGGCTCAGCATCATGGCGTGCCCACCAAGACCCAGAAATATCAAGGTTGACATAATTAACAAAAATTGGGCAATGACAGGGACGTTGCCAAGGTTGGGATCCATCATGTTGGCAATCGATAAGCCCATCGCGTTGGAGACCGACTGTCCCGCCAGCAAAATCGCCGCGGTGATGACTTGCAGGCTCAGCCCCATCAGCAATCCGATGGCGATTTGGTTGAAAATTTCAAGCAGTCCGGCGGCCGACATGGGATCAAGCCGGGGCCAGGAATAAAGCGGGTACACCATCCAGGTCAAGGCCAACGCCAACAAGATACGCAGGCGCAGGTTAAGTGAGCGTAGCGAAAATACAGGGGCTGACAAGAGCAGCGCGGAGATCCTCAGCATGGGCCACAAAAACCCATAAAAGCGCTCTACGATGTCATTGGTCAGTAGATTCATGTCCCGCTCGGTCTGTTGTCGCCTATGTAAATAGAAGCGGGATACGTTGAAATATGCTGCGGGTGTAGTCGACCAGCGTGCTCAGCTGCCAGCTGCCGACGATCGCCAAAGTGATGGCGACAGCAGCAACCTTGGGAATGAAGCTCAATGTTGACTCATTGATCGATGTGGCAGCTTGAACAATTCCGATCAGCAAACCCACTGCGAGAGCCACTCCAAGCAGCGGCGCAGAAATCAAAACGGTCATCCAAAGTGCCAAACGGCCCACATCTACAACCTCTGCTATGCCCATTTTTTTCTCCTTTTTTGGTTCAAACTGCAACGCATCGCCATGCTGCGATGTCTGCTTCAGGTCACGAAACTTGCAGCCAAAGAGCTCATGATCAAGCTCCACCCGTCCACCAAAACAAACAACATCAGTTTGAACGGCATCGAAATCATCATGGGTGACAACATCATCATTCCCAAGGACATCAACACGCTCGCAACGATCAAATCGATGACGACAAAAGGGATATAGATCAGAAAGCCAATCGTGAATGCACTTTTCAATTCTGAGGTGATGAAGGCCGGTACCAAGGTGGTAAAAGGCACGGTCTCGGCACTGGCAACATCAGACTTGCGAGCCATCTGCATGAACAAGCCAATGTCTTCTTCGCGTGTTTGCTTCACCATGAAGCCTCGAATAGGGATTTCTGCTGCGGCGATCGCTTTGTCAAAATTCAAAGAATTTTGCATATAGGGTGTCACCGCTTTTTGGTACACATCGGTTAACACCGGTGACATGATGAAAAAGGTGAGAAAAAGTGAGATGCCTACCAACACGTTGTTGGGTGGGGTCTGTCCGGTTCCCAAAGCTTGTCGCAGGATAGACATGACGATGATGATTCGAACAAATGAAGTCATCATCAGCAGCAGGGAAGGCAACAGCGTGAGTGTTGTCATCAAAGCCAGCAACTGCAATGACAAGCTGTACTGGGTGTCTTTGCCTGAGCCGCTGACGTTCACCATGGGGATGCCCTGCGCCCAAGACAGTGCAGGTATCAACAAGAGCAGGGTGATGCCCGATGCCCATAGCAGTTTAGCTTTCAAGATGGTTTCCTTTTGCCGCGACTGGATCTTCCCAGTTGCCCAGAGCGGTGAACTGGTTGGCGCCCATACCGATCAATACCAAATGGTCAGCGACACGCAGCAAGGCAATTTTCTGTCGCGGTCCCACGCTGATCGTTTCCAAGACCTGAAGTTTGAGCTCACCAACTTGAGTGCTTTGCATGACCTTCATGCGCCGCAGTGTCCACAGCAAAGCCGCCAGCAGTATGAATACCAGCACGATGCTGCCTACTACACGTACCCAATCAAATGGACTGGCGCCAGTCGAACCCATATCAGATCCTGCTAAAGGTTCTTCATCCGCTCGGAGGCGGGGACTACTCGTGTCAAGCGGATGCCGTACCGCTCGTTGACCAGGACGACCTCGCCCTGGGCCACAACGGTGTTGTTAATCAGCAGGTCGAGCGGCTCGCCGGCTATCCGATCGAGCTCAACCACGCTGCCCTGGGTAAGGCGCATCAGGTCTTTGATTTTGATCATCGCCCGACCGACTTCAATGCTAAGGGTCACGCTGATGTTTTGGAGCACGTCAGGGTTGATTTGTTTGTCCACCACTGCAGCGTCTGTCGTATTTGGTTCAAGGGTTTCGGTCATGGTTTTCCTGAAAATATTAGTGTTGGCCAGGGCTTACTGCGCGCTCGACTTGAACTGCAGTTTGGCCACCCAAAGTTCCAACGTGAACCTCGAAAGCAGGGATGCCATTGGGCTGAAAGCTTGCCAGCTCGGGCTTCTTGAAATAAAAAATATCGCCCGGTTTCATGGATTCAACCGCCTTGAAAGTGGAATTGATTTGACCCAAACTCACGTTTGCTTCCAGGCAGGCCTCACCTACTGCATCTTCAAGTTCGTCGCGCCACTGGCGATCTGACTCTTCATTGCCATCGCCTGTTTGGACCCGGCTGCGCAGCAATTCACGAACCGGTTTAAGTGAGGCATAGGGATGAACGATGTCGATAAAGCCGATATTTTTAGTTGCGGTCTCGGTTTCGAAGCGACTGACAATGACCAGATCGCTTTCGTCCGATACCTGAGCGAATTGGGGATTGATCTCGGCGCTGACGAATTCAAAATCAAGCGCGATGATGGGCGACCATGCGTCTTTCAGGTTACGAAAGATAACGTCCAAAATCATGTTGATGATGCGCGTTTCCATCGGCGTGAACATCCTGCCCGGCGACAAATGTCCCACCGTTCCTTGGCCAAAGCCGCCAAAAAAACTGTCAAGTGAGCTAAAGACAATGGTGGTGTCTATCACCACCAGGGAATAGCCGCGCAATGGATTCATCCGTACCACATTGACCGACAGGGGCGCTTTCAGGTCTTTGATGTAATCGCCAAATTTAATGATTTGTACCTTGGTCGGGTTGATGCGTGGGCTGGTACGCAGAACGTCCATCAGGCCGAGGCGAAACAGGCGGATAAACCGCTCATTGATCATGTCAATCGAGCCGACGTTGACGCCCAGGCTGCTGTCTTCGCTGGTTAGATCATGAGCTTTAAACGGAATGGTGGTGTTGAACCCCGTATTGACGGGTATGGAACCATCATTCACGCCTTCAGCAAGCGCTGCAAATTCGTCGGCGGAAAGTAAACTGTCGGCCATAGTTCAGATCTTGGGCATGGTTGTAAGTTGAATCACTGAACGATAAAACTCGTGAAATAGACATCTTCAATGCCGCCAAAATCCTCGTATTTTTCAATCAAGGTGTTCATGGCATCGCGGATTTTGATAGCGAGATCTTTGCGGAAGTCCGGCTTGGGCAGGTCTGCTTCGTTGGTCTGGCGCATCACATCCATCACGACTGAGCGCAATGCAAATTCATGTTTTTTCACATTTTCAACTACGCGCTCGTCGTAGCGGGTCATGATAGCGATTTGCACCGACATCACCTTGCGCGAGCCTGTCAAGTTAACCAAAAATTCTTTGGTCAGCTGGTGATAGGTGTAATCAAAGCGTGGGCTGTTGGGTGATTTCTTGTTCAGTTTGGGCGGTTCATTGGAAGCTTTTGCGCCCTTGTCCGCGTCAGGCTTGCCATGGCCAGCGTCGGCTTTTTTACCCTTGTCCGCGTCAGGCTTGGCGTCAGGTTTTTTACCCTTGTCCGCGTCAGGCTTGCCATGGCCGTCATCGGCTTTTTTGCCCTTGTCTGGCGCAGCACCATGCTTGTCTTGGCCCTCTTCATCGGCCGCCGCTTGTTCTGAACTGGGTGGGGGTTTGGAGAAGAAGCCCGATATAAAAAGTGTCCCGACCATGGTTCCTGAAATAAGAACGACCAAGCCAACCAGTGCCAAAATGATTTTGACGATTGGTTTTTTGGGTTTAACTTCAACTTCTTCTTCGCTTACTGCTGGTTTTGCCATGTGACACCTTGGGCTGTGGGTTCAACTTTGCTTTTAAAGTAACTTGAGTTTCATGCCCAGACGTTCAATCCGTCTGTTGCTGCGGGCTCATCTTTCACCGCTGCCGCGACACCTTCAACGCTACCGGGCTTTCGCCCTGCTGATCCAAAAGCGGATCTCGAGCTATTTCCGGGTGTCGAATTTCCGCCAGATTGACGGTTTTGGTCACCATTCACCGATACATCAGCAACTGTCATGCCAGTCTGAGTCAGCGCTTCTTTCAATTTCCCAGAACCCTGGGAAATCAGTTCCCGTGTCATCGCGTTTTCGGCGCTAAATAGTGCGTCAAGACCCCCAGCATGCATCTTTAGCTCTACCTCGATCCGGCCTAAACTCTCTGGTTGTAAGCGCATTTCAATTTTCCATTGCCCTCGCTCGATCTGATCGACCAAACGTTGGGCCAGCGCCTGGCCAAGCTTGTCGGCCAGCTGTTGTTGCTGGATCACACGCTGTTCGGCCTGGGAAGACAAATTGGGCGGGGCGTTCACTGCCGCATCTCTATGCCCGGCGGCAGCTTGTCCCACACTCTGGTTGGTGCTGCTTGTCAGAGTATTGTCGACAAGCAAGTCCTGAGACCCGTTCAAAGGACCCAACAGCAAGTCATCGGGAACGTCGAGCTGCAAGGTTTCCCAGGCTTTGGCTGCTTGAGGTGTGCCTGTCGAAGGTCGGTTTCCTGCCAATAACGCGGCCCATGTACTTTGTTCTGGACTGCCTGACATTTGAGCCAAACGCTGAGTGACAGCTTGGGCGGGTGATGTCATCGTCAAGCGCATGGCGTCTTTGATGGATGTTTCCGAGTTCACCTCGCCCGGACTTGTCGCATCGCTGGCGTCGACCAAGGCAGTTGCCTTCAGCGGCATCCAGCCGGTCATATTGAGGCTCCGGGTCGCGGCTGCTTCCAGGCTCACACCAGCCGGATTCGGCACACCGCCGGCGTCTATCACGGCAGTTGCTTTCAGCGGCATCCCGCCGGTCATATTGAGGCTCCGGGTCGCGGCTGCTTCCAGGCTCA
>CANJWZ010000041.1 GCA_947478725.1 Comamonadaceae bacterium
CTCGTTTCAAGATGAGATCTGCCGGGGCCTTGAGCCCCCTAAAGAGTCGTTCAAGACCAGGACGTTGATAGGTCAGGTGTGGAAGCGCAGTAATGCGTTAAGCTAACTGATACTAATTGCTCGTGCGGCTTGACCCTATAACTTTGATATTTCATGGCTAAAGTTCCACTTTAGCCATGTTTATGTTCAAGGCTGTTATGCCAAGTTGACGCATTCAAAAGACGTGCTGTAAAACGTGATGTTTTTCAGTACGCAAATTACTAAATAAAAAGCTGATGTGCTCTATGAATTCGATAAGTTGTTCGTTGAACAATTTGTCAAACAGTTATGCCTGATGACCATAGCAAGTTGGTACCACTCCTTCCCATCCCGAACAGGACAGTGAAACGACTTAGCGCCGATGATAGTGCAGATTCCTGTGTGAAAGTAGGACATCGTCAGGCTATTAAACCTGGACTAGCCCAGTTGATCTTCGATTGACTGGGCTTTTTCTTTTGGCGCTTTTAATAGCATCCAATCTGATGTTTCGTAAATGATGCCGACCCTCAGAACATCAAATCGCTTAGGCGTTGTAGAGGATATCGTCAGTTATTCGTGCCGCGCCGCTACTCACCAATTCGGCACACATCTTTTTGATGAACGACGCAAAATCAAGCTCAGTGAAGAATCGGTCTTTGCACATGTGTAAATAGGGAGTTCTTTGCGCCCATTCGTTAAACAAGGCAATGGGTTGCTGCTGGATTTCAAGCAATTTAAATTTCAATAAAACTTTCACCGCATGGCGCGCATGCCTGACCGGGCTTTGAACGAAGGCTTGCAGCCGTTCACGCGCAATGTTCATCGATTCTGGTGTGTAGCTAAATACACGACCGTGTCCCGGTATCACGGTTTGCGGCTCTAGACTTTCAATGAGATCTAATGTAGCCAGCACTTGGTCAAAAGCTTTCGCACCCTCCAGTTCGGGGAAAACAACCCCAAAGCCGTTCTCCCAAAGTGCGTCGCCTGAAATCAATATCCGATGATCGGGCTGAAACAACAAAATAGCGTCTGGATCATGTCCAGGTGCAGCATGAATATCCCATGAATGAGAACCGAGATGAATACTCGACCCAGGAAGCAGAGTCTGGCTGTAACTGAACCGTTGACATTGCTGACCCGTCGCATGGTATGTCAGCGCTGAGACGTTCCAATTTTCAACATCTTCAGCCTGTCCGGGTGGAATGAGTGTGATCAAGGACGGATATTTGTCTTGAAGGACGCGGTTTCCTCCGCAGTGGTCACTGTGCAAATGGGTGTTGATGAGAACATCAAGTGGGCGCGCTCCCAACTTTGCATCAACAAGTGACAGCGTTTGACCGCTGTGGCTTGAATAACCACTGTCAATCAACCAGCTGGTTTGACCATCGTCGAAAAAAATATTGTTCGAGGAGAGCCACCCCCGCTCAAAAAGATGAATATCGTCAGGAAGCAAGGATGCTGTCGCCACTGAATTACCAAAACACAACGTCAAACGGCACTTCTTAACTCGCGGCGCAGAATTTTTCCAACATTCGTTTTCGGCAGGTCATCTCGAAACTCGATATATTTTGGCCGCTTGTAACCGGTCAGATGCTGTTTGCAAAAACTGCCTACGTCATCTTCCGTCAGAGTCGGGTCATTTTTCACCACAAAAACCTTGATGGCTTCACCCTGCGATTTGTCTGCAACACCGATTGCCGCACACTCGACAACACCGGGACACATGGAAATGACATTTTCTAGCTCATTTGGGAAAACATTGAAGCCAGAAACGATGATCATGTCTTTCTTGCGGTCAATGATCTTCGTATACCCTTTGTCGTCCATGATGCCAATGTCACCCGTACGCATGAAGCCATCTGCGGTGAAGGCTGTTTCATTTTCATGTGGTTGTTTGTAATAACCGGTCATGACCTGAGGCCCCTTGATACAAATTTCACCCGACTCACCAATAGCCAGACTTTTCCCATCATCATCCTTGATCGCAATATCGATACCCGGCAAAGGCAAGCCGATGGTTCCGGTAAATTCTTTGTTGGTCACAGGATTGTTGGTGCCAATGGCGCAGGTCTCGCTCATGCCCCAACCCTCAACCATGGCGCATCCGGTTACTTCTTGCCAGTGACGAGCGGTTCCTTCTGACGCCGCCATACCGCCAGCCTGCGATATGCAGAGACTGGAAAAATCAACGCTCTTAAATTGTGGGTGCTGCAGCAAAGCGTTGAACAGCGTGTTGACGCCAGGCATCATGTGAAAAGGGCGTTTTTTTAGCACTTCAACAAACTTGCCAAAGTCACGCGGGTTTGGAATCAGCGTGATGTGGGCACCCCAGCGAATCGTCAGCAGGCTGAGCGTCAAAGCAAAGATGTGATACAGCGGCAGCGCGGCAATGTTGTTGATGTTGCTGACATCGCCGATACGCTTGAGGGCAGGTGTGAACCACTGCTCGCCTTGCAAAACAGCCGCCACGATATTGCGGTGCGTCAGCACCGCTCCCTTGGACAAGCCGGTCGTGCCGCCCGTGTATTGCAAAAAGGCGACCGAGTCCAGCGTGCAGTGCGGCGCCTTCAAAAGCATGGTTTCCCCATCGCCAAGCGCTTTCACAAATGTCGTGACAGACCGATCATTGCTCAGCGGCAGCTTGTAGGCGGGCACCATTTTTGCGAGATGGCGCACAGCGAATGTCAGCCACTTGCCATACCAAAAACCCAGCAAATCACCCATCGATGCCATCACCACGTGCTTGACAGGCGTGCGCTCAATCACCTCTGCCAGAGTGCATGCAAAATTTTCCAAGATAACAATTGCCGTGGCGCCTGAGTCTGTGAGCTGATGCTCCAACTCGCGTGCGGTGTAAAGCGGATTGACGTTCACGCAGGTGTAGCCCGCACGCAAAATGGCCGCCATCGTGACAGCGAACTGCGGGATATTGGGCAGCATGATGGCTACCCGTGCGTCTTTTTCCAATCCCAAGCCTTGCAGCCAGGCGCCTAGCTGCGCAGACAGTTGATCCAGCTCACCGTAAGACATCCAGACGTCCATGCAAACCGAAAAAGGCTTAGACGCATTCTTTTTGAACGAGCCTTCCAGCAGTTGATTGAGCGACGAAAACTGCCCGGTATCAATGTCGTGCGCAACGCCTTCGGGGTAACTGTTCAGCCAGTGCCTGTTCATATGTATCTCCTGCAGCGATTGTGAAAGAAGCACCGCAAAAATCGTATCGGGCTTGTCCTAGGTAAGCCTTAAATTTCCGTCAAATGGGTCTCTCGCGGGCAAGTCACTGATTCCATTCAGTCTCACAAGCCACAGCGTCTTCGTCAAACAGACGCGTTAGCTGCCAGCAAAGGTGGGTCTTCTGCGCGCACATACCTGAGCGGCGCGCCGTTTCAAGAGTCTTGTGGATGTTGTCTGCCGATGCGGTGATCTGATTTAAAGTTCCCAGACATGTTGTCATGTCATCCCCGAGTTTATCTAGTCACCCCGCGCTGGCCAAATCATCGCTCTGCATGAGAAACTGCAAGTCATGCAAAGACGAACACTGCTCAAATTGGGCGCTACATCAGCTGTACTGCTCGCCGCGGTTGGCGGCACGGCCGCGTGGATTCGACCCGGTCTGCTTCAAGGCAGATTGACAGCGACCGGACGTGAGATTTTTCGGGCGGTGGGGATCAGCGTGCTTGACAAAACCCTGCCTGAGCAGCTTGCCGCCAAAGAAGTGGCCATGACAGCGCTGCTCGAACGGGTCGATGTGTTGATCGGCCAATTGCCACCACACGCCCAAGGTGAGCTGTCTCAATTGCTGTCCATTTTGGGAACCAGCGCTGGCCGTCTGGGTCTGGCCGGGTTGAATACGCCCTGGGCGAGTGCCAGCATGGCTGACGTACAGACGGCCCTGCAAGGCATGCGCTTGTCTGGTCTGGCGCTGCGCCAGCAAGCCTATGCAGCACTGCACGACATCACTGGGGCAGCTTACTTTTCTGCGCCCGACACCTGGCATCAGCTGGGTTACCCCGGGCCTTTGGCAATTTAACAAATGAACAAACGTCAAGACCCTATCAAGGATGGCCTGACCAGAGGCTGGAAAGTCATGGGCGGACCCTTTGCCTCGCCGCCTGAACAGATCACCTGCGATGTCGCCATCATTGGCAGCGGTGCTGGCGCAGGCATCACGGCAGAACTGCTGGCCAAAGCGGGTTTAAAGGTGGTCATCGTCGAAGAAGGTCCGTTAAAAAGCAGCAGCGACTTCAACCAGCTAGAGTCTGAGGCGTACCCGCAGCTCTACCAGGAAAGCGCTGCTCGCAAGACCGAAGACAAGGCCATCACCATCTTGCAAGGCCGCTGCGTTGGAGGCTCCACCACCGTCAACTGGACATCGTCCTTTCGTACCCCAGATGCCACCTTGAAGTTCTGGCAAGCGAGGTACGGCCTGAAAGACTACAACACGCAAGCGCTGTCAGCGTACTTTGAGCAAGCCGAGCGCCGCCTCAACATCGGCCCCTGGCTCACGCCGCCCAACGAAAACAATGATTTGCTCAGACGCGGCGCCGCCAAGCTGGGCATTCCCGCACTGGCGATCGCGCGCAATGTCAAAGGCTGCTGGAACCTCGGTTCATGCGGTATGGGCTGCCCGACAAACGCCAAGCAGTCGATGCTGGTCACCACCATCCCCGCTGCGCTGGACCAAGGCGCGCAACTCCTGGTCGAGACACGGGCAGAGCGCTTTGAACTGGCTGGAGGACTGAACAAGGGACGAATCACAGCACTTTTGTGCTCGTTTGGGGTGCCAAATACCGCGCCAGACCAACAATTACCGAAACGAGTAGCTACTAAAATCATAGCAAAAAATTATGTTCTTGCGGGTGGCGCCATCAACTCCCCGGCCTTGCTGCTGCGCTCTGGTGCGCCAGACCCGCATGGCCATCTCGGCAAGCGCACCTTTTTGCACCCGGTCGTCATGTCCTCCGGCGTGTTTGAACAAAAAGTAGAGGCTTGGCAAGGCGCACCGCAAACCATTTACAGCGACCATTTTCTAGACACCCACCCCATTGATGGGCCGATTGGCTACAAGCTGGAGGCGCCACCGCTGCATCCGGTGATTTTTGCGTCCACTGTTCCCGGCATGGGCCAAAGCCAGCACGACTTGCTCAAGGCGTTTCCGCACAGCCATACCTTGCTGGCACTGATGCGTGACGGCTTTCACGAGCAGTCGCCGGGCGGCACTGTCAAGCTGCGCGGTGACGGCTCACCCGTGCTGGACTACCCCCTGACCGATTACGTCATGGACGGTGCGCGGCGCGCGCTGCTGTCGATGATGGAAATCCAGTTTGCCGCTGGCGCAAGCCGGGTCTTGCCGCTGCACGAAATGGGGCAAACCTACACCAGCTGGGGGCAGGCGCGCCAGGCCGTTAACGCCCTGCCCATGAAGCCCATGCTCACCAAAATAGTCAGTGCCCACGTCATGGGCGGCTGCGGTTTGGCCGCTTTCGAAAACCAGGGCGTCACCCGGCCAGATGGCGCACATTGGCAAATCGAGAATTTGTCCATTCACGACGGCTCGCTGTTCCCGACCAGCATCGGGGCCAACCCACAACTGTCGATTTACGGCGTGGTCAACCGCCTGGCGCAGGGGCTGGTGAAGCGACTGACGGGCACCGAGCTTCAATTAGCTTGACGGACACTTCAGCCTCATTCTTCCGCCTCATTTTTCAGATTCAGCGATGCTGGCAAGACTGCAACAAATCATCACCATTGGCTTGCTGGCAGCCAGTCTGGCTTGGCTGGCCTGGTTTCACCACAGCGCCCCAATGCTCGCAGTTTCCGGTTTTCTGCTGATCTTGCTGGGCTACATCGCTTTATTGGGCCTTGAATTTTTACTGCTGCGGTACATCAACAAAACCGACCCGGCACCCCTGGCAACGCCTGCTGAGTTGGTGCAGGCATGGCTAGGCGAGACACTGGTGGCGCCGCGCATTTTTTGCTGGCGTCAACCGTTTCGTGCTCACGCTATCCCCGACAACCTCGCGCCAGGCAGCGTTGTCAAAGGACAACGCGGGGTGGTTTTTATCCATGGGTTTTTTTGCAACCGGGGTTTCTGGAACCCGTGGCTCAAACGCTTGCAGGGCACCGGCCACGCGTATGTCGCGCTCAGTATGGAGCCCGTTTTTGGCTCGATTGACGACTACACCCCGCAAATTGAAGCTGCCGTGCAGCAAGTCACGGCTGCCACCGGCATGCCGCCACTGCTGGTGTGCCACTCAATGGGTGGACTGGCCGCCCGCGCCTGGCTGCAAACCATGCGGGCAGACGGCGCTGTGCACCACATTGTCACGATAGGCGCTCCACATCAGGGCACCTGGCTGGCCCGCTTCAGCCACAGCCTGAACGGCCAGCAAATGCGGCTGGCATCCAGCTGGCAGGCCCAGCTTGACGCCGGCATGCCGACAAATCGTCGTGCGCTTTTTACCTGTTGGTATTCCAGCAGTGACAACATTGTTTTCCCTACCACCAGTGCCACGCTGGCAGGGGCTGACAACCGGCTGGTTCGTGGAAAAGCCCATGTTCAGATGGCCTTCTGGCCACCGCTGATTGACGCTACTTTGGCCATGCTGTGACACGCGCAAGCCATGAACTGGCCAGCTTGCCCATCACGCGCCTCAAAGCGGGATAAGCGTGTCTTCTGGCTGCCGCGCGCCTGACTCAATCTCTTTTATATCTTTCAGCTGTGCATACAGCGGCGCAAAGTCCGGCGCTGTGACGTCAAACAGTTGCTCAAAGCTGTCAATCACAAAGTAGCTTTGCTGGTAGCTGTCGATGTTGTAGGCGGTAGACATACAGCGCAGCACATCGAGCGCCATGCGCTGCGGCTCCGCGCTGTTGACGGCGTGCATCAGCTCGCCCGATGAACTCAAAATACCTGCGCCGTAGGCTCTCAAGCCATCAGACTGCCGCATCAAACCAAACTCAATCGTGTACCAGTAAAGCCGAGCCAACTGCTCGCAGGCGCCCAGGCCATGCGCCTTCAGACCGCCAGCGCCGTAGGCTTGCATGTGGTCGGCGAAAACCTCATTGAACAGCAGCGGCACATGGCCGAACAGGTCATGAAAAACATCAGGTTCAACGATGTAGTCAAGCTCTTCAGGCTGGCGAATCCAGTCGGTCACTGGAAACTGGCGCTTGGCCAGCAGGGTGAAAAATGGCACCTCGGGTATCAGTCCTGGCACCGCCACCAAGCGCCATCCGGTGGCTTTGGCCAGCCGCTCATTGATATCGTCAAAGCGCGGGATGTGCGTGGACGCACCCAGCGACGGCAGGGCGGCAATGAACGCATCGCAGGCCAGGCCGGGCAGCAGTTTTGACTGGCGCTCATACAAGCGGCGATATGTGTCGTGGTCAGCGGGCGTGTAGGCCGCGTGGTTTTGTGGGCAGGTGTAGTCAGCCTGTACGGCGCCGCCGCGCAAATAATCGCCGCGCGGCGGGCGCGTGCTGCCGCCATAAACTACAGGTTCAATAGCCATGAAGAAACTCCTTTTCAGTGGCAGCGCAGAACCGGCTTTGCCGGGCTGCAGATGTCGCCCCCCTTGAGGGGGAGACGGCCGTCAGGCCGCATCAAGGGTGGTTTTGAGTACACCGCGCCGCATCTGATCCAGCTCCATCGACTCAAACAGCGCCTTGAAATTTCCCTCACCAAAGCCATCGTCACCTTTGCGCTGAATAAACTCAAAAAAGATCGGCCCCAACTGGTTTTCACTGAAGATTTGCAGCAGCAACGCGCCTTTTTTGCCGTCCACCAGCACGCTGCGCTTTTGCAGCTCGGCCACGCTTTCGCCATGCCCGGGAATGCGCTTGTCAATCAGCTCGTAGTAGGTGTCGATGGTGCTGAGTAGCTTCACGCCATGGCTGCGCATCATGTCTACCGTGCTCATCAGGTCCGTGCTGCCCATGGCGATGTGCTGAATGCCTTCGCCCTGATATTTGTCCAGATATTCCTGAATTTGGCCGGCTTTCTCGTTGCCTTCTTCATTGATGGGGATACGGATTTTGCCGCACGGGCTGGTCATGGCCTTGCTTTTGACGCCTGTCACCTGGCCCTCGATGTCAAAGTAGCGCACTTCCCGAAAGTTAAACAGCCGCTCGTAAAACCCGGCCCACTCGTCCATGCGGCCTCGGTGCACGTTGTGCGTCAGGTGATCGATATAGGTCAGCCCGTGGCCTTGTGGATTCAAGGCGTCAGCGGTGATAGCGGGCAGTGGTTCAAAGTCCACGTCATAAAAACCAATATTGCCGATTGCACCTGGCTGTGCGCCGCCTTTGCCTCGCCATTTGTCAATCAGGTAGATGATCGAGTCGCCAATGCCCTTGATGGCCGGAATGTTCAACTCACCCGGCCCTGCCCCCCCGGCGTAGCCCCAGGCACCGAGGGAAATGGCGCGTTCGTAGGCGGCTTTGGCATCTTGCACCCTGAAGGCAATCGCGCACACGCTGGGGCCGTGCTGGCGCGCAAAGCGCTGCGCAAACGAATCCGGCTCGGCGTTGATGATGAAGTTGATACCGCCCTGGCGGTAGAGCAGCACGTTTTTGTGGCGGTGCTTCGCAATCGGTGTGAACCCCATGCGTTCAAACACTGCGCCCATGGCCTGCGGATCGGGTGCGGCATATTCAATGAACTCAAAACCGTCTGTGCCCATCGGGTTGTCCCAGGCTGCGCCAGATTCAAATGACAGAGGTGCGTTCATGCAAATCTCCAGAAAGAATGCATTGACTGTACTTGTCAGGTGTCTCAATTTTCATGTGAAATGAGTGCAGAATTGGCGCTAAACGCAATAATCCTGCAAAATATACGATATGCAAACACTAGACAAGCTCGATCGGCACATTCTGCGCAGTCTGCAACTGGACGGTAGAGCCACCTACGACCAGTTGGCCGAACAGGTCAGTCTGTCGCCCAGCGCGGTGCTGCGGCGCGTCAAACGGCTGGAAGAGTCCGGCGTGATTGATCGCTACGTGGCCCTTGTCAAGCCCGAAAGTGTGGGCCTGAGCCTGACGGCGCACTTGAACGTGCGGCTGGAAAAGCACACCGAAAGCCACAAACGTAACCCGATGGACCTGTTTCGCGCCAGCGTGCATGCCTGGCCTGAAGTGGTGGAATGCGTGGCGCTGACCGGCGAGATGGACTACTTTCTGCGCGTGGTGGTGCAGGACATGGCGCATTACAGCCGCTTTGTGATGGACACACTTCTCAAGCACGCCAGCGTGCAAGACTGCAAAACCAGCTTTGTGCTGGACAGGGTGAAGGCGACCACGGCTGTACCGATGTAAAGGGCTTTGAACATTTGGCTACGTTTGGATACGTTATGTTGTGATTCAATTTACAGATTCAAATTTCGCAAAAGTAGCAGTCGCGCCTGCTGAATTGCCACCTGCAAAAGCTCTCCCACCAACGGTTAAGCCTAGTCCAACGGTATCAAAACCAGCAGTAAGCACTGTTCCCAACAACATGCCTGTTGAACCCGTTGCTGTACCTGCCATAACAGCTCCGCGCAACCCAACACCGCAGGTGGTGCAACCGTCGCCTCAAACGAAATCTGCAGAGCCTGTGTCACCCTCCGGGATCTGTTGTACAAGCACTGTGACGGCGACCCTCTTTTAAGGGGAGCTGATGTGCGCTTGTCGTTCAGCCTGCGTAGCCAACAAGCTGGGTATGCCCGCATCAAAGCTGAGCAGCCTCATGCCGCTCTTGATAGCCGCTGTCAGCAGCCAGGCATCGGTGATTTGCCTGTGTCCGTAAAGCCCGCCCGTACACGTTGCCAATACTTCTGCAAAGCCAAAATCAAGATTCACAAATCTGTGCTGCGTATGGCTGGTGTTGCGCAGCAGCAGCTCTGCGGCATCATTAACTGTGATTTTCGCCGCCGCCGAGCCTGAAAACGCAGGCTGCAACACCACCCGAACAAATGCGCCTTGGGTCATTGCACAAGTTGCCCAGCCTTGTACTGCATGGGTTTTAAACCACGCCAGCATCCTGCCGTGGTGCTCATGTGAGGGCCAGCACAGCGCAATCAGTGCATTGGCATCAAGCAGGTGCGCGTCTGGCGCGATCAAGCAGCGTCTTCCAATAGCTCTTTGACTTGAGCTTCAGTCGCTTTTGGTGTGTCCGCAGGCAAGTCAAACACCCACACGCCGCCCGTTTGTTTAAACGTCATTTTCTCAAGGCTGCTGCGCCGAATCAGTTCTGATACGGCCTGCCCGAGTTTGATTGCGCGGGCTTTGGCGTAAGCCTGTGCCGTAGCAAAGGCATCGTCTTCAATGGTGAGGGTGGTGCGCATGTGATGCCCGATAGATTAAGTGATGCGATTTTATGATTTTTGCATCAATATGGCAAATCAGAGTTACTTATCGTTAATGATTTCGCTATTATTTCAGGAGCTGCTCACACAGATATTTATTCGTCTGCAGGCCAAAAAGGCACCTGAAAACTTTTGAGGCAAAAATAAACTTTCCGCGCGCCATTTTTGGCTCTGCTCCCCAAAGGGGCCGTTTTGAAGACCTTTGAGTTTGCAATACTAGTGAAAACCCTTATATTTGTGTGATGTTCTACCCCGGCACCCTTTTAAGAGCTCCTTTAGGCGCAAGCCAAGAGTTCTTTCGCGCCCCCAGCGACGCACTTACCGAGTCTGTCTTGCTGCCGTAAGCTCGCGCCACCATGGTTCCCATCCGCTCCATCGGCCCTCGCCACAGCGAGCGCATCACTGCGCACCTGCTGAGCCTGAGCCCGCACGACCGCTACCTGCGCTTTGGCTATGCCGCCAACGACGAGCAGATTGGCCGCTATGTGACGGGCTTGAAATTTGAGCGCGATGAGATTTTTGGCATTTACAACCGCAAGCTCAAATTGATCGCTATGGCGCATCTGGCCTATTCGACCGATCCGCAGCTCAACAGCTGTGCCGAGTTTGGTGTGTCTGTGCTCGGCACCGCACGTGGCCGTGGTTACGGCTCTCGCCTGTTCGACCGGGCCGTGATGCATGCCCGCAATGACGGGGTCGACATGATGTTCATTCACGCCTTGAGCGAGAACACCGTCATGCTGAACATGGCCCACAAGGCGGGAGCCACGATAGAGCGCGATGGCAGCGAGAGCGAAGCTTACTTGTTGCTGCCGCCCGCCGACCTTGACTCGCGCATCACCGAAATGTTTGACGAACAGATCGCCCAGACCGACTACCGCCTGAAAGTGCAGGCCAAACAGTTCTGGCGCTTTCTGTCAGCGGTCCAGGATGTGCGGCGTGGCGTGCGGGAACATAAGCCCCCACGGGCGCTCGACTAGCGTGTAGCTTCCTGCCCTGCGACGGGGCCGCTGCGCCTGCGGCCCGGCAAAGCCGGTTCCGCGGCCTCCTCTGGTACTGATCACACTGATGGGGGCTCTGCAACGGAACTGCGCTATCCTTGCACGCTTAGCAACTACCGAACACCCTGTGTCCGACAACCCTCCCAGTAGGCCTTCTAAAAACGAAGCCAAACACGAAGCAAAGCATGAAGACAAACGCGGCTTTTTGCAAAAGGTCGCTGAGATGCTTCACCCCGGGCCCGACTCCAAAGACGAGCTGATTGAAACGCTGGTCGAAGCGCAAGACAACGACGTGATCGGTGCGCAAAGCCGCGAAATGCTCGAAGGCGTGATCCGCATGGCCGACATGACCGCAGGCGACGTGATGGTGGCGGCACCACGCATGGACCTGGTGAACATCGACGCGCCGTTTGACGAGCTGCTGCATCTGATCATCGACACAGCGCACTCGCGCTTTCCGGTCTACGAGGGCGAAAAAGAAAACATCATTGGCATTTTGATGGCCAAGGATTTGCTCAAACTCCAGCGCGCGCCCGAACTGAACATCAAAGCCCTGCTGCGCCCGGCTGTATTTGTGCCCGAGAGCAAGGGCCTGAACGATTTGCTGCGCGAGTTCAGGGGCACCAGAAATCATCTGGCCATCGTGATCGACGAGTTTGGCCGCACCGCCGGCCTCATCACGATTGAAGACGTGCTGGAGCAAATTGTGGGTGAAATTGAAGACGAGTTTGACATTGCCGAGGACGATGGCGATATTTTTGGCTTGCCCGACCGCAGCTTTCGGGTCAGCGGTGACACCTCGATCGAACGTGTCAGCGAAGCCTTTGGCGTGGCGCTGGTGGACGCTGACTTTGACACCATTGGCGGCTTGGTCGCTCACCGCATGGGCCACGTGCCCAAGCGCGGCGAGGGCTTTGCGCTCAGCGGCCTGCAATTTACCGTGCTGCACACCAAGGGCGGCGCGGTCAAGTGGTTCAAGGTCGCACCTGTGGGCGTGAAAACCAGCCTTGACTTGACTTGATGCGCGTTTTTAATCGCCACTCTGCTATTGTTTCAGTAGCTGGTTGCGCACATGCCCTGAGCATCGCGTGGCCTTTCAGCTTTGGCTTGGGGCATGGCCAGCCGGTCTGGTGGCTGCAATTGCTGGCCATGTGCTTGCTGGCCTGGCAACTGGACAAGGCCAACACCAAACGGCAGGGCGCCTGGGTCGGTTGGCTGTTTGCTGGCGTCATGCAGGTGGCTACCTGGTGGTGGCTGTTTATATCGCTGCACACCTATGGCGGCCTGGCAGAACCTTTGGCTGTCATTGCCATTGTTGGACTGGCGGCATTTTTAGCGCTTTACTACGCTGCGGCTTGTGCGCTGTTTGTAGCGCTCGCCCCTGCCAACCGAGCCGGTCGTGCTGCCTTGTTTTCGGCACTGTGGCTGCTGGCGGAGCTGGCCCGCGTCGCGCTGTTCACCGGGTTCCCGTGGGGGCAGGGCGGATATGCGCAGCTCGATGGGCCGTTTGCTGATCTCGCCAAGATGGTCGGTGTGCATGGTTTGACGTTTGCTGCTGCGTTGCTGGCCGCAGGTGTGGCGGGGCAGATCGCCAGGCCTAGCCGGCTGGGTGCAGCGGTGATGGCAGCAGCACTGCTGTCAGCGGTGGGGCTTGGTTTTGCGCTCAAGGCCGATGCAGGGGCATCGGTATTTTCAAATGCGGTGGCATCGCCCTTCACCGTCACCTTGTTGCAAGGCAATATCGCCCAAGACGAAAAGTTTCGGCCCAGCGGCGGCATACCGGATGCGCTCAAGTGGTACCAGTCACAACTGCTGGCAGCCACCACATCGCTGGTCGTCACGCCTGAAACCGCCGTACCGCTGCTGCCCAACCAGTTGCCCGCAGGCTATATAGACACCTTGGTCAACCGCTTCATCAAACCTTCGTCGGGCGCAGCACCCACCGCGGCATTGGTGGGTATTCCGCTCGGCAACAGTCAGCAGGGCTATACCAACTCGGTGATCGCCTTGAAACCTGCGTCGTCCAACACCGTTTACCAATATGACAAGCACCACCTGGTGCCCTTCGGTGAATTCGTCCATCCGCTGTTCAAGTGGTTTTTAAGCATCGTCAACATTCCGCTGGCAGACTTCAACAGCGGCGCTGTCAGCCAGCCATCGCTGGACTGGCAAGGCCAGCGTATTGCGCCCAACATTTGTTATGAGGATTTGTTTGGTGAAGAGCTGGCTGCCCGGTTTATTGACCCCAGCGCCGCGCCCACCCTGATGGTCAACATCAGCAATATCGGCTGGTTTGGCAACACCATTGCCATTGACCAGCACCTGAACATCTCCCGCATGCGCGCCATCGAGTTTGAGCGCCCCATGGTGCGCGCCACCAATACTGGCGCTACCGCCATCATTGACCATACCGGCCGGGTGACTTACCTGCTGCCACGCCACACCCGCGGCGTGCTGGTGGGCAATGTGCAGGGCCGTGACGGCATCACGCCCTATGCCTGGTGGGCCGCCCGCTTTGGCTTGTGGCCTTGGTGGGCGTTGATTGTAGCTATTATTTTAATAGCTACTCGCGCACGATTTCATTGGGCTAAAGCCCGATTTGATAGGTAAAACAGTCTTTTTCAGGCTTTAAAAACCCGATAAAATAGACCCATGTTAAGTTTTCAAGACATCATCCTTACCCTGCAAAGCTATTGGGCCAAGCAAGGCTGCGCACTGCTCCAGCCGTACGACATGGAAGTCGGCGCAGGCACCTCCCACACTGCCACTTTTTTGCGCGCCCTTGGCCCTGAGCCGTGGAAGGCCGCCTACGTGCAACCCAGCCGCCGCCCCAAAGATGGCCGTTACGGCGAAAACCCCAACCGCCTGCAGCATTACTACCAGTACCAGGTCGTGCTCAAGCCTGCACCTGCCAACATTCTGGAGCTGTATTTGGGCAGCCTGGAAGCACTGGGTTTTGACCTGAAGCAAAACGACATTCGCTTTGTAGAAGACGACTGGGAAAACCCAACGCTGGGCGCTTGGGGTCTGGGCTGGGAGGTGTGGCTCAATGGCATGGAAGTGACCCAGTTCACCTACTTTCAGCAAGTCGGCGGCATTGACTGCAAGCCCATCACAGGCGAGATCACCTACGGCCTGGAGCGCCTGGCGATGTACCTGCAAGGGGTAGACAACGTTTACAACTTGAAGTGGACAGACGGCCTGAGCTATGGAGACGTTTACAAGCAAAACGAGGTCGAGCAATCGACCTACAACTTCGAGCACAGCGATGCAGACTTTTTATTCACCGCATTCACTGCGCATGAAAAGCAGGCCAAGCATTTGATTGAAGCGCAACTGGCGCTGCCCGCTTACGAGCAGGTACTCAAAGCCGCCCACAGTTTTAATTTGCTGGATGCACGCGGCGCCATCAGCGTCACAGAGCGTGCCGCCTACATTGGCCGCATTCGCAACCTGGCCCGCGCTGTGGCGCAAAGCTATTACGAATCCAGAGAGCGCCTGGGCTTTCCGATGGCGCCGCGTGAGTGGGTGGCGCAGATGGTGAAGAAGGCAGCATAAGAATGACAACAAAGAATCTGTTGGTTGAACTGTTTGTAGAAGAGCTGCCGCCCAAGGCCTTGAAAAAGCTCGGCGATGCGTTTGCGGGTGTGTTGTTTGACCAGCTCAAAGCGCAGGGGCTGACAACTTCTGAATCGGCGTTGACATCGTTTGCATCGCCACGCCGATTGGCTGCGCACGTGAGCTATGTTTTGCCCCAAGCCGCAGACAAAGCCGTGTCGCAAAAGCTGATGCCGGTGTCTGTGGGGCTGGATGCGGCTGGCAATGCCACGCCCGCACTGCTTAAAAAACTGGCGGCGCTTGGCGCTGATGCTTCTAGCGTGGCGGGTTTGACGCGCGCGCCTGATGGCAAGGCCGAGGCGCTGTTTTATGACAGGCGGGTCAAAGGTGCCACGCTTGCCGAAGGCCTGCAAAAGGCCCTGCTGGACGCGATTGCCAAACTGCCTATTCCCAAAGTCATGACCTATCAGTTGGCCGATGGCTGGAGCGACGTGAAGTTTGTGCGGCCTGCGCATGGCCTGGTGGCTTTGCATGGCGCTGATGTGGTGGCGATTGAGGCGCTGGGCTTGAAGGCTGGCAACACCACCCATGGCCATCGCTTTGAAGCGCTGGTTGACCCTGTGGTGTTGCAGCACGCAGACAGCTACGCCGCAACATTGGCCAAAGACGGCGCCGTGATCGCCAGCTTTGCAGAACGCCGCGCCGAAATTGTGCGGCAGTTGGCCGCTGCAGCCAGCACGATCGGCGGCGGCGTGACCGCGATTGACGACGACGCCTTGCTCGACGAAGTCACCGCGCTGGTCGAGCGACCCAATGTGCTGGTATGTGAGTTTGAAAAAGAATTTCTGGATGTGCCGCAGGAGTGTTTGATTCTGACCATGAAGGCGAATCAAAAATACTTTCCGCTCCTCGATTCAAGCGGCAAGCTGACCAACAAGTTTTTGGTCGTCAGCAACATCAGTCCCAAAGACCCGAGTTTTGTGATCGGCGGCAACGAGCGGGTGGTGCGCCCGCGCCTGGCTGACGCCAAGTTCTTTTTTGACCAGGACCGCAAGAAGACATTGCAGTCGCGGGTTGAGGGCTTGAGCAAAGTTGTGTATCACAACAAGCTGGGCTCGCAGGGCGAACGGGTTGAGCGGGTGCGGGCGATTGCCGGGGCAATTGGCCAGCAACTGGGTGGTGATGTGCTGGCCAAAAAAGCCGACCAGGCCGCGCAACTGGCCAAGACCGACTTGGTGACTGACATGGTGGGCGAGTTCCCTGAGCTGCAGGGCATCATGGGTCGCTACTACGCCTTGAACGATGGCCTGGGTGCTGATGTCGCCGACGCGATTGAAGACCACTACAAGCCGCGCTTTGCGGGCGACGACTTGCCCCGCAACGATGTGGGATTGGTGGTGGCACTGGCGGACAAGCTGGAGACGTTGGTGGGGATGTTTGGCATTGGTAACTTGCCAACAGGGGACAAGGATCCGTTTGCATTGCGCAGGCATGCGCTAGGCATGATCCGCATGCTGACCGAAAAAGATTTGCAGCTTGGCGTCATTGAGCTGGTCAAGGCAGCGGCCCCCGTGTTTGGCGACAAAATTGATGGCACAACCGACGCGCTGGAGGATTTCATCTATGACCGCTTTGCGGGCTTGTTACGCGAACAAGGTTATTCCGCACAAGAAGTCGAAGCAGTACTGGTTCTCAAACCTCAGCGTCTTGGCGATGTCTCCCAACGCCTGGCCGCAGTCCGCACCTTCGCAGCCCTGCCAGAAGCCCCAGCGCTCGCCGCAGCCAACAAACGCATAGCCAACATCCTCAAAAAAGGCGATGCGGTAGACCCTCACGTCAGTCAAGCACTGCTCACCGAGCCCGCTGAAATCGCACTGCACAAAGCGATGAGCGGCGTTGTCCCCAAAGCCAACGCCCAGTTTGAAGCAGGCGACTACACCGCCTCTCTCCAAACACTAGCAGCGCTGCGTTTGACGGTGGATGACTTCTTTAACGGCGTGATGGTCAACGCCGAGCAGATGGACTTGCGGCTGAATCGTCTCGGCCTGCTGGCCACGCTGCACAACGCCATGAACCGTGTGGCTGACCTTTCCAAACTCGCAGCCTGATCAAAGCACCCCATGAAACTCGTCATCCTCGACCGCGACGGCACCATCAACTCTGACAGTGATGACTATGTGAAATCACCTGAAGAATGGCAGCCGCTGCCGGGCGCGCTGGAGGCGATTGCGCGGCTCAACCATGCGGGATGGCACGTGGTGATCGCGTCCAACCAGTCCGGCCTGGGGCGCGGTTTGTTTGATGTCGCCTCGCTGAACGCCATGCACGCCAAGATGCACAAAATGCTGGCCGCTGTGGGGGGCAAGGTGGACGCGGTGTTTTATTGCCCGCACAGCCCGGAAGAGCAATGCCATTGCCGCAAGCCCTTGCCGGGTTTGTTTGAGCAAATTGGCAGCCGCTTTGGCGTGCCGCTCAAAGGCGTGCCAACAGCCGGTGACTCGGTGCGTGACTTGCAGGCCGGAAGCAGCGCAGGCTGCGAGCCCCATCTGGTGTTGACTGGCAAGGCTGCCCAGTACCGCAGCGGTGGCCAGCCAGACGGCTTGCCGGTCGGAACACTGTTTCATACCGACCTGTCGGCCTTTGTTGACCATATTCTTCAGCGCGACACCCACGCGCTGGAGATCTGATATGAACCTGATTCGCTCCATCATCCACATGCTGTGGATGGCCGTCACCGTGGTGCCCTGGGCCATCGGGGTGTTGATTTTTTCGCTGTTTGGCTCCAGCACCCAGGTGTACTGGTTGTGCGCTGGCTGGCTGCGCCTGGCGGTGACCGGCGGCACGGTGATTCTGGGCATCCAAAACCGCGTGACGGGCATGGAGAATTTGCCCAGCACCGAGCTGGGCAGCTGCGTGCTGCTGGTCAAACACCAAAGCACTTGGGAAACCTTTTCAATGGTCACGCTGATGCCGCACCCGCTGGCCTTTGTGTTCAAAAAAGAACTCTTGTATGTGCCGTTTTTTGGCTGGGCGATGTCGCGCATGGACATGATTCACATTGACCGCAGCCAGCGCGCCCAGGCTTTCAACAAGGTGGTGGCGCAGGGCAAGCGGCTGATGGCGCAGGGCGTGTGGGTCATCATGTTCCCTGAAGGCACACGCATACCGCGTGGCCAAAAAGGTGTTTACAAATCGGGCGGCACGCGGCTGGCGATTGAAACCGGCGCGCCGGTCATTCCGGTGGCTGTGACGTCTGCCAAGTGCTGGCCGCGCAAGGCTTTCATCAAAAAGCCGGGCATCGTGGACATTTCCATCGGCAAGCCCATCCCCAGCGCAGGCCGCCAGCCTGATGAGCTGATGCGCGAGGTCGAGGCATGGATTGAGCTGGAGATGCGCCGGCTGGACCCCGAAGCCTATGCCCGCGTGACGACCTGACAAATCGCCATGATGCAAAGGCTGTTGCAGTTCACGCTTGATTTGTTTGAGCCTGCCCCGGCCCCTGCCGCTACCCCTACCCCTGAAAAGCCGCCCCAAAGCACTGAAAAAACCGGGCTTCTGGATTCAAATCAGCCTCCAGGCCAGAAAAATCGTGCGTCAGCAGCTCCTGAAAAAATAGCAAATGACATGGTGCTGCCAGCCCAAACCTTGCAGCAGGCGCTGGCCCCGGCCACCTTCACCCACCCGCGTGCCAGCCGCGAGACGCTGCTGGGCGGCGTTGCCGTAGCCTACGAATTCAAACGCGGCAAGCGCCGCACGATTGGCTTTTCGGTTGGCCCAGACGGCCTGACGGTCAGTGCGCCCAAGTGGGTGCCGCTGTATGAGATTGACAAGGCGGTGTCGGAAAAGCAAGGCTGGATCATCAAAAAGCTGCAAGAAACCCGCGCGCGCCATGACCGGCTTGAATCGGCCCGCATTGAATGGAAAGACGGCGCAACGCTGCCGTTTTTAGGCGAGCAAGTGATGGTGGTGCTGGACCCACGGCATGCCTTTGGCGGGGTGGGGGCCGAGCTGAAAAGCAGTGCCGAAACGCTACCCGGCGTGACGCAGCTCACCCTGCATGTCGGCCTGCCGCACGCCGCCACGCCCGACCAGATCAAGGACGCGGTACAGGCCTGGCTGATGCGTCAGGCCAAGCGGCTGTTTACCGAGCGACTGAACCACTTTGCGCCAACACTGAACGTGCAGTGGACCAGGCTCAGCCTGAGCAGCGCAGACACCCGCTGGGGCAGCGCCAGCGCCAATGGCTCAATTCGCTTGAACTGGCGGCTGATTCACTTCAAGCAGTCCGTCATTGACTATGTGGTGGTGCATGAGCTGAGCCACCTGCGTGTGATGGACCACAGCCCGCGCTTTTGGGACACCGTCCGCACCGTGGTGCCTGACTATGCCGCGCTTCGTCGCGAGCTCAAAGGCGAAGGCACGCCGCGTTGGTAGAGTGCTCGTGGTCTGGCTGGTCATTTCTGTCCGAATATTGACACTTTTTTTGGAAATGTGTAAAATACAAGATGACATTGCAACAGTAGTTTCTTTCAGTTACATTTGTGCAAAGCCCGCGTAATGCCGATATAAAACTTAAAACATCAAAAATCATAAAACTGAGGAAATTTGCAAGGCCATGAAAAACAAGTTAATCCTCGTCGTCGAAGACAACTCCGACCACCTTGAACTGGCCGTGCTGGCCCTCGAAGAGCACAGCGTCGATACAGAAATCGTGGCGGCGCGAGACGGTGCCGGGGCGCTGGACTTTTTGTTCGGGGCGGGCGCCTATGCAGACCGTGACACCAAAAAGCAGCCCAACCTGATCCTGCTTGATATCCGTCTACCCAAACTTTCCGGCCTCGATGTGCTTCGCAGCATCCGGGCCAACCCGTTGACCTCAGCGGTACCGGTGGTGATGTTGACGTCTTCTGGCGAGGCCTCGGACATCGCCTCAAGTTACCAAGGGGGCGCCAACGGGTTTGTGCGCAAACCTGTTGATTTCGGCGCATTCTCCGACAAACTCAACCGCCTGCAGGGCTACTGGTTGTGCGTGAACGAAGCTGTGCCGTCTTAATAGTCCTCGGGGATAGCCTTCAGCTTTCCTGACCTGCCAAGCGACCATCGGGCCGCACGTTTGAATCTTTTGCCAGCGGCTTCATCCAGTGCTTCAATCGATGCCGCAGATTCGCATCTGAACCTGACGGATTTCGCCAGGGACAACACATCCCTTTCATGCGTCTGTGGATTCCCGGGTCTGCGCTATCGTTTGGCTGCGCTGTTTTCAGATCGACGCACAGTTTCGGTAAGTAAATGCAACATTTCTCCAAAAAGCTTCAGCTCGCCGCGTCAAAGGGGTGACTCGCCAAAGCGTGTTGCTGATTCGGCCCGCCAGTAATGGGTGTCTGTCTCCAGCACTCCCAAGCTGGCCAGCGGCCGCCACCAAGAATGCGCCAGCTATCGAAGCGGCCCCGATTAAGAACTGGACGATTCCAGCCTGTTGGCATGGTTTCAAAATACGAAAAGATGCTTTTCAATTGAACCGCAACGGCGCAAGGCGACGCACGTCGGTGAGAGGAATTATTTTCAGTCAGCTACCCGACAAGATGGAACGCCGTGGGCTAAAGCAGCAGACGGCAAGGGTGCGCGATTCTTTTTCTCCTGGCCGTGATTAAGCTTTCTATCGTGTTGTAATGCCAATTGTGTTCTTTTGTAATAATGGGCGGAAGTCGATTAAAATGAAGACAAATAGAAATAATGTCACCATCATAATTTTCATCACTTAATAACATGCAAAAAAGTTTTGAGGATGCCATCACGGCACCAGATTTTTTGATCGAGGACTATTGCGGCACCAGCTATGCCGCCAGTCTGCTCGGCTTGTCGGTTGCCACCGTTCAGTCGCTGGTGGAAAAAGGCGAGCTCGAAGCCTGGAAAACCATGGGTGGTCACCGCCGGATCGCATTGCAATCCATTTACGGCTACCTGGAAAAAAACAAACGACAGCCCTTGGTCAAGCTATCGAACCCGCATGGACGGCTGCGCGTGCTGCTGGTGGAAGACGATGAGCTCTTGCGGGAGTTGTTTCAGCACGAATTTGAGTCTTGGGATCTTCCGGTTGACTGCACCTGGATGTCCTCGGCGATGGAAGCCCTGATGGACGTTGCCAGCATGCGGCCGGACTTGCTGATCACGGACCTGGTGATGCCCGGCGTCGATGGCTTTGAACTGCTCAAGGCGCTCAAGCGCAACGTTGAACTCGAAGACATGCATGTGATTGTGGTCACTGGCATGGCGCAGGATGCCTTTGAGGCGCGCGGCGGATTGCCGGAAGACGCCTCCTCACTGCAAAAGCCAGTCGACTTCAACTGGCTACGAGGCTACATGAGCGCGATGGTGTCAGCCAAGCGCAAACAACAGATGCATTCAGAACGCGTCAAGGCGCGCATCGTTAATAAAGCAGCAGCGCGCTCTGTCCAATTACGAGACCGTGCCACGGCGAGGTTGGCGCAAAAGCTGTCTCAGTAAGTGAATGCGACGTGCTGGACATTAAAAAATTCGTTTTTCCAGTCACGCACGCGATAAGGCGCGCCTTGTTGCCTCCATCGTGGAACGCCCTCGATGTGGCCCGGGACGGCATTGTTTTGCTCGACAGTGCGGGACGGATTGTCGCGTTAAACGCTGTAGCGCGACGGTTTTTGAACCGTGTTGATGGTGATTTTTCGGGACGTGATTTCTGGAGCGCTGTAGCGCCGGGGATTGCAAAGCTTCACCAGCTTGGCACAGAAAAAGCGATGGCGCTTCTCGAGAAGCACGCATTTATAGAGCGTAGCGACTTTGAGTGTGATTGGCTCGAGTACTGCTTCCGGCCGCACCCAACGGGTTATGTCGTCAACCTGCGGGATGTCACGCACAAGCACGACCTGCAACTTTTACTTGCAAAAAGCAAGCAAACCAATCTGTTGCTTTTCGAAAAAAACCCGAACGCCATGTGGATCTTTGACATGGCCTCGCAGCGCATTCTCAGCGTCAACCAGGCAGCCTGTGACTTCTACGCCATGACGAGAAGCAGTTTTCTGGAGCTGAAACTGGGGGCGTTTTTCCCGGACCATTCAGGTCTGGCACTTTTTGATTCAGTCGACAAAGCCGGTCCGTCTGAGCTGGCTTTGCAGATATGCAATCAGATCAAAGGTGACGGGACTCTGGTGCTGGTCGAGCTCGCTTGCGGCCCCATCGTTTGGCAGGACCACCAGGCGATACTGGTGAGTGTCTCAGATGTGGCGGAGCGACATCTCTCAGACCGCACGCTGCGCCAGGAAAATGCCGAACTGAAATTGGCACTCTCCAGCGCCAATGAGGCGCTCAAAACCGCCAGCCGCGATCTGTCTGCACTAACTTACGCGCTTTCCCATGACCTGCAGATACCCCTGCATGTCGTCAACGGCTTCGCGGCTATCCTGGCAAAAAGGTATGGCGAGCTGATCGACCATACCGGCCGTCATTACATCAACCGCATTCAGGACAGCACCCGACTGATGGCCGAGCTGGTCGATGACTTGCGCCGGCTGGTGAAATTGCCGCAACGGTCTGATCGGCTGGAAACACTGGATGTGACAGCACTGTGTGCTGCCATCGTTGATGACTTGCGCTTTCGCTACCCGGATCGTACGGTCACTTTCGAGATGAACGCCAGAAGTACCGTGGCGGCTGACAAGTCGCTGCTGGTCATCGCTTTGAGCTGCTTGCTTGATAACGCCTGGAAATTCACGTCTAAAAAGGTCGATGCCTGGGTCAGGGTGGCGGTCCTCGCTGGCGATGGGCCTGACGAGCGGGTGCTGCAAGTCTCAGACAATGGTGCGGGTTTTGATGCCGCCTACAGCGACAAACTGTTCGTGGCGTTTCAACGCCTGCATTCAGCGGCCGACTACCCCGGCAATGGCCTGGGGCTGGTGACTGTGATGCGGGTCGCCGAAAGGCACGGGGGCCGGGTGTGGGCTGAATCCACGCCGAACGGGGCCAGCTTTTACATGGCTTTGCCGCAGGCCCCGGGCGAACACGCTATCGAACAGGCAAACTGAAACTGTAAACGCCCTTTGCATCGAGTTGGCGTTGCAGCTTTCCTTCAAGCCACAGCAAATGCAGATGCGCCAACGCCTCGCCCATGGCAAATGTCGTCTGGTGCAGGTCCAGTTCGCGTTTGAACATGATGGGCAAAACGTCTGCAGCGCTGTGCGGTCTGAGCGCGCACGCCTGCATGACCTCTGCCAGCCTGTCGCGGTGGTGGTCATGTAGCTGCTGGATGCGGGTGTGCAGGCCCCGAAATGGCTTGCCGTGGGATGGCAGGGTGAGCGTGTCAATCGGCAATGGCAAAAACTTGTCAATCGATTCAAGAAACAGCGCCAACGAATCGGCCTCGGGTTCCGTGTCGTACACACTCACATTGGTTGAAATGCGCGGCAAAATCATGTCCCCGCTGATGAGCACGTTCAGAGCTTCACAGTACAGGGCCATGTGTTCAGGTGCGTGACCGTAGCCACTGATGCAGCGCCATGGGTGTCGGTTGCCGCCGATGCCGATGTCTACCGTCTTGCCGTCCATCAGCCGAACGTGGCTTTTGGGCAGGTCCGGCACCAAGTCAGGGTAGTAGCCGGTGCGCGCCTTGATTTTTTCAAAGGAATCGGGGTCAGTCAGCCCGTGTGATGCAAAAAACAGCGCCGCTCCCTCCCCGCCAAATCCGGTGGTCGATTGCGAGCCAATCTTTGCCGAGTGGTAATCCGTCGCGCTGACCCACAGGCGGCAAACATGGCTGGATGCAGGTGTGGTGGTGGTCCACCGCTCACACAGCCAATGCGCCAGGCCAATGTGGTCCGGGTGCATGTGCGTCACGATCACCCGCAGGATGGGCAGGCCGTCAAGCTGCGTCGAAAAAATGGTTTCCCACTGGGCCTTTGACTCGGGTCGGCTGATGCAGCAGTCGACTGCCGTCCAGCCTTGCCGCTTTGTGCCGGGGTGGTGCGGGTCGTCCATCTCATCTCGGATCAACCACAGGTTGATATGGTTCAGCACAAACGGCAGCACCATGCGTATCCACTTGACACCCGGTGCAACGTCCAGGGTAGCGCCCTCTTCGGGCAGAGCATCGCCCAGCGGGTAATCGAGTTGTTGTTCGAGGATGTTCATGTAATATTCGCCGTGTTTGTCTTTACGTTTACGTAAACGTCATATTAACCCTATCGCTAAACCCCATCTTTTTAGCCATGCCTACCACCTACACCATCAGCGACCTGGCCAAAGAGTTCGATCTGACCACCCGCGCCATGCGGTTTTACGAGGACATGGGCCTCTTGAGGCCGCAGCGCGAAGGCGCTGCCGGTCGAAATCGGGTGTATACCGCGCGGGACAGAACTCGCCTGAAACTTACGCTGCGCGCCAAGCGGCTGGGCTTGTCGCTGGTAGAGGCCAAGGAGATCATTGATTCGTACGACAGCCCGCGCGACACGGCACCCCAAATGCGCAAGTTTTTAAAAGTGCTGGCCGACCACCGCGTCAAACTTGAGTCGCAACTGGTGGACCTGCAGGCCAATCTGGCAGAAATCCGCACACACGAAAAGGAAGCCAAAGT
Source organism: Comamonadaceae bacterium (assembly GCA_947478725.1). Taxonomy (GTDB): domain Bacteria; phylum Pseudomonadota; class Gammaproteobacteria; order Burkholderiales; family Burkholderiaceae_C; genus Polaromonas. Next base: position 24,519 of record CANJWZ010000041.1, read on the forward strand.
GCTGCTGGAAAAGGCCGAAAAAAAAGCTGAAAAAACAAAATAAGCCATAATTGACGTTTACGTAAACGTCAACTAAAAACCATGACCAACTCCAACCAGAATGCACTGTTCAAGCGCGTAGAGGCCAGTTTTTTGCGTCAGGGCATGATGAACAACCTGGGAGCCCGCCTGGTGCGTGTCGAGCCCGGCCTGTGCGAAGTGGCGTTGCCGCATTCAGAGGGCGTGTCACAGCAGCAGGGCGGCTTTCACGGGGGGGCCGTGGGCGCGTTGGCCGACATTGCGGGCGGTTACGCCGCCCTCACCGCCGCGCCGCCAGATATGGAAGTCACTACGGTGGAATACAAAATCAATTTTCTGGCCAGCTTTAGCGCCGGTGAGCTGCGCGCCATTGGTCGCGTTGTCAAGGCGGGCAAGCGGATCATTGTGACCACCGCCGAAGTCGTGCACCTGGATGCCGGCGGCAAGCAAACCGCTTGCGCCGTGATGCAGCAAACGATCGTACCGGTCCATAAAACTTACTGAACCCCTTTGAGAGTGCGCACATGACTGAATTGCCCGGCCTGAACTTTCAACTCGGCGAAGACATTGACGCGCTGCGCGATGCGGTGCGCGACTTTGCGCAAAGCGAAATCGCCCCGCGCGCGGCCGAGATCGATAAAAACGACTTGTTCCCGGTTGACCTGTGGCAAAAGATGGGCGCCCTCGGCGTGCTGGGCATCACCGTGAGCGACGAATACGGCGGCGCCGGCATGGGCTACCTGGCCCACATGATTGCGATGGAAGAGATCAGCCGCGCCAGCGCCTCGGTGGGCTTGAGCTACGGCGCACACAGCAACCTTTGCGTCAACCAGATCAAACGCAACGGCACGGCGGAGCAACGCCAAAAGTACCTGCCCAAACTCATCACTGGCGAGCACGTGGGCGCACTGGCCATGAGCGAGCCAGGCGCGGGCAGCGACGTGATCAGCATGAAGCTCAAAGCCGAAGACAAGGGCGGCTATTACCTGCTGAACGGAACCAAGATGTGGATCACCAACGGCCCGGATGCCGACACGCTGGTGGTGTATGCCAAAACCGAGCCTGAACTGGGCGCGCGCGGTGTGACGGCGTTTTTGATTGAAAAAAGCATGAAGGGGTTTTCATGCGCGCAAAAACTCGACAAACTGGGCATGCGCGGCAGCCATACGGGCGAGCTGGTGTTTGACAATGTCGAAGTGCCCAGCAGCCAGATTTTGGGCGGTCTGAACGGTGGCGCCAAAGTGCTGATGAGCGGGCTGGACTACGAACGCGCTGTGCTGGCCGCCGGGCCGATCGGCATCATGCAGTCCGTCATGGACAACGTCGTGCCCTACATCCACGACCGCAAACAGTTTGGCCAAAGCATTGGCGAGTTTCAGTTGATTCAGGGCAAAGTTGCCGACATGTACACCGTGCTGCAGGCCGGCCGCGCGTTTTGCTACACCGTGGGTAAAAACCTCGACATGCTAGGTACTGAACACGTGCGCCAGGTGCGCAAAGACTGCGCATCTGTCATCTTGTGGTGCGCTGAAAAAGCCACCTGGATGGCGGGCGAGGGTGTGCAGATTTTTGGTGGCAACGGCTACATCAACGACTACCCACTCGGCCGTTTGTGGCGCGATGCCAAGCTGTATGAAATAGGCGCAGGCACGAGCGAGATCCGCCGCATGCTGATTGGCCGCGAGCTGTTTGCAGAAACCTGCTGATTTGCGGCAAAGACCGATGCACCTTCGCAAAGCCAACCGCAGCGCCTGGTGCCCACACTGATCACAGCGCTGACTCTCAGCATGTAAGAAAATACGGTTTATGTCCTCCACGCAAGACCTTTTCGCCCATAACCGCGCCTGGGCGGCGCAAATGAAAGCCGAGCGCCCTGGCTTTTTTACCGGGCTTGAAGCCCAGCAAAGCCCCAAATACATGTGGATTGGCTGCTCTGACAGCCGCGTGCCGGCCAACCAGATCACCGGCCTGGAACCTGGCGAAGTCTTTGTGCACCGCAATGTGGGCAATGTGGTGGTGCCGACTGATTTGAACTGCTTGTCGACCATTCAGTACGCGGTCGACCAGTTGCATGTCAGTGACCTGATGGTGGTCGGCCACTACGGCTGCGGCGGTGTGCTGGCTGCCTTGCAGGGGATCCGCATCGGCCTGGCCGACAACTGGCTGCGCCACATCAAGGACGTGCGCGACAACCACCGCGCGCTGATTGAGGCGACGCCGGTCGATGCCCGGCAGGACGTGCTGTGCGAACTCAATGCCATTGAGCAGGTGGTCAACGTGGCGCAAACCACCGTGGTGCAAGATGCCTGGCTGCGCAAGCAGCCGCTGACATTGCATGGCTGGGTCTATGGATTGAAGAACGGCCTGTTGATTGACCTGAAGATGACGGTGTCTTGCGATGAAGACCTGGATGCCGCCTACGCCAAGGCCATTGAGATGGTAGGCCAGACAAATCGTGCACCAGTAGCTACAAAATTAGTAGCGTAGTCTGTATGTTCCCGCAACGCCTTGACTCCTATCTCGCCTACGACATCGCCAAAGCGATGATGGACGGCTTTAACCGCCACTATCAGTTGTTTCGCTCTGAGTCGGCCAGTGCCAAGCAGCGCTTTGAAACCGCCGACTGGCACGGCCAGCAGCGTGCCCAGCGGGAAAGAATTGAGTTTTACGACCTGCGGGTACGCGAGGCGTCAACCAGTCTGGAGCTTCATTTCAAGGCCGGTGAGCAAACCATGGAGGTGTGGCAGCAGGTCAAGCTGCATTACATCGGGCTGTTGGTGAACCACCAGCAACCCGAGTTGGCGGAGACATTCTTTAACTCGGTCACCACCAAAATTTTGCACCGGAGTTATTTCCAAAACGACTTTATTTTTGTCCGCCCCGCTGTCAGTACCGAGTACATTGAAAACGGCAAATCCACAGCGTTGCCGACTTATCGCTCGTATTACCCCACCCTTGAAACCATGCAGGCCACGGTGCTGCAACTGATCAATGACTTTGACTTGCAGGTGGCGTTTGAAGACAGTTCACGCGACGCTGCTTACGTGGTTGAAGCGATGCAAAAGCGCTTGGGCGACGTCAAGCTTCGGGCAAACTTTCAAATACAGGTGCTGTCTGGTTTGTTTTACCGCAACAAGGGCGCTTATGTGGTGGGCAAAATCATCAACGGCTTTACCGAGCATCCATTTGCCTTGCCTGTCCTGCACAACAAAGACGGCAAACTGGTGATTGATGCCGCGTTGTTTGGCGAAGACGACTTGTTGATTCTGTTCAGCTTTGCGCGTGCTTACTTCATGGTCGACATGGGCATACCATCGGCCTACGTACAGTTTTTGCGCAGCATGATGCCGCGCATGCCGCGTGCCGAAATTTACAACGCCCTTGGTTTGGCCAAGCAGGGCAAGACGCTTTTTTACCGCGACTTTTTGTACCACCTGCGGCATTCCACCGACAAGTTCCGCATTGCGCCCGGCATCAAGGGCATGGTCATGCTGGTGTTTGACTTGCCCAGTTTCCCCTATGTGTTCAAGGTCATCAAAGACTATTACCCGCCGCAAAAAGACACCACGCGAGAACAAATAAAAGGAAAATATCTCTTGGTCAAGCAGCACGACCGGGTAGGCCGCATGGCCGACACGCAAGAGTACAGCGAGGTGGCTTTTCCGCGTGACCGCTTTGACGACGAACTGATTGCCGAGATCGAAAAGTTTGCGCCCAGCCAGCTTGAAATATCCGACCGCGACGGTGACGGCCAGATGGAAGTCATCATCAAGCATGTGTACATTGAGCGGCGCATGATTCCGCTCAACATCTATTTACAAGAAGCCTTTGATGCCGGTGTTGACGAGCCTGATGCGCAGGGCCAGATTGAGCGTGCCGTTGTTGAATACGGCAACGCCATCAAGGACCTGGTGGCCGCCAACATTTTTCCTGGCGATATGCTCTGGAAAAACTTTGGTATCACCCGCCATGGCAAGGTGGTGTTTTATGACTACGACGAGATTGAATACATCACCGACTGCAAATTCCGCAAGGTACCCGCGCCACGCCATGAAGAAGACGAAATGAGTGGCGAGATCTGGTATTCGGTCGGACCCAAAGATGTGTTCCCTGAAACCTTTGGGCCGTTTTTGCTGGGCAACGGCGCGGTGCGCAGCGTGTTCATGCGCCACCATGCTGATTTGCTCGACGCGGCCTTCTGGCAACATCACCAGTCACGCATTCGGGCGGGACACGTGTTTGACGTGTTCCCGTATGAGCAGGACAAGCGCTTTGCGCAGGCCAAAAACATTTCAGTGGCCTGATTAAAAATTTATTGTTAAAGGAAAAACCATGTCTGATTCAAACGTCAAGGACTTCATCGTTATTTTGGGCGCAGCCCGCACGCCCATGGGCGCCTTTCAAGGTGACTTCGCATCGCTGTCAGCGCACGACCTGGGTGGCGTCGCCATCAAGGCGGCAGTTGAGCGGGCAGGCGTGGCCGCTGACAAGGTCGACGAAGTGCTGTTTGGCAACTGCCTGATGGCGGGGCAGGGCCAGGCGCCAGCACGGCAGGCCGGCTTCAAAGGCGGCCTTCCTGCCAGCGCGGGCGCAGTCACCTTGTCAAAAATGTGCGGCTCGGGCATGGAGGCGACGCTGCTGGCGCACGACCAGCTGGTCGCTGGCAGCCGCGACCTGATGGTGGTAGGCGGCATGGAAAGCATGACCAACGCGCCGCACCTGCTGCTCAAAGGGCGCACTGGCATTCGCCTTGGGCATGACCGCATTTATGACCACATGATGCTCGACGGGCTGGAGGACGCTTACGAACCAGGCCGCACCATGGGTACCTTCGGCGAACAGTGTGCCGACAAGTACAAGTTCACCCGCGACGCACAAGACGCGTTTGCCACCGCCAGCGTCAACCGTGCCAAGGCGGCGACGGCTTCAGGCGCGTTCGCCCCTGAGATTGCCCCTGTTACCGTCAAAACCCGTGCGGGCGAGGTGGTGGTGTCCATTGACGAAGGCCCCGGCAAGGTCAAGCTCGACAAAATCGCCGGCCTCAAGCCAGCGTTCAAAAAAGACGGCACCATCACCGCTGCGTCCAGCTCGTCGATCAATGACGGTGCAGCGGCTCTGGTCTTGAGCCGTGAATCCACCGCCAAAGAACTCGGCGCAACGCCCATTGCCCGCATCCTCGGCCACGCCACCTTTGCGCAGGCGCCTGAATGGTTTACCACCGCACCCGTTGGCGCCGTCAACAAGCTGCTCAAGAAAATCGGCTGGACCGTCAAAGACGTGGATCTGTGGGAAGTCAATGAAGCTTTCGCCGTGGTGCCGATGGCTGCGATGACCGAGCTGGGCATCAGCCACGACATCGTCAACGTCAATGGCGGCGCCTGTGCCTTGGGTCACCCGATTGGCGCCAGCGGCGCCCGCATCATCGTCACGCTGATTTACGCACTCAAGGCACGAGGCTTGAAAAAAGGCATCGCCACGTTGTGTATTGGCGGCGGCGAGGGCACGGCAATCGCGATCGAGTTACTGTAAAGTTTATAGCTACTCGCCCTTATATTTATTGGTCTGGAGCTGGTTTTGATACTGAACAATGAGCAAAATCAGGTGCGCGAAGCCGTCCGCGACTTCTGCGTGCAAGAACTCTGGCCCCATGCTGCCGCCTGGGACAAAGCGCACACTTTCCCGGTGCAGGCTCACAAAGGCCTGGCCGCGCTGGGCGCTTACGGCATCTGCGTGCCTGACGACTTGGGCGGCGCGGGGCTCGACTATCTAACGTTGGCGGTGGTGATTGAGGAAATCGCTGCCGGCGACGGCGGCACCAGCACGGCGATCAGTGTGACCAACTGTCCGGTCAATGCGATTTTGATGCGCTACGGCAATGCGCAGCAACAAAAGCAGTGGCTCACGCCGCTGGCGCAAGGCCACATGCTGGGTGCGTTTTGTTTAACCGAGCCGCATGCGGGCAGTGATGCCTCGTCGCTCAAAACCACTGCCATCCAGGACGCTGATGGTTATGTCATCAACGGCGTCAAGCAGTTCATCACCAGTGGCAAAAACGGCCATGTCGCCATCGTGATTGCCGTGACCGACAAGGCCGCAGGCAAAAAAGGCATGAGCGCCTTCATTGTGCCCACCAGCAGCCCCGGCTACAGCGCCGACAGGCTGGAAGACAAGCTGGGCCAACACTCCAGCGACACCGCACAAGTCAACTTTGACAACTGCCGCATCCCGCATGAAAACCTGATTGGCAAGGAAGGCGAAGGCTACAAAATTGCCCTCAGCGCACTTGAAGGCGGGCGCATCGGCATTGCCGCGCAAAGCATTGGCATGGCGCGCAGCGCGTTTGATGTGGCGCTCAGCTACGCCAAAGACCGCACCAGCTTTGGCAGCGCCATCATCGACCACCAGGCGGTGGGTTTCAGGCTGGCCGACTGCGCCACCCAAATTGAAGCCGCCCGCCAACTGACCTGGCACGCCGCCGCCCTGCGCGATGCTGGCCTGCCCTGCCTGAAAGAAGCCGCCATGGCCAAACTGTTTGCCAGCGAAATGGCCGAGCAGGTGTGCAGCGCCGCCATCCAGACGCTGGGTGGCTACGGCTACGTGAGCGACTTCCCGGTCGAGCGCATTTACCGCGACGTGCGGGTCTGCCAGATTTATGAAGGCACGTCGGATGTGCAGAAGATCATCATCCAGAGGGCGTTGGCATGACACCCTACCCGCCACCCAACCAGCTATCTAACCCATCCATAGCCGATGCAGGGCATCACCACGCCGACCTGGGTGATGTGCAATTGCATTACGTCACCATGGGCAAAGTCAGCACCAACACCAGTACCAACAATCTACCCGTGGTGTTGCTGCATGGCTGGCCGCAAAGCTGGTACGCGTGGCGCCACGTTATGCCTGAACTGGCCAAAACGCGCTTAGTGATTGCGCCTGATCTGCGCGGTCTGGGTGACTCGTCGCGTCCGCTGGATGGGTACGACAAAAAAACCATCGCGAATGACATCTGGCGCTTGCTGCACGACCACCTGGGTCTCAAAGAGTTTTGTCTGGTCGGCCACGATTGGGGCGGACCCACAGCCTACGCCATGGCGGCGGCGCATCCCCAGGCCGTGCGCAAGCTCGCCGTACTGGATGTGACCATCCCTGGCGACGGCGGCACCAATTTCAGTCAAGGCGGCAGACGCTGGCACCATGCCTTTCACCAGACTGCAGATTTGCCGGAGGCGCTGATCGCTGGCCGCGAGCAGATTTATTTCACCTGGTTTTACCGCAACTGGGGTCATCACAGCCAAGTCTTGCCAGACCAGGCCATCGCCGAATATTTGCGCGTTTACAGCCAGCCGGGCGCGTTGCGTGCCGGCTTTGCCTACTACCGCAATTTACCCCGTGACATTCTTGAGAACCAGGCCATTGCCCAGACTTTCAAGCTAGCCATGCCCGTGCTGGCGTTGGGTGGCAACATGGGGTGGGGGCGCGGCACGGAAGTGCTCGACTCATTGCAGCGCCTGGGCACCGATGTACGTGGCGGCGTGATAGACAACTGCGGCCACTGGATGGCTGAAGAGCAACCCGATGCGCTCTTGGCACACTTGCTGCCGTTTTTGGCAGCCTAGTAGGGTTTGCTGGATGGGTTTAAATCGACCTACAAATGGCTGAAAATCAACCAGTAAAAGTCGGTTAACGATGGTGTTAATTTGAAAAACCTACCCCTGATTGAACAAACCTGCCACTGTGGGCGTACAAATTCAGCCGGCAAACTTCTCACGCTAGCCGCCTGCTGCGTCCGCTACCTCAACGACTTTGAAAACACCCCGGCCCCTGATGCAGAAAGCCTGATGCGTTCGCGCTATAGCGCTTTTGTCATGAAGCGCAGTGACTACGTTCTAGCCACCTGGCACGCCAGCACTCGACCTGCCTCAGTATCGACAGACGACCAGGCCAAATGGCTGGGTCTGGAAGTGCGCCGCCACACCGTGACGGACGCAGACCACGCCGAGGTGGAGTTTGTCGCCCGCTACCGCATCTCCGGCCGTGGTGCGCGCATCCACGAGCTGAGCCGCTTTGTGCGCGACGCAGGGCGTTGGTACTATCTGGACGGCGGTTCGCGGAAAAAACGCTCTTTTTGAGCTTTTTGGGTGTGTTTTAGGCTGTCAGGCCTCTAAAAACATAGGTAAACAGCTCCTGAATAAATAGCATTTAACATGACCTCACTGAAATTTGACGCCGTCTTGTTCGACTGCGATGGTGTTCTGGTCGACAGTGAGCCGATCACCAACGGCGTGCTGCGCGACATGCTGGCCGAGTCTGGCTGGGTACTCACACCGGCTGAATGCATGCGCCTTTTTATTGGCAAAGCCGTCAAGGACGAGCGCGCCCTGATTGAAGCCAACACCGGCCAGCCGCTGACCGATGACTGGATGCAGCGCTTTCGGGAGCGGCGCAATGCGGGCTTGCTGGCCAATGTCACGGCGATTCGCGGTGCGGTGGAGGCGGCGGCCAGCATCCATGCGCTGTTTGATGGCCGCATCGCCTGCGCGTCGGGGGCTGACCGCTTCAAGGTGGAACTGCAGATGGACAAGTGCGGCTTGATGCCTTATTTCAAAGGCCATATCTTCAGCGGTCATGAGACACCGCGTTCCAAGCCTTTTCCGGATGTCTATCTGGCGGCCGCTGCAGCACTTGGCGTGGACCCCAAGCGCTGCGTGGTGGTCGAAGACAGCGTGACCGGCGTGATGGCGGGGGTGGCTGCGGGCGCCACCGTGTTTGGCTACAGCCCGCCTGAAGCGGGACACGATTCGCCCGATGCATTGCGCAAGGCAGGTGCCGCGCTGGTGTTTACCGCCATGAGCGCCTTGCCCCAGTTGTTGGGCTGATGGTCTTTGGCCTGGCCCTTCCGTTCGCCAAACGAGCTGCCTCGGCTGGGCTGCAGCAGGGCGCGGTTCACATCGGCCCAAGGGATGTAAAAGCTGGGCGGGTGTGGTGTCTCCAGCACCAAAAGGGCCCTGCGGCTGCGGGCGGCGTCTAGCCAGACGGGGGTCGTTGGCTTCATGCCGGTATTTTGAGCAAAACTGGTTTGTAAGGAAGTTTGAAGGGTGTTTGAGGCTGGGTTTTGTCATTTTTAGGACAAAAGTGGCTGTAGCCCAATAAATACATGGGTCAGAAGCTCCTAAAAATATAGTAACTAAATATAATTAAGCGGCCAGCAACCCGGTCACCCACAAAACGCCCGCCCGTGATAACCTATCAGACCCTCATTTGCACCTAACGAGAGACAACACCATGCCCGGACTCCTCCCCAACGTTGACCCAGACGGCCTGCTCGAATTCTCGGTCGTCTACACCGACCGGTCGCTCAACCACATGTCGAAAAGCTTCGGGCATGTCATGACGGACATCTCCAGCATGCTCAAAGAGGTGTACCGCGCCCATTCCGCCGTGCTGGTGCCCGGTAGCGGTACCTACGGCATGGAAGCCGTGGCCCGTCAGTTTGCGGCTGGCAAGCATGTGATGGTGATTCGCAACGGCTGGTTCAGCTACCGTTGGACGCAAATTTTTGACATGGGCAGCATCCCTGCGTCGCACACCGTGCTCAAGGCCCGGCAAAGCGTTAAAACCGCGCAAGCCCCCTGGTCGCCTGCGCCAATTGCTGAAGTGCAAGCCGCGATCGCCAAAGAAAAGCCCGCCCTGGTGTTTGCCCCCCACGTAGAAACATCCGCCGGCATGATCCTGCCGGACGGCTACCTGCGCGCCGTCAGTGACGCGGTACACGCCGTTGGCGGCTTGTTCGTGCTCGACTGCATCGCCTCAGGCGCGATGTGGGTAGACATGCAGGCCACCGGCGTTGACATCCTGATATCGGCCCCGCAAAAAGGCTGGAGCAGCTCACCCTGCTGCGCCATGGTGATGCTGAGCGAACGCGCCCGCACGGCGATTGACGCCACCACCAGTTCCAGCTTTGCAACCGACCTGAAAAAGTGGCTGCAAATCATGGAAACCTACGAAAAAGGCGGCCACGCCTACCACGCCACCCTGCCTACCGACGCACTGACGCGCCTGGCCGCAGTCATGAAGGAAACCCAGGCCTACGGCTTTGCCAAAGTCAAAGCCGAGCAAGAACTGTTGGGTAAAAAAGTACGCACCCTGTTTGAAGGCCGCGGCCTGAAAAGCGTCGCCGCCGAAGGCTTCAAAGCCCCAGGCGTGGTCGTCAGCTACACCACCGACCCAGAGATTCAGTCCAGCAAAAAGTTCATGGCCGAAGGCCTGCAAACCGCCGCTGGCGTGCCCCTGCAATGCGACGAAGGCGCCGACTTCATGACCTTCCGCATTGGCCTGTTTGGCTTGGACAAGTGGCATCACGTCGACAAAACCGTGGCTAATTTGGCTGGCGCGCTTGACCGGCTTGGGGTGGTGGAGCCTGTCGTTGAAGAAGTGAGCTGAATTGAATATCCTGCAAACGCAGGATATTTTGCCGTTCGTGGCTGCCATGCCAAATAAATCCTGTGATCGAAGGATTTATTGACAGAGTCACCGGGTTCTCATTAAAATCCTGCAATCACAGGATTTTTATGCAACTACCTATCAACTCTGTAGCCGATCTTGGCCTGGCGCTCCGCGCCGTGCGTCGCACCAGCAAACTCCGCCTGGACGACATGGCCGCAACGGCGGGCGTCAGCAAGCAGTTTGCTTCTGATGTTGAGCTCGGAAAAGAAACGGTGCGCATGGGCTTGGTCTTCAAAGTGTTGGGTGAGATGGGGCTCAAGCTGTCGGTTGATATTCCCGAGCAATCCGCGCCCGAGCTTGCGTTGTTGCAGGGCAAACAGTTGAAGAAAAAATCTTCATAAGCGCGTTGAAAACCATGCGCACACTCAACGTCTGCATTAACGACCAGCGCGTTGGCACTCTTAGTGAAGGCAATGACCTGTGGCGCTTTGAATACGACCCCGCCTGGGTCAACGCCCCTGACAGTTTTGACCTAGCCCCCGGCCTGAGCCGCAAAACCCTGCTGCACCAAGACGGCGCAACCGAGCGGCCCGCGCAGTGGTACTTTGACAACCTCTTGCCTGAAGAAACCCTGCGCGAAGCGCTGATCAAAGACGCAGGCATCAAGGGTGACGATGCCTTTGCCTTGCTGCAATACCTGGGGGCTGAATCTGCCGGGTCGCTGGTGTTGTTACCACCGGATGGTGATGCCACGCCACCTGGGCAACTTAAGCCGCTAACTGATGATGCACTCAGCCAGCGTATTCGCAACCTGCCGCGCCAGTCGCTCAGCAGCGGCGCACCCAAGCAAATGTCTGTGGCAGGCGCGCAGCACAAGCTGCTGGTTGTTTTGCGTGACGGCAAGCTGTATGAGCCCGTGGGCAGCGAGCCGTCAACCCACATCCTCAAGCCCGACCACTTGAGCGACGACTATCCAGCATCCGTCATCAATGAATACGCCATGCTGCGGTTAGCTGCACAGCTGGGGGTGGGTGCGCCAGCCGTCCACCGTTTGTATGTGCCCGAGCCGGTGTACATCATCGAGCGTTTTGACAGGTATCAGGACGAGCAGGGGAAAACACAACGGCGCCACCTGATCGATGCCTGCCAGCTTTTGGGCAAGTCACGCAACTTCAAAAACACATCAGCCAGCCTGCAAACCATGGCGGCCTGCATCGCCCAGTGCCGCATCCGCGCCACCGCCAGGCAGCGCTTGTATCGCTGGTTAATCTTCAATGTGCTGACGGGCAATGACGACAACCATTTGAAAAACATTTCTTTCATGGTCAGCCACGAGGGCATCGAGGTGTCGCCCCCCTACGACATGCTGTCTACAGCCGTGTACCGCACCATCGCCTTCGCAGACGAGAGAGCCACCTGGCCCGCAGTAGACATGATGATCTCCTTGCCAGGTGCCACGAAGTTCAGCCAAGTCACCCGCGAAGCCGTGTTGCTGGCAGGCGAGGCACTGGGGCTGGATCGACGAATCAGCGAACGTGAACTTGACCGAATGACAAACGCGTTGCCGCAAGCGTTTGCAGCAGTGCGCAGGGAGATTGAGGCGCAAAACTTGGTTTATCCGGCAGCGGCCAAGCGGTTTTTTAGCGGGGAGTTGCGGCTCCTGTTGACGATTGAGAAAATTGTGATTCCGTTTATGGTGGGGCGGGTGAAGGTGTAGTTTGCGTGGTTACTTCTTATCGATTGATGAACAAGATGAAGATTGGATTTTGCAAATTAAAAATTGACGATGCTTAACCCCACTCACCCCTGCCTCATCAATCCTCAAAGCAACCTGTCTGCGATTCTGGCGGGGAAGCGCAAGATCAGTGCTGCCGTGGCGGGCAAACTGGGTGAGTTTTTTGGTATTTGCCCGGCGCTTTTTGTGCCTCGGTAAGCGCGCTCATACGGCGGCCACGATGCCTTTGCAATGCGACGAAGGCGCCGACTTCATGACCTTCTGCATTGGGATCTTTGGCTTGGACAAGTGGCATCACGTCGACAAGACGGTGGCCAATTTGGCTGGGGCGTTGGACCGGCTTGGGGTGGTAGAGCCTGTCGCGGAAGAAGTGAGCTGAATTAAATAGACTGCGCCCATTCTTCACAGGCCCAACCGCAAGATCGTCATTGCGGCCTTGATGCCAAATCCGTCAACCTGAATCTGGTCTTGAAAGTTGCCATTTGTATCGCCAAGTGATGCACTGAACCGTGATCAAATCATTTCGCCACAAGGGGTTACAGGCGTTTTTTGAGAAGGGCAGCAAGGCGGGCATGCAACCTCATCAGGCTGAGAAGCTCAGTCGCCAACTGGCCGCCTTGAACCAAGCCGCAATGCCGGAACAGATGGACATCCCGGGCTGGCGGCTTCATGCTTTGTCTGGTGGCTTGAATGGTCATTGGTCAGTCTGGGTCAACGGTAACTGGCGGTTGACTTTTATGTTTGTTGGCCAAGACGTCGTGCTGGTGAACTACCAGGATTGCCACTAGATTATTTGAAAGTTGATGATGACGGTGCACAACCCAACTCATCCGGGCCTCATCATTCGCGATGATGTGTTGCCTGAACTTCAACTGAGCTTGAACGAAGCGGCAAAGCAACTGGGCGTATCGCGCGTCACGTTGTCGCGCGTGATCAACGGGCGCTCTGCCATCACGGCTGAGATGGCGTTGCGTGTTGGTCAGTGGGTTGGCAATGGCCCTGAAATCTGGCTTCGTATGCAGGGGCAGTATGGCCTTTGGCAAGCCAAGAAAAAGGGTGACCCGAAGATCAAGAAGGCGAAACGGCCTGTGGTCGCCTCTGCCTTGCCTGCATAAAGGTTTGAAGACTTGTAAATGCTTGATTCTGAAATTGGAAAAATCAAGCCTTGCCTGCGCATCATTCACACCGAGGCTGACTACAACCGCACCGTCTTCGATAAGCAGCACTCGATTTGAGCTTCAAATTAGCCAACTTTAGAGTTGATAACGACTTTTCCCTATTCGACTGATATGGCGGGTTGCCCACAGCTCTTTTGATATTTGCAATTCAGCCTCAAACCAACTTCACCCCAACCCATACCAAACCCCGCGCCCACTCCCCTGCTGCTGCA